>NZ_MKXB01000188.1 GCF_001865245.1 Streptomyces sp. CC53 | reverse complement strand
CGGCGAGTTCGGCCAGGCGCCGTGCGTCCCGGTCGTGCGCATGGCCCGGGAGCGCGGACATCGACCGTATCCGCCCCGGAGGCGGCGGATCCTCCAGGTACCGCTCCAGGTCGGCCAGGGCACCGTGCACGCCACCACGGCGGGAGACCCACCCACCGCTGCCTCCGGGGTCGGCGACGGGGGCCGGGAAGTCGTCGTCGCCAAGCTGCTCCCGCCAGGACGTCCACTGCAAGGCGATCTCGTCCGCGGCCAACCGCCGCTGTGCCGCACCCCATGCGGAGGTGTCGGCCGGCGCCAAAGGCGCGGGATCCCCCGGCGCAGCCGGCGGGTCGTGCGGGGCGGGCACACCGGGCGCCGCCACCGACAGGGCGAGCGGCCACCCCGGAAGGGCGCACACCACGCTGTCCTCTCCCGGTGACAGGCCGTACTCCATTCCGCAGTCCCACGCGGCGACCGCCACGGCGACCAGCGACACGTCACTCACCGCGACCGTCCAGCGAGCCCCGGCACCGTCCTGCCCGAGGACCAGCCCGTACCCCTCGGCGTACGGTTCGAGCCCCAGGGCCCGGCACGCCTGCGGGTAGTCGTCGCCGAGCACGCTGGGAAACTGCGCGGGTGTCAGGAGTACGGCGGTGAGTACGTACAGCGAGTCGTCCGGGCCCGTCCTGCCGGCCCCGTGCTCCCCGCCGGCCGTGCCGGCGCCCACGTTCTCGCCCGTCGTGCTCATGGCGGCCTCCCGTCGTCCCGTCGCACTCGCCCGAGAGTGCCGGTCGGCGCACCGTACCAGCGAGTAACCCCCGAGTCGAGAGCTCAGCAAGAAGCAGCGGAGCAGCGGGCGGCCGGACGGAGAGTCACCGACTACGGTCATGCGCTTCCGGGCCCCGCGGGCCCCTCCGTGAACCGGGACGGGCGGAGCCGCCGCGCCCCTGCCGGGCGGGCTCCTTCCGCCCGCCCTGTCCGCCACCCCGCGGGCCGATGAGGAGAGCCGCGTGTCCCGGCCCCGTCCCCACCACCCCGCCGGCGGGGGCGCCGGGACCACACGGCAGCCCGCGGGTCGATCCGGCCGCCTCGGGGAACGGGCCGGCCCCGCCGTGCCGGTACGCCGTTCCCCACGGGCCACCGCCCGGTCCGCAGCACGCCGAGCATGGGACGGGCGGGCCGGTCGCGGCAGGTGTGCCCTGCGCCGGCCCGGCCCTCCCTCCACGGCGCCTCCCCCTTCGGGGAGTCTCAGCCGACGCGGTCGGCGAGCACCAGGAAGCGGGCGTCGGTGTCCTCGTACGTGACCATGTGCCAGCCCGAGTCGGCCAGCAGGGGGCGGAGCCTCGGCTCCGCCCTGAGGTCGTCCTCGGTGAGCTGCCGCCCGTGCCGCGCGGCGAGTGCGGCCCGGCCGATCGGGTGGAACAGCGCGAGGCGGCCGCCGGGACGCACCACGCGCGCCAGTTCGCGCAGGTCCTCGGCGGGCCGGGCGAGATGCGACACCAGCCCCGCACCGAACACCGCGTCCAACGCCCCGTCGCGCAGGGGCAGCCGCCCGACGTCCCCGAGCACCAGCGCCGCACTGCGGTCCCGACCCGCCCGCACGGCCTGCGCCAGCATCGCGGGGGTGAGGTCGACGCCCACGACCGTTCCGGAGGGGCCGACGGCCTCCCGCAGCGCGGGCAGGGCGCGCCCGGTACCGCAGCCCGCGTCCAGGACGGCGTCGCCGCGCCCCAGCCCCAGGTCCGTGACCGCGGCGGCGTACGCAGGCCCGTCGTCCGGGAAGCGGCTGTCCCAGTCGGCTGCCCGTGCAGCGAAGAACGCCTGGACGTCCGAGTGCTGTTCGCTCATGGGCTCATCATTCCTCACCCTTCCGCATGACCGCCTGTGCGCACGTTCGGAAGGGCGCGGTCGTCGACGGTTCCCTCCCTGTCATCTTCCGTCGCCTTTCGAAACGTGCGCCCTGCGTCCGCTCCCCGCGGGGCTACCGTCCCGGACTCATGGGACACCTGGACCACGCCGCCTTCGGCTGGCTGACCCCCGTACTGTCGTACGTCATGGCCTGTACGGGCGCCGCCCTCGGGCTGCGCTGCACCGTGCGCGCCCTGGACTCCTTCGGCGCCGCGCGGCGCAACTGGCTCCTGACCGGCGCCTCGGCCATCGGCACCGGCATCTGGACGATGCACTTCATCGCCATGCTGGGCTTCACCGTCGTCGGAACCGACATCCGCTACGACGTGCCGCTGACCCTCCTCAGCCTCGCCGTCGCCGTCCTCGTGGTCGGCACGGGGGTCTTCGCCGTCGGCCACAGCCACGGCCGCCCGGCCGAGGCCCTTCCCCCCGACGGCGCGGCGCGTACCGGGACGGCCGCCCGTGCGGCGGCACCGGGCCCCCGCGACCACCGGATGTCGCTGGCCGTCGGCGGGCTCACCACCGGGCTCGGCGTCGCCAGCATGCACTACCTCGGGATGGCCGCGCTCCGGCTCCACGGCGCCGTGCACTACGACCCGCTGCTCGTCGCCCTCTCCATCGGGATCGCGGTGGTGGCGGCCACCGCCGCCCTGTGGGCCGCGCTCAACATCCGCACGCCCGCGGCCGTGGCCGCAGCATCACTCGTCATGGGCGCCGCGGTGAGCAGCATGCACTACACCGGCATGGCAGCGGTGACCGTCGAGGTGTCGCCGTCGGCGGAGCCGCTGACCGGGGCGACCGCGATGCAGTTCATCTTCCCGCTCGCCGTCGGCCTCGGCGCCTACCTCTTCATCACGTCGGCCTTCGTCGCCCTGTCCCCTCCAGTAGGTGACCGCGCCGCCCGGCACGGGCACTCCGGGCCGGACGCTGTCCCGGAACCCCCGCCGCGGGGAGCCACCGACCCGTGGCCGCGCGAGCACCACCCGCCCGGTCGGCGCCCCCAGCCGCAGCCGTGACGGCACCGGCACCGCACACCACCACCCCGACCGGAACCAAGGACAGGCCATGAGCACATCCCGTATCTCCGGCGCCGCCCTGCACACGCCACGCCCGCAACGGGGCCGCCGTGCCCACGCCGCACTCGCGGACAGCCGGCGGAGACACGCGCCCCGCACCGGGGCGCACCGCGAACACGCCACAGGACGCAAGGCGGCCAGAACCCTTCGCGCACGCATCATCTCCCTGCTCATGGTGCCCGTCGTGTCCCTGCTGGCCCTCTGGGGCTTCGCCACCGTCACCACCGCCCAGGACGTGGCGGCCCTGAGAGCGGCACACCTCGCCGACGAGCGCGTGGGCGTCCCCGTGGCCGCGGCCGTCACCGCCCTCCAAGCCGAACGCCGCGCCGTCCAGCGCCAGATGGCCGCACCCGGCCCCACCGGCGCGGACGCACTCGGACGGAGCATCCGCGACACCGACACCGCCCTCGCCCGGCTCCGCCTGGACGGCCGGTACACCACCGCGGACGCAGGCGGCGTGCCGCCCGAAACCGCCGACCGGGTACGCCGCTTCGTCGAGGCCACTGCGGGGCTCCCGGCCCTGCGCGCCCAGGCCACCGCAGCCGGGTCGCTCTCCGGCGACCACACGCAGAAACGTTCTCCCCTTTCGCTGGAACGCCTTCATGACACCTACACCGCAGCCGTCACCGCCGGTCTGGCCGTCCACGGATCGCTGACTGCGCTGCCGGGAAAGGGAAACGGCGCCCACGCGCGCGTGGCACTGGACCTCGCCCACGCACGCGAACTCCTGGCCCGCGAGGACGCCGTGCTCAGCACCGCGCACCTGACCGGCAGCCTCCCCGCACACCGCTTGCGGGAGTTCACCGGCGCCGCCACCGCCCGCCGCACCCTGCTCGGGTCGGTGGCCGCCGACCTCCCCGAACCCGCCCGTGCCTCCTGGCGCCGCCTCGCGTCCGGCGACGCCCACCGCCGGCTGCTGGCGGCAGAGGACGCTGTCACGGCCGCCGCCGCAGGCCGCCGGGCCGCCGCGGCAGTGCCCGCCGCCACGTGGGAACCCGTCGCCACCTCCCTGAGCGCGGCCCTCGACGCGCTCCAGGCTGAAGTCCGCCGGTCCGCGACCGGTCAGGGCCGCTCTGCTGCCTCCGCCGCGCTGACCCCCGCGGGGGCAGCCGTGCTCCTGGGCCTCGGCGCCGTCGCCGCCTCGCTCGTCATCTCCGTGCGCATCGGCCGCCGCCTGGTCGTGGACCTGGTCGGCCTGCGCGACTCCGCGCTCGGCATCGCCCACCGCGAACTTCCCGACGCGATGCGCCGGCTCCGCGCCGGCGAGGCCCTCGACGTCGACGGCGCAGCACCGCAGGACCCACCCGCACAGGACGAGATCGGACAGGTCCGGCAGGCCCTCGCCACCGTCCACCACGCCGCCCTCGGGGCCGCCGCGGAGCGCGCCGAGCTCGCCGGCGGCATCTCCCGCGTCTTCGTCAACCTCGCCCGGCGCAGCCAGCTCCTGGTCCACCGGCAACTCGCCCTGCTCGACAGCATGGAACGCCGCGCCGACGACCCCGCCGCACTCGGCGACCTCTTCCGCCTCGACCATCTCACCACCCGCATGCGGCGCCACGCGGAGAACCTCATCATCCTGTCCGGCGCCGCCCCCGGGCGCGCCTGGCGGACCCCCGTACCCCTCACCGACGTCGTCCGTGCCGCGGTGTCCGAGATCGAGGACTACGCGCGCGTGGAGGTACGCCCCTTGCCCGCGGCAGCCGTGTCCGGCGGCGCCGTCGCCGACCTCACCCACCTCCTCGCGGAACTCGTCGAGAACGCCACACAGTTCTCCCCGCCCCACACCCGGGTACGCGTCAGCGGGGAGCCGGTCGGCAACGGCTACGCGCTGGAGATCGAGGACCGCGGGCTCGGCATGGGCGGCGAGGCACTGGCCGGCGCCACCCGGCGGATCGCCGGCTGCGAGGCCCTCGCCCTCTTCGACAGCGACCGGCTCGGCCTCTTCGTCGTCAGCCGGCTCTCCGCCCGCCACGCCATCAGGGTCCACCTCCGGCCCTCCCCGTACGGGGGCGTCACCGCCGTCGTGCTCCTGCCCACCGGCCTGCTGCCGCGGCGCGGCCCCGCCGTACCCGGGATCCCGGGCACCCGGGCACCCCACAGCTCCGCTGACGCCCACCGTCCCGTCCCCGCTTCCGCACCGCGACCGGCGGGGATCCCGGCGGCTCCCGCGGCCGCCCTCCGGCCGACGCCCGCCGTGCGGCACTCCACCCTCGCGTCGGACACCGGTGCTCACGAAGAAGGCCCGGAACCGGCCGGGAAGGCCGACACACCCGCCGAGCCGCGGGAGGCCGCCCGCGCCGCCGACCAGACCCCACCGCCACCTGCGCGAAAGGCAGCCGGCAGTCCCGTGGGTCACCGCACGCCCACCGCATCACCGGGCGGTCTCCCGCGCCGCACCCGGCAGGCGAGCCTCGCCCCCCAGCTGCGGCAGGAGGCCCCCGCCCCCACCGACCCCTCCACCCCGGACACCGGCGGAACCACCGTCGAACGCACGCCGGAACAGGTGCGGGCGCGCATGACCGCGTACCGCGACGGCTGGACCCGCGGCGGCGGCGCTGTCCCCGGCCCCCTGGCCGGCCACCCGGGCGCCACCCCGCCCCCCGTGTCCCGGCCCCGCACCCTCACGGCCCGGGGCAGCGAAGGAGACGCACGATGACCGGGTACGAGGACCTCACCGCTCCGGCCCCCCGGCCGGTCGGCGGACTCGACTGGCTGCTGGACGATTTCGTCACGCGGCTGCACGACGTGCACCACGCCGTCGTGCTGTCCGACGACGGCGTCCCGGTGGGCAGTTCCCGCTCCCTGGGACGGGCCGACGCCGAGCACCTCGCGGCCGTCGCCTCCGGCTTCCACAGCCTCGCCAAGGGCACCGGACGGCACTTCGACGCCGGCGCGGTCCGCCAGACCTTGGTGGAAACGGACGACGCGTTCTTGTTCGTCGCGGGCGCGGGGGAGGGCTCCTGCCTCGCCGTGCTCAGCTCCGCGTCCGCCGACCTGGGGTTCGTCGCCTACGAGATGGCCCGCCTCGTCAGGCAGGTCGGCGAGCACCTGCGCACACCGCCCCGCGCCCCCGCCGCCCTGCGCACCGCGGGCCGGGGCGGCGGCGACTCATGACCACGTCGCACGGCGGCCCCCCGGTTCCGCCCTGCCCCGCACGCCGCTGGTACGACGCCGACGCGGGGCCCCTCGTCCGGCCGTACGCCATCACGGGCGGCCGGACCCGGCCCGGCGCACCCACCGTCCGCCTCGACCTCATCGCCCTCGTCGTCCCGGCCGGTGACGCGCCGTCGACCCGGACGGACGACGCCGTCCTCGGACCCGAGCACGGCGCCTTGCTGGAACTCTGCCGCACCGACCTGCGCTCCGTCGCCGACCTCGCCGCGGAGGCGGACCTGCCGGTCGGCGTCGTCCGCGTGCTCGTCGGCGACCTGCTGGACGCAGGGCTCGTCCGGGTCACCCGCCCCGCCCCCGCCGCACAGCTCCCCGACGCACACCTGCTGAGAGAAGTGATCCATGGCCTCCGAGCCCTCTGACCCGGACTGCATGTCCCTGAAGATCCTCGTCGCCGGCGGCTTCGGAGCCGGCAAGACCACCCTCGTCGGCGCCGTCAGCGAGATCCGCCCCCTGCGCACCGAGGAACAGCTCAGCGAGGCCGGCGAAGCGGTCGACGACCTCGGGGGAGTGGAGCGCAAGGCCACCACCACGGTCGCCATGGACTTCGGCCGCATCACGATCCGCTCCGGCCTGTCCCTCTACCTCTTCGGCACACCGGGACAGGAACGCTTCTGGTTCCTCTGGGACGAGCTCGCCCGCGGAGCCCTGGGGGCCGTCGTCCTCGCCGACACCCGCCGCCTGCAGGACTGCTTCCCGGCCGTCGACTACTTCGAGCACCGCGCCATCCCCTTCCTGGTGGCCGTCAACCGCTTCCCCCAGGCGCCGGACCACTCCGCCGACGACGTGGCGCAGGCCCTCGACCTCGACGCGGGCACTCCGGTCGTCCTCTGCGACGCCCGTGCCCGCGCCTCCGGCAAGGACGTGCTGATCCGGCTGGTCGAACACGCCGGGCGCGTGTACGCGGCCCGCATCCTCGCCTCGGTACCCTGACCGGCCGGCGCAGGCTGCACCGCGTACCGGATCCGTGACGCGGTGTCCTGGAGGGTGCTTGCCCCTCCCTCGTCCGTGGGTAAGGCTTACGCCGATACGGGGAACGGGGACAGACGAACGGGGAGGGACGAGCATGGCGCTCGAAAAGGAGCTCGACTGGCTGCTCGACGACCTGACCAGTCGCGTGGCACGCATACGCCATGTCCTGCTGCTGTCGAACGACGGACTCGTCACCGCGACTAGCAGCGGACTGCCGGGGGAGGACGCCGAGCACCTCGCGGCCGTCTGCTCGGGCCTGCACAGCCTCGCACGCGGCTCCGGCCGCCACTTCGGGGTGGGCCGTGCGCGGCAGACCCTGGTGGAGTTCGACGGGGCGCTGCTCTTCGTGACCGCCGCCGGCGAAGGCAGCTGCCTGGCCGTGCTCACCGGTGCCGATGCGGACGTGGGCCGGGTCGCCTACGAGATGACCCTGCTGGTCAACCGTGTCGGCGAACACCTGGCGATCGCCGCACGACGGCCCTTCCCCCGCCGCACGCCGTAGTCGCCCCCGATCGGGTTATCCACAGGCGCAGCGGCGGGCGACGACTCGGCGCTACCTTCGTCACAGAGAGTAAGGGAATCGACGGGGGAGGCCGCAATGACGACCGCAGACACCATGAACACCCTGGCGCCGACGCGCGCAGCCCAGGAACTCATGCTGCGCAGCAACGAGTTCGCGCTCGCCGTCCACCTCGGGCTGGTGCGGGCCCCGGCCGCCGCGCCCGGCGAGCGCCGACGGATCCCCTGGGAGGAGGTGCAACGGCTCCGGGCCGAGCCGGACTTCCCGGACGGCCTGCGGGAACGCGTCCGCACCTTCGGCACCGCCCAGGCCGCCGACCTCGCGGGAATCACCCCGGACCGCTTCGTCAAACTGGCCAGGACCGGCCACTTCACGCCCATCGGCCACTACGTCAACCGGTACCGCGCGGTCGTCTGGCTGTACCTCGGAGACGATGTCCGTGCCGCCGCCGCGTGCCACCGGACGCTCCTCGACGGCCGACTGCCGCGCTCACTGCTGGTCCGGCTGCGGGACGGCGCCGACGACCGCCCGCGCACCTGGCGGAGCCGCCGCCTGGGGCTCCTCCTCGGCGAGAGCCGCGACCCCTGGAGGCGGGCTGCCGTCCTTGCCTCCTTCCTCGCCCCGGCGCTGCTGGCCGATGAGGTGGCCGACCTCTCCGAGCGGGCCTTCCTGGACCGGATCCGTCCTGTGCCGCTGCACGGCCGTGCCGAGCGGCCGGCCCGGCAGGTGGCCGAGCGTCTGCTGTACGCCTCGGAACCCGACGAGATCCGCCACTACGCCACCCTGCTGCGGGAGGAACTGCGGGACGCCCGCGCTCTCCGCCCGGCCCCGCGTCCCCCGGACGACCTGCCGCGGACGTGCCCCGGACCGACTCCGCCGGTCCTCTCGGCCGAGCCGCGTCCAGGGCTGCTCGGGCGGCTGCGCGCCTCGTCCCTGTTGCCGCGGCGCACCCGTGCCCGCCGGCCCGTCTCCTGCACGAGCCCCACGTGACGAGAGGTCAGGGAGGACTTCACACGGAGCCTCGGGGCACGACGGCGGCCAGCACGTCGGGCAGCGGGAACCAGTCGGCGGACACGACGCTGGAGTGCCGGCCCGCGAGCAGTTCCACCCGGCCGAGCGCCTCGGCCTCCGTCGGGCGGACGCCGTCGATCGCCGGTGCCACCCGGTGCGCGTCGGTCGTGACGACGAGGTAGCTGCGCCGTGCGTACCAGGCGGTGTCGATGGTCCCGCCCGTGAAGACGGAGGCATCCCCGTCGAACACGACGAACCACGGCCTCAGCCCGGCGTCCCCGTACCGCTCCCGCGGATCGCCCGACTGGGCTCCGTGGACCGCGGGGAACGCGGCCGCCTCCGGCAGCCTCCCCTGAGCGGCCAGAGCCCGCAGGTGCTCGGCGTACTCACGGTCCGTCCACAGGGTGTCCGCGGGATTACCCTCCTCCACCGTGCCCGGGATCAGCTCGACGACGAACTTGCCGGCCATCGCGGAGCGCGCCGGCCAGCCGTCCGTGCGCACCGCCGTGTCCAGGTCCGCGTGCCCCCGCACGAGGTCGGCGGGTCGGAAGAGGGCGTCTCCCAGCCGCTGCGTCAGCAGAGCGTCCAGAGCGGCGGGCCCGCGCCCGTGACGGCCCTGGAACCCGTCCTTCAGTTCGATCTTCAGCAGCACGGGGCGGTGCCCCGGGTGGGCGTCGTGCCACGCCCGGATGTCAGCCAGGCACCCGCCGAGATCCCGGTTGCGCGGCTTGCTGCGCAACTCGCCGGAGTGGGAGGCGTTCTCGCAGTTGTTGTCGTTGCCGAAGGGATTGCTGTGGGAAACCCGCCAGGACCTGCCGAACGCGTTGGTCCACACATCCAGCTCCAGCATCCCTGCGCCCGAGTCCAGGGCGTCGGCGAAGTACCTGAACTTGTCCTTCTCGTAGGCGTTGTGGACCCCGACCCACGTCGACGTCGCGTACGACGTCTGCCCGGCGTCCACGGCACCGGCCGGCGCCGGCCCCAACACCAGGGCGCCGGCCGTGACGGCGGCAACGGTGGAGCAGGCAGCACGCGACAGCACTCTCATGAGATCCCCTGCTTCCCGTCGACCGGTGCGAAATCGACGGCAGAGTAGGGGAGTCGGGTGAAAGAAGGGAGACCTGCGACGTACCGGCCGGCGACGCGCCGACTGCGAAGGCGGTGAGCGCCGCGGTGCGCCCCGCAGTCGGCTTGTGGCGTACGGGAGGCGACAGGGACAGGCTCCGCAGGAACGCGGCGGCGGCACCGAGCCGTGAGACCGGCTCGGCACACCCGGCGGCACCGTGCCACCGGGTGCCGCGCCCGTCGGGGCTCCGCCCCGCCGACTCACCTCCACTGAGGGCACGCGGCGGCACGTGTGCCGCCGGCCGCGTCCCGTGTCCTTTCGCCCCGGAGGTGCCGGCCCTGACGACCTCCGGCACGGTGACCGCCAGGGCGCGCGACCGCTGGGGCCCGCGCCTGCCGGGGTGTGTGTCGGCCGGACGCTGCGGGGGCGGTGCTTGCGCCGGAGGCTTGCCGTCGGGGCGTGCGCCCCCGGGGCTCGCGCCGGACGGAAAGTGCGGCCACGGGGCTTGGGCCTGCTGGGGCCCGCGTCCGCCGGAGCCCGGGTCCGTCGTGACTTCGCGGGTGACCTTGTGACTGGTAGGGCTTCGTCCGCCGCAGCGGGGCCTTGCCGGGGCCCGGGCCGCCCGGTGGCGCCTCGGTCTGCCGGGACGCACGCCCCATAGGGGACGGAGACGGAGCCGCGCCCCGGGGCCGCAGGTGCACTGAGGGCGGGGCGGGCACCGAAACGGGACGCGGACGAAGGAGCGGCCCGGGGTGCGTCCCGCCGGCGACCCGGGCAGCATGGGCGCATGTTGCTCGCTCGACTCGCCGACGTGTCCCAGGAGGTGGCCGCCGCTTCCGCGCGCTCGCGCAAGACCGCCGTCCTGGCCGAGCTGTTCGCGGCGACCGACCCGGCCGAAGCCCCCCTCGTCATCGCCTACCTGGCCGGCCGTCTCCCGCAGGGCCGCATCGGCGTCGGGTGGAGCACCCTCCGTCAGGAGGTCCCACCTGCCGGCCACGCCACCCTCACCGTCGCCGACACCGACGCGGCCCTCACCGCGGTCGCCCTCGCCACCGGGCCGGGCTCCCGAGCGGAACGGCAGGGCATCCTGCGGGACCTCATGGGCGCCGCCACCGCACCCGAGCAGCTGTTCCTCACGAGGCTCCTCACCGGTGAGATCCGGCAGGGCGCCCTCGACGCGATCGCCCTCGAAGGCGTCGCCGCGGCTGCGGGCGCGCCCGCAGCCGACGTGCGCCGCGCCGTCATGCTCGACGGGTCCTTGCCGAGGGTCGCCCAGGCCCTCCTGAGCGAGGGACCCGCGGCGGTGGACCGGTTCCGGCTGCGCGTCGGCAGTCCCGTGCAGCCGATGCTGGCCCACACCGCCAAGAGCGTCGCCGACGCCCTCGCCGCCGTAGGGCCCTGCGCCGTGGAGGAGAAACTCGACGGCATCCGGATCCAGGTGCACCGGAGCGGTGACGACGTCCGGATCTACACCCGCTCCCTCGACGAGATCACCGACCGCCTCCCGGAGGTCGACGCGGCGACCCGCGGGCTGCCCGGGGACGACTTCATCCTGGACGGTGAGGTCATCGCACTGGACCCGGCGGGTCGCCCCCTGCCGTTCCAGGAGATCGCCTCCCGCGTGGGCTCCCGTGCCGACGTGGCGGCCGCCGCGGCCGCGCGACCCGTGTCACCGGTCTTCTTCGACGTACTGGCGTCAGGCGGAGCGGTACTCCTCGACCTGCCCGGTCACGAGCGGCACACCGTGCTCAGCCACCTGGTGCCCGAGCCCATGCGCGTGCGCCGCACCCTCGTCACCGATCCGGCCGAGCCGGCCCAGCGCGCGCAGGCGGAGGCGTTCCTCTCCGACACGCTGCACCGCGGCCACGAGGGCGTCCTCGTCAAAGCGCTCGACGCCGCCTACACCGCCGGCCGCCGCGGGAGGTCCTGGCTCAAGGTGAAACCGGTGCACACCCTGGACCTCGTCGTCCTGGCCGCCGAATGGGGCCACGGGCGGCGCACCGGTCTCCTGTCCAACCTCCACCTGGGCGCCCGGGCAGCCGACGGCTCGTTCGTGATGCTCGGCAAGACCTTCAAGGGCCTCACCGACGACATGCTCCGCTGGCAGACGGACCGTCTGCGGGAGATCGCCGTCACGGACGACGGCACGACCGTCCACGTGCGCCCCGAACTCGTCGTCGAGATCGCCTACGACGGGGTCCAGCGCTCCCCCCGCTATCCGGCGGGGATCACCCTGCGCTTCGCCCGCGTCCTGCGCCACCGCCCGGACAAGCCCGCCGCCCAGGCGGACACCGTCGACCGGGTCCTCGCAGAGGGCTCCCCTCACTCCCGCATCGTGTAGCGGCGCCGCGCCCACAGCGGCAGCACGAACCAGCTCACCAGATACCACGCCGTGACCCCCGCGACCAGCCACGGCACGTACGGGTCGTGCGTCGCCACGCGAAGCACCAGCAGCAGAGCCGAGACCATCGTCAGCAGCAGGAGCAGCAGCCCGACGAACGTCAGCCGGGACGCCCATTCGACCGTCTGCGGCTTGATCCGCCGCCCCGAGACGATGCGGTGGAACGCCACCGGTCCTATCAGCGCCCCCGAGGCGGTCGCCGCGAGCACCACGGTCGTGACGTACAGGACCTTGTCCCCACGGGACAGGTCCGTGAACCGCGACGTGAACACCACTGTCAGCAGGAAGCCGAAGAGGATCTGCACGCCCGTCTGGGCGACGCGGATCTCCTGCAGCAGTTCACCCCACCGCCGGTCCGCGCGCTCCTCCGGTGTCTCGTGCCGTCCCCGAATCGTTCCGTCCCCGTCCGGCATGGCGGCCTCCTGCAGTTCTTCCGTGTCCTTCGCATCCCTCCGCACCTGCCGCGGCCCGTCTGCACCGCCGTCGGCCGCGACCCGCACGCGGCGCGGCGCCGCTACGGCACCGGAAGGAAGCTCCCGGGTGTCGCACCGGCGGTGCGCCCGCACCCGGGGCCCGCACCCCATGCTCGTACCGCACAGCTGTGAGCAGCCCGTACGAGAACGAGGAAGGCGGTCGGAGCGGTATGCCCCGCGCGGCGATCTTCGATGTGGACGGAACGCTCGTCGACACCAACCACCTCCATGTCACCACCTGGTGGGAGGCCTTCCGGCAAGCCGGCCACGACGTGCCCATGCACGCCGTGCACCGGGCCGTCGGCCTCGGCTCCGCAGATCTGATCGAACACCTCCTGGATCCGGGGCGGGACCGTGCGGGCGACTCCGGGCTGAGCGCCGCGCACACCACCCTCTACGGGACGTACTTCGACCGCCTCCCGGCCTTCCGCGGAGCGGGCCGACTGCTGAGGACCCTGGCCGACCGGGGCTGGGCGGTCGTGCTGGCCACCTCCGCCGGAGGAGCGGAGCTGTCGGCGCTTCGCCGGGCGATCGACGCAGACGCCGCGATCACCGCCACGGCGAGCGCAGACGACGTCGAACACGGCAAACCCGCTCCGGACCCGGTGCGGCGCGCCCTCGACGGTGCAGGAGCACCGTCCGACAGTGCCGTCTTCGTCGGGGACACCGTCTGGGACATGAAGGCCGGCACCCGCGCCGGGGTCACCTGCGTGGGTCTGCTGTGCGGGGGCATTCCCGAGGCGGACCTCACCACCGCGGGGGCCCGGGCCGTGTACGCCGACCCGGCGGACCTCCTCGCCCGGCTGGAGGAGAGCCCGTTCGGTTCCGCCCCGCGGGCCGGTCGCTGAACGGCGCCCCGGCGTCCCCGTCGGCCGCGCTCCGAAGTCAGCCCTTGCCCAGCTCGCGCCGCAGCTCCGCCTTGTTCATCGACGAGCGGCCGTGCACGTCCCGCCGCTTCGCCTCCTCGTACAGCTCGTCGTAGGCCGGGCCGCCGGAGCCTCCACTCGAACGCCGCCCGCCCCGCTCCGAGGGCGACGCCCCCTTCCGGGAGCTCTTGGACGACGTCTTCGACTCCCCGCCGCGGGCCCGCTCCTTGTTCACCGTACGGGCGGCGATCTCCTTGGCGCGCTTCTCGCTCTCGCCCCGTTCTACGGCGCCTTCCTTGATGTGCTCGTACTGGCGCTCACGCTTGGAACTCGATCCTGCGGGCATCGTGTACCTCCTGTCGGCTACCGCTGCCGTGCGGCCCCCGTGCTCCTCATCCCGTACCGGGCAGCGGCCGGCCCAAACGCTCCGGGTCCCGTCCGGAGTGGCAGGCGGGCCGCTTCCGTGGCGCGATGGGGACGTACGTACGGCAGACCGAGGCCGTCAGAGACGTGGAGGCAACCAGACGTGGAGAACCGCATGCAGAGCGACCGCACCGACCCCGCCTCGGGGCGCACCGCCCCGGAGCACCCCGCCCACTGCGACGTCACGATCCAGCTCAGTGAGTGCGGTCGTACGGACGCCGTGGCCGTCTTCGACGCGCTCGACCACGTGTTCGCCGGGTGCGAGGACGTCGCCCCGTCGCCGCGGCCGGCGGCGGGGCGTGAGCCGACCGTGTGGATGGCGACCTTCGACAGTTCGACTCCGCGCCCGGCCGCGGAGGAACCCGGCCCCCCGCCGCTCTCCACCCCGGTCGAGGCACTGCTCACAGGTGACCACCATGCTGTGGCGGAGGTGGAGAAGGCCATGGAGCGGCTCTTCGAGATCCGCTCCCTCCAGTCGGTGTCCGGGGAGCACGAGAAGGAGTCACGACTGCTCCTCGCACCCCGCTGACCTGGGCGGGCCGGCTCGCTACGGTGCGGGCGCCCAGGCCTGGACCACCGAACCACCCACCGCGCCCGGCCGGCTCCCGCCGCGCCGGGCGCACCCGTTCCGCGCAACCGTGAGAGACGTTCAGGGGCCTGGCTCCCCTGCCGCCAGGGGGTCGTCGCCCTTCCGGAGGCGTGAGCGGCGTCTTCGGGCCCCACGGCGGCCCCTTTCGCCGTGCATCTGCCGACATCGCCGGAGCAGGAGCATCCTGGAGGGGATGGGGGCACGCGCCGACCGCACGCCTCCACGGAGCGGAGGTGAGGACATGTCCGCCGCGGAGAAGGTCCTGCTGGTCGACGACCACGAGGACAACCTGTTCGCCCTGCACAGCGCCCTTTCCCCGCTCGGCTACCCGCTGGAGTCGGCCACCAGCGGCGACGCCGCCCTGAAGGCGGTGCTCCGCGGAGGCATCGCCGTGACCGTCCTGGACGTGGTCATGCCCGGCGTCAGCGGACTCGACGTGCTGCGCTACATGCAGCGGCTCGAACAGACCCGGCGTATCCCCGTCATCCTCGTGACCGGCATGGGCGTCGACACCCAGCTGTCCCGTACGGCGATGCGCCTGGGAGCCGCGGACCTGCTGGTGAAGCCGATCGATCCCTGGTCGCTCTGCATCAAGGTCCGCTACCTGCACCGCTTCTCCCGACCGGACCCGCCCGCTCCCGGGGCCGTCTCCACCCCGGCGCGCAGCCCGGCCACCGCGGACACCCCGCGCTGAACGGGGCGCTCCGCCGCCGTCTGCCGGCCGCGGCCACCGGGCCGGACCGACTGCCGCAGGCATTCAGGAGCCCGCCCGGTTGGCGCCGCAGTCCCCACTGAGGACCGGCGGAGCACCGTTCCCGGCCCCGGCATGCCGCGGCGCCCGCGCCGTGCCGGGGGCAGGGGGAGGCTGCCGCCGCTGGGCACGACGCGGGCGCCGTCCGGTGAGGTCGCGCCTCTCGGCGCGTCTCGGCGCGTCTCAGAAGGAGAAGACGCTGGTGCCTTCGACGCCGAGTTCGCACGAGTTGCCGTACGTCCGCTCGAAGTCGACGCGCCGGCCTTCCCAGACGCCCTGAGCGGTGACGACGACGGGGTCGTAGATCTTGATGCAGGCGCGCTGCTCGTCGCCCTGCAGGGCACTGAACTCACCCTGCACGTCCCAGAGCGTGGCGCAGGCGTCCTGCGCCGCCGGGTGCGTTCCGCCCGGCGAGGGGACGCAGGTGAGGGTGACCGCGCGCAGCGGAGTCGAGTGCGTGGCGTTCTCCCCCTTCGCCACAGTGAGGACGACGGCGCTCGGTGCGTACAGCCGGGTCTCCGCCTCCGCGGCCCGGGCGACCCCGGCCGACCCGGCGGCCTGGGCCGTCGCGACTGCCGCGGGTGTCATGGTGCCCATGGCGGCGAGGGCCGCTCCGCATACGGCGGCGCGTTTCAGCGGGGTCCACATGTGTGCCATCTCCCTGTTCGTTGAACTTCGTGAACTTCATTGGAGTACCGCCGGGTCCATCCGGACTCCGGCGGGTACGGAGCACAGCCTGCCGGGCCCCGGCTGTTGACGCACATTCAGCGGAGCTTTTCAGTTTGGTCTGTTATTCAAACAGTGACGCGAAGTCGACGGTTGCTGCTCCACTTCTCAGTGGTGACGTCCTGTCACTCCTGGTCAACATGCGGTCGCCGAGTGATGTTCAACGGTGCACCATGAGCAGAATGCTGCGGTGAGTGAACTGCAACACGTCCGAAATGTGGCGGCAACATGCTCGTATCGCTCCTAATCGTTCTCGCTGAGGCCATCGAGGGCGAAGTCGACGACCGACCACGGCGTGACCATGTCCTTCTGTACCAGCGCGACGGTGTCGCCCGACTCGGCGGGTGCGGCGTACGCCGGTGCCGCAGCGGTGGCCGCGGCTGCGCCCGTGAGCAGGCTGATGGCGGCCAGTGCGGTCGTGCGGAGGGTCATGGGCGGGCTCCTCGTGGGCGGCGTGGTCGGCGGATGGTGCGGGCGCAGGGGGGCCTGCGCGGCCCCCGTTCCGGTCGTCGCGCCGGTCAGGCGCTCCGGGCGGCCGGTCCTCGGGGACGCGCGGCTTCCCCCGAGGCTGATCAACGACGCTCTGCCGCAGAGGTGTCGTCCGGCGTCCTGCGTGCGGGGGGTGGCCGCGGTGCAAGGTGTCCTGTCGGTCGCGCCGAGCCCCGTCGACAGCGCGTCCGTTATGTCCATCGAAGATCCATTTGACCCGAATGGAGTAGTAGGAGTTAGATGGTCGTAAAGGGCAGATAAAGGCTTCTACAGGAGGCGGGCCCGCAATGACCACCCACCCGACCATCGAGCAACACCCTGACCTCGCCGAGATGCGCGCCCGGTTCGAGCAGGCCACGACCACCCCGCGTGCCCAGGCCGTCGAGGCCCTGGCCCTGATCACCGGTGTGTACCTGGCCGCTTCGCCGTGGATCGCGGGCTTCAGCGGGCTCACGACGCTGGCCGTGACCAACCTGATCCTCGGCATCGCCTACGCCGCGTGCATGGGCGGCTTCGGATCCGCGTACGAGCGGACCCACGCCATGGCCTGGTGCGCCGTGGCCATCGGCGCCTTCACGATCGTCGCGCCGTGGGTCGTCGCCGGCAACGTCGACACGACCCGCACCGTGTGGAACAACGTCATCGTCGGTGCCGTCGCCCTGCTGCTCGGCGCCGCCATGGCGGCCACGGGTGAGCGTCGCGCCGGATCGTCGCGTTCCTTCGGCGGGCGCGGGAGCCGCACGCCCTGACCTGAGAGGCACAGCCGCGGGCCCCGGACGCAGCACCGCGTCCGGGGCCCGCGGGGCGACCGCCCCGCCCACGGCGTTCCGTACCCGCCGTCACACGACGGGCGCCGCGTGCCGCATCGGCGTCAGCTGCTCGATGTCGTACCGGGCCCGCAGGGCGGCGATCGCCGCATGGTCCGGGGGCCCGCCCGACTCCAGGATCTCCAGCAGCTCCTCGAAGTAGCGCTCGTGGTCCGGGGGAGGGGACGCCTGGAAGAACATCGTGGCCGGCTCGCCGGAACGGTTCGCGAACGCGTGGGGGCAGCCCGGCGGCACCACGATCACCGTGCCCCGCGTCGCCTGCACCGTGCGCAGCCCCGTCGGTGACTCCCAGTGGCGCCAGTCGTCCTTCGTCCGCACGCGCGGCTCGAAGGCCAGCACCTCCAGCTCGCCGTCCAGGACGTAGAAGAGCTCCTCGCTCTTGGTGTGCACGTGCGCCCCGACATCGAAGCCCGGCGGCACCACCACCTCGAAGCTGGACGCCGCACGCGCGTGCTCACCCGTGACCTTGAACGTCACCTGGTGCGCGGGCGCCTTCAACGTCCGCCCGTGCCCCATCGGCACCAGCAGCCCCTCCGAAGCGTGCGCCGTCACGACCACACCACCGGCATGGACTCCGGTCCGCGGATCAGCGCACCCTTGCGGAACCGCACCTCCCGCGCCGGCACCGCGAGCCGGATCCCGGGGAAGCGCTCCGCAAGGGCGTCCACGAGCAGCTCCGACTCCAGCCGGGCCAGCATCGCCCCGACGCAGAAGTGCGGCCCGTATCCGAACGCCACATGCGGGTTCGGCGCCCGGTCGAAGTCGATCCGGTCCGGCTGCGGGAAGACGTCCGGGTCCCGGTTGGCCGCCAGGTACGACACGTAGACGGCCTCACCCGCCCGGATCCGGGCCCCCGCGACCGTCACGTCCTCCAGGGCGATCCGGGAGAGGCCGACGGCGCTGCGGTGCGGGATGTAGCGCAGCAGCTCCTCGATGGCCCGGGGTCGCACCCCGGGGTCCTCCCGCAGCCGGTTCATGAGGTCCGGCCGGTTCAGCAGGATGAAGAGCATGTTGCCCGTGTTGTTGGTGACCGCCTCGCCGCCGATCTGGATCAGCAGCGCCAGCCCCACCGACTCCGACGGGGTGAGCTCCCCGGCCGCCACGGCCGTGGACAGCAGACCGACGACGGTCTCGTCGTCGTCGCCGCCCTCACGCTCCCCGCGCATCAGCTCCGCGAAGTAGCCGCACATCTCCTCCTTCGCCCGCTGGCTGCGCTCGGCGCCCTGCGCGGACGACAGGATGAGGTTGGTCCACTCGTGCATGCGGGGACGGTCGGGGGCGGGCACACCCATGAGCTCGCACACCACGGCGAGCGGGAACGGTCCGAGCAGCCGTTCCGTGAGGTCGGCCGGCGGCCCGTCCCGCAGCACCCCCTCCACCAGCTCGTCGAGCATCCCCCGGGCGCGGTCCCTGAGCCGCTCCACCCCGCGCGTCGTGAACGCGGGAGCCACGGCACGGCGCAGCCGCGTGTGGTCGGGCGGGTCCTCGAACCCCACCGCCCCGTCGACCGGGATGAAATGCGGCGCCAGCCGCGTCACATCGTGGTCCACGACCAGCTTCCGGCTGAACCGCGGATCGTTCGTCACCATCCGCACGTCGTCGTACCGGGTCAGCAGCCACGCCCAGCCGGAGCCGTTGGGCAGCTTGATCCGGGTCACCGGCCCTTCCTGCATCAGCCGGTCCAGCACGGGATCGAACTCGACCCCGTGCAGGTCCAGTGCGGGCCAGTGCCGTACGGGCGGCAGTACCGGGGCGGTCTGCGTCGCCGTCTCATCCCACACGGTGCGTTCCCTCCGTCAGCGGCGCGTCCCCGGTCAGGGCCACGGTGGCCGCCTCCGAGAGGGCGACCCGTTCGGGCAGGCCGCGACCGGCTCCCGCCGTCCGCGCGGTGTCCGCGCCCGACGTGGTCCACCGGCCGAGCGACATCTCCGCCGTGATGCCCGGCCCGAAGCCGGCGAGCAGCCCGCGTGCGGAGTCCCGTGTACCGCCCTCGTCGAAGAGCCGCCGCAGCGCGTCCAGGACGACGGCGCTCGCGATGTTCCCGTACTCGGTCAGCGTCGCCCGGCTGAACCGGAACGCCTCCGGCGGCACCCCGAGGAACTTGCTGAGGTCGTCCAGGATGCGCGGTCCTCCGGCGTGGATGATGTAGAAGTCCAGGTCGGAGGCGTCCCAGCCGTGCTGACCCGCCAGTTCCTTGAGCGCCGGGGCCAGCGGCTCCATCGTGCCGGGAACCCGCTTGTCCAACTTGAAGTGGAACCCGGTCGACTTCACGTCGTACGCGATCCAGTCGACCGTCTCCGGAACCAGGTACGAGCCGTTGCGCTCCAGCGCCACGCCCGTACCGCCCTTGCCGCGCATCACCGCGGCGGCCAGACCGTCGCCGAACAGCCCGTTCGACAGCAGGTTGCCGACGCCCAGGTCCGCCGGCTGGTAGCACAGCGAGCAGAACTCGCAGGCCACGATGAGCGCATTGGCGTCCGGGTAGGCGGTGCAGAAGTCGTGTGCCCGGTTGACCGCCGCCCCGCCCGCGGCGCAGCCGAGCTGGGCGATCGGCACCTGCCGGGTGTCGCTGCGGAATCCCATGCTGTTGATCAACCACGCCGTGAGCGACGGCATCATGAAGCCGGTGCACGACACGTAGATGATCACGTCGATGTCGGCGGGGCGCAGCTCCGCGTCGTCGAGCGCCCGGCGTATGACGGCGGGCACCCGGGCCTTCGCCTCGGCTTCGTAGACGGCGTTGCGCTCCTCGAAGCCGGGGTGCTTGAGCGTCTCCTCGATGGGACGCAGGAGGTGCCGCTTGCGTACGCCGGTGTTCTCCATCAGCCGAAGGGCGAGCGGAAGCTGGGGGTGGTCCGCGTGGATGGTCCGCGCCAGGTCGAGCGTCTCCTCCATGGTGATCACATGCTCGGGGACGGACACCGCGGGTCTGCACAACGTGGCCATGACGTCGAGCCCTTTCGTCGCGTGTTGCTCGCGTTCACTCAAAGGATCGGCGAGCCGTCGCAACCGCGCGCGTCGAGGCGGCTCCGTCCCGTCACCGCCGGGCCTCCTCGCGACGGGCCCGGTCGCGTGCCCGCCCCTGGCCACCGGCGCCGCGGGGACCTTCGACCCCTCTCCGCGATCCTCACCCGTACGGCCCCGCCCGAAAGCCCCGCCGGACGGGTGGCCGCCTCCCGCGGCGTCACCGGATGCGCACGCCGAGCGACCGACGCACGATGGACCAATGCACCACCCGCTACGGATAGTTCACGGTTCACCCACCGCTGCGGAACTCGCCGCCGTCACCGCCGTGCTGAGCGCGGTGGTGTACGGGACGGTCGCCGGCGTGGACGGGCACCACCGGGTGCACCGGGCTCACCGGCCCGACTGGGACCGCGCCTGGCGCCCCCACCCGGTCCCGCACTCCTGGTGCACCCGCGGCCACATGCCGTTCCACCGCCCCTGAGGAGCGACCGCGGCGACGCGGCAGGACAGCCGGACAAGGCCCGGGCCCGCCCGTCGGGCGACGGACGGGACGCCGGGCCGGCGGCGCCCGAGGCTCGCACCGCACGGGCCGGGAGTTGCCGGCCGACCGTGGGCAGCGACGGGGCCCGGCCCGTCCCTCGGCCGGGCCGCGGGCGCCGCGGCACACGGGCCTCCCCGGTCACCCACGTCCACTGAGCAGGGGGACGCCCGAGGTGACGGGTGGCGGTTGAGCGTGCCGCGCAGGACGCACCGGCGCTGCAGCTGCCGCCGCAGCGGCGCCCGCGTCCGGGCCGCACCCTGCGCCGGGTACCGGGGAGCGCGTGCCCGGTCGTCGCGGCCCCCATCGCGCGTGACGTCCTCCCGCCGTCCGGCGCCGCAGCGCCGCCCCTGCCCCAGCGGACCAGCAGCGACGGCCAGGACGCAGCCGCGGCGACCCGCGCCCGGTCCGTCCCCTGCCGCCCGCCCCCCCTGAGGCGGCACCGCTCACCCGCGCGCGGGGGGCCCACCGCCGGTTCCCGCCCGGGCGCGGGTCAGCCGTCGCTTCGGTGGCCGGTCGCTCAGCCGAACCGCCTGGCCATGGCCCGGAAGACCCCCGGCGCCGCCCCGCGAAGCCGTGCCGGGCCCGCCAACCAGCGTGGCAGGAAGGTTTCCTCACGGCCCCGCACCGCTGCCTGCCACACCGCCTCCGCGACGCGGTCCACCGGCACCGGCCGCGGCCACGCCCGGTGGTAGGGAGCGCCCCGGTGCGCGAAGAACGGTGTGTCCACGGCACCCGGCAGGATCGTCGCGACCCGCACCCGCGTACCCGCCAGCTCGTAGCGCAGGCTGTCCGCGAACGCCACCAGTCCGCCCTTCGTCGCCGCGTACACGGCCTCGTTGGCCACCCCGACACATCCGGCCATCGAGCCGATCAGCACCACGCGCCCCACCCCCCGGGCCACCATCCCCGGCAGCAGCAGCCGCACCAACTGCACGACCGACGTCAGGTTGACCGCCACCACCCGCTCCACCGCCGCCGCGGGCATGTCCACGAACGGCCCGGCCCAGCCGATGCCCGCCGACGCGACCAGCACATCGACCCGCCCCGTACGCTCCAGGGCCCCGTCCGCCAGACGTTCCACGCCACCCGGCTCACCCAGGTCCGCCACCAGCGCCCCGCCCCCGGTCCGCAGCGCCACCGCGTCGAGCCGCTCCTCGCTGCGGCCGGACAGCAGCATCCTCCAGCGCCCCACACCGTCGGCGGCGAACCGGTCGGCGACCGCCTCACCGATGCCCGACGACGCCCCGGTCACGAGAACGACCGGCCGATCCGGTCCCGCCATGCCCACCTCCGCACCCACCGACTGCCGACAGGCCCGCGGCAGCCGCCGGGAACCCCACCCCAGCCTCCCGGTTTCTCACCGCACCGCCCACCGGGGAC
>NZ_MKXB01000187.1 GCF_001865245.1 Streptomyces sp. CC53 | reverse complement strand
AGCCGGCCGTCGCGCGTGTAGATGCGGGCCTGGCCCAGGCCCCGGCCGCCGGACGACGACGGCGACTCCTGGTCGTACAGCAGCCACTCGTCCGCCCGGAACGGGCGGTGGAACCACATGGCGTGGTCCAGGGACGCGCCCACCACGTCGCCGACCGCCCAGCCGCCCCGGCCGTGCGCGAGCAGCACCGAGTCGAGCAGCGTCATGTCGGAGACGTACGTCGCCAGGCAGATGTGCAGCAGGGGGTCGTCCGCGAGCTTGCCGTTGGTGCGGAACCACACCTGGGAGCGGGGTGCCCGCGGCGCGCCCGCCGTCGCCCACGGGGGCTCCTGCACGTAGCGCAGGTCGACCGCGGCGCGGGCCTCCAGCATCCGGTCGGCGATGCCGGGATGGGCGAAGAGGTGGCGGTAGCCGGGAAGGACGTCCTCCGCGGCGGGGAGGCTCTCCGGGTCGGGCGCGGGCGGCATCTCCGCCTGGTGGTCGAGCCCGTCCTCGTACGTCTGGAACGACGCCGACAGGTGGAAGATCGGCTGCCCGTGCTGCACCGCCACGACCCGGCGCGTGGTGAAGGAGCGGCCGTCGCGGATGCGGTCCACGGTGTAGACGATGGGGGCGCCCGGGTCGCTCATGCGCAGGAAGTACGCGTGCAGGGAGTGGGCCGTCCGGTCCTCGGGCACCGTGCGGCCGGCCGCGACCAGCGCCTGGGCCGCGACCTGGCCGCCGAACACCCGGGGCACGATCGCGGACCGCGACCTGCCCCGGAAGATGTTCTCCTCGATCCGCTCCAGGTCGAGCAGATCGAGGAGGGCGTCGAGTGCCTGGCTCATCCCGTGCTTACAGGCCCATCGACTTGGCGATGATCGACTTCATGATCTCGCTGGTGCCGCCGTAGATGCGGTTCACGCGGTTGTCCGCGTACAGGCGGGCGATCGGGTACTCGTTCATGTAGCCGTAGCCGCCGTGCAGCTGGAGGCAGCGGTCGATGACGCGGTGGGCGACCTCGGTGCAGAACAGCTTCGCGGACGCGGCCTCGGCGGGGGTCAGCTCACCGGCGTCGAGGGCCTCCAGGGCGCGGTCGGCGACCGCCTCGGCGGCGTCCACCTCGGCCTGGCAGGCGGCCAGCTCGAACTTGGTGTTCTGGAAGTGCGCCACCGGCTTGCCGAAGACGGTGCGCTCGGTCACGTACTGCTGCGCGAACCGGACCGCGGCCTTCGCCTGCGCGTACGCGCCGAAGGCGATGCCCCAGCGCTCCGAGGCCAGGTTGTGGCCGAGGTAGTAGAAGCCCTTGCCCTCCTCGCCGAGCAGGTCCTCGACCGGGACCTTCACGTCGACGAACGCCAGCTCGGCGGTGTCGGAGGTGCGCAGGCCCAGCTTGTCGAGCTTCCGGCCGATCGAGTAGCCCTCGGACTTCGTGTCGACGGCGAAGAGCGAGATGCCGAAGCGGCGGTCCTCGGCCGTGGGGGCCGAGGTGCGGGCGCAGACGATGACGCGGTCCGCGTGGACGCCGCCGGTGATGAAGGTCTTGGCGCCGTTGAGGACGTAGTGCGTGCCGTCCTCGGACAGCTTCGCGGTGGTCTTCATGCCGGCGACGTCGGAGCCGGTGCCCGGCTCGGTCATCGCCAGCGCCCACATCTCCTCGCCGGTGACGAACTTCGGCAGATAGCGCTTCTTCTGGTCGTCGGTGGCGAGCATCTTGATGTACGGGAGGGCCAGCAGCACGTGCACGCCGGAGCCGCCGAACTGGACACCCGCGCGGGAGGTCTCCTCGTACAGGACGGCCTCGAACTTGTGGGTGTCCAGGCCCGCGCCGCCGAACTCCTCCGGCACGTTGATGCCGATGATGCCCAGTTCGCCCAGCTTGTGGTAGAAGTCGCGCGGCGCCTGGCCCGCGGCGAACCACTCGTCGTAGACGGGGACGACCTCGGACTCGATGAAGGCGCGGATGGTCTCCCGGAACGCCTCGTGGTCCTCGTCGAATACGGTACGGCGCACGGACGCCTCCTCGTGGTGTCGCTGCGAACGGGCATGGCTAAGCGCTTGCTCAGGGCTCCTGGTCAAGTTACCCAGCGGTTGGACCTCTGTCCATAGTGACGTCCGGCACGCCTTCCGCACGCCTCGGACCTGGCCGCACGCCGGAGCGGGGCTCCTGTCGGTACCAGCCACTACGCTGGCCGCGGAGAGGGGCCGGCATGCTGCTGAGATTCCGCACGGCCAATGTGCGGTCACTGCGCGACGAGCAGGAACTGACGTTCGTCGTGCCCGAGGACGAGCCGAGCGCTGCCGCGCGGCGCGTCGAGCTGCCGGGGGGCGCGGTCGGCGTGCTCCCGCTGGTCGGCATCTTCGGTGCGAACGCCTCGGGCAAGTCGAACGTCCTCGCGGCGATGACCGACATGAGCAGCGCGGTGCAGAACTCCTACGCGCACTGGGCCGCGTACGACGGTACGGACCGGACTCCTTTCGCCCTGGACGGCGCAGCGGGAGCAGAGCCGAGCTTCTACGAGGTGGACCTCGTCCTCGACGGGGTGCGGTGGACGTACGGCTTCGAGCTGGGCCCGGAGCGGGTCGAGGCCGAGTGGCTGCACAGCTACCCGCGGGGCCACCGCCAGGTATGGCTGGACCGGGACGCCTCCCGCGCCAAGCCCTACGACTGGCCGGGCGCCCGCGTGAAGGACCGCGCCGGCTTGGAGCGCCGCACCAGGCCGAACGCCCTGGTGCTCTCCACCGCGGGCACGGACAACCATCCGCAGCTCACCCCCCTCTTCCACTGGTTCCGCCGGAACCTCTGGCTGATCAACCCCGAGGTCGAGCGGGTGGAGCGGGAGACGTTCACGACCCGGGAACTGTCCGGCAAACGCGCCCGCCGCATCAACGAGCTGCTGCGGGTCGCGGACCTCGGCATCACCGGCGCGGAGGCCGTAGAGGGCTCCCGGGGGCGGCTGGAGGTCCGGCTCACCCACCGGTCCGCCACGGGCGACGTTCCCCTCGACTGGGCGCAAGAGTCCTACGGCACCCGTTCCTGGTTCGCCCTACTCGGCCCGCTGCTGCTGGCGCTGGACGAGGGAGCGGTGCTGCTCGTCGACGAGCTCGACGCCAGCCTGCACCCGCGCTTCGCCGCCGAGGTCATCCGCCTGTTCCACGACCCCGAGGCCAACGCCAGGGGTGCGCAGCTCGTCTTCACCTCGCATGATCCCTCCGTGCTCACCACGCCGAGCGGGGGGCGGCTGCTGGAGCCCGCCCAGGTGTGGCTCACCGAGAAGGACGGGGACGGGGCGACCGAGCTGTACCCGCTGACCGCTGCCTCTCCGGGGGAGGACGAGGACTTGATGAAGTCCTATCTGGCCGGCGCCTTCGGGGCGGTTCCCTCGCTGCTGGAGGGCCAGATCGCCCGGCGGCTGCTGGCGGAGAACGAGCGGGAACGTGAGTCCGGGGCGGAGCGGAGCGGCATCTGATGGCACGTACGAGGGGGAAGGACGCGCTGGGGCCCGCGAAGAGGGGACAGCGGCGTTACAAGATCGTCCACGTCTTCACCGAGGGCCGGGTGCCCGAGCCGCAGTACATCGAGATCGTGCGCGGCAAGCCCGCCGAGACCGGTGTCGAGGTGCGGATCGCCAACCCGTCCGCCCCGGGGTCGCAGCGCAAGCCCATCACGCTGGTCGAGGCCGCCGCACGGCTGCTGCGGGAGGAGACACGGGCGGCGAAGAAGGCGAAGCTGGACGAGAAGCTCTGGCCGGAGGTCTGGTGCCTCTTCGACCGCGACGAACACCAGCAGATCCCGGCGGCTCTGAGGCTCGCCGACGAGGCGGGGGTGGAGGTCGCTTTCTCTCACCCCTGCTTCGAGCTCTGGCGGCTGCTCCACCACAAGCCGGTGCACGGCACCTTCGGGGGCGTCTGCGGTGAGGCGGTGCGACAGCTGCCCTTCGACGGCAGCCCCGAGAAACTCAAGCACATGCGGTCGGACGAGCTCCCCGAAGGCAGCTTCGCCCAGGCGAAGAAGTGGGCCCAGAAGATCAACGCCCAGCATCCCGAACACCGGCCGAAGGACCAGCGCGACCCGTACACAGATGTGTACGTGTTCGTCGAGAAGGGCCTGAGGATCACCGCGTACTGACGGAAAGCGACCGGTCGGGACTGCGGTTATGCCCTCGGCCCCGAGTCGCCGTAGGGTTCCCTCGTCGTATCGGGTCTGGGAAGACGGTGACGTGGCCAAGCTCACGCTCGCGCAGCTGGAGCGGCATCTGTTCGCCGCCGCGGACATCCTCCGCGGCACGATGGACGCCTCCGAGCAAGAGGACTACGTCTTCGTCCTGCTTGCCGGATGGTGACACTGTGCGGTTTCCGCGAAGTGCCTAGCGCAGAAGGGAGTTCGCTTTGACGGCACTGATGAAGCGTGCCCATTCGCCTGCAGAAAGCACGAGTGCGGGAGCGTGCGGGGTCTTGGAATCGCGGACCGGGACGCCGGAAGGGTAGCCGTCCAGCACTTCGACGCAACTGCCGCCCTCGGGGCCGCTGTATGACGACTTGCGCCAGCCCTGCAGCGCGGAACTGTCAGGAATGCTGTGGTCAGTCACGATCTGCGTAGTCCTTTGCCGTTGCCCTCAGGAGGGCGAGCGATTCCCGTAGCGGAAGCGCGTCGCTCAGTGCGAGATCGTAGGCACCTTGCAGCCGGGTGACCAGCGCGGGGGAGTCATGGACGGTGCCCACGCTGTTCCCCTCCGAGTAGGCGAGAGGCGGCTGGTCCTCGAACCACATCAGACTCAACATGCCTTGAAGCAGCTGGTAGGCGCCGACGCCGAACGGCAGCACATGCACCCGTACACGCCCCGACTCCACCAGCCGGACCATGTGCGTGATCTGCTCTGCCATGACCTTCTCACTGCCCACGACCCGTCGCAGCACCGCCTCATCGATCAGGGCCCACACCACCGGTGTCACCGGATTGACCAGCACCTGCGCACGCTGCAGGCGTGTGACGACGAGCCGGTCACATTCGTCTTCACTCACAGGGGGGTACGAGGTGCTCAGAACCGCACGCGCGTACCTTTCTGTCTGGAGGATGCCTGGGACGAACGACAGGGCGAACTCGCGGATCACCGTCGCCTGCTGCTCAAGCGTCAGCGCCGCCTCGAAGTAGTCCGCGACCGCCACGTCCTGCTTCGGCAGGAAGCTCTGCAGGACATCGCCCGTGCCCAGTGCCCCGTCCAGTCGTCGTGCATCCTCAGTTGAGGGGGTCCTGCGGCCCGCCTCGATGTGGGCGATGTGCGAGCGGGTCATGATCGCGAGGTCGGCCAGTTCCTGCTGGGTGAGACCGGAGGCCTCCCGCTGGGCCTTGAGCCACTCCCCGTAGACGTTCGTCATCGTCAACCCTTCTGCGACGGAAGCTCTGTCACCTCGAACCCCCTGGTCAGGGTAGCCCTGCCGGTCTCACGCTGTGAGGGAATCGCTACAGAGTGGAGTTCCGGCGGGCGGATGGGCCCGTCGGAGCGCACACGCGAAGCCCTCGCGGCCGACGTGACGGCCCGGGGGCATGGCCCTTGACTGACCAGGAGTTGACGACGTGCTGCACTGCATCGCCCGACTGATCGAGCCGCTGCTGCGGCTCCTGTGGCCCCCACCGCCCGCGGGCCACCGCGCACCGCTTCCGGCCCCGCGGCGGAACCGCCCCCGGCAGTCCGGCGCGCTCCCGCCGCGACCCGGCCATGCCCCTGAGCCGTACCACGTGTACGAGGCCACCGCCCTGGTGCGCCCCTGCCTGCCGGCGCACGAGCGCAGCCGGGCGGAGGAGCGGCACAGGCGGGCGCGGCGCAGGACGCTCTGGCTCGCCGTGCACGGCATCGACATCGGCCCCCGCCTCATCCACGGAATCGAGGTCACGCCGTGACCCGCCACACCGTCGAGGCGGCCCGGCTGCTTCCCTGGACCGGTCCCGGGGGCAAGCCCTGCTACCTGATCGGTGACGGCAGGGGCTACGTGTCCAAGGTCGCCGACAGCATCGAGAGCGTCCAGCTCGGCATGGCCGCCGAGCTGCTCGACCACGTGGCGGAGCTGCTGAGCGACCGCACGGCCACCTCCGAGCAACTCCGTTACGTCGTCGCGCGCATGGCCGAGTCGTTGCGTGACGTGCACCGTATCGCGGAGAGCAGAGGGGCACGGCTGTCCGCCCCCGGGCTCGCCCCGGCCGTTCCCACGTAGCGCCCCGGGGTCCTCGCCCACTCGCCCGGCCGTCACGCAGCAGGGACCGCCTGCTGGTCGCGGCGCGGGCGAGAGGCTTGGGAGAACGGCGCGGGTGCAGTGGACGAGCCGGGGCGTCGCATGTGGAGGCGGGGCATCGGGTAGCGCTCCGTCGCCCGCGTGCGCCCCGTCCCGTGCCCGCGCCCGAGCGCACCGCGTCGGCGCGGGTTGTGGTCGCGTCCGCGCCCGGCGCTGCCCGCGTCCGTGTCCGCCCCGCAGCGGGCGCCTCCCGCCCCGCGCACCGTCACCGCAGGGCTCCGCACCGGCTGCGCTCGGGCCCCGCGGCTCCCGGGTCCGCGCCCGGCCACGCAGCGGTGCACAGGCCACGGCGTCACCCCCACCGCAGCGCGAACCACAGCTCCATCCGGGTCTCCGGGTCGTCCAGGTCCGCGTCCAGCAGTGCCGCGCACCGGGCGATCCGCTGCCGCACCGTGTTGCGGTGCACCCCGAGCGCCGCCGCCGTGCGGTCCCAGCTGCCGTGCAGCGACAGCCACACCCGCAGGGTCTCCGGCAGCGCCGGCGCCTGGGCCAGCGGCGCCAGCAGCGCCCGGGCGTGCGCGGCCGCCTCCTCCGCGTCGACCAGCGCCGCGAACCCGCCTGTCCGGTGCCGCACCAGGCCGGTGTGCGCGGCCTCCGCGCGGCGCAGCGCGCGCGCCGCCTGCGCGTCCGCCGCCGCCAGGTCGCCGGGC
>NZ_MKXB01000186.1 GCF_001865245.1 Streptomyces sp. CC53 | reverse complement strand
CGGCCGGCCGGGCTACTCGGTGGTGCGGTTGATGTCGGGGAGGTCCGGCGGGAAGTGCCGTTCCAGGATCCGCGCCCACTGGGGCAGGGTGACGAAGCCGGTGGTGTCGGCTTGCGCCTGGACCAGCTCGGCCAGGGCGTCGACGAACGGCTGCGCGGCGGTTCCCGGCGGCAGCGCGGCGGCGGCCCGCCTCAGCCGCTCGTGCGCGGCGGGGAAGACGCCCTGGGCCCACTCCTCCTCTTCACGGACGCGCTTGCTGCCCTCTTCCCACTCGATCCGCATGATGGCCAGGCCTGGGCAGTCGTGCAGGTGCCACGTCTCGCTGATCCCCCCGCCGTCCTTCACGTACGAGACGCGGGACCTGTCGGGACCCGGCAGAGCCTGGCAGTCAGGACACTCGACACGCTCCGTCTCCAGGTGATCAGTCATCGCAAGCCCCTTCCGTCAGCAGGGGCCAGATCCTGCCACCACAACCGAAATCAGCCAAGACCTTACTCCGGGACATCGGCTCGCGGTCGGGGCGGGTGACAGGACCTCAGGCCATCTGGGTGACCCGGCCGTCGGGGCGGCGTTGAGCGGAAGGGGCCGTGCGCCTGTCTCCCTCAGGCTCTGACGGAGAGCATCGGGCGACCGGGTGCAGAGACCTGTCAGACTGCCCGGACCGAAGTAGCCGCCCGTGGGAGCGGCGAAGCGAACGGAGGAGGTACGAACGTGGCGAAGATCCACGTGGTGATGAACCGCAAGGGCGGCGTGGGCAAGTCGCTGATCAGTCTCAACATGGGGGCCGTCTGCGCGGACGTGCAGGGGGCGCGGCCGGACGGGCAGCCCTATGTGGCGGTGGCGTCAGCAGATCCTCAGGGGACGTCGTTGTGGCGGGCCGCGCGCCTGGCGGTGCAGCCGTTCGACATTCTCGACATCTCTGACGATGTCGAGAACATCGCGCTGATGAAGCAGTTGCCGTACGCGCACGTCTTCGTCGACACCCCGGGCTGGGCCGAGATCAACCCCAATACCGGTAGGGACCCACTGGGTGAGGACAAGTACGGGCGGATCCTGCGGTCGCTGCTGGACCAGGCGGACGATGTCATCGTGCCGATGCTGACTGAGCAGGACTGCTACGAGCCGACGTGGCAGACGATCGAGTGGGTTCTCAGGCCTCTTGGAGTCCCTTTCCAGGTGGTCATCAACAACTGGCCGCCGGCGGAGGGCATCGCTTACGTGGACGGCACCCGCGGCTGGTGCGAGGACCACGGGTACCCGGTGGCACAGACGGTGATCCGCCGCTACCGAGTCCACACCAACGCCACCAGGGTGGTCACCCAGTACAACAACAACCGGGTCGAACTCCAGGCCCGTGAGGACTTCTACCGCTTCGCCCTCGAACACGGCCTGCGAGGAGCGGAGACCCGTCTGCCGGCGCAGGGCGGCGCGCACGTAGAGGCGGTGCAGCACTGATGGGCACGCGTACCAGCATCTCCGAGCAGCTGCGCAACGCCACGCCAGTCGGTACGGAGGTACCCGCAGACCGGCGGACCGTGCAGCCGCAGTCTTCGCGGTCTTCCGCGCAGTCTTCCAGTGCCGGTTCACAGTCTTCACAGGTCACGGATTCTCGTCAGGTTGACGAAAAGACTATTAGTCTTCCGGCTGCCCTTCCGCCAGTCACGCTCTTCGTCCCGCCGCAGACCACTGACCCGGCCGAGCGGCTGAAGTTCTGCACGGCCGCGATCGTGGACGCCGACCGCAGGACGCAGCTCGCTACCGAACGTCTCACCCAGCAGTACCTGCTGTGGGTGGGCGAGCCCTACCGGATCGTGCGCGACGAAGAGCTTTTCCGTCTCGACGGGTTCCCCACCTTCGACGCGTGGGGGCGCGCGCTGAACGGCCGCAGCGGCGACTACATGAACAAGGTCATCCGCGTCGCTCCGGTCGTCCACGCCCTGTCCTCGATCACCCGGCGCCAGCTCAGGGAGCAACCGCTGCGCCCCCTGGTCGCCGTACACCGCGACCACGGCGACGACGCCGTACGCGAGTGCTGGAAGAAGGCCGAGGCCGCCGGGGACCTGACGGAACGAGGACTACGGGCTGCGGCCATCGAATGCGGCTACGCCACCGCCCTGCGACCGACGCACGACCAGGCGGCCACACCGGCCCGACTGGAGCCGTCCGGCCTTCTTCAACTCGGCAAGCTGAGGCGACTGGCCGCCACCGACCCCGACCAGGCCCTCCAGGTGTGCCGACGACTGCAAGAGGACCTTGCGCGCCTAGAGCAGGACCTCACCGCCAATGCCTCCGCCCCGGAGGCACGTGACGGCGACTGACGCGCGGCCAGCCACCGCGTGCACAACGCAAAAAAGGGCCCGTGTTCCTCGCACTCACGCGAGGAACACGGGCCTACATCATGCGGTCTTCCGCCGTCGGTTGCACCGTCTCCGCAGGTCACCACTTCTCGTCGCATCGATGAAAAGACTAATAGTCTTCCGACCCTCCGGTCGGTCGGCGCGTGGCATGGGCGACCGAGCCAGACGGGGCGGAAGTTTTACGGCCGTAAAACTCCTGCCGGAGCCGACTCAGGCGGTGGGTCTGAGGGCGGTGTGGGTGCTGGGGGTGGTCGGTGCGGGTGTGGTGTGTCCGGGGTGCGGGTGTTGCTGCGGGTCGGGGACTGGTTGTGTGTGGCTGCCGATCAGGTAGCCGCAGATCAGGCCGGTGACGAGGTAGACCTTGTGCCGGTTGGCCTGCCACCAGGACGGCGGGGTCGGCTCGGTGAGCACGCCTATGACAGCCACGGTGTCTCCAGTTCGGTGAGGGACGGGGGATGGTGGTGCGTGGGGCGGGTGGCCTGTCCGGTCCTCCCTCGCCGTGTACGGGAGCACGGGGGCGGGGAGGGCCGGGCGGAGCACCCGGGGAAGGACCGCATACGCGGATGGCCCACACCCAGGGGGTGTGGGCCATCTCGTCGCGGGGGTCGTGCCGGAGGGCCAGGACGTCGTGGGCGTCGGCCCGGCCGGCCTGCTAGCGCGGCGCGGTGTCGCGCTGTGCGAGGGGCGCGCCCGTGTCGGCATCGACGGGGGCGCGGTCGGGGTGGAACTCGATGGTGCGGTGGGGGGCGCGGGTGCCGGGCTTCCAGTCCGGTCCTCCGATCATGACGCTCATCCGGACCGGCTGCCGGCGGTTGACGGGCACCTTCACCTCCATTCGGAGCGGCTTCGCCGGCTGCCCTTCGGCCCTGGGCAGGACTTCCTGCTGGGCTGTCTGGTCGGCTGAGTCGATGCGGACGAACTGCGGCCGCTGCTGCGGGTCGATGGTGGCGGACAGGATGACGGATCGGCCGTCCCGGCTCCACTGCGCCAGAGCCTGGACCTTCACTCCGTCGATGGCCAGGTCGGAGGCAGACGCGCTGTGGTGGGCGGCGGCCTGTTCCTGGCGTTCGGGGCGCGGCCGGTCGTCGTCGCCGCCCTGCGTGAGGACGGCGCCGGTGATGCCCAGGGCCGCGACGGCCGCGGTGGCGAGCCAGACGCGGCCGCGGCGCCGCCCCTGCGGTTCGCCGCTGGCGTGCGGAGAGGGGCCGGGCGAGGGCGCTCCGGGTTCGCGGTCGGGAATGTCCTTGCCCATGCGGGCGACGGTGGCGCGCAGCCGCGCGGCCTGGTCGGGGCTGCCGCACAGGTCCGCGACCCGGGCGCGGGTGGCGAGCCAGGAGACGGCCTGGTCGGAGTTGATGCCGTGGGTGGTGATGTCCTCGCGTTCCCCGATCGCTGCGAGCTGCGCGGCCTGGTCGCAGTGGCCGGCCATTGCGGCCTGGATGACGTCCTGGTGGCGGGTGTCGATGACGTTGGGGGGCATGTCCCAGTCCCACTCCGCCTCGATGTCGTCGGTGTACGGCTCGACCGGCGCCGCCGGGGCGTCGACGGGGGCGGTTTCCTGGTCGACGGCCTGGAGCACGTCGCCGTCGTCGCCGTCCTCGGCGCGGTCGTCGCGGTCGGGGTCTGCTTCGGCTGCCAGGGCCTGCTGCGCCGTGCGCCGCCGGGAGGAGGTGTCCGTCAGCCGGGCCTCCTCCTCATCGAGGAGGGTCTCGATGATGTCGACGTAGTCGGGGCCGACCTTCCATACGGCCTGCCCGGGGCCAAGAGACGGGATCCTGGCCACCGCCCAGGCCGGCAGGCCCAGCAGCGCGCCGACAGCGGCGGCCTCTTCCGGGCCCAGGCGCCCGACGTGGGCGATCTCGATGAGCCGCGCCAGGTCCTGCGCCTTGCCCTCCCCGAGGTCGGACAGGGTGTGCATCACGACATCCAGCGACAACGCGGCCTTGCGGCTGTTCTTCAGCAGCCGCTGGATCAACGCGGCCGTGGCCGGGGACAGCAGGATCTGCCAGGCCTCCTCCAGCACCAGGTGGCGGTGCGGGGCGGTGGACTGGCGCAGCCAGACCTGTTCCACCCAGCACGACACGGCGGCCATCAGTGCGGGGATGGCGGGGCTGTTGCGGTCCAGGCGGCTGAAGTCGAAGGACAGCATCGGCAGGTCGGTGGGCGGCAGGGCGGCGTCCTGGCCGTCGAACAGGCCGCGCAGGCTGCCGTCGGTGTAGCGGGACAGGGCGATGGTGGCCTTCTCGCCCCACGCGGTGAGCGTCGCCGCGGGCCAGCGTCCGTCCTCGGGCTCTGCCAGGGCGTCCACCAGGCCGTTCAGCGACGTCGCCTTGGGGTGGTTCAAAGCGTGCTGGAGCGCGTGGGTGGCGTGGTCGTCCAGGGCGTTGGGCGCGGCCGCGAGGATCAGCGAGTGGATGAGCTGCTCGCGGACTTCCTGGGGGAACATCTCGCTGCACGGGTTGAGCGTGAAGTCTCCGGCCTGGATGATCTGGCCGCCCACGGAGCGGGTGAGGGCGCCCCACTCGCCGGCGTTCTCCTCCCCGAAGCTGTCGATGACGACGTACTGGTGCCCGTGATCGAGGATCTCGCGGCGGGCGCGGACCTTCGCTGTCGTGGACTTGCCGGACCCCAGTCCGCCGAGGGCGATGCTGTTCGTGGACGGCAGTACGTGGTCGGAGACGAAGACGGGCGAGAGGTGGAACGGGCGGCCGTCCAGCAGGGACCGGCCTACCGGGATGCCGGGGAAGACGGTGTTGGAGGCGACGAGCGGCGCGGTGATGGCCGCGTGGGTCGACGGCAGGCGGATCACAGGATGGCCCCCTTCCTGGTGGCGGCCCCGTGGGGCGTGGTCATCACATGGGCGCGGTGCTGCTGGCCGGCCAGCCAGTCCAGGTGGATGCGGTGCCGGTCGGCCGCGAGGGAGGCCTGCCAGCGCGCGTCCGTCACGGCGCCGGGGCTGTCGCCCCACACGGTGACGTAGGCGTCCAGGTCGACCAGGGTGGCGCCCTCCACCAGGGCCCCGCGCATGGTGGTACCGGCGACCGCCTGCGCCTCCTTCTTGACCTGATCGGTGGTGAAAGCCTCCGAAGCAGCGATCTGCCACTTCGCGGACCGGCGGGACTGCGCCGCCGGAAGCGGCCGGTACAGCACCGCCAGCGACCGGTCGGCATCCTGGCCCAGCAGCAGCGTGGGCATCAGGTCCCCGTCCGCCTCGTCGGGCCACGCGGTGATTCGCGCGGTCGCGGCATACCGGCCGTCGTCCAGGCCGACCCACCCAGGCCCCCGCTCCGCCACCGTGGGCGGCGGCTCCGGGGTCAGCGGCGCGAGGGCGCCGAGGGCGGCGAACTCGCCCTCCAGAGTGTCCAGGATCCGCTCCGGCTGCCCGACCAGCCCTCGGGGCACGTGCACGGACACGGTCTGGGTGTGCGTGGTGTATCCGGCGACGGTGGCGTGGTGGGTGACGTGGACCTGGATGCCGGCGGTGCGCGCCTGGCCGCCCGCGAATACCAGCGCACGGCCGAACGCGTCATGGAATGCGGCCCGGCGCAGCGCGTCCTGCATGGTGCCGTGGTGCGGGTACACCGCCCAGGTCCTGGTCGTTCCGGGCTGGGCGCACATCGAGGCCGGAGCGGTGCGCTCACGCAGCCTGCGGTAGCCGACCGCCGCCCACCGGGCGACCGACCGCGGCCCCGGCGCCAGGTTCAGCAGCGCCGCCGCCGCGCCGACCGCGCCGAACGTCCACATCGGGGGCGGGGACAGCAGCGCGGAAGCCAGCACCGCGGCTCCGGCCCCCGCGTTCACCTTCGTCAGCAGCGTCTCGGCAGGGCTCAGCCCGCGCTGGAGAGCGGGCACACGGTAACCAGGGGCCAGGGAGTACATGAAGGGTCCTCTCAAGAAGTGATGGCAGGCAGGGGAAGGACCTGGCCCCGGCCTCCGCCCCAACGCCGCCCAGGGGCGGAAGGGGGGTGGAGGCCGGGGCCAGGGAGTAGAGGGGCGTGTGGTCGGCCGGCTCGGGGCCGGTGGTGGTGGCTGGCGGGCCGGGAACGGCGCGGGCCAGGGCTACGCGCCCCCGCCGAAGCGACCGCAGAAGCCGCTGGTTAGTCCTGCTTGAGACGTTCCCCGGTGTCGGCATCGAAGGCCGTGTAGTCCGAGTGGAACTCAATATTGCGAGCAGCGAGCCGCGTGCCCTTCTTCCACCCAGGGCCTCCGGCCATGACACTCATCCGAACCGGCTGGAATCTATCTTCGACTGGCACCTTGACCTCCACCCGAGTCGACCAGGAGAACTCCCCCGGTTGGAGGGGCAGAACCTCTTCCTCGGCGGTCCGTCCCCCCGAGCTGATTCGGACGAACTTCGACGTATCGTCCCGATAGACCCGGGCGGACAGGATGACGGACCGTCCGTTCTTACTCCACTCTGCCAAGGTCTCAACCTCCACTCCGCCTATGGTCAGGCTGGTGGCAGACAGGCCCTTGTAGGCGGCGACCTGTTCCTTGTAGGCGGCAGCTCGTTCCTCGCGTTCTGCGTGTTGCCACACCGCTACGAGGGTGAGGCTGAGGGCCACGATCGCTACGACGTAGGGCCGGATCCGCCGACGCTGACGTCCTGTCGGCCCGACGCTGGGAGTCGGCGCGGGCCCGGGTGGGGGCGGTTCGGTTCCGCGGTACCACTCCGAGGCCGCGCCCCCGCCCGGCCCGGCCTGCTCGTACCAGTCGATGTCCTTGCCCATGCGGGCGACGGTAGCGCGCGGTCGTGCGGCCTGGTCAGGGCTTCGGCACAGCAGCATCCCGGCAGAGCCCCGTCCCCGCTGCCGCGCGGGAACGGGGCCGCCGGAGGGCAACAAGTACAAGGTTCCTCCTCTCCTGGGGCCCGGCGCCCGGCCCCGCCGCCGTACGGGCGGGAACGGGGCGGGCGCTGGGGTGCTACGGGTTGGTGGAGCGGCCCGGCGCCCGGGGAGCAACCGGTGCCGGCGGCTGGGTCGGCGCCGGACGCGGGTTCGGCGCGGCCGGTCGACCGGACCCCGGCTGCGAAGCCGTGCCGGTGCCCGGTGCCGGTGCCGGCGGCTGGGCGGCGGCCCGTGCCTGGCGGCGTGCCTGGCTGATCTGCACGGTGCGGGTCGCGTCCGCCGCGGCTTTCGCTGCGGCGGACTCGTTGGTCAGCCGTCCCGGCCGGGCGGGCCGCTTGGCTCCGTAGGCAGCGAACAACACGTCCCGGTCCTGGGAGATCGCGCGTCCCGGGGTTTCCACTGTGCGCGGCCCCCGCGGGGTGTTCTGCTGCTCGTAGACGTCCGGCGACCCAGCGCGCACGACGGCCCTGGCGACCGGGTTGGTGGTGTGGCGCTCCACCAGGGACCGTGCTGCACCCGCGACACGGGGGCCGATGTAGGGCACACCGTGGAAGATCATCCGCAACATCACCACGTCCGCGCCAATCAGGAGCACAGCGTCCATGACGAGGTCGCCCTCAGCGAACTTGGTGAACGGGGCGACGATGAGCAGCGCGAACGGTGCGAACATCAACCCCAGCAGCCGCTGCGCCCACCGGTGAACGGCTGTGGTGTCACCACTGCGTGCCAGTGAGGCCAACACCAGCGGCGCCATACAGACGAACACCAGGATGCCGAGCTGACGGCACATGAAGACGAGCGCCGCGAAGGCGAGGGCGACCACGAGCGCGGCGACGATGAACAGCAGCGCCAGCGGATCGCCCTCCTTGGCCAGATCCTTGCGGATACTGCCAAACAGGGTGGTGCTGTTGCTGTTGATCGCCTTCGTGAAGGCGGTGTTGATGGCCGTGTTGAGCAGCGTCACGGCCCCTGGGACCGCCGCCATACCGGCGACGGCCACCAGGGTCCAGCCCGTCGACGCGCCGAGCTGCCGCATCCGCGGTGCGCCCTTCCATGCCGTCAGGGCGCAGACCACGACCACGCAGGTGAAGATCGCGACAGCCAGGTTCTGCCCCAGCCACTGGAACTGCGCGTACACGAAGCTGTCGGCCTTCTCCGGTGCCCAGGCCTTGTCCGGCGCGAGCAGCCCCGTGACGTGGTCAATCAGATCGTTGGCGAGCTTCTTGAGGCTGTCAGCGGCTCGGTCGATCCAGCCGACTCCATCGGCCTGGGGAGGGCGCCAGTCGTCGCCTGGGGGGCCGGTGCCGTCGCTGTGGCAGTAGTCGCGTAGCGGCCCCTGGATGTTGTCGCACGGGTCGTTGTCTTTGTCCGGCACGGGTCATCAGCTCTTCGGGGCGGCCGGCGCGCTGGGGCCGGTCACGGTGGAGAACAGGACGTCCCCGTACAGCGCGAGGACCAGGGCGACGAAGAGGGTGCCGATGGCCATGCTGCCCTTGCGCAGTGCGGTCTTGGGGTCGTTGGTGAGCGTGAACAGCATGCGGACGGCGATGACGGCGATGACCGCGGCCACGCCCTTGGTGACGAGGCCTCCGCCGGTCATTCCGATGGTCTTGAAGAAGTCGGCAAAGCCGGTGGAGAGGTCCTGGGGCGCGGCGAGGTTGAAGAGCTTGGGCATGACTCAGATCTCCTTGTTGTTGGTGGGCTTGGGCCGTGCGATGCCGTAGAGGTCGGGCATCGTGTCCATCGGTGAATACCGGACTTCGGTTCCGGGGCGGGGCGCATCGAGAATCCATCCGTTGCCGACGTAGATGCCGACGTGGTGGATATTCGCGGCGCTGGTGCCGTAGAACACGAGGTCTCCGGGGCGCTGCTGTCCGGGTTTTACGGGCTCGGATGCGGCGTATTGCTGCGCCGCGGTGCGGGGCAGGGGGATTCCTGCTTTCGCGTAGGCGTAGAGGGTGAGGCCGGAGCAGTCGAATCCGGTGATCGTGGTTCCGGAGCTGCCGTTGGGTGAGCAGCAGATTCCCTTGCTCGGGCCGTTGGCGTTTCCGCCACCCCAGGAGTAGGGGGTGCCGAGCATGGACCTGGCTGCGTTGACTGCGGTGGCGGCCTGCGTGGTGGTGGCCGTGTTTGTGCTGCCGGGCGGCTGGTCGGCCAGGGCGCTTATGGTCTTGACGTAGTTCTGCGTCTCTTTGTAGGGCGGGATTCCTCCGTACTTGCGGACTGCGCCGCTTCCTGCGTTGTAGGCGGCCAGCATGTTGTTCCGCTTGTCGCCGGGTACGTCTTTGACGTCCTCGGCGATGGTGCACAGGTATTTGGCGGATGAGGGAATGGCGTCTTCCGGGTCCCAGACGTCGCGGGCGCCGTCGCCGTTGGCGTCGATTCCGTGGCTTTCCCACGTGGACGGCATGAACTGCGCGATTCCTTGCGCTCCGGCCGGGGATTTCGCTTTCGGGTTGAATCCTGATTCTTGTGTGAGGAGTGCGGCGAGCAGGTTCGGGCTGATCTCGGGGCAGGTGTTTCCCGCATCCTCGATCAGGTCCCGGTAGGCGGCGGGTACGGACAGGCCGAGCGCCGCCCCTACGGGGTCGTCGCCGGCGGCCTGGACGAGCGCGGCCACCACGACGGCCGCGGTCGCTCCCACGCCGATCGCAGCGGCTGAGACAGGGCGCAACGGGTTTCCTCCCTCTCTTCACGTGGTTCCTGGCGTTTTTGCTGGTCAGCACCGTCCTGGGGTCCGCTGGGAGTCCGCTGGAGGTCCGCTGGGAGTCCGCTGGCCCGGCGGGTGGTGCCGTCTGGCAGTGGGCTCTCAGCGGGTGGCCAGCGGACCGCCAGCGGATAGTCAGCGGACCGCCAGCGGGAACGGGCGGCGCGTCACGTACCGGAGGTGGCGGCGGCGATGAGGTCGTTGAGCCAGTAGCCCCGGACCACGCCCTTCTCGTCCTTGCCCGGAGCGACTCCGAGCTTTTTGGAGAGCTGCTTTCCGCGCTGTGCCGCGTTGGTTTCCGTGATGCCGAGCGCAGGGGCGAGGTCAGCAGTCGGCATGAACTCCACTCCTTTACTGCGCAGCAGGTCGATTGCTTCCTTCAGCGGAGACACCGGAGCTTCCTCGATCGACTTCTGCTGCCGGGCATGCACTTCATCGACAACACTCCAGATGAAGTTGTCATCGAAGTTGAATCCCCGAATGAGGGTAGAAGTGCCGTGCGCGAAAAGAACGCCTTGGCCCTTGATCTGCGGATCCAGGAGCGCCGGATTGATCGGGGCGAGCGTACCGAAGTACGTGTCACCCAGGGCGACCTTCGCGGTTCCTTCCGATGCGACATAAAGGCACATGCGGTATTGGAACTGGTCCCGGACCATTACCGGAATGGCGTTCTGGGAGGGGCGCTGGGTCAGCATGATGGTGGCAATTCCGCTTTCCAGCGACTTGGATACCAGAGCGCGGGACTTGTCGGCCACCCGCGCTACGAGTTCCTTGGACTCGGGCGTACCGTTGTGGGTGTAGAAGTCGGCTGCCTCGTCCACGACGAAGAACACCGGCTTGAAGGTGGGCTTCGGTTTCCGCTGCCTTTCGGCTTCCCGGAGTTCCTCGTACCTGCTGTCCGCGCGGCCGTTCAGTTCATCGAGCATGCTCTCTAGAACCGCCGGGTTGTCGGACGACTCGTAGCGGACCGCGATCCTCTCGAACTTGGTCAGACCGCAGAACTTGCCGTCGAGCAGGTACAGGTCGAATTCTCCGTAGGCGATGAGCAGGCAGGTGATGAGCCCATTGACCAGCGTGGTCTTGCCCATTTGGGTCATGCCGCCAATGAGCAGCGATGCCCGGTCGAATGAGACCCCTACCAGTTGGCCGGTGACGTCGTGTCCGATCGGGACGCCGCCTTTGAACGTTTCGATTTCCTTTCGGCTCGGCGTCGGGAACGGACGGGTGAACGGCGGCTCGTTGAGGACCAGGAGCCTGACCCTGCGTTCGGTGTCCCGTCCGCGTTCGAGCTTGGTGTGCAGCCTGGTCACGCCGAAGGTGCCGGCCACGTTCGCCAGGCGCTTCTCCACGTCGGCGTAGGTGCGGCCGCCGGGCACCAGGAAGTCGTAGACCTTGCCCGTGGCCACCGTCTCCACGGTGACCTCGCCGGCCCGGATCACTTCTTCCTTGGCGATCGCACCTGCCGTACGCAGCGCCGCGGTCAGCTCCGGGTGCGCCGGAACCTCCCCAGGCGCGTCCAGCGCGTCCAAGGGGGCAGCCAGGCCCGAAGGCGCCTCGTGCTGCACCGCCGTCACAGGCTGCGTCTTGCCTGCCAGCAAGCGCCTGACGCCCTCACGGGCCTTGAAGGCCGCGTAGCCGAGGGCGACGAGTGCGCCCGCGGTGAGCAGCACGGTGGCGGGCCAGGACAGGCCTGTCTTGTCCTTGATGGCCGCCAGGATCCCGAAGACGATGGCGAGGCCGCCGATCGCTCCGGCTGTCTGCGCGTAGAGGTCCTGCTCGGCGTCCCCCTGCTTCTTCTTCCTGCTCACGCCCTCCCCTTTGTGGTGTTCTGGGCGCGGGAGCATATCCCGCGCGGGTATGTGATTCTGCTGGTTTTTCGTGTGGTGCTCGCCGGGTCTGCTCGGCTCGGGTCTGCGGGCGTGGGACGTCCGCTCACCGGCTCGCTCGCCGGGTCTGCAACCGGTGTCGACTGCGTGTTCTTCCGGCAGTCGCAGCGAGGGCCAGACCGGCAGGGGCTGCCGGTCTGGCCTTCACTGGTGGTGCCGGACAGGGGTGTTCAGGCGCCCGCGTCCGCGTCCGCGTCCTCGGGCTCGTCCTCGGTGTCGGTCTCGGCGTCCTGGGACGCCCGGTCCTTGCTGCTGTCGGCCGGCTCGGGCTCGGGGCTGGTCTGCTCGTTCGACATCAGGGCGGCCCATGAGCGGCGGACCCTCGCTTCGCTGCCGACGTATCCGCTGTCGCGGAAGTGGTCGCGGGCCTGGCGGTAGGACAGCGGCGGGTCGTCGCGGTAGCGCAGGTGCCGCAGCACGACGTCGAGCTGCCCGTCCGTCAGCGGCTCGCCGGGCTGCGGGACCGGCACGCTGGCGACGGCCGCGAGCTGGGCGAGCGTGACGGCCTGCGGCTCGGAGTGTGCCGGTGTGCCGTCCCGCGTGACGCTGGGCGCGCCGGTCGGTGTGCCGCCTGGCTGCGGCAGGGCGCTGACCTGCGTGACGGGGCCGTGACGGCCTTCCAGTGCCGTGCCGTTCGGTGTGCCGGGCAGGGCCGGGGCGGCGGGAGTCCAGCCGTCGAGGTCGGGCAGACAGATCGCCGCGACCTCGGCCGGCAGGGCCATCTCGCTGACCGTCTGGGCGGTGGCTTCCGCCTGCTTGTGAAGCCTCTCGGTCATGGTCTGCTGAGTCTTCAGCATCGCCTTGCGGTAGGCCGTCTCAGCCTGGGCGATCCGCTGGTCCAGCTCGGTGGCCAGCTCCAGCAGCTCGATGCGGTCGGAAGCCTGCGCTTCCATCTCCTCCAGGCGGTCGGCCACCTCCTGGCGCCGCTCCTCGATCCGCCGGCGCGTGGCAGCGGACACGGGCCGCCCCAGCGACGGCAGGGCGATCCACCATGCCGTCTTGGTCATGATGATGGCGATCGGGGTGAGGACCACAGCCAGGTCGAACCCGTCGTCCAGGCGGGAGAGGACCAGCTCGGCCGTGGGGATCGCCGCATTCACGAACGTCAGCGCCAGCCCCGCGGCCTGCACGCGCCGGACGCGGGCGCGGTTGTTGCGGGCCAGGATCTCCGTCACCTGGAAGACGACCCACAGCGCGTCCAGGGCACCCACGGTCGGCACCGCCCAGGCGCCGAACCGGGGTTCGAGGATCTCGTAGCTCACGGCCACCGACAGGACGGCGACCCCGAGCGTGACCGCCCCCAGGATGGCGAGCACCGCCCCGCGCGGGGAGGTCTCCCGCACGCGATGCAGGGCCGCCTTGTTGTCTTTCACACCGGTCTCCTTTCCGAGTGCTGTGCGTGGTGTCAGCGGGCCAGCAGGACCGCGAGGACGACGATGAGGGGGCTGAACATGCCGATCAGGTAGACGAAGCGCATGAGGGCGCCTCCTTTCGGTGTGGGCGGGTGGTCGGCCTGGCCGGGAGGCCAAGCGGCCGGTGCTGCGGCCGGTCTCACCCGGCGCCGCCGAGCGGGAGCGGCTGCACTCGCCAGGCCACCTCCGCGGCGGGCGGCAGGGCGGCTCCGGGCCGGTGGCTGGTCCATCCGGCGGGGGAGGCGCCTTCGGCCTCCGCCGCGGCCTCCGCCGCCTCGTTGGTGGCGTGGATGCTGTGCAGGTGTCCGTGGTGGAACAGCACCCACACCCGGTCGGCGGGCTGCTGCTTGCGGGTGGCCCGCAGCAGCGCCCGCAGGGCGGCGCGGTCCTCGGTGTCCAGCAGGACCTGGGCGCGCAGGGCGTCCAGTTCGCCTTCGGCGCGGCCGCGTTCGGTGTGTGCGCGGTCGAGCCGGTGCTGCTGGTGCTCGACAGCGGTCTCCGCGCGGATGGCGGAATCGGTCGCGGCGGCGGCTTCGGCGCGCGCCTGGTCCCGATCCTGGCGGGCCGTCTCCAGGGCCTGGCGGGCCCTCTCCAGGTCATCGTGCAGGGCGGCCAGGGTGGTCGTACGGACGAAACGGAACACGGGTCGGTCCCCCAAGGGTGAGGTCGTCAGCTCCGCTGCTCGCGGAGCCGGGTGAGGTAGGCGTCCTGGAGCCGGGTGAACGACTCCTCCAAGCGGCTGCCGTCGGCGCACAGGGCGTCACGCGTGCACGTGGTGCACGTCGCGTCGTGCGCGCGGCTGGCTGCGAGGGCCTTCATGTAGCGGTGGTAGAGGTCGTCAGGCACGGGGTGCTCTCTCGGTCGGTGCCCGGGGGCGGGTGGACGTCGCGGACCCGGTGGCCGGCCTCCCACGCGGACGCGGCCGCCCGTGCGGCGGCCGCGAGAAGCGCGCGGGTGACCGGGTGGGCAAGGCCGCGGGCGGCGGCGGCCCGCACCGCGCGCTGCTGCGCGGCACGGGCCGCCGGTATCGGCAGGCGCATCTACCGCCTGCCTCCGCAGCCGCAGGGCTCGCGCCGCACCGACTGGTACGGCCTGCCGTCCGCCCCGACCTTGTTGACCGTGATCAGCTTCGGCGGGTGCCCGCAGCCGCTCACCGCACGTCCTGCGCCCTACCCGTGCCGCGGGCACCGGCGGTGCCGTTGGGCGGGCAGTCGCTGCCCTGGCACGACCAGCGCCCGCACAGCGGGCACGCGTCGTCCGCCATCGACGGCCGGTGCAGCAGCAGAACGGGCTGCCGCTCGTATCCGGGCGCCATCTCCTGCAAGGTGCGCCGGGCGCGGCGCCCGGCGCTGAGCCGCGTGTCCTCCTGCCGTGCGATGCGGGCCAGGAGCCGGCCGAGCGCCTCGTTCGCCTCGATGTCGGTGGTGTGGGTCGGGAGGGTGGTGGTCATGCCGCCGCCTCCCATCCCGCGCGCCGGCGGCGGGCGGTGCGGATACGGCGGATCTCGTCGGCCAGCGCCCTTACCGCCGCCTGGCGGCCCGGCGCGCGCACCCCCCTGTGCGGGTAGGCGAGCGCCTCGCGGTGCAGCTGGAGGACCAGGGCGTCGAGGCGGGCGCCCTCGGTGTCGCGGTCGGTGTCGACCGCGACGGCCAGGCGCTCGGCCTGCCGCTCCCGGTCGGCGGCGAGTTCGGGCCCGGTCAGGCCGCCGCGGACCATGTCGTCCACGCCCTCGCGGCCGTCGCCGTCCCGCAGCGCGAGTTCCGCGCACGCGGCCCTCACCGGGCATGCCGCGCACAAGCGCAGCGCCTGCGCGCGTCGGGTCTGCCAGCGGATGTGCGGCTCGCGGTCGGTGCGGAAGAACGTCGCGGGGTCGGTGCCCGCGCACGCGGCCGCGGCGTCGACCGCGGCCTGGAGCACGGCCCGGCGCGCGGCCTGGGCCTGGGCGGATGTCATGCTGGTGGGCATGTGGGTCGTCCCTTTCTGTCGAAGGTGACCTGCGCAGACGAACCCCCGGGGCCCTACTCCCGGGGGTTCGTCGCATCCGGGGCCCGCATCGGCCCCCTGTCGGCTGCCTACGAGCAGCCACGACCGCCCCCCACCCGCGGCCATCAGCGGGTAGGGGGCGACCGTGAGCACTCGTCGGGGAAGGTCAGCGGCCGCCGGCCACACCGGACAGGCGACCCACCTTGGCGATGTGGGCGTCCTGCTCATCGATGCGGCGGCGCACCAGCTCAGCCAGCGGCGGGTTCATGTCCCACACGCTGTGGGACTGGCCGTAGCGGTGGACCTCCACGATGTGCCAGTCCTTGGCCTGCGGGTACCCGGCGGCCGCCAGCGCGGGCAGGTAGCCGAGTTCGGCATACAGGTGCCTGTCGTGCACCTCAGCGATCTCCCGGCCCCGCTCGTCGAACGCGCAGGCCGCGGCCTTCGTGCGGTCCTGCGAGTGGACCAGTCGGGAGATCGCGGACGGCCACTCCACCGCGGCCTGCGCGGTCCGCAGGTAGTCGAACGCCGCCTCCAGCGCCCGGCGCTCGCGCTCGTAGGCCGCCCACAACGCGGGCGCGTCCTTCACCGCGGCCTTCAGGTCCGCGACGTACGCGGCGTCCTTCCACTCCCCCCACGCCTGCCGGTAGATCTCGGCCAGGACCCTCAGCGCCTTCTCACGCAGCAGGTACTCGACATGGTCCTGCGACCGGGGGATGTAGCGCAGCTTCGGGTCGCTGTGGATGGCCGGCTCCGCCGGTTCGTCCTCCCGGCCGGTGAACGGCTCGAACTCGTACCGGAGCCAGCCGCCGGGGTGCTTCTCCACCTTCTTCAGGTTCTTCGGGAAGTACGGCCGGAGGCGGGCGAGGATCTCCTGCAACTCGCCCGGGGTGGTCTGGAAGCTGTAGCCGAGCATGGTGAACTCCTTGCGTCGGATGGGTAGAGCGGGTGTCCTCCGCGCTCTCCACCGCCCACCAACCGACCCCTGAAAGGGGCCGGGCGGTGGGCGTCTGGGCAGCGCGGGGCTGCAAAGGTTGCGCGACGCCCCAGGTGACTGGGGCGCCAGATCTCGTACAGACGCGGACCGCCGACCCGCCGGGGAGATCCGTCCAGGCAGGTCATGCGCGGTGCAAGGTTCGCCGCGTCGTTCTTTAACGTCGCGCAGGCTGCCGACCCTCCGCGCTCGCCCGCAGCAATCAACCCTGCGGGGTCATGGCGCGTGTCGGCTGCCACCACCAGCAGTGATGGCACCTCGCGACGGGTTTCCACTCACTCCGGCCAGTGCAGTCACGGCCGGTACCACGTGGTGGATCACGCTGTGGAGTTCTCAAGGAACAGCCGCTGCCTCCGGGCGTCAGTGCTGTGCTGCCGGAGACCGACAGCACGTCAGGAGCCGACTCACAAACGGAGTTTGTCCCGGCACAAGACGAGACGTTGTCACGGGACAGAGGTGCGAGTCAAGGTTCTATCCCGGGATGGCTGCATTTTTTGTCCCGGGACAGTGCTTGCGTCGGCGGGGGCGGAGTGAGATCGTGCAGACATGCCGAGCCCGACTAAGTACCTCGACCTGGCGGAGACCCTGACCCGCCGCATCAACACGTCGCTGAAGCCAGGCGACCCTTTCCTCACCGTCCGGGAGATCATTGAGCAGTACGACGTCGGCAAGAACGCCGCGAGCCGGGCGGTACAGGTCCTCAAGGAGCGCGGGGTCATCGCCGGGCGGCCGAACGGCAAGACGTGGGTCCGTGTCCCGCCCAAGCAGACCAAGCGCAGCAATGAGCGCTACTGGGAAGAGAAGGAACTCGTCCGGCAGCCGGAAGAGGTACGCAGGCGCAACGGCTCAGCCGAGAGGGACCAAGGCGTCCCGCTACAGGACCTCGCGGAGGATGTGGCACGGCACGAAGTGGTCGTGTGCCCCGATGACATCGCCAGCGTGATGGGGCTGGCCCCCGGTACGAGCGTTCTGCGGCGTACCAGGGTGCGCCGTGTCGACCAGAACACCGGTGCTGGCAGCTCAGCCTCGTACGTGCCGCTCGACATCGTCGAGCGTGACCCCTCCGTCTTTGACGAGGCCAACGACCCGTGGCCAGGCGGCATGCAGCACCAGCTCTACACCGTCGGCATCGAACTCACAAAGATCATCGACTACGTCACGGCGAGCATGCCGACGGAGGACGAAGCCGAGCAGCAGGACCTCCCCCCGGGCGTTCCGCTCTTCCACATCCGGAAGATCTCGTACGCCACCACAGGGCGGGTCGCTGAGGTGACCGACATCCCGCTGCCTGCTGACCGATCGACCCTCATCTACGTGACCGAACTGCCGAAGTGGAGCGATTCCTGATGCCGACGTTCACCGTTCTGACGCCCGTGTACGAAGGCGGCTACGCCTACCTCAACGAACTGCACGAGTGCCTCTCCAACCAGGCGCTCCCCGCTGGCTGGCGACTGGAGTGGGTGGTACAGGAGGACGGAAGGACAGGCAAGCCCCTGGCGGCGATCCCAGACGCTCCGTGGATCTCGAAGGGCGCCGGCCGCTGGGGTGGGGCTGCGCAGGCCCGTACGCTCGGGCTGGCTCGCGCCACCGGCTCCCTGCTGCGCTGTGTCGACTCAGACGATCTTCTGCCTGACCGGGAGACCCTCGCCCGCGACATCGAGGTCCTGGAGGCGCACCCGTCCTACGGCTGGACAGTCGCCCCGTGCTTGGACCTGCACGCGGACGGTCGCCTTGAACCGGGCCCGTACGACCCGGACCCCGGCCTTCTACCGAAGCGGGCGCTCCTGGACGGCGCCAAGCGCGGCGAACTGCCGGTCATGGGAACCACCCTGACCGCCCGAACAGACCTCGTACGTCTCGTGGGCGGCTGGCCCGCGCTCCCGGCCTTCGAGGACGCCGCCCTGGTGCTGTTCTGCGAGGCGGTCAGCCGCGGGTGGATGCAGGCCCAGCCGGGCGAGGTTTATCGCAAGCACCCCGACCAACACACGGTCACCGCGGCCTACCACGACGCCGAGGAGAAGAAGCTGCGCACGGAGATCGCCATAGACAGGGCAGAAGCGCTGCACGCCGCAGGATGGCGCTGGTCGCCCAGGGCATGAGCACCACCCTCGGCAGCACAGCGCTCACCCTACGTACGCGATGATGACCTCTATGTCAGCGCCACCTTAAAGCGAAGCGGCCCCGTCGCCACAACGGGGCCGCCATCGAAGACTCGCGCGCCTACCACAGCTTCGAGTCGTGTCCGGTGAGGTGACCTCGCCGGGGTGATACCCGGACCGTTGGTCCGCGTGGGTCACCTATACCCAGGATATCGGTCCCCTCGCCAGGGAGACCATCATCCCGGGCACGTCGGTCACACCGCACTGGTCACGACTCCCCGTCCTCGACCAGGAGAGATCCCGACTCCATGCACTACCAGCACAGCAGCACAGCAGCCTCGCCCCAGGGCGACGACCTGGACGTCCGCGAGAGCTACACGAAGAAGGCCGAGTTCGCGCCGCACGTCACGGTGTCCGAGGAAACGTTCTTCGGACACGGCTGGCAGCCTCTGACCATCGCGTTCCTCCAGGCCCTGTGGTTCCTCCCACATGACGCGACCTTCGATGTTCCGTTCCTCGTCAGGTGGCTCGACGACCTCGGCTGGAAGGGCGCCAACGGCAAGCCCCTCGGAGAGCGGACCGTACTGCGGGAGCTTGGCCTCCTGCGCAAGGCCGGCTACGTCCAGAGCCATCGGCTGCGCGGCGAGGGCGGGAAGTCTGTCGGCATTCAGTACACCGTCTCGCAGCGTCGAATCGACCAGCCGGAGACCGGCACCTGGATCCCTGCACCCGAGGATTTCCGCAGCTCAGACCACATGTCGCCATTGGCCACATGTGGTGGATCGCCACATGTGGCCAATGAGGATTTCCGCAGCTCAGACCACATGTCGCCATTGGCCACATGTGGTGGATCGCCACATGTGGCCAATGATGCAAAAGCGCAGGTCGCACCACATGTAGGCAATGAGGTTCCCCCCCCACACCCCCCGGAGGAGGTAACTACCTCCTCCCCCTACCCCCCCACCGGCCCCGCCGGGTCGCTGCCGTCACAGCTGGAGGGGGAGGGGGGCGGCTTCGCCGAGGAAGACCTGCGGGCTGCGGCCGACGTTTTGCAGCTGCTGCCTGATCCGTGGACACAGGGCAGGCTGAACGCGACGAAGCTCGCACCGAAGCTGCTCGGGGTGATGGCCGAGCAGGGGTGGCCGGGCATCCGCGAGGTCGACCAGGCCCTGCTGACCCGGCAGCTCACGAAGAACCCGCACAAGGTCACGAACCCCTACCGGCTGCTGGCTGGCGACCGGATTCCGAACCTGCCGCGCTACGCGGTCGTCGCCTCTGCGGGGCTGCCGTCCGGCGCGTCTGCGGACGGGATGTGCCCCAAGCACCCGCAGTACCGCGCAGGGCGGCGCTGCATCCCCTGCGCCGTGGCCTGACACACGAAGGCGGGTCGGCCCGTTGCACCGGTCCGACCCGCGCCCCCTGCCCGAAGCACCCGAACAGGAGACCACCAGTGTCCAGCACCGTCGACCTTCCCGACCAGCCCCCACCCGCCTCGACACCGCGAGCGCCGAGCTGCTGCGCACGCCTCCGCAGAACCTGGAGGCTGAGCAGGCCGTCCTGGGCACCCTGATGAGCAGCACCGGGGCGTTCGTGCGGTACTTCGCGGAGACCCTGGAAACGGGCATCACCGCGGAGGAGTACTACAGGCCGGCCCACGCCACGATCCACCGCGCGATTTGCGCCCTGCACCGGGCCGGTGAGCCGATCGACCCGCTCACCGTCGGCGCGGAGCTCACCCGGCGCGGTGAGCTGGCCCGGGTCGGCGGGTCGGCGTACTTGCACGCCTGTGTGCAGGCGGTGCCCACCGTCGGCAACGGCCCGCACTACGCGGAGATCGTCCGGGCCAAGGCCTACCGTCGGGCGGCGATCGAGTCGGCGCAGCGGATCCTCCAGTACGCCTACAGCGAGGAGGGCGACGAGGGCGACGTGCGCGGCCTGGTCGAGCAGGAGCTGACCGCGATCGTCGCTGGCACCCCCGGGCTGGCTGCCGCGCCTCCGGCGGTGGACGAGCTCTACCTCGGCTACGTGGCCGAGCTGGAGGAGATCCAAAACGGCCGGCAGGTCGGCCTCACCTACGGCCTGGCCGACCTGGACACGATCACCTCCGGCATGCGCCCGGGGAACGTCACCGTCATCGCCGCCCAGTCCGGCGTGGGCAAGTCGACCCTTGCCCTGAACGCCGCCGTGGCGGCGGCCAAGGACGGCGCGCGGGTGATGTTCTCCTCGCTGGAGATGAGCAGCACGGAGCTGATGCATAAGATCGTCGCGGCCGAAGGCCTGATCCCCCTGCACCACCTGACCCGGCAGGGCGGACTGTCGCCAGACGGCTGGAAGGAAGTCGAGCGCCTGGGCCGGGAGTTGTTCCGCACGCTGCCGCTGCGCGTCTACCGCCCTGACGGGGCGGCCCTGCGGGACATCGAGTCCGCGGCCCGCGCCTGCCTGCGCGGCGGCGGCCTCGACGTCCTGGTCGTGGACTACCTCCAGCTCGTCGAGACCGAACAGGGCCGCAACATCACCCGCGAACAGGCCGTCGCCGCCGTCTCACGCGGCCTCAAGAACCTGTCCGTGGCGCTGGACTGCCACGTCATCGCCCTGTCCCAGCTCAACGACGACGGCCTGGTCCGCGAGTCCCGCGCCATCAAGAACGACGCCTCAGTGGTGATCAAGGTCGAGCGCCCCGACATGGACGAGCCGGAGTCGGCACGCGCCGGCGAGGTCGACATCGTGATCGAGAAGAACAGGTTCGGGCCCTGCGCGACGCTCACCGCCGCCGCGCAGCTTCACTACAGCCGGTTCGTGGACATGAGCCAGACCTGACCCCAGAAGCCGCCTGTGCGGCGATCTCCCGGCCTCAGAGCCCCTCTTCAGTCCCTTTGGTCATCCGGGGTGCCGATCGTGGCTCAGATCGCCGTACAGGCGCCGCGTCTGCGCCGCCGTTCGGCTGCGCCGCTCAGGAGTCGCCTCACCCAGCGAAGGCGAAGTTATCCCGGTGATAAGTCCGGCGCCGTCGGCAGCGGGTGCTCATGTTCGGGCTAAATGGCGGGTTAAAAAAGAGGGTAAGGGCTGCTAGGGTTGGAGTCCGAAGGGAGGCCGAAATGGCAACCGAGGAAGAGCTGTTCGCGTCCGTCGACGCGCTGCTGGAGGAGGAGCCGCAGCTCCCGCCGCCGGCGGAGCGCGCGCGGCTGCGTGAGGCGGCCGGCATCACCCAGGCCCGGCTCGCGCAGGCGCTGAAGTCGACGGTGCAGACGGTGAAGAACTACGAGAACGGCCGCTCTGAGCCGAAGTCGCCGCGCCTGGAGGCGTACCAGCGGCTGCTGCGGGGCTGGGCGGCGAAGTACCCGGCGCAGCCCGCCCCCGCCGTCCCTGCGCCCGCCCCCGCCCCGGCGTCCGCCGCGCCGCAGCGGGAGGTGCCGGCCGCGTTCACCGGCCAGGCCGTTCCCGCGGCGGAGACCGCCGCGACGGCGGGGGCTCCTGCCGCCCCGGGCGCAGCCCCGGCTGCCCGGCCCGCGGCGCCGTCGCGGCGCCCGGCCGTGAAGAAGACCGCCGCGGCACCCGTGCTGGACCCGCGCTTCCCCCACGGGCCGCTTGCGGTGCTGGACGGCGACGGGTCCGCGTACTGCGCGGGCGGCATCGTGCTGGACTGCCCCGCCCGCACGGTGGTGGAGCTGGTGGAGTGGACCCTGCGCGAGGCCGGCCTGGGCGCGCCGAAACTGAACCGGTACGGCAAGGACTCCGACCCGCTGATCGTCCTCACTGCGGCCGCGGCTGCGCGGCTCGGACTGCCGGAGCGCCTTCAGGACCGGCGAGGCCTGCGCCTTGATGAGGACCACCCGGTGGTCCAGCAGATCAGCCGGGCGAAGTGGCAGCTCACCCAGCGCGGCTTCGGCCCCTGGCCCCGCATCTACCGCAAGGCCCAGGGCCGCGAGCGGCAGTGCGTGCAGCTCGCGATCCTGCCGTGGGACGCGCTCGACTCCCGCGCCTGGCCCGGCGTGGCCGACATGGCACCGGCCGACATCGCCCGCGTCCTCGGGGTGTACGCCCAGCGCGTCATCACCCCCCGCGGCTCCACCGCCGTCTCAGGCCTGGAGCTGATGACGGCGCTGCGCCCGCCCACGAAGCCGGTGCGCGACGAGAGGACCGGAAACTGGATCTCCAGCCACAACCCCGGCAGCCTGGGGACGGAGCCGATGGACCCGGCGCCGCCGGAGGCCACCCCCGAGCACCCCGTGGTCGTGCACTCGGGCTGGAGCGGCGGGTTCCTGAACGAAGAGGCATACCAGTGGGTGCGGGACGTGGACCTGCTCTCGGATGAGGAGTGCCTGCTGCCGTACACGGTCGGCCTGGACCTGAACACCGCGTTCCTCGCCGCCGCGGCCCGCCTGGTCGTCGGCCTCAGCGCACCGGAGCACTTCCACGCCCCGCAGTTCAACCCGAAGATCCCCGGTAGCTGGCTGGTCGACCTGTCCCACATCGAGCTGGACCCGCGCCTGCCCAGCCCGTTCACCCCGGACGGCACCCGCCCCGACGGCCCGGCCTGGTACCAGACGCACACCGTCGCCTACGCCCAGGAACTCGGCTACGACGTCCACCCGATCGAGGCGTACCTGCGGCGGGAGACCGGCGCGTACCTGGATCCGTGGCACGACCGCCTGAAGGCCGCCTACATGGACACCCTGGCCGACCTCGGCGTCACCCGGGACCTGTCGGACGCTCAGTTCCTCGCGGCGATGGAGCGACACAAGGACGTCGACCCGGCGCTGGCGGCGGTGCTGTCCGCCATCAAGGCCACGGTCAAGGGCGGTGTCGGCAAGCTCCGCGAGCGCCCGCAGGGCCGCCACTACCGCGACGGGGAGACGTGGCCGGCCCTCGCGCGGCCGACCTGGCGCCCCGACATCCGGGCCGCCGTCATCTCCAAGGCGCGGGTCAACATGCACCGCAAGCTGCTGAACATGTCCCGGATGACGGGGCTGTTCCCGCTCGCCGTGCTCTCCGACTGCGTCGTCTACCCCTCACCGGGCGCGTCGCCGCTGGACTTCCTGCCCTACGCCGCCTCGGGTAAGCCCCAGCCGGGCGCCTTCCGCCTCGGGCCCACACCGGGCCTGGCGAAGCTCGAAGGCGTCCAGGAGATGGCGTGGGCGGTCGACCTGATGGAGAAGGGCCTGAACCCGGCCCGCCACATCAAGGGCGGCGACGCCGTCCTGGACGAAGGGGAGTAGGCCCGTGGGGGAGATCGAGGACGCCATCGAGCGCGCCGACCGCGAGGGCTTCACCAAGGAACCGCCCAAGACCCTCAAGGCCCAGATCGGCTACCTGCTCAAGCAGCTCGGCAGCGCCAGGGCCGTCGCGCAGGAGCTTGGCGTCACCGCCGACTCCGTCAACCGCTACCGCCGCGGCGCCCGCAAGCACGCCCGCGCCGACGTCGCCGCGAAGATTGACGACGCCGTACGGCGACGCTGGCAGCCCCAGGTCCGCAAGCGCCGCCAACGCCAAGCCGCCACCACCGGCGGGATCACCGTCGAGACAAGGGCCCGCTTCGGCTACACCGCACCCATCGGCACAACCGACGACGGAAGGTTCCGGCGACTCACCGTGCACCTCCCCCCGCACTACGCCCAACGCCTCTTCGACGCCCGCGACACAGGAGCCAGCGACCGGCAGATGCGAGGAATCATCGCTGAAGGGCTAAAGGAAGTGTATTTCCAGGACGGCGGAGCACGCGCTGCCGGACTGTTGGACGTGGAAATCAACGACATCGACTACTTGGACCTGGAATACTGAATAGGATGCCTGGCGCGGGTGCCCCGGTCACCGCAGGAAAGCTGTGGCGACCGGGGAGCCTACGTAATTCGACCGCGCCGTATCCATCGTAGGGCGGTACTGTTCACCGCACCTCGCCGGGACCTACACCCGCAGCGCTGGACCGGCCCCTTCCCGCGAAGGACCATAGAGGCATGGGCGGGCACGACCAGGACCAGGGCGACGCCGCCGGGCCGGCCCCGGTACCGACAGACGCCGCGCAGGCCCGCGCGATGACGGACAAGATCCGCGAAGCGATGGACGACATCCGCCGCTCCGTCGCCGTCCTCGCCGCCCGCGTCCGCGACGCCCACACCGCCCGCGCCTGGGAACCCCTCGGCTACCCGAGCTGGGGCGCGTACTGCACCGCGGAATTCGACATCAGCCGCGCCCATGCCTACCGGCTGCTTGACATCGCCCGCACCCTCGGTGCCATTCAGCACACCGTCGACGCCGGCCCCGCCCTGTCTCGCACGCGAGACACCAGCCCCGCGGCCGCCCTCGACTACGGACTGTCCCAGCGCGCCCTCCTCGCCGTCTCCAGCCGCACAGACGACCTTGCCCAGCTCCTCGCCCGCCGCCTCACCGAACTCGCCCGCCACCAGCCCGAGGCCCTCGAACCCGCCGCAGTGGAAGATGTCGTCCGCCAGGCCGTACGCGACATCCGCACCGCCCCGACCTCCGCAGCCGAGCCGTCGGCCGACCCCCTGACCGCCAAGGGGCGCCGCACTGTCAACGCCCTCGCCGACAGTGCTCACCAGATCGGAGAGCTGATGCTCAAAGCAGCCCCGGCCTATCTCTCCGACACCGAAGCGGCCGATATTCTCGCGCTGCTCTGCGAGGAAATAGGCGAAAGCCTGGAACACGGTCTCGCGGCCCGCCGGTACGCAATCACCGGAGACCGCCGCGCCCTACACCGAACAATTCTGTGACCGCCATCAGGCGAGGAATCCAGGAGCGTAGAGAGGTCCGGGGGAGGATGGCGTCTAAGTCCAGACTCTACGCAGTGCATCACCGTGATGCATCATGCTTGGTGCAGGTTCATGCCCCGGGGTAGAAGTTGGCTGGTTCCCGCCCTGCGTGGGGTGATTGTGCGGTAGTCTCGGGTTGGTTCCGGCAGCATGGTCTACCGGTCCTGCTGTGGCGGGTGGTTCGGGTGGCGTGCCGGGAGTCCCGTTGTGCGGCACGGGTGGGGGCCGGCGGTGGGCGCCGACGCTGCGTCAGGTGCCGGGCGGGGGTGTGGCCTGGAATCCCAGTCGCTACACAGGCCTGCACGCGATGCACTCCCCCTCGCAGCCAGCCTTAGACATCCGCGCTTGCGCGGATGTCCCCGATTCGCGCTTGCGCGAATCGGATTCCCTTCCGCATTTCCTTTCCCCGCTTGCGGGGAAAGGAAATAGCGCCCGTATTCGGGCGCCTGACGGAGCGTCAGCGGAGTCACGCTCTTATGCCCCGGCTTGCCGGGGCATATCCCGCTCCGCGGG
>NZ_MKXB01000185.1:15382-44403 GCF_001865245.1 Streptomyces sp. CC53 | reverse complement strand
CGCAGCGCGGCCGGGAGCCGGGCGGCCACCTCGCGCAGGGCCCGGCGGGCGTCCCGTCCGTCGCCGCCCCGCCGGACGACCGCGTCCGCGGCGAGGGCGCCGGTGTGCCGCAGCGCCACGGCGGGCGAACGCCGCAGCCACGCCGTCAGCACGGCGTTGCGCCGCATCACCGCCCGGCGCCCGGCCCGCACGCCGCCTTCCGGCCGGTGCACGGCCACCACCTCCGGGCGGTGGCACACGCCCCAGCCGCGGGCCGCCAGGTCGTACGCGAGGAGCGTCTCCTCCCCGGCGAAGAAGACGACCGGGTGGTAGCCGCCCGCTTCCAGGAAGGCGGTGCGGCGCGCCACCGCCGCGCAGGCCAGGAACTGGAGCACCTGCGGGCCGGGCAGGTCCTCGGCCCGGCCCAGCGGCGACGCGGCCAGCTCCGCGCCGAGCGGGTCGTCCGGCCCGCCGTCGCCCTGCCGGATGCGCGCCGCCGGCAGGCCCAGCCGCGGATGGGCGTCGAGCAGCCGCTCCGCCCGGCCGAGGGCGCCGGCTCCCACCATGAGTCGTCGTCGCTGAACGCCACGTACGGCGTGGTGGCCCGCCGCGCGCCCAGGGTGCGGCCGACGACCCCGAGGCTCCGGCCGGGCAGCAGCAGCGTGACGTCAGGGTGGCGGCGGGCCACCGCGTCCGGGGTGCCGTCCGCCGAACCGTTGTCGACCACGATCACGTGAGGCCGCCCGGGGAGCGCCGCCAACCGGTCGAGGGTGTGCAGCAGCCGGTCGCGGCGGTCACGCGTGATCACCACGACGGTGGTGCGCGACGGGTCCGGGGGCGTCATCGGCGGGAGACCTCCAGCATCGGGTGCAGGGCGGCCAGCACCTCGTCCGGCCGGATACGGAGCAGCGCCGCGTCCGGCGCACGGGCGTGCGGATCCCCCGGAGGGTCCTCCGGGCGGCGCGGAGACCACAGCGCCACGTGCCGCGGATCCGGCGGCGGCCCCCACAGGCGCGGCGGCACGGGCCCGAACAGCGTCACCGTCGGGGCGCCGTACGCCACCGCCAGGTGCGCGATGCCGGTGTCGCCGCTGACCACGGCGGCGGCCCCCGCGCAGAGCGCGGCCAGCCGCCCGTACGGAAGCCCGCCCGCCAGGACGTCTCCGGGGCCGAGCCCGGCGGCCCCGGCCACCCGCGCCACCAGGGCGTCCTCGCCGGGCCCGCCGGTCACCACGACGCGCCATCCGCGTCGGCGCACCTCCGCGGCGACGGCCGCGTACCGCTCGGGCGGCCAGCGCCGGGCCCCGGAGTCGGCCCCGGGGTGGAGGACGACGGCGCCGGGCGCGGGGGAGGCCACCGAGGGCGGGGCCAGCAGCAGGTCGCCGGGGTCGGCGGGGACGCCGTACCACTCCAGCAGCCGGCACCAGCGGTCCCGCTCGTGTTCCTCGGCGGTCCAGCGCGGCCCGTCGACGTGCGGCGTCCCCGGATGGGCGAACGCCAGCAGCCGCCCCGGCCGCAGCCGCTCCAGCAGCAGATGACTCGACGGGCCGCGACCGTGCAGGTCGACCGCCACGTCGGGCGGCGGCCCCGCCCAGTCGAGGCGCGTCGGCACGGCCCTGCGCGGCGCGGCGGCGGGCAGCAGCCGGTCCACGGCCCCACTGGCGGCCGCGGCGGGCTCCCACTGTGCGGGGGCGGCCAGCACCGCTTCGTGCCGGGGGAAGGCCCGGCGCAACGCCCGCAGCGCGGGGACCGCGGTGAGCAGGTCCCCGAGGCCGAGCGCACGCAGCACCAGCATCCGCGGCCCCGCACCGCCCACGACCCGGCTCACCCCCCGTCCCCTCCGACGCCTGCCCCGCGCCCGTGCCCGCTGGGGCGCGGGGCGCCCGCTCCCGCCGCTCGCCCCGGGGAGCCGACCGCCCGTGCCGCCGGTGAGCCGGGAGCCGGAGGGCCGTCAGCCCGGGGAGCCGGTGCGCCAGGGGCCGGTGTGGTGCCAGGGGCCGCCGGTGCGCCGGAGCCCTCCAGCAGCTTCCCGACGGCGGCGGCGACGTCCTCCGCCGTCACCTCGTCCAGGCACGGATGCCCCGGCACGGGGCAGGTGCGCGCGCGGGTCCCGGCGCAGGGGGCGCCCTGGTCGCCGAGGAGCACGTGCGGCACCCCGTAGGGAGCCCACCGCTCGGCGGGGACCACCGGGGAGAACAGCGACACCACGGGGGTACCGACCGCGGCGGCCAGGTGCGCGGGCCCGGTGTTCGGCGCCACGGCCGCGTCCGCGGCGGCCAGCACCGACGCCAGTACCGGTGGCGTCGTCCGCCCGCCCAGGTCCAGCCCGTGCGCGCCCGCCACGAACGCGGTGAGGTCCCGCTCGGCCGGCCCGCCCGTCACGACCACCCGGTGCCCCGCCTCCGCGAGCAGCCGCACCGCCTGCGCGCACCGCTCCGGGCTCCAGCAGCGCGCCGGGACGCTCGCCCCCGGGTGCACCACCACGTAACGCCCCGGCCCGGTCAGCCCGCGCGCGCCGTCCGGTGCGTGACGCACCCGCAGCAGCCCGTCGTCACCCGGGGGCCGCGGGAAGCCCGCCGCCTCCGCCAGGTCCGCCGCGGCCTGCGCCTCGTGCGCGTGCGGGGCCCGCCGGTGGCGGAGGTCCAGCAGCGACCCGGGCGCGTCGACGCTGTCCGCGGCGATGTACGGCACGCCCGCCAGCCGCAGCAGCAGCGCGGCCGGCAGCGGGCTTTGGTGGAACGAGGTGAGGACCAGCGCCGCGTCGACCCGGGCCGCCGCCAGCCGGTCCACCACCTGCTCCACGTCCGCGCGGTCCACCGGCGGCGGCCCGAAGCCCACCCACGGCGCCTCCCACACCAGCACCTCGTCCACGCCCGGCAGCATCCGCGCGGCCGGCGCCCCCAACGGCCCGCACAGCACGGTCACCCGGTCCGCCCGACGGGCGACCGCCCGCGCCGCGGGACCGGCCAGCAGCACGTCACCGAAGCTGTCCTGCCGCACCACCAGCGCCCTCACAGCGGCCTCCGCACCGTCGACGGGTGCCCCAGCAGGTGCCGGACGGCTCCGAGCAGGTCGCGGCACACGTCCGGCGCGGCCGCCACCTCGGCGGGCAGGGTCCGCGTCGTCGGCACGAGCACCCCGCGGGCGCCCGCCGCGCGGGCCGCGTCCATGTCCGTGCCGATGTCGCCGATGACGGCGCACCGCCCCGGCTCCACGCCGAGCCGCCACGCGGCCTCCAGGATCAGCCCGGGAGCGGGCTTGCGGCAGCCGCAGCCGTCCTCCGGAAGGTGCGGACAGTGCAGCCACACGTCGAGCGGTGTGCCCAGCAGGGCGTCCACCCGGGCGTTCACCTCCAGCACGGCGGCCTCCGTCAGCAGACCGCGCCCGATGCCCGACTGGTTCGACACCACCCCGACGGGTATGCGGCGCGCCCGCAGCAGCCGCAGGGCCTCCCGCGCCCCCGGCATGAGCCGCACGCGCCGCGGATCGCCGTTGTACGGGACGTCCACGATGAGGGTGTCGTCCCGGTCGAAGAGCACCGCCCCCGGGTGGTCGGAGGCGTCCGGCCCGGACGTCGTCGGGCCCGGCAGCGGAACTCCGGCGCCCGACGGCCCGGTCGGGGCGGGGACCGCCTGATCAGCGGGTGCCGGGTCCGCGGCGTGGGACGGCGGGGAGTCCGGGTGGGCCGCGGCCCCGGGAACGGACGAGGAGGCCCGCGGGCGACAGCCCGGCGCGGCAGCGGTCACGCCCGGTCACCCCCGTGCCCGTCGGCGCCGCCGTTCCAGCAGCCCGCCGAGCGGTACCGCACCTCTCCGGACAGCCGGTGCCAGACGGCCAGGAAGGGGATCAGCGCGCTGGTCGCCGCCATCGTCCCCACCTCGTCGCGGGTGCGCGGCCCCGGGGCGATCCTGGCCCACGCGAACTCCGCGGTGCCCAGCAGCCAGCCGGCCGCCGCGACGCCCGCCGCCCTGCGCCTCCCGAAAGCCCCCAGGAGCAACGCCAGGCCGCCCGCCGCGGCCACCGCCGCGTGCCGCCGGATGCGGCCCCGCGGCGCGGCGGCCCGCTCCCACCAGTCGGGCCCGTGCAGCCGTGCCATCAACGCGTCGTCGGCGTTGCCGCGCTGCGTCCGCAGCGACACCCACCGGCCCGCGGGCCGCACCGGGTGGTCGGTGCGCCGCCGCCCTCGCCGGATCAGCCACCCGGCGTCCAGCACCCGCAGCGCCAGGTCCGCGTCCTCCCGGAACGCGCGGGGGAACCGCTCGTCGAAGCCGCCCACGGCCCGCAGCGCCTCCGTCCGGTACGCCATGTCCGCGGTCACCCACAGGGCGCGCTCCAGCCCGGCCGTGTTGCGCTCCCAGTCCGTGGGGCGGCGGTCCGCGGGCTGCGGGACGCGCAGCACCCCCTGGACGCCTCCGGTGTCCGGGGACGCCCCGTCGAGGTCCCGCGCCAGGTCGGCCCGCCAGGTGGGGGAGACCCGTACGTCGTCGTCGAGGAAGACCGTCCACGGCTCGCCGGCGGCACGCAGCCCCGTGTTGCGCGCGGCGGCGGGGCCGCGCCCCCCGCTGCGCAGTACGGCTGCCCGGTCGGCGAGGCCGCCCAGGGAGTCCAGCGGCAGCGGGGCGGCCGGGGGGCCGGGGCGGTCGTCGACGACGACGATCCGGGCCGGCTCGGGTCCCTCGCTCGCGGCGAGGGCGGCCAGGCAGTCGGCGAGGCACGGCCGTCCCACGGTGGGGACGACCACGGCGTACGCGGCGGGCGGAGGACTCATGCGGCGACGCCTCCCGTGAGCACTACGGACTGTCCATATTCGATCACCTTATGCGTATACGGTCCGATCCGCAGGAGGGCGTACGCGCCACGGTCGCCCGCGAGCCACGCCCCTCGCAGCCGGCCTCGCGATCCTCGTGGGCGGTTCCACCCCCGTCGGCCGGCAGCGCGGGCCGCGCGCCGGGCTCGCGGGTACTCCGTGAACGGCATGCGGACGCCGACTGACGGTGCGGCCCGCGGGCCGGCGACGGGGGCGCTTCGCTGGTCGGAGCCGGGTGGGGCGCCTGGAGGCGCGGCGGGCCTCCACGGGGCGGCGACCGGGCAGTGCTCGGCGGCGTCCGGGGGCGCGGGCAGGGCGCGTGTAAGTGGTCCCGCACCCCTCGGCGGCCCGTGGGCGAGGGGGGGTGGTCGAGCGGGGCCGGTTCGGCGGCGGACGCCGACGGGCGGGCGCGGACGTCGCGCGGCTCGGTCCGTGGTCCCCTCGCCCGGCGGCGGGCACGGGGCTACCGTCGGACGGCGTCCGAGTGCCCCGCACCGCGTAATCGCCCCTGCCCGCCGAACGGTTCCCGGCCCTCCGCAGGCCCACCCGTCATGCCGGTCCGCGGTGCTGCGCGTGCGGTGCCCGGTCCCGGCGTCCCCGGCCCCGGCTCCGCCGCATCGGACCGTGCGCCGGTGCCACGGGCCGGTCCGGGCCGGCTGGTTCTCATGTGCTGCTGGTCTGGTCCTCCGGGTCCGGAATCCCCTCCGCCGGTTCGCCTTCCGCCTGGGAGGGCGTGGTCTGGCGCACGGGCCAGTAGTCGTCGTCGCCGGATTCCACGGCGGCCTGCCCGCGGACCCGCGCCAGTTCCTCCTCGGCCCTGCGCCGCTCACGCTGCTGGTCGTCGCCCTGCGGGGAACGCCTCTCCGCCATGTCGGCTCACCTCCTGCTCGGTGGCTCTTCGGCCGGTTCTCGCCCCGGCGGGTACCCCGCTGCGGGGCGCTCACCGGGGAGCGGTTCGAGGGGGCGGGCCAGGGCGCGCGCGGCGCGCAGGGTCACCGCGTGCGGCAGCAGCCGGGCGGCCAGGCCTTCGGCCCTGCTCCGCGCGGAGCCCGCCAGGACCCGTCCGCGGCCCCGGGCCATGGCCCGGATTCCCTGCGCGGCGACGAGGGCGGGGCTGTCCTTGTCCGGCTGCCGGCCCAGCCGGGTGTTCTCCAGGCCCGCGCGCCGGAAGAAGTCGGTGGCGGTGGCGCCGGGCAGCAGCACGGTGACGGTGACGCCGGTGCCGCGCAGCTCGTCGCGGAGCGCCTCCGCGAACGACAGCAGGAACGCCTTCGACGCGTGGTACGCCGCCTGGTACGGCCCGGGCACCTCGGCGGCCACCGAGGAGACGATCAGCAGGCGCCCCGCGCTGGCGTCCACCATGCCGGGCAGCAGGCGGTGCGCCAGATGCAGTGTGGAGGACACGTTGAGGTCGACGACCCGCGCGGTATCGGCCAGGTCCACGTCGAGGAAGGCGCCGCCGAGTCCGGTCCCGGCGTTCAGCACGGCGGCCGCGACCGGCCGACGGGTGGCGGCGACGGCCTGGGCCAGCTGCTCGACGCCGTCGTACGCCGCGAGGTCGGCCCGCACCGGGTGGACGTCGGCGCCGCGGCGCCGCAGGTCGTCGGCGGCCCGCGCGAGCGCCCGTTCCTCGGCGCACACCACGAGGTCCCAGCCGTGGTCGGCGAAGCGCCGTGCGAACTCCAGGCCGATCCCACTGGACGCCCCGGTGACCACGGCGAGCGGCCTTGTGAGGCTCATCGCCCCGGGGTACCCCCAGGGAGGCTGGCTTGAACACCACCCAATGGTTTATCGTTCACCTATGCGGTTTGTGAAGGGCCCTTCACAAATTCGCCACGCCCCGGCTGGTTCCCCCGTCCAGCCGGGGCCTTCATGTGTGCGCCGCCCGCCGCCCGTACGTTCGGTGTCGGCACCGCCCAGTGCGTCCACCGATGCGATTCGGCCGCCCGGGCTCGTCGAGCCGCGCGTCGGCGCCAGCCGGGGTGGAACAGCCGACCGGCCCATCCGTGTGCCGCCGAGCGTCCTGCCGGGCCGCCGTCCCTACATCTCCCTGCGCAGCCGGGCGGCCATCGCGGCCAGCCGCGGGTAGCGCTCGCCCAGCTCGGCCGCCCTCCGGTCGAGCTCCTGCGTGAGCCGCTCCGTACGTTTGTCGACGTCCAGCTCGTCCAGGATCCGGTCGATCTCGCTCAGCAGCGCCCCGTGCAGCTGCCACTGCCGCGGATGCTCCTGCACGTCCTCCAGCAGCAGGTCGGCGACCCGGTCGCGAGCGGCCCGGCCGGCGGCGAGGGCCTCCGCGAGCCGGTCCTCGGCCTCCTCCGCACGGGCCGCGACCTGCGTGGTGACGAGCTGCGCGAAGCTCTCCACCGCCCGCGCCATGTGGCCGAACACCTGCTGGAGGCCGGCTGCCACATCGGGCGGGAACAACCGCTCCTCGGTCCGGAACTTCGCCAGGTCGGTCATCGTCCGCGACAGCACCCGCAGCACCACCGCGCAGATCTCCAGCGTGTCCAGGCCCGTCCGCAGCGCCACCCGGGCCAGCAGCCCCTGCCGGACCCGCGGGTTCAGGCGCAGGCTCTCCTCGGCCTGCCGCAGCGACGCGTCCACCTCCACGATGTCGTGGTCCAGCTGCCGCGCCTCGTGCAGGCGGGCCGCCGCGTGCGCCACCGGCACGTGGCCGAGACCGGCCACGTCGTCGCCCATCTCGCGGAGCATGCTCCCCATGCCGCGGGCCAGTCCCTGGATGGAGGCGCCCGCCGACTCCACCCACACCGGCGGCGCCAGCAGCAGGTTGAACAGCAGCCCCACGCCCGCCCCGATCAGCGTCTCCAGCACCCGGTGCCAGGCAGCCGAGCCCACGGCCTGGGTCACCCCCAGGACCAGCATCGCGCTGATCGCCACCTCGGGAACGTACTCGCTGACCCTGACCAGATGCCCCACGATCAGCGCCGCGAAGATCGTCAGCCCGAGGCTCCACCAGGTCAGCCCCACCAGCGTGCTGAAGCCGATCGCCACCAGCACGCCCGCCACCACCGAGTTCACCCGCCGGATGCCGTTCGTGAGCGTCGCGTACAGCGTCACCTGCACCACCAGGAGCGCCGTGAGCGGGGCGGTGAGCGGGGCGGGCTGCGCGGGCAGGAACATCAGCGCCACCACGTACGAGATGACGGCCGCCGCCGTCGAGCGCAGCGTCTGCGCGGCGACGGGCTCCGTCGTCCGCCGCACGAGCTTGACGACCGCGTCGCGGGCCTCCGGCGTCCGCCGGGCAACCCGCGGCTCGTGTGCCTTCCCCATCGGGCGACCTCACCTCCCCGCCGGGCACGGCGTTTGCGGGGTGCCGCCCGTGGTACCGGCCCACACATGAACCAGGGCACCCACCTCCACCAGGGCACCCGCGTCGCGATCGTGACCGGCGCCGACTCCGGGATAGGCCGCGCCACCGCCGTACACCTCGCCCGCCGGGGGATGGATGTCGGCATCACATGGCACGGTGACCGCGAGGGCGCTGTCGGCACCGCCGACGAGGTGCGGTCCCACGGGCGCCGCGCCGAACTCGTCGACATGGACCTGACCGCGCTGCCCGACGCCGCGCAGGCCGTCGAGGAGCTCGCCGCGCGGCTCGGCCGCATCGACGTGCTCGTCAACAACGCCGGGGTCGGCACCGCCACGCGGTTCCTCGACCTGTCCTACGACGTCGTGCGGGACGTCGTCGACGTCGACCTGATCGGCCCCTTCCTCTGCAGTCAGCACGCCGCCCGCCGGATGATCGACCAGGGCGACGGCGGCCGCATCGTCAACGTCACGTCCGTGCACGAGCACCAGCCGCGCGTCGGGGCGGCCCCGTACTGCGCCGCCAAGGGCGGACTCGGCCTGCTCACGCAGGTGCTCGCCCTGGAGCTCGCCGAGCACGGCATCACCGTCAACGCGGTGGCGCCCGGCGAGATCGCCACCCCGATGACCGGTCAGGAGGACGTGGACGTCCGCACCCGGGAGCGCCCGGGCATCCCACTCGGCCGCCCGGGTGACGCCCGTGAGGTCGCGGCCGTCATCGCGTTCCTGGCCGGCGAGGACGCCTCGTACGTCACCGGCGCGTCCTGGTCCGTGGACGGCGGGATGTTGCGGATGGGCCCGCAGGCGGGTTCCCACCTGGACAGCGACGCCTGGCGCCGCCCGTGAGGCGCCGGCCGCCGGCGCGGGCTCCGGGCCCGTCACGCGGCGGCCGGCCGACCGCCGGGGCCCGCTGCCGTGGCGGTCGTACGCCCGCCGCCCCGGCCGACGGCGGGCGTCCTGCGGCTGTCGTCCGTCACGATGCGACTCCTGACGTGGTGTGCCCGATGGTGCCGTACCCCCGTTACCCGCGGGACGCCTGCTCCTAACGGCCCCGGTGCGCCCGGCGGGCTCACCGGACCACCGGGGCGGCGGTCTCCGGTCCGCGCACGCTGCCCCGGCGGCGGTACCGGCAGGACCGCTGCCGCCGCCGTGGTGCCTGTCGTGGGCCGCGCCTCCTGTGGGCCGTGTGGCGTGTGCCGTCGGTCGTGGGTCGTCCGGTGTCTGCCGTCTGCCGGTGTGGGCCGGCCCCTGTCCCTCGTCCGCCGGAGGGCCTGCCCAGTGCCGTCAGCCGGTGGGCCGTCCGCAGCGGGCCGCCGGCCGGTGCGCCGTGAGCGGTGGGCCGTCTCCCCGTCCGTTGTTCCCTGCCGTCCTGCTCCGCCCTCCGCCCTCCGCGCCCCGGCCCCCCCGTTCCGGCTGCCGCATGGCAGGAGCACGCCCGGCCCTCCTGCTCCCGCAGGCGGTCCGGCGTGCGCGCCCCGGTGCCGGCACCGGCGACCACCGGGTGGGTCGGTGCGGGCCCCGGCGTACGATCAGTCGGTTCCCGCCACCCGAGGAGTCGCACACGTGACCGCCGTTCTCCCGCCGCCCCGCACCGCGGGAGGAGCGCTGCACGTCGACCGGCTCGACCGCACCGAAGACGGCGAGCGGCTGCACGGCCTGCTGTGGCGGGCGGGGGAGGGGTGGCGGATGATCAGCAGTGCCGTGCTCGGCGGCGGGGTGGGGGAGCGGTCCTGGGTGCTCAACGCCCAGGTCTCGCACGGCTACCGGCGCACCGATCCGGCCCGCCACCTGGCGGAGCTCGCCCGCGGCGCCGGGGTGACGGGCCCGGGCGTCGGGCTGATGACCGCCGCGGACGTCCGCGCCCACGGCCGCGGCGAGGACGACGGGGTGGAGGCCGTGGTCACCGCGGGGCTGGGTGTGCGGGGCTGGGCCGCGGCGCCGGGCACCGGCACGGCGGCACCCGCCGCGCCGGGCACCGTCAACATCGTCGTCGCCCTGCCCGTCGCCCTCACCGACGCGGCGCTGGTCAACGCCGTCGCCACCGCCACCGAAGCCAAGGTCCAGGCGCTGCTGGACGCGGGCTACGACTGCTCCGGCACCCCCACCGACGCCGTGTGCGTCGCCGCACGCGCCCCCGGCAGCGACGGGGGCGCCCACGCCTTCGCCGGACCGCGCTCCCTGTGGGGCGCGCGCCTCGCCCGAGCCGTTCACACCGCGGTCCGCGAGGCCGCCGGCCCCCTGCCCCCGGTCGCCTAGCGGACGACGACCGCTTCCTCCTGCCCGGCGACCAGCGACGTCGCCGGGACGTGCACCGGCAGGTGGTACACCGCGAAGGCGCTGCCCAGCACGGGCTGCGCCACGTTCCGCACCCGCACCCCGCCGCTGGTCATGCCGTGCTCGGTGCCGAGGTGCGCGTGGCCGTGCACGGCCAGGTCCGCGCCCGCGTCGTCCACCGCCTCCGCCAGCAGGTAGCTGCCGAGGAACGGGTAGATCTCCGGCGGCTCCCCGGCCAGGGTGTCCGGCACCGGCGAGAAATGCGTCAGCGCGATCCGCACCGCGCAGCCGTCGGCCTCCTTCAGGGCCCGCAGTGACGCGGCGAGCCCCTCGGCGCAGCGCCGGGTGTAGCGGATGAACGCCTTCATCTCCGGTTCGCCGAACTCGCCGCCGCTGCGCCCCGCGAAGCCGCCGCCGAAGCCCTTCGTCCCGGCGATGCCGACCCGGATGCCGTCCACCGACAGCACGGTGCCGGACCCCTCCAGCACGATCACGCCGACCTCCTCCAGGACGGCCGTGACATCGTCCTGCCGGTCGCTCTGGTAGTCGTGGTTGCCGAGCACCGCGACGACGGGCACGGGAAGCCCCGCCACCTCGCGGGCCACCACCCGGGCCTCCTCGACCGTTCCGTGCCGGGTCAGGTCCCCGGCGAGCAGCAGCATGTCCGCCCGCTCGCCCAGGGTGTCCCACGCGGGCCGCAGTGTCCCCGCGCCGTCCGGTGACAGATGGATGTCGCCGACGGCCGCCACGCGGATCATGAGAGCTCCTCGGGGTGGTTGGGGGCGTCCGTGACCGCCACCACGAGGTCTTCGTGGAGCGGCAGCCCGGACAGCTCTTCCTGGGCGATGCGCAGGATCTCGTTGCGGCAGGCGGCCGTGGACACGGTGCCGTACAGCATCACGCCGGCGCCGCGCTGCTCGATCCGCACGCCGAGCTCCGCGATGTCCTCGCTGGCCAGCCGGTCCCGCAGGTGGGCGATGCGGTACTCGGCGGTGTCGGCGCCGCTCATGGGAGTTCCTCCCTGGGCTCGATGACGTGCAGGCGCTCCAGCAGGAACAGGAACGCCTCGGGCATGGGAGCGCCTTCGTTGTCCCGGCGCAGCGCCTCCCAGTCGATCTTCTCGCGCAGTGCGCGGGCGATCGGCAGCACCGCACCGAAGTCGCAGTGGTGCTCCGAGAACGCCGCGAGCTGACTGCCCATCAGGTCCGTGGGGGCCAGCACCGGCATGTGCACCGAGTCGACCGGGATCACCAGCGCACGGTCCAGCAGGTCCTCCGTGACCGGGTGCCGGGCCAGCTCGAAGATCAGATCGATCTCCTCGCCGCCGCAGGTCGCCTTGATCAGCCAGTCCTCCGGGGCTCTGCGCACCTTGATGCCCCCCTGCTCCAGCTCCCGCGTCACCGCATCCTCGTCCTCGCGGAGGACGGCGAAGTCGGTGTCGTGCTGGAGGCTGGCCGGGACGCCGTGCGCGTACGCGGCGACGCTCCCGGCGAGCGCGAAGCGGTGCCCGCCGCTCTTCAGCAGGCCCGCCACCTGCTTGGTGGCCTCCAGGATGGCCTGGGTCCGGTCCGGCGGCAGCGGCGGGCCGCCCGCCACCTCGCCGGGCACGGGAGCCGGCTCCGCGATCCGCAGCTCAGCGGAGCCCGCGGGCCCGGCGCCGCCACGCCGCTGGGCCTCATGCGCGTGTGTCACCTCGTTGCGCCCCCTTCACTTCGGGCCACCTCGGACGGAGAGCGGCCCGAGTACCCGCACCGCCGCGTTCCACCCCTCCCCGGACAGCGGCGTCCTTCGGACCGCCCCGTACGGCGGGGCTCCGGGCGCCGGAACGCCACCCTCCCGGCCGCCCCGGCCCGGCCCTGGTCGCCGTCCCGCCGCCGCGGTCTCCGCCGGGTTCGGCCGCAGGCACGTCACGGCTGCGCCCGGTCTCGATCCCCCGTCTTGAGGAGCGCCGCCCACCGGGAGGACGATGAGCGCATGGACGCTTCACTGAGCGGCGTCAGCGCCCCGGCCCGCCTGGCGGCGGCAGGAGAGGCCATCAGCCACGAAGAACTGGCGCTCGCGACCCGGAACCACGGCCTGCCCCTGGAGGCCCTGCGCTACGACGTCACGCCCCCGGGGCTGCACTACGTACTCGTCCACTACGACATCCCCGCCGCCGACCCCGACACCTGGCGGCTCGCGGTCGGCGGCATGGTCCGCAAGGCGGTGTCCCTCGATCCGGCCTCGATCCGCGCCTTCCCCGCGATGACCGTGCGGGTCACTATGGAATGCGCCGGCAACGGTCGGGCCCGGCTGACGCCGAGACCCGTCAGCCAACCCTGGCTGGTGGAGGCCGTCGGCACCGCCGAGTGGACGGGAACGCCCCTGCGCGCCCTGCTCGCGGAGGCCGGCGTCGCGGCGGGCGCGTCCGACGTGGTGTTCACCGCGGCCGACCACGGAGTGGAACGTGGCGTCGAGCAGGACTACCAGCGCGGCCTGCCGCTGGCCGTGGCCACCGGGGAGGACCCGCCGGTGCTCGTCGCGTACGAGATGAACGGGCAGCCGCTGCCGCCGCAGCACGGATACCCGCTGCGCCTCGTCGTCCCCGGCTGGTACGGCATGGCGCACGTGAAGTGGCTGCGGGAGATCACGGTCGTGGACCGGCCGTTCACCGGCTTCCAGCAGAGCGTGGCCTACCGCTACCGGCAGAGCGCCGACGACCCGGGCGAACCCGTCGACCGGATCAGGCCCCGTGCGCTGCTCGCCCCGCCCGGCTTCCCGGACTTCATGTCCCGGACCCGGGTCGTGGACGCCGGGCCGGTCACCCTGTCCGGCCGCGCGTGGTCCGGCTTCGCCCCCGTCACCCGGGTGACGGTGAGCGACGACGACGGGCGCAGCTGGACGGATGCCGAGGTCGATCCGCCGGACGGCCATCGATGGGGTTGGCAGGCGTGGCGTTCCACCTGGAGGGCCACCCCGGGCGACCACGTACTGACCGCCCGCGCGCACGACGCCGAAGGCCGTGTGCAGCCCGTCGCCCAGCCGTGGAACCGCGGAGGCTTCGGCAACAACGTCGTCCAGCGGGTCCCGGTCCACTGCCGCTGACCCCGCGGCCCCCACCAGGGGAGGCCGGCGGAGCAGACGCCTTCGACACCGGACCTCCGCCCTGCGCGGTTTCGCCGGTGCTCCCGGCGTAGCCGGGCCGTGTCCGGCGTGCTCCCCACCCGGTGCGCCCCGCCCCGGCAGGGGCTCAGCGGCCTCCGCCCGGTTCGTGCGCGGCCGACGGGTGCAGGATCCGCGTCAGGAAGTCCCGGGTGCGCGCCTCCCTCGGTGCCCCCACCACCTGCTCCGCCGGTCCCTCCTCCACGACCAGCCCGCCGTCCATGAACACCACCCGGTCCGCCACCTCGCGGGCGAAGCCCATCTCGTGCGTGACGACCATCATCGTCATGCCCTGCCCTGCGAGGCCCCGCATCACCGCCAGCACCTCCCCGACCAACTCGGGGTCCAGTGCCGAGGTCGGCTCGTCGAACAGCATCACCTCCGGGCCCATCGCCAGCGCGCGGGCGATCGCCACCCGCTGCTGCTGGCCCCCGGAGAGCTGCGCAGGGTACGCGCCCGCCCGGTCGGCCAGGCCGACGCTCTCCAGGTGCTCCCGCGCCACCCGAGTCGCCTCGGCCTTGCCGCGCCTGAGTACCCGGCGCTGCGGCAGCGTCAGGTTCTCCTCCACGGTGACGTGCGGGAACAGGTTGAACTGCTGGAACACCATGCCGATCCGGCGCCGCACCGCGTCGATGTCCACCTCCGGGTCCGTGACCTCCGTGCCACCGACGACGACCCGCCCGGCCGTCGGCTCCTCCAGCAGGTTGACGCAGCGCAGCAGCGTCGACTTGCCCGACCCGGAAGGGCCGATGACGCACACCACCTCGCCCCGCGCCACCTCCAGGTCGATGCCGCGCAGCACCTCGGTCCCCCCGAACGCCTTGCGCAGCCCCCGGATCTCCACCTCCGGCCGCATCCCTGAGCCTCCCATGCTCATCGGCCCCTTCCCGCCCGCGCTTCGAGGCGGCGCACCACCAGGCCCAGCGGGACCGTCACCAGCAGGTAGCACAGCCCCGCGACCAGGATCGGCGTGGAGTTGGCCGTCTGACTGGCCAGGTCCCGGCCGAACTTGGTCAGCTCCCGCTCCTCCAGGGTCACCCCGAGGAACAGCACCAGCGACGAGTCCTTGAACAGCAGCACCAACTCGTTCGTCAGGGGCGGCACCACGATCCGCAGCGCCTGCGGGACGACCACCGACACCATGGCCCGTGCCTGCGAGAAGCCGAGGGAGCGGGCGGCCTCCAGTTGACCGCGCGGCACCGCCTGGATGCCCGCCCGGATCGTCTCGGCGATGTACGCGGCGGCCACCAGGCCCAGGCCCAGCGCCACCTTCCCGTACGTGCCGCCCGGCACCTCCGTCCCGGGGAAGGCCAGGGGCACGGCAACCCCGACGAAGATGAAGATCAGCAGCGCGGGCAGGCCGCGGAAGAACTCGATGTAGACACCGGCCAGCCACCGGTACGGCGCCACCGCCGACAGCCGCATCAGTGCGACGACCACGCCGAGCACCAGACCGAACACGAAACCGGACAGCGTGTACACCACGGTGTTGAGCAGCGCGGTGGTGATGATCTCGGGGAACAGCCGCTGCGCCAGCTCCGCCCGCGCGAACTGCTGCCGCAGCCGCCCCCAGTCGGCCGTGGCGGCGACGAGCGCCACCGCGGCCGCGAACACCGCGTACTGCAGGCCCCGCACGGCCTGCTGCCGCCGGCGCCGCGTCGACCGGACCGTCACGAAGCGCCCTTCGCCGAAGCGGGCAGGGGCCCGATCCACTCCTCGTACAGCTTGTCGTACGTGCCGTCGGCCCTGGCGTCCCGCAGCGCCTTGTCGACGGCGGCCCGCAGGGCGTCGTTGCCCTTCTTCACGGAGAAGCCGTACTGCTCGCCGGTCTCGATGTCCTCGGCGATCGTGAACGCGGCCGCGGTCGCCGGGTCCTTGAGCCAGCCCTGCACCACCGGGTAGTCGATGACGACGGCGTCGACCTGACCCGTGCGCAGCCCGTTCAGCACGGCGTCGGAGCTCTCGAACGCCACCGGGTCGAGGCCCTGGCCCTTCGCGTGGTCCTCGCCGGTCGTCCCGGCCTGGGCTCCCAGCCGCAGTCCGCGCGCCTTGACGTCCGCGAGCGAGTCCGCGCCGCTCTCCTGCGAGGTCAGGAGCGCCTGCGTGGCGTCGAAGTAGGGGAGTGAGAAGTCGACGTTCTTCTTCCGCTCCTCGGTGATCGTCATCCCCGCGGCGGCGAGGTCGCACTCGCCGGAGCTCAGGAACGCCCCGGTCTTGAAGTTCTCGAACGGTGTGTCAAGGATCTTCTGCTCGACCCCCAGGTCCTCCGCCACGAGGTCGACCAGGGCCACGTCGAAGCCGACCACCCGGCCGTCCCGCTCGAACTGGAAGGGCGGGTACGGCAGGTGGGTGCACGTGGTCAGCTTGCCCTGCTCCACGACCGGCACCCCTCCCTTCGCCTCGCCGGGCCCCGCCCCGTCCGAGCTGCAGCCGGCGGTGAACAGCAGCGCGGCGGCGCAGGCGACGGCGAGCAGCGCCCGCGGTCGCCTGCGGGCGGGTGCGGTGGTGCGGCCGGAAGTCGGCGTCACGGGGGAACCTCCAGGGACACGGGGCGGTGGAGACGGGGAAGCCGTCGGCGGTGATGGTGCGTCACCGCCATCGCGTCACGGTGGAGATCCGCTGGCGCGGCCTCCCGGGCACCGGACGGTGCCTCCGAAGCCTCTCTTCCGGCCGCCCCGCGCCGCCGTCCGCAGGGTGGGTCGGCCGGACCGAGGGGACGGAGCTGCGGAGCCGCGCGTATCCTCCGGGCCGTGACACCGACGTACGTGCTGGACGGCAGGCAGATCAGAACGCTGGAGGACTTCTGGCGCGTCATCGGTGAAGCGATCAACGGTCCGGGGGGCTACTTCGGTCGAAACCTCGACGCCTTCGCCGACTGCCTCAGCGGCGGATTCGGAGCGCCCGACGACGATGACTACGTGGTCGAGTGGCGCGACCACCGGCTGTCTCGCCAGTACCTCGGTTATCCGGAGACCATTCGCCAGCTCGAGATCCGGTTGTCACGCTGTCACCCGACGAACCGGCCCTCGGTCAGCGCCGATCTTGCCGCAGCGAGGCAAGAACGTGGGACCACGGTCTTCGATTGGCTGGTCGAGATCTTCAGCTATCGTGCACCCGGTGTCCTGCGACTCCGGTGACTGGTCATAGGGGCGCCTTGTGCCGCACACGGAGTAGGTGCCGCGTCGTGTGAGAACCGCGCGGTGGAGCGCGGCGTATGCGGGCGTTCGATGCTGCGGTGGCCGCTGGAGCCGAACCGGTGGGCGGAGGAGATCTTGTCCGGCTGCTGGTGCTTCGCGGCGACCCGTGGGCAGGGAGTGGTTGAGAGGACGTCGGCGCGTCGCACGGGAGCACCCCGCCCACGGTCTTCACGACTCCGCTCACGGCGCTGGCACCGTCCAGGGCATCTGGGCACTACCACGGCGAGGCCTCGGACGCCTCGCGGAGAACCCTCCCCCGGGCGCGGGGAGCACGTCGAGATCCCCGTCTCCGGCCTTCTGTCGGGCCCCGCCCGCATCCGAAGCGGGACGGAACAGGTACTGGCCTGGCTCATCACGTCGCAGGGGCGGGCGACGGCCATCACGGTCGATGCCCACGGGCATGTCGAGGACGCTGATGGTGCCGACGCCTTCATCCCACCGGGCGGGGACCCGGTGTCCTGCCAGCAGCCGGTCAGGCCACCTCGGTCTCCCGCTCAATGGCCTGGAGGCGGTACGTGAGCCGGGAGCTGGGACCGTTGATGGAGATCACTTCGCAGAGGTGGATGAGCCGGTCGAGGACCGCGGCGCCCAGGACCTCGTCGCCGAAGACCTGCATCACACGCTGGCGTCCCTTGTCCGAGGCCAGGGTGATCGAGCCCTCCTCGTAGTGCTGGGGATGACTTGGTGGACGAAATCGCTTCCGCGCGTTCCAGGGGCTGGTAGCCGACCTCGGTCGGCAGGAGTCTGGACGTGGTCAGCGATGGTCGTTGAGCCAGTCGCCCGGGATCAGGTCACGAACGCGGTCGATGGCTTCTGCCGTCCGGCCACGGGCCAGGATCGCCGCGCCGTCGTCATCGCGCACAAGGACGTCCTGGCCCAGGAACCACCGGGTCTCCTCGCCGACGGGATACGCGGGGAACGGCAGTCGGACGAAGTTCGTCTCCAACGGCTCGAAGCTGTCGTCGTCCGGGTCGAGGAAGTCGCAGAGCTCTCCATCGGCCTGCAGGAACTCGGACAGGGCAATCTCGACGAAGCAGAGGGAGAGACGCTCCAGCCACTCCTCCCATCGCTCGGCGCTCTTGTCGGCAAGGTCGAGCCGGATGAACACCGCAGGATCGTCGTCCTGGAGGCTGTCGAGGAGGATGCCCCAGGATGCGGCCCCCTGGTTCTCGTGCCGGAAGACGAGGGCCTCCTCGGCGTCATCGACGTACAGTTCCGCCGGACCGAGCAGCACATCGTGGTTGCTGGTGAGATCCTGTCGACGCCCGAACAGCACATACGCCTCACGCAACGCCTTCGGCAACTGGAGACCCAGCCTCGCCTCGGCAGCGTCGAGTTCGGCTTCCGTCCATCCATCACCGTTTCCCAGAGCGGCGCCGGCCCAGTCAGCGGCGAAGTCCCGGATGAAGGTCCATGCGCCACTGCGGCCTTCGACGCCTCTGGCGAGCGACGCGACAAGATCGAACCCTTGTGTCATGCCAGGACGATATCCGTCCCGCTCACCACTCGTTGCCGCAACCGACACGCCGATCAGTCGTTCCTGGAATCCCGTGGTCCTCTGGGGCTGATTACGCCTCAGCGAACACAGCAGCACCTCATTCCCCCTGGCGCTCTCGGCCTTCGAGGTGCCACCGGCGCCCCGTACAGACCCGGCTGTCGAGCAGGCTGTGGAGCAGCAGGCCATCGCGATGAGCGCCCTGCCCCGCAGCGCGCTCCCCGAGCGCCCTGCGGCAGCGAGACCGGCTCCGCCCCGGGCGGAGCCGGTGCGTGCCTCTGCGGTGGGTTGTGGTCAGACGGGCAGCGCCGACGGGTGGCGCGGCCGCCCAACTGCCGTGGCCTCCAGGGCCGTCGCCCGGCCGCACCGCCCCACCCCGTGGACTGCGCGGCGCGGATCACCGGCATGCTTGGCGGGTGTTTCCGATTCCTCAGCAGCCCTCCCGCGCCCCCGACGCGGGGCACATGATCGTCTGCGGCGACGACGCGCTGGCGGACCGCCTCGCGCGCGAACTGCACGACGTGTACCGGGAACGGGTCGTGCTCGTCGTCCCCGGCCGCACCGTCCCCGTGCCGCAGCAGCGCACGGCTGCGCCCCGGCCGGGGCGCGGCGCGTTCGCCCTGTTCGGCCGGATGACCGCCGCCGTGTCCCGTACCGGCGGCCCCGCGCCCGAAGCCCGGACGGGGCAGGGCGGCCCCACCGCGAGGGGCGTCGGCGCGCCGCCCGCCGCTGCCTCCGGGCCCCGGGGAGACGCCGACGTGCGGCTGCTGGAGGTCGCCGACGTCGACGAGGCCACCCTGCTCGACGCCGGTGTGGAGCGGGCGGCGGCCCTCGCCCTGGTCCACGAGGACGACGAGACCAACATCCGGACAGCGCTCCTGGCGCGCCGCCTCAACCCGGCGCTGCGGCTCGTCATCCGCATGTACAACCGCAAGCTCGGGCAGCACCTTGAGGAGCTGCTCGACCAGGCGGCGGCCCTCGCCCTGCCGGACATCGACCCGGAGGTCCTCGACGCCTCCACCACCGTGCTGTCCGACGCGGACACCGCCGCCCCGGCGCTCGCGGCCACCGCCGTCGCCGGCACCAGCAAGATCATCCACGCGGACGGGCTGCTGCTGCGCGCGGTCGAACGCACCCCGCCCGGGCGCGGCGAGGTGGCCGACCCCGGGCTGTGCCCGCTCGCCCTGCTGTCGTCCAGCGCCAACGACCCGGCCGGCAGTGACGGTTCCGACAGCAGCGGGGAGCAGGGCCCGCAGCTGCTGCCCGACGACCGGACGGTCGCCGCCGCGCCCGGCCGCGGCATCGTGGCGCTGGAGGCCATCTCGTACGCGGGCCCCACCCTCCGCCCCCAGCGGCTCGGCACCGGGGCCGTGCCCCTCCGGTCCTTCTTCTCCCGGCGCCTGCGCTGGTCCTTCGCCGGACTGGTGCTCGCCGTCACGGGCATCGCGGTCGCCATGTGGCTCACCACCAGGGAGGCGGGCCCGCTGCGGGCGGCCTACCTGACGCTGCTCGACGTGTTCGCGATCGGCGACCCGGCGGTGGGGGAGCCCGTAGAACGGCAGGTCCTGCAGATCCTCTCCGGGTTCGTCGGGCTGCTCCTGCTGCCGGTCCTGGTCGCCGCGATCCTGGAGGCGCTCGGCACCTTCCGCACCGCGACCGCGCTGCGCCAGCCGCCGCGCGGCCTGTCCGGCCACGTCGTGCTGATCGGCCTCGGCAAGGTCGGCACCCGTGTGCTGAGCCGACTGAGGGAACTGGACATCCCCGTGGTGTGCGTGGAGTCCGACCCGGAGGCGCGGGGCGTCGCCACGGCCCGTCGGCTGCGGGTGCCCGTGGTCCTCGGCGACGCCACGGAGGAAGGCGTGCTGGAGGCGGCCCGCCTCCACAAGGCGCACTCGCTGCTGGCCCTCACCAGCCTCGACATCACCAACCTGGAGGCCGTGCTGTACGCCCGGTCCCTGCGGGCCGACCTGCGGGTGGTGCTGCGGCTGTACGACGACGACATCGCGACCGCGGTCTACCGCACCCTGCGCGTGGCGCACCCCGAGGCCCTGACCCGCAGCCGCAGCGTGTCGCACCTGGCGGCACCGGCGTTCGCCGGAGCCATGATGGGCCGTCAGATCCTCGGGGCGATGCCGGTGGAGCGCAGGGTGCTGCTGTTCGCGGCGGTCGTCGTGGCGGGGCACCCGGAACTGGAGGGCCGCACGGTCGCGGAGGCGTTCCGTCCGGGCGCGTGGCGGGTCGTCGCGCTGGACGCGACGGCGCCGGAGCAGCGCAGACCGGACCTGGCGGCGGTCCACGCCGAGGGCGGCGGCCTGCGTGGCACCGGTTTGGTGTGGGACCTGCACCCCGGGTACGTTCTGCGGGCCGAGGACCGCGTCGTCCTGGCCGCGACGCGGCCGGGCCTCGCGGAGCTGCTGGGCAGAGGCGCACCGGGGCCCACCCCGTGACGGCGCCGCCCCGGCGGATCACTAGGGTGTGGCCCGGCACGCAGCGGCGAGGTGTGGAGGTACGGCTGTGCTGATGGTGGGCAAGATCCTGCGGTTCGACGAGGTGCGGGGCTACGGCTTCATCGTCCCCCGCGAGGGCGGCGAGGACGTCTTCATGCACGCGAACGACCTGGTGGACGACAAGTACCTGTACCAGGCCGGGCGTGAGGTCGAGTTCTACCTGGAGATGGGCGACAAGGGCCCCAAGGCGTCGGAGATTCGCCTGGTGGACCGCTCGGCCGGGCGCCGTGCCCCGGTCGCGGCGGTGCCGGACCGCGTGCCGATGGAGGACCTGGACGACGAGGGCCTGGACGTGCTGACCACGGCGGAGTTCCAGGCGGAGCTGACGGAGGCGCTCATCGAGGCCGACGGCACCCTCACCACGTCCCAGCTGAAGCGGGTGCGTTCCCGCGTCACCGAGCTGGCCCGCCACCACGGCTGGCTGGAGGGCTGACCCCGCCGGGCCCCGACGGCTCGGCACGCCGCCCGCCGCCGCGCCCGGTTACGCCGCGGTACGCGCCGCTTCCCGCCCGCCTGATGCAGCCGGTGCGACCCGGCCCGGAGCCGCGCGTCCTGTGCGCCGTCCGGCGGCGCCACGTACCGCCTGCGTGTCTCGGGCGGCGGGGCGGTGCCGACGCCCCGCCCCGGTCCCCGGCCGGCCCCACGAGCCCGCCGCCGACGGGGCGCCCTACGGGCCCGTGCTGCCGTCCTGCTGACGGGAGCCACCCGGTCCGAAGAGGGGGGCCCGCACCGCCGACACGAGCCGCAGCAGCCGCTCCTCGTTGCCCACCAGGCCCGCGCGGCGCAGGGCCGCGTCTGCCTCCGCCATCGGTGACGACAGGTGCACGGCCGCCAGGGGGGCGAGGCCGGGATCGGCCAGCACGGCACGCGTGGTCTCCATGAGCCGGAGGTACGCCTGTGCCGCGGCGCGTTCGAGAGGCGTCAGGGTCACGGTCATCCCCCCACTCTCGCGCACGGCACTGACACTCAGCCCGCGTCACGTCCGTGGAGGTACTCCAACAGCCGCCCCACGAAGACCCGCTGACCCGCCACCAGGCGGACCGCGGCCTCCTCGGGCGTGCACCACGCCACCCGGTCGACCTCGGGGAACTCCCGCACGGTGCCCGAACCGCGCGGCCACTCCATCGCGAAGGTGCCCGGCACCACCAGCGCCGGGTCCAGGTCCGCCTCCACCGCCCAGACGGTCACCACCTTGCCGCCCGACTGGCGCGCCTCGCCCAGCGGCAGCAGCGGGCCCTCGGGCACCGGCAGCCCCAGCTCCTCCGTGAACTCCCGACGCGCGGCGGCCTCCGGCGTCTCCCCGGGCTCGTACTCGCCCTTCGGCACCGACCACGCCCCGGCGTCCCGCCGCGCCCAGAACGGTCCTCCCATGTGGGCGAGCAGCAGTTCCGCACCCCCTCCCGCCGAGGTGCGGAACAGCAGGAGGCCCGCGCTGCGCTTCGCCGTCATGGGCCCAGTGTGCCCCGGCCGGCGGGCCGCGGCGGGTTACCGTCGGCCGTATGCCTCCCACACGCCCGGACGAGCCGGGATTCCCCGCGGACCAGGCGGCACGCGCCTCCGCGGTGCCCGCGCTGGACGAGCGGCTCACGCACTGCCGCGCCTGCCCCCGCCTGGTCGCCTGGCGCGAGCAGGTCGCCCGCGAGGGCCGCCGCGCCTACGCGGGCTGGGACTACTGGGCCCGCCCCGTGCCCGGCTTCGGCCCCGACGACTCCGCCCTGCTCGTCGTGGGCCTCGCTCCCGCCGCCCACGGCGGCAACCGCACCGGCCGCATGTTCACCGGTGACCGCTCCGGCGACGCCCTGTTCGCGGCCCTCCACCGGCTCGGCCTCGCCGACCGGGCCGAGGCCACGTCCCGTGACGACGGGCTGCGCCTCACCGGAGTCCGGGTCACCGCGCCCGTCCACTGCGCGCCACCCGCCAACCGCCCCACACCCACCGAACGCGACACCTGCCGCCCCTGGCTCGTACGCGAACTGTCCCTGCTGCGCCCGACGCTGCGCTCCCTGGTGGTGCTCGGCGGCTACGGCTGGCAGGCGGCGCTCCCGGCGGCGGCCGCGGCGGGCTGGTCCGTGCCGCGGCCCCGCCCCGCCTTCGCGCACGGCGCCCGCACCACCCTTACCGCGGATGGCGGCGGGCGGGACCTGGCGGTCTTCGGCTGCTACCACGTCAGCCAGCGCAACACGTTCACCGGGAGGCTCACCCCCGGGATGCTCACCGACGTCCTGGGACGCGCCGCCCGCGCCGCCGGCCTGGCCGTCCCCTGAGCGGGTCAGCCCGTGAACTCGTACGTCAGCGGCGCCGACTCCGGCGCGAACCGGATGTCCGTCACCTCCAGCACGTGCCCGTGCTGGTCGTGCACCTCCCGGTGGACCGTCAGGCAGGCCGTGTCCGCCGGCACGTGGACGCCGATCGACTCCCGCAGCGTCAGCCGCAGCCCCGCCCGGTGCATCCACTGGTACAGCAGCCGCATGTCGGGTCGCCCGGCGCGCGCGTCGTGGCGCCGGTAGCGTGCCAGCTCGGGCACCTCCGCCAGGGCGTGCCGGGAGAACCGCGACACGGCCTCCCGCTCGGCCGTGCCGTCCGCGCCGAGCAGCCGGTGCCGGTGCACCAGCGTCGGCTCGCCCGGCAACAGGCCCAGCGGTACCGCCGCCCCGGGCGGCGCGGCCTCCCAGACGAGCGTCGCCTCGACCGCGGCGAAGGGCGCCGCCCGGCCGCCGCCGGGTGCGGCGACCGGGCAGGGGAACTCCATCAGCCCGGGCCCCAGGACCGGGCCGCCGCCCACCGGGCCGGGCTCCGTGGCGGCGAACGTGCCGCGCCGCTCGGTGACCACGAGCCGCTCCTCCCGCAGCAGCCGCAGTGCACTGCGCACGGTCTGCCGGTTCACCTGGAAGCGGTCCACCAGCGAGCGCTCCGAGGGAAGCCGGGTGCCCGGGGCGATTCGGCGCTGTGTGAGGTCGTCCCGGAGCGCGGCGGCGACCTGGAGGTAGAGCGGAATCGCTGTGGGAGCGTGAGGTTCAGGCATGTTTAACCCTCAATTTTCGCTCAGCGTAGCTGAATGAGCCGTGTAGGTGACCATCCCTATCATTGGTCTAAACCTTTTAGGAAGAGTCGGCCCGACCCGCCGGCGAACTCTGTCCGAAAGAGAGACGACACGGGCCCACCCCCGGCTCTCCCGGCCGCCTCTGCCGGTGCGGCGGCGGCAGCCCGCCCGGCGCTGCTCCGTAGGGCGGGAGACCCCTGCGCGGACCCGCCCGGCGTCCCGTCCGCGGCCCGCCGCCCTGCGGGGCGGGAGTCCCACCCCGCGCGGCGGCGGTCCGCTCTGCGGGCCTGGGCCGTAGGGCCCTGCGGCGGCAGGCCGCTGCGCGGGGCCCGGCCGCCACCCCCGTCCGGACGAGGCGTGCACGGAGCCCCTCGCGTGCGCGGCGTCCAGGCGGGGCGGGGCCGGAGAAGGCGTCGGCGGTGCCGGCGACTCCCTGCCGGTCGGATGCCGGTGCCCGTCCGTCGCGCGCGGAGGCGCGTGCGCGGGTGCCCGCGGCCGGCCCGCGTCCCGCGGGCATCGCCAGGTGTGGCCGAGACCCACCGGTCCGGCCGCGAGCGGACACCCGCCGCGCCGCCACCGCCGTGCCGGGCGACGGTTCGCCGCCCCGCCCACGGGCACCCGCGGGGAACGCTGACGCGAGCGGAAGGAAGTCCCACCCATGAGGGCCCTCACCTGGCACGGAAAGCGCGACGTCCGCGTGGAGACCGTCCCGGACCCGCGCATCGAGGAACCCACCGACGCCGTCGTCCGCGTCACCTCCACCGGACTGTGCGGCTCCGACCTGCACCTGTACGGTGTACGGCGGCACCGCCGACCCGCTGCCGATGATGACCCTGTTCGACAAGCAGATCCAGCTCCGCATGGGCCAGGCGAACGTCCGCCGGTGGACCGACGAGATCCTGCCGCTCCTCACCGACGACGACCCCCTCGGCGTCGACGACTTCGCGGCCCACCACCTGCCGCTGTCCGACGCGCCGCACGCGTACCGGATGTTCCAGCGCAAGGAGGACGGCGTCAGCAAGGTCGTCCTGAAGCCCTGAAGCCCTCAGGCCCCGGCGCCCGGCATGGGCGGGCGCCAGGGCACCGCCCGCCGGGACAAGCCCGCAGCGGGGCGCCGGACGCGGCGGGGACCGGTCAGTCGGCCCTCGTGTCCTCGGTGTCCCGCCGTAGCGGCGGCTGCTGAGGAGTGGGCAGCGCGGGGCCGAAGAGCACGGCACGCGCCACGCGGGGGGCGAGGAGCGATGTCACGGGCGCGGTCAGGTGGAGGACGGCCCGGAAGGCGGTGCCCACGACCGGGTCGCCACCCACCCGCTGCTGCACGCGCGCCATGTACCAGTCCACGGGCCGCTCGGCCGCGCTCGTGCGGGCCGCGTCACCCTGCGCGCCCGGCATGTTCTTGTCCACGCCCGCCGAGATCTCCCACGCCTGCCGGCCCGCCCGGAACAGCGCCCGCTGCACCCGCAGGGTCGTCGGCGGGCGGCGCCGGTCGGCCAGCGCGGTACGCAGCGCCACGGCGTCCAGCGCCGCCACCGACATGCCCTGCCCGTAGACCGGGTTGAACGTGCACAACGCGTCCCCCGTCACCAGGAACCCGGCCGGCCGCCGCCCCGCGCGGTCGTAGCGGCGCCGCACGTTGGCGGTGGCACGGAACCCGTGCACCGGCGACTCCGGTTCCGCCTTCGCCAGCCAGTCCCGTACCAGCGGGTCGGGCAACCGCCCCGCGAAGGCTTCGAACCCCTCGCCGTCGGTGGGCGGTTCGCTGCCGCGCAGCCCGGACAGCGTCACCAGGAAGCGGCCGTCCTCGACGGGCAGCACGACCGCCCCGTACGTCTGGCGCGGGTTCGGCACGACGAACAGGCCCGTGGCGTCGGTGTCGTCGGCGTGCCGTGCGTTGCGGTAGATCCGGGTCGCGTAGGCGAGCCCGGTGTCGAGGGTCTGCTCGCGCGGCGGCTCCGCACCGATCGCTGCCAGCCACTCCGGCGCCTTCGAGCCGCGCCCCGACGCGTCCACCACCAGGTCGGCCGCCAGGAGCCGCGGCTCCCGCCCGTGGCCCGCGGGGCCGCGCTCGCGCACCAGCAGGCCCCGCACCCGTGCCGCGTCGCCGGCCAGCCCCACGGCCTCGGTGCCCTCCAGGGCCTCCACCCTGGGGTCGGCGAGCACCCGCCGCCGCACCACGTGCTCCAGCAGCGGCCGTGACCCGCAGAGGAAGTGGAACGTGGCCTCGGTACGGCGGTACCACGTGCCCACCTCGTGCTGCACCATGTCGCGGGGCATCCCCACACGCGGGGCTCCGGCCGCCCGCAACTCCTCGATCACGCCGGGCAGGAGCTGCTCAAGGGCCTGCTGTCCCGATGCCAGGAGCCCGTGGATGTGCCGCCCCTGCGGCACACCGGCCCGCGGCTCGGGCTCCTGGGGGAAGCGGTCCCGTTCCACGACCGTGACGCGTTCGGCGTGATCGGCGAGCGCCCTGGCCGCGAGCAGCCCGGCGACACCGCCGCCCACCACCACCGCGTGCCGTGCCGTCCCGCTCCCCGTGTCCGGACCGCTGCCCAACTGGTCGGCCATGTCCGCCCTTTCCGTCGACGATCTGCGCCCGACCAGTATTCCCGGAGGCGTGCGGAAAGGAGGCCGCGCCGGGGCGACGGCACCCGATGGAGCGGTGGCCGGCGCACCGCCCATCGGGTGGCCGTGCGGGGCCGCGGGCGGACCCGCACGACGCCGTACGGGTCTGCCCGAAGCCGTGCCGGTGCCTCGCCGGTGCTGCTCGCGCGCCGAGGGCCGGTTCACGTCGGCTCGTTCCCCTGCGCTCCTCCCGGGTCGCCGGGCGCCGTCGGGCGGGCGGCGCGGGCATCCGAAGCAGCCGGGACAACGGACGACGGACGACGGACGGTGGGCGGTGGCTGGGCCGGGGGCGGGACGCGGGGCGGGGGCGGCGGCCTCCGGGGGCTGCGCCGGTCAGCCGGGGCCGAGGCGCCGCGTACCGGGCTGCCGGGGCCGCAGCGCAGTACGCGGCATCGGTGCGGAGGCCGCGCCGGGATTCACCGCCGGGGCGGAGGCCGCGGTGGAGCGTTCCCTGCGAAGGCCCCGGCAGGAGCTCAGGCCGCGGCGGCCTCGTGCTCGCAGGCGTCGCCCGTGCCGTGCACCTGCCAGGAGGGGAAGGGGTCGGTCCACGGCCCCGTGTCGCCCTCGTCGACCAGGCAGGCCTCCAGTGCCCGGTGCAGCGCGGACGCGTCCAGGTCCGTGCCGATGAACACTAGCTCCTGGCCGGGTACGTCCTCGGCGGTACCGGACGGCTCGAACCGGGCCACCGCACCGGCCTGCGACCACAGCCCCGTGACGCCGCCGCGGCCCGCGAGCCGGAAGAAGCCCTTGGAGCGCAGCACCTGACCGTAGGCGCCGCTGTCGAGCCCTTCGGTGACGAACGCCCACAGCCGCTCGGGGTGGAACGGCCGCTCCGACCGGAAGACCGTCGACGAGATGCCGTACTCCTCGGTCTCCGGGACGTGGTCGCCGTTGAGCTCCCTCACCCAGCCCGGTGCCTCCTGGGCGCGTTCCAGGTCGAACAGGCCGGTGCCGAGGACGTCCTGGAGGCGGACCCGGCCGTGCTCGGCCGTGACCAGCCGTGCCACCGGGTTGAGGCGGGTCAGTGCGGCGGCGAGCCGGTCCCGCTCCGCCCGGCCCACCAGGTCGGTCTTGTTGAGGACGATGACGTCGGCGAACTCGACCTGGTCCACTAGCAGGTCGCTGACGGTCCGCTCGTCGTCCTCGTAGGGGGCGATGCCGCGCTCCCCGAGGCCGTCGCCGCCTTCCAGCTCGCGCAGGAAGTTCACGGCGTCGACCACGGTCACCATGGTGTCGAGCCGGGCCAGGTCCCCGAGGGTGGCGCCGTCGTCCCGGGGGAAGGCGAAGGTGGCGGCGACCGGCATGGGTTCGGAGATGCCGCTCGACTCGATCAGCAGGTAGTCGAAGCGCCCCTCCCGGGCCAGCCGGTCCACCTCCTCCAGCAGGTCGTCGCGCAGGGTGCAGCAGATGCACCCGTTGGTCATCTCGACCAGCCGCTCCTCGGTGCGCGACAGGGCGGCCTCGCCGCCCCGGACGAGCGCGGCGTCGATGTTGACCTCGCTCATGTCGTTGACGATGACGGCGACCCGCAGGCCGTCGCGGTTGCCGAGGACGTGGTTGAGGAGGGTCGTCTTCCCGGCGCCGAGGAAGCCGGACAGGACGGTGACCGGCAGGCGGTTCACGGTACTCAGCCCTCCGGGCGGATCAGGCCGCGCTCGTACGCCTTCACGAGGTGCTGCGGCACCCGGTACACGGCGCCGTCCACGGTGACGGGCACGAGCTGCGGCACGGACGCCTTCCACTGGGCGCGGCGGTGGCGGGTGTTGGAGCGGGACATCTTCCGCTTGGGTACGGCCATGACGACGAGACCTCCGTCGGATGCGGGTCGGGTACGGCAGGACGGCGGCCACGCTACATGAAAACGATTGTCATGACGAAGTCGGGGTCTCCGGCAGCCCCTCCAGGGCCTCGGTCAGCCAGCCCACCCAGAACCGCTCCAGCTCGATGCCGCCCCGCAGCACCAGGTGCCGCAGACGGTCCGCGTCGGTGTCGCGCTCCGGCGGAAACTGCCGCTCCTCCATGCTCACGTACGCGTCCAACTGCTCCTGGTGCAGCACGAGATGGCGCCTCAACTCGTCCGCGAGCCCTTCGGTGCCGACCACCGCGGCGGCCCGCAGGCGCAGCAGCAGCGCGCTGCGGTAGGGCTTCGGGTCCTCGGCGCGCCGCGCCCAGTCGGTCAGCTCGGCGCGGCCCGCGGGCAGCACCTCGTACTCCTTGCGCTGCCCCCGCGCCGGCACCTCGGACGGCAACGCCCGGATGAGTCCCGCCTGCTCCAGCTTCCCGAGCTCCCGGTAGATCTGCTGGTGCGTCGCCGACCAGAAGTAGCCGATGGAGCGGTCGAACCGCCGGGTCAGTTCGAGCCCGGAGGACGGCTTCTCCAGCAGGGCGGTGAGGATCGCGTGCGGCAGTGACATGACCGCATCCTAGGGAGTGGCCGCCGCGGGCCCGCTCACCGAGTGATCCGGTCCTCCGGTGCCCGCAGGACCCGGCGCTCCAGGACGGCCACGAGCGCCGGCCGGTGGCTGCCGGCGCGGCGCAGCAGCAGGTCGCGCGCCGTGGCGCCGACGCGGCGCTTCTTCGGGCGGCGGCTCGTGAACGCCTCGCTCGCGAAGAACTCCACGGCTCCGTCGGTT
>NZ_MKXB01000185.1:0-15140 GCF_001865245.1 Streptomyces sp. CC53 | reverse complement strand
GCCGGGGCGGTCGGTCAGAGCGTGGCCGCGAGCCGCGTCCCCTGGTCGATGGCCCGCTTCGCATCGAGCTCCGCGGCCACGTCGGCGCCGCCGATCAGGTGGGCCCGCGCCCCGGCCGCCGTCAGCTCCTCGTACAGGTCGCGGCGGGGCTCCTGGCCGGTGCACAGCACCACCGTGTCGACGGGCAGGGTGCGCTCCTCCCCGTCCACCGTGATGTGCAGGCCCTCGTCGTCGATCCGCCGGTACGTCGCCCCGGCGACCATCGCCACGCCGCGGTGTTTCAGCTCGGTGCGGTGGATCCAGCCGGTGGTCTTGCCGAGCCCGGCGCCGACCTTGGACGTCTTGCGCTGGAGCAGCGTCACGCGGCGCGGCGGCGCCGGCCGCTCGGGCTTGCGCAGCCCGCCCCGCTCCCCGTACGCCGTGTCGACCCCCCACTGGCGGAAGTAGAGCTCCGCGTCGCGGCTCGCACCCTCGCCGCCGTCCGTCAGGAACTCGGCCACGTCGAAGCCGATGCCGCCCGCACCGAGGATCGCCACGCGCTCTCCCACCGGGACATCGTTCCTGAGCACGTCCAGGTAACCGACGACGCTCGGGTGGTCCACCCCCTCGATGGCGGGCGTACGCGGGGTGACGCCGGTCGCCACGACCACCTCGTCGTAGCCGGCGACGGTCTCGGCGGACACGGCGGTGCGCAGCCGCACCTCCACGCCGCACAGCTCCAGCTGCGTGCGGAAGTAGCGCAGCGTCTCGTCGAACTCCTCCTTGCCCGGCACCCGCCGGGCGACGTTCAGCTGGCCGCCGATCTCGTCGGCGGCGTCGAAGAGGGTGACGTCGTGGCCGCGTTCGGCGGCGGACACCGCGCAGGCGAGCCCCGCCGGCCCGGCGCCGACCACGGCGACGCGCTTGCGCACGCGGGTGGGGGAGAGGACCAGCTCGGTCTCGTGGCAGGCGCGCGGGTTCACGAGGCACGAGGTGATCCGGCCGCTGAAGGTGTGGTCCAGGCAGGCCTGGTTGCAGCCGATGCAGGTGTTGATGGTCTCCGGGCGGCCCGCAGCGGCCTTCGCCACGAAGGCGGGGTCTGCGAGGAAGGGGCGGGCCATCGACACCATGTCGGCGCGGCCCTCGGCGAGCACCTGCTCGGCGACCTCGGGGGTGTTGATGCGGTTGCTGGTGACGAGCGGCACGGACACCGCGCCCATCAGCCGCTGCGTCACCCAGGTGTACGCGGCGCGCGGCACGGACGTGGCGATGGTCGGGATGCGGGCCTCGTGCCAGCCGATCCCGGTGTTGATGAGGGTGGCCCCGGCGGCCTCGATCTGCTGTGCCAGGGCGACCACCTCGTCGAGCGAGGACCCGCCGGGGACGAGGTCCAGCATGGACAGCCGGTAGATCAGGATGAAGTCCTCGCCCAGCCGCTCCCGGGTCCGCCGGACGATCTCCAGCGGGAACCGCACCCGGTTCTCGTACGACCCGCCCCACCGGTCCTCCCGGTGGTTGGTGGCGGCGGCGATGAACTCGTTGATCAGGTAGCCCTCGGACCCCATGATCTCGACGCCGTCGTACCCGGCGGAGCGGGCGAGTTCGGCGGCCCGCACGTAGTCCTCGATCGTCTGCTCGACCTCGTCGTCCGTGAGGGCGTGCGGGACGAACGGGCTGATCGGCGCCTGGATCGCGCTCGGGGCGACCAGCTGGGGGTGGTAGGCGTACCGGCCGAAGTGCAGGATCTGCATCGCGATCCGCCCGCCGGCCGCGTGCACGGCGTCGGTGACGGACCGGTGCCTGGCGGCCTCCTCCTCGGTGGTCAGCTTGGCGCCGCCGTCGTAGGGCCGCCCGGCCTCGTTCGGTGCGATGCCGCCCGTGACGATGAGGCCGACCCCGCCGCGGGCGCGCTCGGCGTAGAAGGCCGCCATCCGCGCGAAGCCGTTCTCGGCCTCCTCCAGGCCCACGTGCATGGACCCCATGAGCACGCGGTTGGGCAGCGTCGTGAAGCCGAGGTCGAGCGGGCTCAGCAGGTGCGGGTACGCAGACGGTGCAGGGGTCGGGGTCATGGGGGCGCCTCCTCGCGCGCGGGTACGTCGCCCCAGTTGTAGACGAGCCGGGGCCGCTTGTGCAACAAGTTGCATAAGGCTGGCCCTGTGACCTCGGCAACGCGGGCGCCGGCGGGCGGGACCGCCCCCGGAGGCGGGGTGCGGTGCCGGGGCCGGCAGGGGGAAGGCGAGGGGCGGCTGCCGCCGCCGCTGCGCCGCCCGGCCGCGCCGCCGGGGGAGGCGTGCCGGTGTGGGCGGCGCGGTGAGACCGGCACGGACCTGCCCGCCGACCTCGTGCTGGACACCCTGGCCGGGGCGGTCTTCTTCCATCTGGGCATCATCGGCGAACGGCCCGCTGCCGACCTCGCCCCGCGCATCGCCCGGATGGTCGGCAAGGGGGTCGGGGTCCGGTGAACGGCCGGCTGCTCACCGCGGGCGGCATCGCGGCGGCGACCACGGTCCTTCACGCCGCGGCCGGCGGCCGGTCGGTCGTCCGCCCACTGCTGGGCAGTGGGGTGGCCGCCGAACCCGAGCGGACCCTGCACGTCGTGTGGCACATGGTCACCGCCGACCTGCTGCTCAGCTCCCCCGCGCTGCCGGCCCTCGCACGGGCATCCGCGCCCAGCAGGCCGCTCGTGCTGTTCATCGCCGCCCAGTACCTCGCGTACGCGGTGGCGTTCCTCACCGTCACACTGGCCGCCGACTGGCCGCGCCCGCTCCTGCGGCTCCCGCAGTGGATGCTGCTCCTGCCCGTCGGGGTCCTCGCTCTCATCGGCGCCACCTGAGCCGGCGCCCTCATCGGCCGAGCCGCCACCGGCGTGCGCGGGGCCTCCGCTCGGCGAGACGCACCGGCCGCGGCGCGAGTGCGGCCGTAAGGCACCGCCCGTACGGGGAAACCCTGCAAACGGCATGGCGGGAGGTGCCGTTGGCCCGCGGGCGCGGCTGCGCGCTCGGGAGGCCCGGCGCCCGCGGGCCCGGGACGGACGTCACCCCTCCCAGGGCGGCGCCGCGGCAGCGGGCGCCGCCGCCCAGGCGTCCAGCTCCTCCGCCGTGACCGGGCCCGGCTCCCCCTCGCCGAGCAGGCCGCGGCTGCGCAGCAGCCCGGCCACCGCGGCCGCCCACGGACGGCGCAGCCGGGCCGCCCGCAGCAGGTCCGCGTCGGCCAGCAGCTCCGCCACGGGGCCCGTGCGCAGGCCCTCCGGGACCAGCACCGCCGCGTCGTCCGCCCAGCGCAGCGCCAGGTCCACGTCGTGCGTCGCCATCACCACCGTCGTCCCGGCCTCCCGCAGCCCGTCCAGGACGGCCAGCAGCCGCTCCTGACCGTGCGGGTCCAGCCCCGCGGTCGGCTCGTCCAGGATCAGCACCCGCGGCCGCATGGCGACCGCACCCGCGATGGCGGCCCGCTTGCGCTGCCCGTACGACAGCAGGTGCGTCGGCCGGTCCTCCAGCGCCGTGATGTCGAGGGCGTCCAGGGACTCCCGCACCCGGGTCCGCACCTCGTCCTCGGGCAGCCCCAGGTTCATCGGCCCGAACGACACGTCCTGGCCGACGGACGCCGCGAACAGCTGGTCGTCCGGGTCCTGCACGACCAGCTGCACGGTGGTCCGCAGCCGGGTCAGCCCCTTCCTGTCGTACGCCACGTCGGCACCGGTCACCCGCAGTCGCCCGGCCGTGCACCGCAGCCCGCCGCTGAGCAGCCGCAGCAGGGTCGTCTTGCCCCCGCCGTTGCGGCCCAGCAGCGCCAGGGCCCGCCCCTCCGGCACGGCGAAGTCCACTCCGCTGAGCACCTCGGGGCCGTCCTCGTACGCGAAGGACGCCCCCCGCAGCTCGACCACGGGCACCGCATCCGGGACCGTCACAGGACATCCTCCAGTACGAGAGTCAGGGCGACGACCGCCGCCAGCAGCGCGGCCGACGCGGCAAGGAAGCGGCGGTCCACCGGCGCCTCGGGCACCAGCACCCGCAGCGTCCCGTCGTAGCCGCGCCCGGCCAGGCCGTCCTGCAGCCGCGCCGCCCGGTCGAAGGCACGCACGAACGCGGTCGCCGCGAGCCCCGCCACCGACCGCCAGGCCGCGGCACGGCTCACCAGGCCCAACCGGGCCGCCTGCGCCTGCCGGATCCGCGCCACCGCGTCCAGCAGCAGGAAACTGATCCGGTACATCACCAGTGCCACGTCCACCACCGGCGCCGGGACCCCCGCCCGCGCCAGGCGGGGCAGCAGGTCCGACACCGGCGTCGTGAACGCGAACAGCAGCACGCCGAGCGACGCCGCCGACGTGCGCAGCAGCAACTGCCCGGCCTGTGCGGGACCGTCCGGTGCCAGCGCGAGGAACCCGCCGGGCCCACCCACCTGGAACAGCAGCGGCACGGCACCCGTCACGCAGAATCCGAGCGGCAGCCGCCAGCTCCGCCACAGCTGCCGGGGCGCCACACGGGCGGGCCCGAGCAGCACGGTGAGCGCCGCCACCGCGACGAGGACCGAACCCGGCCACGGCGGCAGCGCCACCGCGCATCCCGTCAGGCCGAGGCCGAGCACCGCCTTCTCGGCGGGATGGCGGCGGCGCCAGCGGCTGCCGTGCGCCGCCACGTCGATGGGCAGCACCCGCGCTACTCCGCGGCCGTGTCCTGCGCGGTCGGAGCCGCCGCGCCCCCGGACCGCTCCTCGCCCTGGCGGCGGCCCCGTCGCAGCCCGAAGTAGTACGCCAGCACTCCCGCGCCGATGGCCGCCTGCAGCGCGAACAGCGCCGACTCGATCTCGCCCGACGGCGGTTCGTACAGCGGGCTGAACCACGGCTCGTAGTCGGGTGCGATCTCCGCGATGGCGGCCTCCGCCTGTCCGTCGGCACCGGCGAAGGGCTCCTCCTGCCCCTCGCCCATGCCCAGTGCCAGCGGCAGCACCGCGAGCACGACCACGGCCAGCACCAGGAGGAGATTGATCCTCGTGTTCCGCTTCATCGGACCGCCGCCTCCTCCGCGGTACGCCGCGCACCCGGCGTCAGCACGCCGAGCCGCAGCAGCTCACCCTTGCTGGACTGGCTCAGCAGCCGGACCACCAGCACCGTCAGCAGCCCCTCGCTCACCGCGAGCGGGATCTGCGTCAGTGCGAAGATGCCGCCGAACTTGCCGAGCGCGCCCGCGACGCCGCCGGCCGGGTCGGGGAAGGCGAGCGCCAGCTGCACACTGGTCACGCAGTACGTCGACAGGTCCGCGACGAACGCGCCGAAGAACACGGCCGCCATCAGAGGCACGTCGAACCGGCGCAGCAGCCGGTACACCCCGTATCCGGCCCACGGGCCGACGATCGCCATCGAGAACGCGTTCGCGCCCAGCGTCGTCAGGCCGCCGTGCGCCAGCAGCAACGCCTGGAACAGCAGGGTGATGGTGCCCAGCACCGCCATGATCGGCGGTCGGAACAGGATGGCCCCCAGGCCCGTGCCCGTCGGGTGGGAGCAACTGCCCGTCACCGACGGGATCTTCAGCGCCGACAGGACGAACGTGAACGCCCCGGACGCGCCCAGCAGCAGGGTGGACTCCGGGTGCGCCTTGACCTCCCGGGTCAGGGCGCGCACCCCGTGGACGACGAAGGGGGCGGCCGCCGCCGTCCAGGCGACGGCGTGCCCCTGGGGCAGGAACCCCTCGGCTATATGCATGGGTAGGAGACCCTCTCCAGCACCTCGTGGATGGACAATCGCGCCCTGGCCGGTCTCCTGGCTGACGGGTCGTACCGCCGCGGCTCCGCCTTCCCGGACGCAGCGGTCTCCCGCAGCGGTCCAGTGGCTTCCCCGGTGGTCACCGGAGGGTGGAGCCGGACTTCCCGATTCACAGTGGCGAGGGCCGCACCGGCTTCACACCGGTTTCCCGTACACCAAGGCCCTGTGACATTAGTGGCTGGAACTGGTGCCTCACAACCACACGCCGCCCGTACTTGCTCACTCTTTGCGATAGCCGTAGGCGTCGGAGGCCGCCGACGCCACCGCGTCCAGGTCGCCGCCCGCCGTCGCCGTGACCACGGCCGCCACCGCGCCCTCCACGAACGGCGCGTCCACGAGCCGGGTCCCGGCGGGCAGTTCGTCCTCCTCAGCGAGCAGCGCCTTCACCGTGAGCACGGCGCTGCCCAGGTCGGCCAGCACCGCGACCCCGGCGCCCCGGTCCACGTCCCGCGCCGCCCGGGCGACGAGCTCCGCGCTGGTGCCGAGCCCGCCGCCGGGCAGTCCGCCCGCCGCGGCCACCGGCGCCGCGTCACCGCCTCCGGCGAGCCCGCGGGCGAGGGCCGCGACGGACTCGGCCACCTCCGCGCTGTGCGACACCAGGACCACCCCGACGCGGGCGCCGCCCGCCCCGGCGCTCACCGCGCCGTCCCGGCGGCCTCGGCGAGCGCCGCGAGCAGCAGCGCCGACGACGCGGCACCCGGGTCCTCGTGGCCCACCGACCGCTCGCCGAGGTAGCTGGCCCGCCCCTTGCGGGCGCGCATCGGCACCGTTGCCGCCGAGCCCTCCGCGGCCGCCCGTGCGGCCGCTCCGAACGCGGCGGCGTCCTGCGTGAGGGCGGCCGCGGCAGGCTCCAGTGCGTCCAGCATGGTCTTGTCGCCGGACCGCGCCCCGCCCAACTGCCCCACCGCGGCGACCCCCGCGGCCAGCGCGTCGGCGAACCGTCCGGGCGCCACCTCCGCCGCGTCGCCCAGCTCCTTTCCCGTGCGTCGCAGCAGCGTCCCGTACAGGGGCCCCGACGCCCCGCCCACGGTGGAGATGAGCTGCCGTCCGGCGAGCACCAGCACCGCGCCCGGGGTGTCCGGCGGCGCCTCCTCCAGGGCGGCCCGCACGGCGGTGAAGCCGCGCCGCAGGTTCACCCCGTGGTCCGCGTCGCCGATCGGGGAGTCCAGTTCGGTCAACCGGTCGGCCTCCCGCTCCACCGCGCCGGCCGCCGCGGTCAGCCAGCGCACGCAGAACTCCGCGTCCAGCGCCTCCACCGCGTTCACCGCCCCCACCGCAGCGCGGGCGTCGCCACCGGCGCGTCCCAGAGCCGCAGCAGCTCCTCGTCGACCTGGCACAGCGTCACCGAAGCGCCCGCCATGTCCAGCGACGTGACGTAGTTGCCCACGAGCGTCCGTGCCACCACCACCCCGCGTTCCGCGAGCACGCGGTGCACCTCGGCGCCGAAGCCGTACAGCTCCAGCAGGGGCGTCGCCCCCATGCCGTTGACGAGCAGCAGGACCGGGGCGGTCGGCTCCAGGTCGGCGAGGACCGCGTCGACCGCCACGTCCGCGACCTCCCGCGCGGTCATCATGGGGCGCCGCTCCCGGCCCGGCTCGCCGTGGATGCCGACACCCAATTCCAGCTCGCCCGGCGGGAGGTCGAACGTCGGCGACCCCTTCGCGGGCGTGGTGCAGGCGCCGAGCGCGACACCGAAGCTGCGGGAGGCGGCGTTCACCCGCCGCGCGACCGCCTCGACCTGCTCCAGCGGCCGGCCCTCGTCTGCGGCCGCCCCCGCGATCTTCTCCACGAACAGCGCGGCCCCGGTGCCGCGCCGCCCCGCCGTGTACAGGCTGCCGGACACGGCGACGTCGTCGTCGACCAGGACCTTCGCCACCTGGACGCCCTCGTCCTCCGCCAGTTCGGCGGCCATCTCGAAGTTCAGCACGTCGCCGGTGTAGTTCTTCACCACGAACAGCACGCCGGCCCCGCCGTCCGCGGCGGCGGCAGCCCGCACCATCTGGTCGGGCACGGGCGAGGTGAAGACCTCGCCGGGACACGCGGCGGTGAGCATGCCCGGCCCCACGAACCCGGCGTGCAGCGGCTCGTGCCCGGAGCCGCCGCCGGACACCAGCGCCACCTTCCCGGCCACCGGCGCGTCGCGCCGCAGGACGATCCGGTGCTCCACGTCCACGGTCAGCTCCGGGTGTGCGGCCGCGATCCCGCGCAGCGCGTCGGTGACCACGGTCTCGGGCACATTGATCAGCATGCGCATCGGCGTCTCCTCGCGAGAGTGCGCTGTCCGGCCGGTCCGGACACTAGCCGCCGGGCCCCGCCACCGCGAGGGGACCTGCCGCGCAGCACAGGCGGGTTGCGGCGCCGGCTCCCGGTCGGACGGGTCCCGTCAGGTCGCGGGCGCCCGGTGCCCGGTGCCCGGTCGGACGGGCGGCGGGGCCCGCCCGGTATCGCGGCCAGGGGCGCGGCGGGCGCGGGCGGGGGTGCGGGCAGGGCGGCGCGCACCGGCAGGGTGTCCACGTCACCGGTCCGTGTCGGACGGTGCGGGCGCCCCTCTCGCGGGGTACTCCGTAGCGGGGCGTGCGGGTCGGCCGGGCCGGTGCGGGGGAGTCCGGGGCGTCGCGTGGCTGTGGGACGGGGTGTCCCGGCGAGGCGTCCACCTCCCCGGTGCCCGACGGGTGGCGCAGCCCGGGGCCGGGGGGAGGTGCGGGCTCCCACCTCGCCGCCGCCCGGCGCATGCCGACGGGCTGCTTCCGCCCTGCCCCGCCGCCCCGCTGCTGTCCGGCGTCAGTTGCCCCGTGACCCGCCGCGGGGGCCGTCGCTCGGTGCGACTGCGTCCGGCCCGTACGCGGCGCGGCCACCCCCGGCCCCGTGCCGGTACCCGCGCGGGGCATGCCTGGTACGGTGCCCTGCATTGGTCCGGACCAGCCTGCGCGTGGAGCCTCCAGCAGGCCGGGGCGGTGCGCACCCGCGGGCAACACCCGCAGGTGGGAGGGGGGTTCCGGGGGTGCCCTCGCCCTCGGGTAGCGCTCCGGGCGGGCGCGACAAGGGTTTTCCCCGTATCGGCTTCATCCGGCGTTTCCCTACTGTTCCGGCACCGGTGGTTCCCCCTCGCTGACTCGAAAATGTCAGGTGCATGTAACCCCACGCGTGCGCAGCCCCAGGGGCGCCACCGGTGACGGCCCCGACGACGAGGCCGTCCACGCCGGCGGCGGCGCGGGGGCGCACCCGGCCCCACGGGGCTGTGGAGGCACCCCACACGCAGCCACAGTCCCGCGCCACCCGCCCGCGTTCCGCACCGTCAGCTGCTCCGGGAGTCGCCGGAGCCAGCCCCTGAAAGGGAACACCTTGAACGGTTCCAGGCGGAGACTGATATCCGTGGTGGCCGCGAGCGCCACGATCCTCGGCGTGGCCGCCACCTCCTCGGTGGCGCTCGCCGCTCAGGCCACCCCCCAGCCGCAGCCGGCCGCCCCGGCTGCGCAGGCCATGACCCCTGCCGTCCCGACCGCCCCGGTCGAGAAGCTCATCGTGACCTACAAGTCGAGCACCTCGGAGGCCACCTCCAACGCCGCCGCGAAGAGCGACGCCGCCGAGAAGGGCAAGAAGACCGGCGAGAAGCTGGCCTTCGAGCGCCGCCTCGCCGACGGCGCCGCGCTCGTGGACCTCGGCGCCGACGCCGCGGGCAAGGACGCCGCCAAGGTCATGGAGGCCTTCCGCGCCGACCCGGCCGTCGCCTCCGTCGAGCCCGACGTCCGCGCCTACCCCATGGCGATCACCCCCAACGACACCGACTACGCCAAGCAGTGGGACCTCTTCGAGCCCACCGGCGGCATGAACGTGCCGGGTGCCTGGGACACCACCACGGGCAGCGGCGTCACCGTCGCCGTCATCGACACCGGTTACGCGGCCCACACCGACCTCGCCGCCAACACCGTCGCCGGCTACGACTTCATCTCCGACTCCGCCGACGCCCGCGACGGCAACGGCCGCGACGGCAACCCCGCCGACGAGGGCGACTGGAACGCCACCGACAACGAGTGCGGCTTCGGCTCCCGCGCCAGCAGCTCCTCCTGGCACGGCACCCACGTGGCCGGCACCATCGCCGCCGTGACGGACAACGCCAAGGGCATCGCCGGCGTCGCGTACGGCGCGAAGGTCCAGCACGTCCGCGTCCTCGGCAAGTGCGGCGGCTCGTCCGCCGACATCGCCGACGCCATCACCTGGGCCTCCGGCGGCAGCGTCCCCGGCATCCCCGCCAACGCCACCCCCGCCAAGGTCATCAACCTGAGCCTCGGCGGCGCCAGCAGCACCTGCCCGACCGTCTACCGCAACGCCATCAACGGAGCCGTCTCCCGCGGCACCACCGTCGTCGTCGCGGCCGGCAACAGCAACGCCAACGCGTCCGGCTTCACCCCCGCCAACTGCGCGAACGTCATCACCGTGGCGTCCACCAGCCGCGAGGGCAACCGCTCCTACTACTCCAACTACGGCTCGACCGTCGACGTCTCCGCCCCCGGAGGCGAGACCCGCCGCGCCACGGACACCCCCGGCACCGTCACCACCCCCGAGAACGGCATCCTCTCCACGCTGAACTCCGGCACCACGGTGCAGGCCGGCGAGAACTACAAGCCGTACCAGGGGACCTCGATGGCGGCCCCGCACATCGCCGGCCTCGCCGCCCTGATGAAGTCCGCGAAGTCCTCGCTGACCCCCGCCGACATCGAGTCCGCGATCAAGGCCAACGCCCGACCGCTTCCCGGCACCTGCTCCGGCGGCTGCGGCGCCGGCATCGCGGACGCCACCAAGACCGTGAACGCCGTCACCGGCGGCGGCTCCACCCCGGGCACCGGCACCACGTTCTCCAGCACAACCAACGTGACCATCAGCGACGGCGCCACGGTGACGTCCCCGATCAGCGTCACCGGCCTCACCGGCAACGCCCCCGCCACCCTGAAGGTCGCCGTCGACATCAAGCACACCTACCGCGGTGACCTCGTCATCGACCTGGTCGCCCCGGACGGCAGCGCCTACCGACTGAAGGACAGCAGCGGCAGCGACGGCGCCGACAACGTCCTCGCCACCTACACCGTCGACGCCTCCTCCGAGACGGCGAACGGCACCTGGACCCTCCGCGTCCGGGATGTGTACACGGGTGACACCGGCTACATCGACTCCTGGGGCCTCACCTTCTGACAGCCCTGAGGAATCAGTATCACCGCAGGTCAGGGGCGCGTCCGCGGCACACAGCCGGGGGCGCGCCCCGCCCCGCGCCCAGCATCCCGCCGTCCACATGCCGGACACGGCCCCTGGACTCCGCCCTCCGCTTTCGTATCCTCACAGGGCGCGGACACCTGGTCCGCTGCGTACGGGCGGGGGCCCGCGCGCACCGGAGGGTGGTGGCACATGAAGACGACGCCGTACCGCTCCACGCTCGTGGGCCGGGCCCGGCTCGTCGAGCGGCTCACCCAGACCCTGCACGCCAGGGGCCGCGCCGTCCTCACCGGTCCGGCCGGTGTGGGCAAGAGCGAGGTCGCCCAGGCCGCCGCCGCCGAGGCCGCGGACCGCGGCGAGACGGTCCTCTGGCTCGCCCCGCAGCCGTCGGACCGGGACATGCCCGGCGCGGCGGCCGCCGCGCTCGTCGCCTCCGTGCCGCCCGCCGCCCTCGACGGACTGCCCGGCCCGCAGCGCGCCGCCGTCGCCGTCCTGAGCCGCGAGGCCGCCGTGCCCGACGCCGACCGGGACCCCATCGCCCTGCGGCTCGCACTCGCCCGCGTCCTGCGCACCCTCGCCGAGGAGCGGCCCGTGCTGCTCGTCGTCGACGACACCCGCCACCTCGACCCGGAGAGCGCCGACCTGCTGCGCTTCGCGCTGCATTTGGCCCCGCCCGGGCTGCGGGTCCTCGCCGTCGAGACGCCGGCGCCGTACGGCCCCGCCCACCCGTACGGCTTCGACCCGGCGCCCGGCCCCGGCACGCCCCCCGACGCCCTCGGCCCGTACGGCGCGGACACCGCGCACGGCCACACCGCCCCGCACGCCCCCGGCACGGCTCACGGCCCGGGCACGACACCCGGTCCAGGCGCCGGCCTCCCGCCGGGCGGGGCCCTCGCGCACGCTGCCGTCCCCCCGTACCGTTCCGACGGCCGCGGCGCCGACAGCGCCGCCGTCACGGCACCCGGCACCGAGCCGGGACCCGCACCCGCGGCGCCCTCCGGCCACGCCGCCGCGGGCGGCAGCCCGCTCGCCCTGTGGGTGCCGTCCGAGGCCGACGTCCTCCTCGTCCCGCCGCTCCAGGCCGACGAGATCGCCGAGCTGCTGGTGCACCACCGGCTCGCCTCCCGGATGGCCGGGCGCATCCACCGCGCCAGCGGCGGCAACCCGCGGCTCGCGCTCGCCGTCGGCCGCTCCCTGGCCGACGCCAGCACCCCCGTCCACCACGCCGAGGCGCTGCCGCTGTCCGGCCGCGCCCGCGACCTGGCCCGCCGGATGCTCGCCGTCGCCCCGCCCGCGGTCCGCTCCGCCCTGCTGCTGGCGGCGCTCGCCCTGCGCCCCACCGCCGCCCTCGTCCGCCGGGCCGGGCGGCCCTCCGCCGAGGCGGAACTCGCGGCTGCCGAACGCGCCGGACTGGTGTCCCTCACCGAGGACGGCGCCGTCCGCTTCACCGCGGGCCTGCTGCCCACGACCCTCGTCCACGACACCTGCTGGACCGAGCGCAGCCGCGCCCACACCGCCCTCGCCCGCGTCGTCGACGACCCCGTCGAAGCCGTACGGCACCGGGCCCTCGCCACCGACGTCCCCGACGAGGACCTGGCTGCCGAGGTCGCCGCGGCCGTCGACACCGTGCGCCGCCGCGGCAACAGCGCCCTCGCCGCGGAACTGGCCCTCCTGGCCGCCGAGTCCACCCCCGCCCACCTCGGGCCGCGCCGGATCGCCCGGCTCGCCGCCGCCGCGGGGGAGGCCGCCCGCGCCGCCCGCGCCGACCTCGCCCTGCGCGCCGCCGCCGACCTGCTGGCCCGCGACGCCGACCCCGGGGACCGGGTCCGGGCCCGCCTCGCCGTCATCGACACCGCGGGGCAGGGCCTCACCGACCTCGACGAGATGTTCGTCCACGCCCTGGAGGACGCCGAGGGCGACCCCGCGCTGCGCGCCGCGGTGCTGCTGCGGCTCACCGTCAAGCACGTCCTGGCCGACGCCGACCCCGTCCGCTCCCGCGCCGCCGCCGTGGAGTCCGCCGCGCTCGCCACCTCCGTCGGAGACCGCCACATGGCCGCGCAGGCACTCACCCAGCAGGCGCGCATGGACCGGGTGCTGGGCGCCCCCGACGCCGAGCGCACCCTCGCGGAGGCCCGCGCCCTGGAGATGGCCGACCGGCCCCTGGGCGTCCGCAACGCCGCCCAGATCCTCACCGCCCGCCACGCGCTCTTCGACGACCGGCTCGGCGAGGCCCGCGACCAGATCAACGCCCTGCTGCCGCTGGTCGAGCGGCGGGGCCCCGTCGAGGACACCATCGAGCTGCTGCACACCCTCGCCGCCGTCGAGGCGCGGCGCGGCCAGTGCACCGCCGCCCTCCAGCACGCCCACCGCTCACTGGCCCTCACCCTGGAAGCCGGCCTCTCGCCCGGCCCCGCCTGGTACACCCTCGCCCTCGCGGAGGGCGCCGGCGGCTCCTTCGCCCGCGCCGCCAGCTACGCCCGCCGCAGCGTCCAGGCATCCGACGAGGAGGGCGACCACGTCTTCCTCTCCCGCAGCCTGTACGCCCTCGGCCGGGTCCAGCTCCTCACCGGGGACGTGTCCGGGGCCCTGGAGACCCTGCGGCGCGTCCAGGACAACGAGCGGGCCCTGCGCACCGTCGACCCCGCCATGCTCCGCTGGCACGAGGAGCTCGCGGAGGCGCTGCTCGCCAACGACGCCCGCGAGCAGGCCGAGGAACTCCTCGCCGAGGTGGGCCCGGTCGCGGAGCGCCTGGGCCGCACCACCGTGCTGCTGGGCCTCGACCGCGCCTACGCCCTGTGCCTGGCGGCGGGCGGCAAACCCGAGGAGGCGGCCGCCCTGCTGGTGGAGACCGCCGAGCGGTACGCCGCCCACGGGCTCGTCCTGGAGCAGGGCCGCTGCCTGATCGCCCTGGCCCGCGTGGAGCGCCGCCGCCGCAGGCGGTCCGCCGCGCAGCAGGCCCTCCAGTCGGCGGCCGCCGTCTTCGAACGCGCCGGTGCCGCGCCCTGGCTGCGGCTCACCGGGGAGGTCCCGGGCCGCGCCGAGTCGACGCCCGCAGGCGGGGACGCTCTGTCCCGGCTCACCGACGCGGAGGCCCGCCTCGCCCGGCTCGTCGGCCAGGGCGCCAGCAACCAGGAGGCGGCGGCGCGGCTCTACCTGAGCGTGAAGACGGTGGAGGCGCGTCTCACCCGCATCTACCAGAAGCTCGACGTGCGCTCCCGCGCCCAGCTCGCCACGGTCCTCAGCATCGGCCCGGACAGCGGAGCGGGGCCGCCGCGGTGAGCGGCGGCCCCGGCTGAGGACCTGCGGGGGAGTGGGATCAGCGGGCTTCCCCGCCACGGGTGGCGGTGCTGTCCGTGCTCTGGTCGCCGCCCGTCGCGCCTTCCACGAGCGAGTCCAGTGCCTCCGCGCCGACCAGGGCCCCCGGGTCGGGCAGCGCGTCGCCGATGGCGGCGTGTGACGGAGGGGTGATGAGGGCGGTGACGAAACCCGCGGCGAGCGAGGCCACGGCGAGCATGCTGCGCTTCTTCATGCCCCCCTCAACTCCGCCACCCGCCGATCGGTCACGCCGCACGCCTGTACGACCAAGGGTGGCGTCCCGTCGTACGGGCGGTGACCGGCCCGCCCGTACGACGGGACGCGGGCACGATCACGGCCGCCTGCCGGTCAGCGGAGGCCGGGGGAGGCGGGTTCGGGCGGTCGACGGGACACCGCCCTTCGGCCACCGGGAGCGGACCGGCGTGTCGAGGAGCGCTGCGCCTGCCGTACGACCGCGCCCCGGCCGGCCCGCGTGACCACGGGGCGGACGTCACGCCGCAGGCGTCCGGCCCGGTGGTCGGTGGACGGGCCGGTCCGGCTAGCCTGGTCGGCGGGGAACGCGTGCCGCCCGTGCCGTGCACCAGGACCGACCGGCAGGGGGAGCCGCCGTGACCGACGAGGAGTTCGCCGTGTTCTACGCGCAGGCGGTCCGCCGGCTCACCGGGCAGCTGTACGTGATGACGGGCGACTTCCACGAGGCGCAGGACGTCGTGCAGGAGGCGTTCGCCCGCGCCTGGGACAAGCGGCACCGACTCGACCGCGACCTCGGCCCGGAGGCGTGGGTGCGCACCGTGGCGTGGCGGCTCGCCGTCAGCCGCTGGCGGCGGGTCCTGCGCGGCCGGCGCGCCTGGCAGCGCCGCGCCGACCCGGCGGCCGCCCCGGG
>NZ_MKXB01000184.1 GCF_001865245.1 Streptomyces sp. CC53 | reverse complement strand
GGGACGGCCGGTGTGCGCGGGGGGCGGACGGGGCCCGGGGTGTGCGCCCGCGGGAGGGACGGTGGCACGCGGGGAGATCGCGGAACGCGGGGCGGGCACGGTACGAGGCCGCGGGGCGGTCGGAGGTGTGGAGTGCGTGGAGGTACGGGTGTGTGCGCTCGCGTGATCCGGGTGTGCGGGAAGGAGCGGGCCCCGTTCCGCTCTTTCCCGCCGCGGGCGTCCGCGCGGGCGGGGTGCCGATGCGGCACCCGGAACGCGGTGGCGGCGAGCGCCGCGACCATCCGGGAGCGGGTATGGAAGGAGGGGTGCTGTCAACCGACAGCACCCCTCCGGGCGGCCCCGGCGGGCCGTGGCGGTGTGGTCGTGGGGCCGGGTGGCCCGCCGGTCAGGTCTCCGTGCGGTACATCAGGTCCACCTCGTGGGTGGTGAAGCCCAGGCCCTCGTACACGCGCAGGGCCGGCGTGTTGTCGGCGTCGACGTACAGCATGGCCGTGGGCAGGCCCTGGGCGGCCAGGTGCCGCAGGCCGATGGCGGTGAGGGCCTTGCCGAGGCCGCCGCCCTGCGCGTCGGGCGCGATGCCGACCACGTACACCTCGCCGAGCTGCTCCTCCGCGTGGACCTTCGTCCAGTGGAAGCCGACGAGGGCGCCGTCCGACTCGCGTTCGGCGAGGAAGAAGCCCTGCGGGTCGAACCACGGTTCGGCCTTGCGGTCGTCCAGGTCCCGCTGGGTGAGGGAGCCCTGCTCGGGGTGGTGGGCGAAGGCGGCGGCGTTCACGGCCAGCCAGGCCGCGTCGTCCTTGCCGGGGACGAAGGCGCGGATCCGGACGCCCGGCGGCAATGTCGGCTCGGGGATGTCCAGGGGGGCCAGCGGGCGCCGGAGTTGGCGCAGCTCGCGGAAGAGGGTCAGGCCCAGCACCTGGGCCAGGTGGCGGGCGGCCGACTTGCCGCCGTGCGCCCAGAGCCGGAGCCGCTTGCCGGACTCGCCCAGCAGGGCCGAGCCGAGCGCCCGGCCGTGGCCGCGGCCCCGCTGCGACGGGTCGACGACCAGTTCGGCGGCCGGAGCCTCCACCGGGTCGGTGTCTTCCAGTTGGGCGTAGCCGACGAGGCGGTCGCCGACGCTGAGGAGCAGGTGCCGGACGCCCTCGCGCCGGCCTCCGCGCAGTTGGAGGCGCCCCTGCTCCGACACCGCCGGCATGCCGTCCACGTGGGCGGCGTCCGTGATGAGGGCGAGGACGGCCTCGACCTGCTCCGGGTCGAGCTCGTCGAAGGTCTCGATGCGGCGGCCCGGTTCGTGGGCCGCCGCCGATGCGGGAGCGTCAGTGGTCATGGGGACGAGCCTACGGCGGCCCTCCGCTGTCCGGGGGGTGCTTCCGGGGTGCTCGTCGGGTGATGGCAACCGGGTTGTAACCCGCTCCCCCCTGTTGCGCTACGCGCGTTGACCTTAGGCTGCGCTCGGCAGACCAGTGGCCACGGCCTCACTCCCCGACGCCGGATACCGGTGCGCGCACGCCCTTGTGACGGCATGTGAGGTCAATCGGCGTCATGTGGTGTCGTACCAGGGCTTGGTTCCTGAACCGCAGCATCATGCGCCACAGGGGAAGTATCGGGAACACAGGGCAATAAGGGGACAGATGTCAGCGACTCGCCACAAGAAGCGGAACGGGCGGCGGATACTCGCCACGGCCGCCGGACTCGCCACTCTCGGGGCGCTCGTGGCCGCCATGCCGGCCGGGGCCGCACAGCAGAAGGCGCCGAGCGCCGAGTCCGCCGGCTGGACGTACGGCAAGAAGGCCGGCCGCACCGTCGACGTGCAGCTGCTCTCCTTCAACGACCTGCACGGCAACCTGGAACCGCCGGCCGGCTCCGCGGGCCGTGTCACCCACACCCACGAGGACGGCACCACCGAGACCATCGACGCGGGCGGCGTCGAGTACCTCGCCACCCACCTGCGCGAGGCCCGCAAGGGGCAGCGGTACTCGATCACCGCGGCCGCCGGCGACATGGTCGGCGCCTCCCCGCTGGTCTCCGGGCTGTTCCACGACGAGCCCACCATCGAGGCCCTGAACAAGCTGGAGCTCGACGTCACGTCCGTCGGCAACCACGAGTTCGACGAGGGCGCGGCCGAGCTGGCCCGCATCCAGAACGGCGGCTGCCACCCGGCGGACGGCTGCTTCGGCGGACGTCGCTTCCGCGGCGCCGACTTCCCGTTCCTCGCCGCGAACGTCACCCGCGAGAAGACCGGCAAGCCGATCCTCGACCCGTACTTCATCTGGAAGAAGGGCGGGGTCAAGATCGGTTTCATCGGCGTGACCCTGGAGGACACCGCCAACATCGTCAGCGCCGAGGGCATCAAGGGCCTGAAGTTCGGCGACGAGGTCGAGGCCATCAACAAGTACGCCAAGGTGCTGGAGCGCAAGGGCGTCAAGTCGATCGTCGCCCTCATCCACGAGGGCGGCTACCCGGCCTCCGGCTCGTACAACTACGACTGCGACAGCCCCGGCCCCGGCGACGGCATCTCCGGGCCCATCGTCGACATCGCCCGCAACATCACCCCGCAGGTCGACGCGGTGGTCACCGGCCACACCCACCAGGCGTACGCCTGCACCATCCCGGACCCGGCCGGCACGCCGCGCACCGTCACCTCGGCGGCGTCCTTCGGGCGCCTCTACACCGACACGACGCTGACCTACGACCGGCGCACCAAGGACATCGTCCGCACGGCCGTCACGTCCGCCAACCACGTCGTCACCCGCGACGTCGCCAAGGCCCCGGACATGACCCGGCTCATCGACCGCTGGAACGGCCTCGCCGCCCCCATCGCCAACCGCCCCGTCGGCCACATCTCCGCCGACATCGAGGGCCGCGGCTCCACCGCGCCGGAGAAGCCCCTCGGCAACCTGATCGCCGACGCCCAGCTGGAGGGCACGGCCCCGGCCGGCAAGGGCGGCGCGCAGATCGCGTTCATGAACCCCGGCGGCATCCGCTCCGACTTCGTGCACGCCGGCTCCACCGCGGGCGAGGGCGACGGCGTCGTCACCTACGGCGAGGCGTACACCGTCCAGCCGTTCACGAACATGATGACCGTCCTGGACCTCACCGGGGCGCAGGTCGTCACCGCGCTGCAGCAGCAGGTCAGCGGCCGCAACGCGGAGGCCGTGAAGATCCTCCAGGTGTCGCAGGGCTTCACGTACACGCTCGACATGACGAAGTCCGGTGCGGACCGCGTCGACACGGCGTCCGTGCGGCTGAACGGCGAGCCCCTCGACCCGGCGAAGACCTACCGCGTCGCGATGAACGAGTTCCTGGCGGGCGGCGGCGACGGCTTCACCGTCTTCACCGAAGGCAAGAACAAGCTGGTCGGCGCCTCCGACCTGGACGTGCTGATCGACTACCTCGGCGCCCACTCCTCGGCCGGCGCTCCGCTCGCGCCTCCGGCGACGGGCCGCATCACGGTCCTCCAGTAACACCGGGCGAGCACCACCCGTACCCGGCAGCACGGCGGGGCGGCGAGCCGACAGGCCGCCGCCCCGTTCCCGTTCCCGAACGCGGCGGGCCTGGCGGGGGCTGCCGGTGGGACCGGTTCGGGCACGGGGCCGCCGGAGGCTGCCGGACAGTGCCGAGGCGGCCGGGGTGGCGGTGGCCAGGCGCCGTCCCGTCGGGCTCCCCGCCGGGGCCGGGCCGGCCGCTTCACGGCTGCGGCGCAGGCGCCCCCGGCACCGCGGGCGGCGGCGTCGGGGCCCCGGGGAGGCGGATCACCGCACGGGTGCCGCCGCCCCCGGCGGGCACGAGGACGACCTCGCCGCCCGCCCGGCCCACCGTGCGCGCCACGATCGACAGGCCGAGGCCCGAACCGGGCAGGGAGCGGGCCGTCGGGGAGCGCCAGAACCGCTCGAAGACGTGCGGGAGTTCGTCCGGCGGGATGCCCGGGCCGTGGTCCCGCACCGTGACGACGCCGTCGACCAGCGACACCTCCACCGTCCCGTCGGGCGGGGAGAACTTCACCGCGTTGTCCAGCACGTTCACCAGCGCCCGCTCCAACGCCGGCCGCTCCGCCCGTACGTACCAGGGGCGGACGTCCTCGGTGAACACCAGCCCCCGGGCGCGCAGCCGCACCCGCGCCAGGGCCGTGCCGAGCACCTCGTGCAGCGGCACCACCTCCGTGCGGCCCGGCGCCGGCCCGTCCGGGCGGGACAGCTCCTGGAGGTCGCCGGTCAGCGCCGCCAGCTCCGTCATCTGCGCCGTGAGCGACGCCAGCAGCGCCCTGCGGTCCTCCGCGGGGATCGCCCGGCCGGTCTCCTCGCTGCGGGCCAGCAGCTCGATGTTCGTCCGCAGCGACGTCAGCGGCGTGCGCAGCTCGTGGCCGGCGTCCGCGATGAGCTGCGCCTGCCGGTCGCGGGAGGAGGCGAGCGCGGCCGTCATCGCGTTGAAGGAGCGCGACAGCCGGGCGATCTCGTCCCCGCCCTCCGCCGGGATCCGCACCGTGAGGTCCTCGGTGTGGGCGACGTGCTCGACCGCGTCGGTCAGCCGGTCGACGGGCTTCAGTCCGGTCCTGGCCACCCACAGGCCCGCCGCGCCCGCACCGACCACGCCGAGGCCCGACACCAGCAGCAGCACCCAGAACAGCGTGGACATCGAGTTCTCGATCTCCGTCAGCGGCCGGGCCACCGACACCGCGAACACGCCCTGGTTCCTCGGCTGGTAGGTGCGGACCCGCATCTCCACGCCGTCGCGGGCCCGCGTCGTGTGCAGCGCCTCCTCCCGCTGTCCGCGCGCCACCGCCAGGTCCGCCGGCTGCGCCGGGATGGGGGAGGCGCCCGGGGCGGTGCAGGTGGCGCCGCCCGCCATGACGATCTGCACGGTGTACGAGCCGGGGGCGGGCGGCACCTGCGCCTGGCCGCCGGATACGCAGGCGGTGACGAGCAGCCGCTCGTACTCCTCGTCGACCGCGACGTTGCGCAGCGACGCGTCGAACTCGTCCGTGAGCCGCGCCCGCACCAGGAACCAGCACGCCACCGACACCGCCGCCACCACCATCGCCACCGCCGCCGCCGTCAGCAGGGCGAGCCGCGACCGCAGCGGCAGCGCGCGGAAGCGCCGCACGGGACCGGGGGCGCCGGGGGCGTGGCCGGGGACTGGTGGAAGGGGGGCGGTCACTCGCCGCCCCCCGCTTCCCGCAGGACGTACCCGACGCCGCGCACCGTGTGCACCAGGCGGGGCTCGCCGCCGGCCTCCGTCTTGCGCCGCAGGTACATCACGTACACGTCCAGGGAGTTCGAGGTCGGTTCGAAGTCGAAGCCCCAGACCGCCTTGAGGATCTGCTCGCGGGTGAGGACCTGCCGGGGGTGCGCGAGGAACATCTCCAGCAGCGTGAACTCGGTGCGGGTCAGCTCCACGCGCCGCCCGCCGCGGGTCACCTCGCGGGTCGCGAGGTCCATGCGCAGGTCCCCGTAGGCGAGGGCGTCGCCGCCGTCGCCCCGGTCGGCGCCGTCGCCGCGCGCCCGGTACGAGCTGCGGCGCAGCAGGGCGCGGACCCGGGCGAACAACTCGTCCAGCTCGAACGGTTTGACCAGGTAGTCGTCGGCGCCCGCGTCGAGGCCGGTGACCCGGTCACCGACGGTGTCGCGCGCGGTCAGCATGAGGATGGGCACCGTGGAGCCGGACGCCCGGATGCGGCGGGCGGCGGTCAGGCCGTCCATGCGGGGCATCTGGATGTCGAGGACGACCAGGTCCGGCGCGTGGGCCGCAAGCTTGTCGAGGGCGTCCTGACCGTCGACGGCGACGTCCGCGGCGTACCCCTCGAAGGCCAGGCTGCGCCGGAGGGCTTCGCGGACGGCGGGCTCGTCGTCGACGACGAGGATGCGGTCGGGCTCACCGGTGGTGTTCATGGGTGCCAGCGTCGCACGGGGCCCGGATCAGCCGCCCGAGCGCAGCTCGTCGAGGTCGGCCTTCACGGTGTCGATCGGGATGGCGAAGCCGAGGCCGATGCTGCCGGCGGTGGAGCCGCCCGCGCCGCTCGGGGCGTACATGGCGGAGTTGATGCCGATGACCTCGCCGTTCATGTCGATCAGCGCGCCACCGGAGTTGCCGGGGTTCAGGGAGGCGTCGGTCTGGAGGGCCTTGTACGTGGTCGTGGACGAGCCGGTGTCGCCGTTGAACTGCTGCCCGCCGAACTCGAAGGGCCAGCCCCGGCGGGGATCGTACGAGCGCTGCCCGTCGTCGCCGCCGTCGTCCTTGGCGACCGTCACGTCCCGGTCGAGGGCGGAGACGATGCCGCTGGTGACGGTGCCGGTGAGGCCCTCGGGGGAGCCGATGGCGACGACCTGCTCGCCGACCCGGACCCGGGAGGAGTCGCCGAGCACGGCCGGCTTCAGGTCCTGCGCGCCGCGCAGCTTGATCAGGGCCAGGTCCTTGTCCGGGGCCGTGCCGAGGACGTCCGCGGTGTACGTGCTGCCGTCGCTGAGCTGCACGCGGATCTCGGAGGCGCCGGAGATGACGTGGTTGTTGGTGACGATCTCGCCGTCGGCGGTGATGATCACCCCGGACCCGGTCGACTGGCCGGAGCCGGTGGCGGCCTTGATCTCCACGATGCTGGGAGACACCGCCTGCGCCACACCGGCGACGGTGCCCTTGCTGGACTGGGCGATCCCGGTGCCGGTGGCGGCGC
>NZ_MKXB01000183.1 GCF_001865245.1 Streptomyces sp. CC53 | reverse complement strand
CCACGTCCGGCATGTCGGGGTAGTAGAGGTACTTCGCGAAGGTCTTCTCCGTGACCTTCGACGGGTCCAGCCGGCCGGCCTTCACGTCCTCCGCGAGTGCCTGCGCCGCGTCCGTGATCTCGGCCCGGCCGCCGTAGTTCATGCAGAAGTACAGGGTGAGCCGGTCGTTGTCCTTGGTCTGCTCCTGCGCCACCTGGAGCTCCTTGGCCACCGACTTCCACAGCTTGGGCATGCGGCCCACCCAGCGGACCCGGATGCCGAGCGCGTCGAGCTGGTCGCGGGTCTTGCGGATGAAGTCCCGGTTGAAGTTCATCAGGAAGCGCACCTCCTCGGGCGAGCGCCTCCAGTTCTCCGTGGAGAAGGCGTACAGGGAGATGCTGCCGACGCCCATCTCGACCGCGCCCTGCAGCACGTCCAGCACCCGCTCCGCACCCACCTTGTGGCCCTCGGTGCGGGGCAGGCCGCGCTCCTTGGCCCAGCGGCCGTTGCCGTCCATGACGATCGCCACGTGGTCCGGCACCAGCTCACCGGGGATCTTCGGCGGGCGGGCGCCGGACGGGTGCGGCTCGGGGTCCTGGTAGTCGCGCCGGGAGCGCCCGAGGAATCCGCGTCGTGCCATCGCCATGCGGCTCACTTCTCCTAGTCGTTCGCTTCTACGTACTTCGCAGCTACTTGTCCACGTAGCGGAGCGAGCGCAGCCCGCGCTCCAGGTGCCAGTGCAGATACGCGGACACCAGTCCGCTCCCCTCCCTGACGTGGCGCGGTGCGCACGCGTCCGCCGTCTGCCAGTCGCCGGTCAGCAGCGCGCTGAGCAGAGCGACGGCCTCCGCAGAGGGTACGACGCTGCCGGGCACCCGGCAGTCCCCGCAGACCACCCCGCCCGCGGCGACGGAGAAGAACCGGTTCGGCCCGGGGAGCCCGCAGCGGGCGCAGTCGTCGAAGGAGGGGGCGTAGCCGTTGACGGCGAGGGAGCGCAGCAGGAAGGCGTCGAGGACGAGGCGGGGCGCGTGCTCTCCCCGGGACAGGGTGCGCAGCCCGCCGACGAGGAGCAGGTACTGCTGGACGGCGGGCTCGCCCTCGTGGTCGGTGAACCGCTCCGCGGTCTCCAGCATGGCGGTGCCCGCGGTGTACCGGTCGTAGTCCGTGACGATGCCGCCGCCGTAGGGGGCGATGGTCTCGGTCTGGGTGCACAGCGGCAGACCGCGGCCGACGAGTTCGCCGCCGCGGGCGAAGAACTGCACGTCGACGTGTGAGAACGGCTCCAGCCTGGCGCCGAACTTCGACTTGGTGCGCCGCACCCCCCGCGCGACCGCCCGCACCCGGCCGTGGCCTCGGGTGAGGAACGTGATGATCCTGTCGGCCTCGCCCAGCTTCTGGGTGCGCAGGACGATACCGTCGTCACGGAACAGGGTCATGCGCCCATTGTCCCGTACGGGCCGGGGGCTCCGGCCGGGTGGCGGTCGGAAGCCGTCCGCACCCCGCTCCTCCCGCGGATGCCGGGCCCTCTTACCCGGCGGGGGCCGCCCGGCGAGCCGCCTGCGGGACGCACGGGGGACCGCGGCATGAGGGGCGGTGCGGCCCGTCCGCGGCCGCCTCCACCCCGCCACCAGCCGGAAAAAGACATAACTCATACTTATGGGGTCATAGATAGGAACCGGGTACCGTCGCGTCCCTGTGCTGGTGAGGCTGGCGGACAAGACGTGCTGTCTTTCGAAGGGAACCTGCCATGCCCCGCCCCCTGCGGGTCGCGATCGTCGGCGCCGGCCCGGCCGGCATCTACGCCGCCGACGCGCTGCTGAAGTCCGAGGCCGCCACCGACCCGGGTGTCTCCATCGACCTGTTCGAGCGGATGCCGGCGCCCTTCGGCCTCATCCGGTACGGCGTCGCCCCCGACCACCCCCGCATCAAGGGCATCGTCACGGCCCTCCACCAGGTGCTCGACAAGCCGCAGGTGCGGCTCTTCGGGAACGTCGACTACCCGTCCGACATCACGCTGGACGACCTGCGCGCGTTCTACGACGCGGTGGTGTTCTCCACCGGCGCCGACGCGGACCGCCCGCTGGACATCCCGGGGATCGGCCTCGACGGCTCGTACGGCGCCGCCGACTTCGTCTCCTGGTACGACGGCCACCCGGACGTGCCGCGGACCTGGCCGCTGGAGGCCGAGAAGGTCGCGGTGCTCGGCGTCGGGAACGTCGCCCTGGACGTGGCCCGCATCCTGGCGAAGACGGCCGACGAGCTGCTGCCCACGGAGATCCCGCCGAACGTCTACGAAGGACTGAAGGCCAACAAGGCGCTGGAGATCCACGTCTTCGGTCGGCGCGGCCCGGCGCAGGCCAAGTTCAGCCCCATGGAACTGCGGGAACTGGACCACTCGCCGAGCATCGAGGTCATCGTCAACCCCGAGGACATCGACTACGACGCGGGCTCGATCGACGCGCGGCGCTCCAACAAGCAGGTCGACATGGTCGCCAAGACCCTGGAGAACTGGGCGATCCGCGACCAGGGCGACCGCCCGCACAAGCTGTTCCTGCACTTCTTCGAGTCGCCGACGGAGGTGCTGGGCGAGGACGGCAGTGTCGTCGGCCTGCGCACCGAGCGCACGGAGCTGGACGGCTCGGGCAACGTCAAGGGCACCGGCCGGTTCACCGACTGGGACGTGCAGGCCGTGTACCGCGCGGTCGGCTACCTGTCCGACGAGCTGCCGAAGCTGCCGTGGGACGCGGCCTCCGGCACGGTCCCCGACGAGGGCGGCCGGGTCGTGGAGGGCGGCGAGCACGTGCAGTCCACGTACGTGACCGGCTGGATCCGGCGCGGGCCCATCGGCCTGATCGGCCACACCAAGGGCGACGCCAACGAGACGGTGGCGAACCTGCTGGAGGACCACCGCGAGGGCCGGCTGCACACGCCCGAGACGCCGGGCGAGGAGGCCGTGGTGGCCTTCCTGGAGGACCGGGGCGTGGCCTACACGACCTGGGACGGCTGGTACCGGCTGGACGCGGCGGAGCGGGCGCGCGGCGAGGCCGAGGGCCGCGAGCGCGTGAAGATCGTGGAGCGCGAGGAGATGCTGCGGGCGAGCGGCGTCGAGGTCTGACGCCCGCGCGGCGCCCCGGCGGGTGCCCGGCCCGCGTCCCGTTCCGTGCCGTGCGGCTCAGAACGGGGCGCGGGCCTCTTCCATGAGGCGGGCGACGTCGTCGGGGCGCAGCGACAGCGCGTCACCCACGGTCGTGAGCACGTCGCGCTCCGCCGGGATGTAGGCGCCGTCGGCGAGGGCGATCCGGGCGCCCTGCAGCAGGATCGACTCGCGTCCGACGGCGGCGAGGTGCGGGGCGAGCGGGTCGAGGGCCTCGTGCAGTTCGATGGCGAGGGCGGCGCCGCACGGCCCCTCGGCGTCGGTGACGTAGCGGCCGGTGTCGGCGGCGAGCGCGTCGATGAGGCTGGTGAGGCTGTCGGCGGTGCAGTCCTCGTACCCGGCGGCCCGTACGGCGCCGACGGCGGTCCGGACGACGGTGGGCGAGGAGGTGCCGCCCGCGGCCAGGACGGCGAGGACGACGGTGTGCACGGCGTCGCGGAGCATCGCGGAGAACCGGGCGGTGGTCGGCTGGTCCAGGACGTCGGGGTCCCAGTGCTCATGGCAGGCCGCGCACTCGATCACCGGCCCCGTGGCGCCGCGCGGCACGAGCGGGACGCCGAGCAGGGCGAACCGGCGGCGCCCGGTCCTGCGGCGGTAGTTGCGGTCGCCTCCGCAGCCGGGGCAGAAGAACTCTCCGTCGCCGACGGTGTGCCACGAGGTGTGTACGGAGCAAAGGCGGAGCTTCCGGCCGTGTGATCCGCGTGTTCCCCGTGCTGGCTGCACGTCGCACCTCCAGACGCCTCGGCCACTGTGCCGATGTGCACGTGATGTTAGCCACATCGGTGATGCCACGTCAGCACCTCGTCATGAGAACGCCACGGACATGGCCGAACCCCGTCCACGCCGGGTGGACGGGGTCCGTAGGGACCGTACGGGCCACAGGGGCCCGGGGGTCAGCGGGCGGAGCGGTTGACGGCCGAGATGACCGCCTTCAGTGAGGCGCGCGTGGTGTTGGCGTCGATGCCGATGCCCCACAGGACGCGGCCGTCGATGGCGCACTCGATGTACGACGCGGCCTGCGCGGAGGCGCCCTCGCTCATGGTGTGCTCCTGGTAGTCCAGCAGCCGCGCGTCGACCCCGATGGTGTTCAGCGCGTCGAAGAACGCGGAGATCGGGCCGTTGCCGGTGCCGGTCAGCACCGTGTCCTGCCCGTCCACGACAGCCTCGACGGTCAGCGTGTCCGTGCCGTCCTTGTCGCTGCTGGTCTGGCCGGAACGCAGCTGGATGCGGCCCCACTGGGCCGCGGCGTCGTCCGGGTTCGGCAGGTACTCGTCCTGGAACACCGCCCAGATCTCCGCCGGGGTGACCTCGCCACCCTCCGCGTCGGTCTTCGCCTGGATGATCCGGGAGAACTCGATCTGCATCCGCCGCGGCAGGTCCAGCTTGTGGTCGTTCTTGAGCACGTAGGCGATGCCGCCCTTGCCGGACTGCGAGTTGACCCGGATGACCGCCTCGTAGGAGCGGCCCACGTCCTTGGGGTCGATCGGCAGGTACGGCACGGCCCACTCGATGTCGTCCACCTGCTTCCCGGCGGCGGCCGCGTCGGCCTCCATCGCCTCGAAGCCCTTCTTGATGGCGTCCTGGTGGGAGCCGGAGAAAGCGGTGTAGACCAGGTCGCCCGCGTAGGGGTGGCGCGGGTGGACCTCCATCTGGTTGCAGTACTCGGCGGTGCGGCGGACCTCGTCGATCTGCGAGAAGTCCAGCTGCGGGTCGACGCCCTGGGAGAACAGGTTCATGCCCAGGGTGACCAGGTCGACGTTGCCGGTCCGCTCGCCCTGCCCGAACAGGCAGCCCTCGATGCGGTCGGCGCCGGCCATGACGGCCAGCTCGGCGGCGGCGACGGCCGTGCCGCGGTCGTTGTGCGGGTGCACCGACAGGCACACGAACTCGCGGCGCGACAGGTTCCGCGACATCCACTCGAAGCGGTCCGCGTGCGTGGACGGCGTGGAGCGCTCCACGGTCGCCGGCAGGTTCAGGATGATCTCCCGGCCCGCCTCCGGCTGCCAGACGTCCATGACGCCCTCGCAGACCTCCAGCGCGAAGTCCAGCTCGGTGTCGGTGAAGATCTCGGGGCTGTACTGGTAGCCGAAGACCGTCTCGTCGCCCAGGATCTTGTCGGCGTACTCCATCACCAGGCGGGTGCCGTCGACGGCGATCTGCCGGATGTCGTCCTTCGAGCCGCGGAACACGACCCGGCGGAAGACGGGCGCCGTCGCGTTGTACAGGTGGACCGTGGCCCGGTGCGCGCCGCGCAGGGACTCCACCGTCCGCTCGATCAGATCCTCACGGGCCTGCGTCAGCACGGAGATCGTCACGTCCTCCGGGATCGCGCCCTCCTCGATGATGGAACGCACGAACGCGAAGTCGGTCTCGCCGGACGACGGGAAGCCGACCTCGATCTCCTTGAAGCCCATGCGCACCAGCAGGTCGAACATCTCGCGCTTGCGCGCCGGCGACATGGGGTCGATCAGGGCCTGGTTGCCGTCCCGCAGGTCGGTCGACAGCCAGCGCGGCGCCTTGGTGATCCGCTGCTCCGGCCAGGTGCGGTCGGGCAGCACGACCTGCTCGTAGCCGCGGTACTTGTGGATCGGCATACCGGACGGCTGCTGGGTGTGCGTCGCGTTCGTGACGGGGGTGCGGCGGCCAACGGGCTGGGACATTGCGCAGGGCTCCTCGGGTCCGACAGGGGGACGGCCGACTGTTCGAAGCAGCACCAGACTCCGCGGGGAGGGGGTCGGCCTACGACTACAGGCCCTCGCCGCGGCAGCTAAGGAGAAGCAGCCCGAAACGCATGATGCGCAGCAGCGTAGCCGAGTGTCGCCGGTGGCGGAGGGGTCGTATCAGTATGCGGGATTCCGGCCGACCAACCCCCAAACAGTGACCTATCACTCCTTTTCATCAATCCTGGTCGCAAGGCGTGACAGGACAATGACACGCTGCCACATTGCGGAACATGACTCCTCTGCACCGCGTGTTCTGCGGAATCATCCCCCCACACCTCCTCGACCAGCTGGCCCAGGCGCCTGACGCGGCCGTCGCCGACGCCGCCCGCCGCACCCTCGTCGCGGACGCCGGCCACCGGACCGGCCGCAGCCTCACCACCACCGCCCGCACCACCGCCCGGTCCGTGCCCGCCGGCACCCCCCGGCGCACCGTGTGCGACGCGGAGAACCACACGCGCCTGCCGGGCCGGAAGGTCCGCGGCGAGGGCGACGACCCGACCCGGGACGCGACCGTGAACCGGGCGTACGCCGGGCTCGGCGCCACCTTCGAGCTGCTCCTCGCCGCCTACGGACGGGACTCGATCGACGGCTCAGGGCTGCCGCTGGACGCGACCGTCCACTACGACCGCGACTACGGCAACGCCTTCTGGAACGGCGAGCGCATGGTGTTCGGCGACGGCGACGGCGAGATCTTCCGGGACTTCACCCTCCCCGTCGACGTCATCGCCCACGAACTCGGCCACGGACTCACCCAGTACACCGCGAACCTCGCCTACTTCAGCCAGCCCGGCGCGCTCAACGAGTCGGTGTCGGACGTCCTCGGCTCGCTGGTCAAGCAGCACGTCCTCGGCCAGACCGCCGACCAGGCCGACTGGCTGATCGGCGCGGGGCTGTTCACCGAGCGGGTCGAGGGCACGGCCCTGCGGTCCATGAAGGCCCCCGGCACCGCGTACGACGACGACCTGCTCGGCAAGGACCCGCAGCCCGCGACCATGGACGACTACGTGCACACCGGCCGTGACAACGGCGGGGTCCACATCAACTCCGGCATCCCCAACCACGCCTTCTACCTGCTGGCCACCGCACTGGGCGGCCACGCCTGGGAACGCGCCGGGCAGATCTGGTACGACGTGCTGACCGGCGGCGAACTCCGGGAGACCGCCGACTTCGCCGACTTCGCCCGGCTGACCCTCGCGGCCGCCCGCGAGCGCTACGGCGAGGGCGGCGCGGAGGACCGCGCCGTCGTCAAGGCGTGGTCGACGGTCGGGGTCCCGACACGCTAGACAGGCACCATGCGGATCGAGGTACGACGCGAGGGCGGCTTCGCGGGCATCGCACGGCGCGCCGTCGTCGACACGGCGGCCCACCCTGACGCCGCCGTGTGGCACGCCCTGGCCGAGGCGGCCCTCGTGGAGGCGGGCGCCGGCCCCCGCGAGGCCGTCCCCGACGGCTTCACCTACACCATCACGGTCGACGGCCGCACCGTCCGCTGCGCCGACCCGCAGCTGACCGACGCGCAGCGGGAACTGGTCGGCAGGGTCCTGCGCGAGGGCTCCTGAGCCGGGCCGCGGCTCAGAAGCCGAGCCTGCGCAGCTGCTTCGGGTCCCGCTGCCAGTCCTTCGCGACCTTCACGTGCAGATCGAGGAAGACGGGCGTCCCGAGCAGCGCCTCGATGTGCTTGCGGGAGGCGATCCCGACCTCCTTCAGGCGCTTGCCCTTGGGGCCGATGATGATGCCCTTCTGGCTGGGGCGCTCGATGTACAGGTTGGCGTGGATGTCCAGCAGCGGCCGGTCGGCGGGGCGCCCCTCGCGGGGCAGCATCTCCTCCACGACGACGGCGATGGAGTGCGGCAGCTCGTCCCGCACGCCCTCCAGCGCGGCCTCCCGGATCAGCTCCGCGACCATCACCTGCTCGGGTTCGTCGGTGAGGTCGCCCTCAGGGTAGAGCGCGGGGCTCTCGGGCAGCAGCGGCACCAGCAGGTCGGCGAGCAGGCCGACCTGCTTCTCCCCCACGGCGGAGACGGGCACGATCTCCTGCCACCCGATGCCCAGCTCCTTGCCGAGGCGGTCCACGGCGACGAGCCGCTCGGCGAGCGTCTTCGAGTCGACCAGGTCCGTCTTGGTGACGATGGCCACCTTCGGGGTCTTCCTGATCCCGGCCAGCTCCTTGGCGATGAACCGGTCGCCCGGCCCCACCTTCTGGTCCGCGGGCAGGCAGAAACCGATCACGTCCACTTCGGCCCACGTCGTGCGCACGACGTCGTTGAGCCGCTCGCCGAGGAGGGTGCGCGGCTTGTGCAGCCCCGGCGTGTCGACCAGCACGAGCTGCGCGTCCGGCCGGTGCACGATGCCGCGCACGGTGTGCCGGGTGGTCTGGGGGCGGTTGGAGGTGATGGCCACCTTCTGCCCGACCAGAGCGTTCGTGAGGGTGGACTTGCCGGCGTTGGGCCGGCCGACAAAACACGCGAATCCGGCCCGGTGGACCGCTTCGTCTTCAGCTTTACGAACGCTCATGCCCGCCATTGTCCCCGATCCCGTGCCCCCCACGAACCTCACGCGGTTGGAGCACGCCGCCGAGCCTCCGGCGGCGCCACCACCGCGAGGCCACCGAGACGGCCACCGCGACCAGCACCGACGCCAGCAGGCCCAGCAGGCCCAGGTCCCACCCGTCGGGCTCGCCACCCCCCCAGCAGCCCGCCCAGGGCCGCCAGGACGTGCAGGGCCACGTGGACGACGAGCAGCACGCCCGCGACGCCGTACAGCGCGCGGGCGAGCCGCGGCCGCCGCTCGCGCAGCAGCTCACCGGACGACCAGGCGACCACGAACGGGACGTACAGGTTCTCGCGCACCTTCGGCCCCTCCCCGCCCAGCCAGGCCAGGGCGCCGCCCGCCAGGAGCAGAAGCCCGGCGCCGAGGACCACCTGCAGCCGTGCCGACCGCCAGTCGGTGCACCCGCTCCCGGCCGTCAGCCCGCCGTCACCGTGGTGTGCACCTCGCCGTCCGCCCCGGCCAGCAGGACCGGGGTCGCGGGGCCGCCCAGGTCGCGGACGGCGGCGCGGTCCTCGTCGGGGACGGCGTCCGCCTCCGAGACCACCGCCGCCGCCTCCAGCGACTTCGCCCCGCTCGCCACCGCCATCGCCACGGCGGTCTGCAGCGCGCTCAGCCGCAGCGACTCCAGGGCGACCGTCCCGGCGACGTAGGTGCGCCCCGTCTCGTCCCGTACCGCCGCGCCCTCGGGCACGCCGTTGCGGGCCCGCGCGCTGCGCGCCAGGGTGACGATCTTGCGGTCCTCGGGGTCAAGTCCGGTGCTCTGTGTCATGCCCCGAGCATAGATCGCGCCCGCGGCTACGGGCGGCCGAGTCTCAGCCGCGCGGCCCTGGGCAGCCCGGCCACGACCAAGTCGTACGAGTCCTCCACCAGTTCGCGCACCAGGCGCTCGGGCAGACCGCCTGCGGTGACCGTGTTCCAGTGGCGCTTGTTCATGTGCCAGCCGGGCACGATCACGCCCGGGTGCTCGGCACGCAACCGCACCGCGTCGTCCGGGTCGCACTTCAGGTTGGCCTTCAGGGGCTCCGCGTCGAGGTCGCTCAAGGCGAAGATCTTCCCCGCGACACGGAAGACGGAGGTCTCCGGGCCGAAGGGGAAGTCCTCGGCCGCCGCGGGGAGGTCCAGGCACAGCGCCCTGAGCCGCTCGGGTGTCATGCCGCCCCGCCTTCCGGGGCCGGCGGCACGGGCTCCGCCAGCACGGTCACGATCTTGTTCCTGCGGCCGGCCGGGGACTCGGCGGTGAGCCGCAGGGCCCGCCCGTCCGGGAGGTCCACGACCGCCGTGGCCCCGGCGATCGGCACCCGGCCGAGCGCCTTCGCGAGCAGGCCGCCGACCGTCTCCACGTCCTCGTCGTCGTACGCGCCGAGGCCGAACAGCTCGCCGAGGTCGCCGATGTCGAGACGGGCCGTGACGCGGTAGCGGCCTTCGCCGAGGTCCTGGACGGGCGGCTGCTCGCGGTCGTACTCGTCGGTGATCTCGCCGACGATCTCCTCCAGGATGTCCTCGATCGTGACGATCCCGGCGGTGCCGCCGTACTCGTCGATGACGACGGCCACGTGGCTGCGCTCCTGCTGCATCTCCCGCAGCAGGTCGCCCGCGTTCTTGGTGTCGGGGACGAACGTGGCGGCCCGCATGGCCGTGGACACCGGCTCGCTCTCCGACTCCCGGTTGATGTGCGTCTTCCGGACGAGGTCCTTCAGGTACACGATGCCGACGACGTCGTCCTCGTTCTCCCCCGTGACGGGGATGCGGGAGAACCCGGAGCGCAGGGCCAGCGTGAGGGCCTGGCGGATGGTCTTGAAGCGCTCGATGGACACCACGTCGGTGCGCGGCACCATCACCTCGCGCACCAGCGTGTCGCCGAGTTCGAAGACGGAGTGCACCATGCGGCGCTCCTCGTCCTCGATGAGGGACTCCTGCTCGGCCAGGTCCACCATGGCGCGCAGCTCCGCCTCGGAGGCGAAGGGCCCCTTGCGGAAGCCCTTGCCCGGCGTGAGGGCGTTGCCGAGGAGGATCAGGAGCTGCGGCACCGGTCCCATGATCCGGGCCAGCGGCAGCAGGACGTACGCGGCGGCGGTCGCGGTGTTCAGCGGGTGCTGGCGTCCGATGGTGCGGGGCGACACCCCGACGGCCACGTACGACACGAGGACCATCACGCCGATCGCGACGACCAGGGCGATCCAGGTCTCCTCGATCTCCTCCAGCGAGACGTACGTGACGAGGGCGGCGGCAGCCATCTCGCACGCGACCCGGACCAGGAGCGCCACGTTCAGGTAGCGGGTGGGGTCCGAGGCGACCTGCACCAGCTTGGCGGCGCCGCGCCGGCCGGTGCGCAGGGCCTCGGCGGCGCGGAACGTGGACACCCGGGCCAGCCCGGCCTCGGCGCACGCGGCGAGCCAGGCCACGACGACGAGCGCCAGGGCGCCGAGGACCAGTTGGGCGGTCACGGCGGTCAGGAGACGGTCGGCGCCGGGGAGGGGCCGGTGAGGCCCTTCTCCGCGCGCCAGCCGTCGACGATCGCCGCCTGGAGGCCGAACATCTCGGCCTTCTCGTCGGGCTCCTCGTGGTCGTACCCGAGCAGGTGCAGCACCCCGTGGACGGTGAGGAGCTGGAGCTCCTCGTCCATGGAGTGCTGCGTCGGCGCCTCGCGGCCCTGCTTCTCGGCGACCTCGGGGCAGAGCACGATGTCCCCGAGGAGGCCCTGCGGGGGCTCCTCGTCGTCCTTCGACGGCGGACGCAGCTCGTCCATCGGGAAGGACATGACATCCGTCGGGCCCGGCAGGTCCATCCACTGGATGTGCAGCTGCTCCATCGCCTCGGCGTCGACGACGATCACCGAGAGCTCGGAGAGGGGATGGATGCGCATACGGGTCAGGGCGTAGCGGGCGACGTCGAGGATGGCCTCTTCGTCGACCTCGGTGCCGGACTCGTTGTTGACGTCGATCGACATGGTGCTGTTCGGTCTACTTCCCGTTCTTGCTGTCGTACTTCTCGTACGCGTCGACGATACGGCCGACGAGCTTGTGCCGGACCACGTCGTGGGACGTGAGCCGCGAGAAGTGGACGTCGGGGACGCCGTCCAGGATGTCCTGCACCTGGCGCAGACCGCTCTTGGTGCCGTTCGGCAGGTCCACCTGCGTCACGTCACCGGTGATGACGATCTTCGAGTCGAACCCGAGCCGGGTGAGGAACATCTTCATCTGCTCGGGGTTCGTGTTCTGCGCCTCGTCGAGGATGATGAAGGCGTCATTGAGGGTGCGGCCACGCATGTAGGCGAGCGGGGCGACCTCGATGGTCCCGGCCGCCATCAGACGGGGGATCGAGTCGGGGTCCAGCATGTCGTGCAGCGCGTCGTACAGGGGGCGCAGGTAGGGGTCGATCTTCTCGTAGAGCGTGCCCGGCAGGAAGCCGAGGCGCTCGCCGGCCTCGACGGCGGGGCGGGTGAGGATGATCCGGTTGACCTGCTTGGACTGGAGGGCCTGGACCGCCTTCGCCATGGCGAGGTAGGTCTTGCCGGTGCCCGCGGGTCCGATGCCGAACACGATCGTGTGCTTGTCGATCGCGTCGACGTACCGCTTCTGGTTCAGCGTCTTGGGGCGGATGGTGCGGCCGCGGCTGGACAGGATGTTCTGGGTGAGGACCTCGGAGGGGGTCTCGACGCCCGCTCCCCCGGTCTCTTCCTTCAGCATGGCGATCGAGCGCTCCACGGCGTCCTCCGTCATCGGCTGCCCGGTGCGCAGGACCAGCATCATCTCGTCGAAGAGACGCTGGACGAGGGCGACTTCCACGGCGTCGCCCACTGCGCTGATCTCGTTGCCGCGGACGTGGATGTCGGTGTGCGGGAACGCGTCCTCGATCACGCGGAGCAGTGCGTCGCCCGAGCCGAGCACGGTCACCATCGGGTGCTTCGCGGGGACAGTGAAGTGGGCTCGTACCTGGTCTGTGGGTGTGTGAGTCATGGGCCGGCTCTCTGGCCTGCGCATACCTCCTGTTGCAGGGTTCTCGCCGCTCGACAACCTCTGGACTGTCCAGGGTACGGCGTGCGGCTGACATGGCCGAGGGCTTTTCCCGGGGCGGTGCCGGGCGCGTGCGCTCAGACCGAGCGGCGGAAGCCGATCGTGGGCACGGCCCGGCGCAGCGGCCAGGGGCGGCTCGGGGCGGGCAGCAGCCCGTCCAGGAAGGCGTAGCGGCGCAGCGCGGCCGGGTCCTGGTCGGAGCAGCTCTGCACGTACTGCCACCAGGCGGCGACCTCCACCCAGCCGGGCGCGGACAGCGAGCCGCCGAACTCCTGGACGGAGAGGGCCGCGGTGAGGCCCGCGAAGGCCAGCCGGTCGGCGAGCGGCCAGCCGGCGAGGGTGCCGGTGAGGAACCCCGCGACGAAGACGTCCCCGGCGCCGGTGGGGTCGAGGGCCGTGACGGCGATGGCGGGCACCTCGGCGGTCTCGCCGGTGGCGCTGTCGACGGCGTAGGCGCCGTCGGATCCGAGGGTGACCACGGCGAGCCGGACCTTGTCGGCGAGGGCGCGGGCGGCGGCGCGGGGGCAGCCGGTGCGGGTGTAGCGCATGGCCTCTTCGGCGTTGGGCAGGAACGCCTCGCAGTGCTCCAGGTCGGCGAGGGCGGCGAGGTCCCAGCGGCCGGTCTCGTCCCAGCCGACGTCGGCGAAGATCCGCGTGTCGCGGCGGGCGGCCTCGGCGACCCACGCCTCCTGGCGGCCGGGGGCGAGGGAGGCGACGGCGGCGCGGGCGCGCGGCGGGCACATGGGCAGGGCGCCTTCCGGGGGCGGCGCCTCGTGGCCGTGGGACACCATGGTGCGTTCGCCGTCGTACGCCATGGAGACCGTGACCGGGGAGTGCCAGCCGGGCACGGTGCGGGACCGGGAGAGGTCGATGCCCTCGCCGCGTGCCAGGGCGTCCCAGCAGTACTCGCCGTAGTGGTCGTCGCCGAACGCGGCGGCGAGCGAGGTGCGCAGTCCGAGGCGGGCCAGGGCGGTCGCCATGTTGGCGACTCCGCCGGGGCTGGAGCCCATGCCGCGGGCCCAGGTCTCGGTGCCGCGCACGGGGGCGCTGTCGAGGCCGGTGAAGACGATGTCCAGGAAGACCGTGCCGGTGAGGAAGACGTCGCAGTCCGGGTCCTCGGGGGTGCGCAGGGTGCCCAGCGGGTCGACGCCCGCCGTGTGCTGTCGCCGCGGGTGGTCTCCTCCTGCGGGAGCGGCGGATGTGGTCACAGGGAACTCCCGGTCGCGTGGTGCGGGTGCGGTGCGGATTTACGACAGTCTGCCGGATTCCGGGCGGCGACGGGTCGTGATCGCGTTGCTTCGCCGAGTAGTTCCCGTACATCTCGTTGAGGACGCCGATGCGGAAGGCGTAGCACTCGGGGAGGACCCGGCGCCCACACGTGGAGGGACTTCGCGGTCTTTCCGGAACCTGGCCCGCCGCCGGCCGTCTTGGTCTTCAAGTCGATTGAGGGAAGGCTGGCATGACGGCAGGTCAGAAAGAGTGGTCGGGTGGGCGGGGCAAGGCGTTCGCGCCCGAGTACCAGGGCGCTGTGGGCTCGATGTCGGTGAACGCGTCGTTGGAGGACGTCCTGGCGAAGGCCGTGGCGGAGCTGCGCGCGGCCGAGGCGGCCGGCGACCTGCGGGAGACCGCCCGGTGCGGGCTCGCGGTGGCCGAGGCGCAGCGCCGGCTGGGGCGGGTCCCGGAGGCGGACCGGGCGTGGAAGGCCAGCTTCCGTGCGGCCCGGGAGGCCGGTGACACGGCGGCGACGGCGTGGGCCCTGTGGAGCGGTGGCACGCTCGCCCGGCAGCGGGGCGCGCTGCGGCTGGCGTACCGGCTGCTGCGGCTGGCCGCGGAGCTGGGCGAGCGGGGCGGGGACGTGGTCGTGCGGGGCTACTCGCTGGCCGGGCTCGCCGAGACGGGCCGGATCCAGGGGGACTACGAGGCCGTGGGCGAGCTGCACGAGCAGTTGCTGGCGGAGGCCCGTCGGCGGGGCGAGGCCCGGCACACGGTGTGGGCGCTGGAGGGCATCGCGCAGATGCACCGGAACACCGGCGCGTACGACAAGGCGCTGGAGCTCTTCGAGGAGGCGGCCCGGACGGCGTCGCGGGCCGACGACCACCGGGGCCGGGCGTGGGCGCTGCGGGGCATCGCGGACGTGGTGTCGGTGCGGGACGGGGACGTGGAGCGGGCGCTGGCGCTGCTGTCGGAGGCGGAGGAGACGTGCCGTGCGATGCGGCTGTCGAGCGCGCTGGCGTACAACCACAAGATGCGCGGGAACGTGCTGTACCGGGCGGGCCGCCACGCGGAGGCGGCGGAGCTGTACGCCGGGGCGCTGGAGGAGTTCCGCGCCATGGAGGAGCCGCGGGGCACGGCCCTGTCCCGGCTGGGTCTGGTGAAGGCGCGGGCCCGGTTGGGCCGGTCGGCCGCGGAGACGGCCGGGGAGCTTGCGGCGTTGCGGGACGAGCTGGACCGGATCGGCCTGCACCACGCCCGCGACATGGCGGAGAAGGCGGCGGCGGAGCTGGGCGTGGGCCCGCTGCCGGCGCGCGTGCCGTCCCGGCGGCCCGGGGCGGCCGGAGGGACCCTGGCGGCGGTCGACGTGGCGGCGCTGTCGGCGGCCGGCGGGGCGGAGGAGGCGCGGTGAACCCGGCGACGGCGTGCCCGGCGGCCGCGGACGCCGCCCCGGCAACGGGGGCCCCGGCGGCTCGGGACGACTGCGCGGCGCCCCGTGCGGCGGGGGCAGCCACGGCGGCGCGCTCCGGCGCGGGAGACGTCCGGGGGCCCGGGGAGGCCGAGGGGAGGGCGGCCGCGGTGCTGCGGCGGTGCCGCGCCCGGGTGCGGCCCGCCCTGGCGGAGGCCGTGCGGCGGCTGGACCCGTACACCGGGGAGATGGCGGCGTACGGGATGGGCTGGGCCGACGCGGACGGTGGTCGCGCGGCGGGGGCCTCCGAGGGGAAGGGGGTGCGGCCGGCGCTCGCCGTGCTGGGGGCCGAGGCGGTCGGGGCGGACGGTTCGGTGGCCGTTCCGGGTGCGGTCGCGGTGGAGCTGGTGCACGCCTTCTCGCTGCTCCACGACGACATCATGGACGGCGACGCCGTGCGGCGCCGGCGCGAGACGGTGTGGAAGGCGTACGGGACCGGGCCCGCGGTGCTCGCCGGTGACGCGCTGTTCGCGCTGGCCGTGCAGGTCCTCGCCGAGGTACCGGGCCCGCACACCGGGGCGGCCGTGCGGCGCCTGTCCGGTGCGCTGGCCGCGCTGGTGCGGGGCCAGGCGGAGGACCTGTGCTTCGAGCGGCGTCCCTGGACGGGCCCGGACGCGGTGGGTCCCGACGCGTACCGGTCCATGGCGGAGCACAAGACCGGGGCGCTGCTGGGCTGCGCGGCGGCGTTGGGTGCGCAGCTGGCCGGGGCGCCCGACGGGACGGTGTCCGCGCTGGACCGGGCGGGGCGGCACCTGGGAGTGGCGTTCCAGGCGGTGGACGACCTGTTGGGCGTCTGGGGCGACCCGGTGGTGACCGGGAAGCCGGTGCACGGGGACCTGCGGCAGCGGAAGAAGACGTTTCCGGTCCTCGCCGCGCTCGCCGCCGGCGGGGTCGCGTCGCGGGAGCTGGCGGCGCTGCTGGAGTCGCCGCGCGCCGTGCAAGCTGCGGAGGTCGCACGGGCCGCGGCGCTGGTGGAGGAGGCCGGAGGCCGGGCCGCCGCCCTGACGGAGGCGCGGCGCGGCCTGGACGCCGCCCGCGGCTGCCTGCGGCAGGCGCCGCTGGCTCCGGGCGCGGTGCGGGACCTGGAGGCGCTGCTGGCGGTCCTCGCGGACCGGGCGCGGTGAGGTCGGCCGGGGCGGGGCGGCGGGTGGCTACCGGGGGGCGGCGGGCGGGTGCGGCCCGGCCGCGGTCCTGCCCGGGCCGGCAGGAGTCGACTTGACCCGGCCCCGCTGGCCTGGCCGGTGGCGGCCGGGTGCCGCGGCACCGCCGGGCCGCTCGGGTCTGCCGGGCTCCGCGGGCCGCCTGCCCGGGTCCTGGGGGCTCGGCACATCGGGGGCCGGCGGCGCGGTGAGGTCCGCGGGGGCCGGATGGCGGTCGCGCGGCACCGGACACGGCCGTGCCGGGAAGGTCCGGGCCACGGCGGCGGGCCCGGCCGGTGGAGACCGGACGACGGCGGCACCGGGCCCGGCGGGTGGAGGACCGGGCCCGGCGGCGGTCAGGGGCGCTTGGGCACGGGGACGCGCACGAGGTCGTGGGCGACGGTCAGTTCCCCGGTGAACCCGGCGGCGCGGGCCTGTGCCTCGAAGACGGACGGGTCGTGGTAGCGCTGCGAGAAGTGGGTGAGGACCAGGTGCCGCACTCCCGCGTCCCGTGCCGCCGCCGCGGCCTGACCTGCCGTCAGGTGGCCGTGCTCGACGGCCAGCGACTCGTCCTCGTCGAGGAACGTGGACTCGATGACCAGCATGTCGCAGCCCTCGGCGAGGGCGTGGACGCCTTCGCACAGCCGGGTGTCCATGACGAAGGCGAAGCGCTGGCCGCGGCGCGGTTCGCTGACGTCGTCGAGGCGGACGCCGCGCAGCTCGCCCTCCCGCTGGATGCGGCCGACGTCGGGGCCCTTGATGCCGAGCGCGGCGAGCCGCTCCGGCAGCATGCGCCGCCCGTCGGGCTCGGTGAGCCGGTACCCGAAGGACTCCACGGGGTGCGACAGCCGCCGCGCCTCCAGGGTGTAGGCGGGCGTGGTGGCGACGACCCCGTCCGCGGCGACCGGCTCCTCGTCGATGCGGGCGCGCTCGCGGTAGGCCGTGGCGTACCGCAGCCGTTCGAAGAACCGCTGCCCGCTCGCCGGGTAGTGGGCGGCGACGGGGTGCGGGACCTGGTCGAGGTTGATGCGCTGGATCACCCCGGCGACGCCGAGCGAGTGGTCACCGTGGAAGTGGGTGACGCAGATGCGGTGGATGTCGTGCGCGGCGACCCCGGCGCGCAGCATCTGGCGCTGGGTGCCCTCGCCCGGGTCGAAGAGGAGCCCCTCGCCGTCCCAGCGGAGCAGGTAGCCGTTGTGGTTGCGGTGCCGGGTGGGCACCTGGCTCGCGGTGCCCAGCACGACGAGTTCGCGGACGGACACGGTGGCCTATCCGGGGGGCCAGGCGAGGCCGCGGCCGCCCAGGACATGGGCGTGCACGTGGAACACCGTCTGCCCGGCGCCCGTGCCGGTGTTGAAGACGATGCGGTAGCCGGTGCCGTCGGTCTTCTCGTCGGCGGCCACCTCGCCCGCCATGCGGAGGACGTCCGCGGCGATGGCGGGCTCGGCGGCGGCGAGCGCGGCCGCGTCCGGGTGGTGCACCTTGGGGATGATCAGCACGTGGCTGGGCGCCTGCGGGTTGATGTCGCGGAAGGCGAGGGCCGTGTCGGTCTCCCGGACGATCGTCGCGGGCACCTCCTTCGCCACGATCTTGCAGAACAGGCAGTCGCTCTGCGGCTCTCCGGCCATGCGGGCAGCCTCTCTCGGCTCGGCGGACGGGTACGTCCGTACCCTATCCGCCCCCTTCCCCGCCGTCCCCGCGCCCGGCGGGCGTCAGGGACCGGCGGCCCGTGCGGCAGCGCGGTGGCTGCGGAGGAGGTGCGCCGCTCCGCCCCACCGACCCCGCCGGCGGCGGGCGTCAGGACCAGCGGCCGGTGCGGCCCAGCAGCAGTGCGGCGGCGGCGGTGCCCGCGGTGGAGGTGCGCAGCACGCTGCGGCCCAGGCGGTACGGCTTGGCGCCTGCCTCCGCGAACGCGGCGAGTTCGTCGGGCGACACCCCGCCCTCGGGTCCCACGACGAGCACGATATGGCCCTGGGCGGGCAGCTCCGCGGTGGCGAGCGGCTCGGCGCCCTCCTCGTGGAGGACGGCCGCGAAGTCGGCGGCGGCCAGCAGGGCGGCCACCTGCCGGGTGCCGGCGGCGTCGGCGACCTCGGGGAAGCGGAGCCTGCGGGACTGCTTGCCGGCCTCGCGGGCGGTGGCGCGCCACTTGCCGAGCGCCTTGAGCCCCCGGTCGCCCTTCCACTGAGTGATGCAGCGGGACGCCGCCCACGGCACGACCGCGTCGACCCCGGTCTCCGTCATCGTCTCCACGGCCAGCTCGCCGCGGTCGCCCTTGGGCAGGGCCTGGACGACCGTGATGCGGGGGGCGGGCGCGGGCTCGTCCCGCACTTCCGCGACGGCGACGTCGAGCCGGTCCTTGCCCTCGACGGAGGCGACGGTGCCGAAGACGCCGCGGCCCGCGCCGTCGGTGAGCACGATGTCCTCGCCGACGCGGAGCCGGCGCACGGACACGGCGTGGCGGCCCTCCGCGCCGTCCAGGGTGGTGGTGGCGCCCGGGGCGGCGCGGGTCAGGTCCTCGACGACGAAGACGGGGGCGGTCATGGCATGCCTCTCTGGGTCGGCGCGGAGCCGGCCGACCGGAGTTCCGCGTTGAGTACGTGGACGAGCCGCCCGGCCGGCAGATCACGGGCCAGCCGGTGGCCCTGACCGGCCCACAGGGCCATGCCCTGCGGGTCCCCGGCGGCGGCCGCGGCCTTGCGCAGGCCGCTCGTCATGTGGTGCACCTCGGGGTACGCGGCCGGGGCGTAGGGGCCGTGCTCCCGCAGGAAGCGGTTGACGAGGCTGCGGGCGGGGCGCCCGGAGAACGCCCGGGTCAGCTCGGTGTGCGTGAACACCGGGTCCGTGAGGGCCCGCTTGTGCAGCGGGTGCGCCCCGGACTCGGGGCACGCGAGGAAGGCCGTGCCGAGCTGCGCGGCCTCCGCACCGGCCGCCAGCACGGCGGCGATCTGGCCGCCCCGCATGATGCCGCCGGCCGCGATCAGCGGAAGCCGTACGGCTTCCCGTACGCAGGTGAGCAGGGCGAGCAGACCGCTGCCGCGGGCGCCGGGCGGTATCTGGGGGTCGTCCCGGTGGCTGCCCTGGTGGCCGCCCGCCTCGATGCCCTGCACGCACAGGGCGTCGGCGCCCGCGTGCTCGGCGGCGACGGCCTCGGCGGCGGAGGTGACGGTGACGACGGTGCGGGTGCCGACGCGGGCGAAGGACTCCAGGACCTTCGGTTCGGGGCAGCCGAAGGTGAAGGACACGACGGGCACGGGCTCGTCGAGCAGGATGGCCACCTTCGCGTCGTAGCCGTCGTCCCGTCCGCTGTCCTCGGGGTCGCCGAGGGGCGTGTCGTACCAGGTGGCCTCGCCGGCGATCTGCTGGCGGTACAGGTCGAGGGCCGCGGGGGCGACGGGCGGCGAGGCTCCGAACGGGCGGGGCGGGGCGGTCGCGCCGCCGTCCTCGTGGGGGCACCGGCCCTGCGGGAGGAACAGGTTGACGCCGAACGGCCGGCCGGTGAGCGCGCGTACCTGTTTGAGCTCCTGGTACAGCCCGTCGGCGGTCTTGTACCCGCCGGCCAGGAAGCCGAGCCCGCCCGCCTCCGCCACGGCGGCGGCGAGCCCGGGACAGGAGGCACCCCCGGCCATGGGGGCCTGCACGACCGGCACCCGCCACAGCCCATTCAGCACGGACGACATGCAGGCATCGTGCCACGCCCCTCCGGCCGCCAGCGCGGCCCGTCGTGCACCGCCCCGTGATCGTCCTCGGGGCGGATCGCCCGCGTCCCGGCGCGGCCGGCTCCCGCTGCGGGGGCCTGCCGCGCCGGGGGCGGGCTAACGGCCGTTGAACGCGTCCTTCAGACGGGAGAACAGGCCCTGCTGGCCGGGCGCGAACTGGCCCGTGGGCCGCTCCTCGCCCCGCAGCTTCGCCAGCTCCCGCAGCAGCCGCTCCTGCTCCGGGTCGAGCTTCGTCGGGGTCTGGACCTCGACGTGCACGACGAGGTCGCCGCGTCCGCCGCCCCGCAGATGCGTGACCCCCCGGCCGTGCAGCGGGATGGACTGCCCCGACTGCGTGCCGGGCCGGATGTCGACCTCCTCCATGCCGTCCAGGGTCTCCAACGGCACCTTCGTGCCGAGGGCGCCCGCGGTCATCGGGATGGTCACCGTGCAGTGCAGGTCGTCGCCGCGCCGCTGGAAGACGGGGTGCGGCAGTTCGTGGATCTCCACGTACAGGTCGCCCGCCGGGCCGCCGCCCGGGCCGACCTCGCCCTCTCCGGCGAGCTGGATGCGGGTGCCGTTGTCGACACCGGCGGGGATCTTCACGGTCAGCGTGCGGCGGGACCGCACCCGGCCGTCGCCGGCGCACTCGGGGCACGGTGTGGGGACGACCGTGCCGAAGCCCTGGCACTGCGGGCACGGGCGGGACGTCATGACCTGGCCGAGGAAGGAGCGGGTGACCTGGGACACCTCGCCGCGGCCGCGGCACATGTCGCAGGTCTGCGCCGTCGTACCGGGCGCGGCGCCCTCACCGGAGCAGGTGGTGCACACCACGGCCGTGTCGACCTGGATGTCCTTCGTCGTGCCGAAGGCCGCCTCGTCGAGTTCGATCTCCAGCCGGATCATGGCGTCCTGGCCGCGCCGGGTGCGCGACCGCGGGCCGCGCTGCGTGGCCGTGCCGAAGAACGCGTCCATGATGTCGGAGAAGTTGCCGAAGCCGCCGGCTCCGAAGCCGCCCGCACCGCCCGGGCCGCCGCCCGCGGAGGACAGCGGGTCTCCGCCGAGGTCGTAGACCTGCTTCTTCTGCGGGTCCGACAGCACCTCGTAGGCGGCGTTGATCTCCTTGAAGCGCTCCTGCGTCTTCGGATCGGGGTTGACGTCCGGGTGCAGCTCGCGGGCGAGCCTCCGGAACGCCTTCTTGATCTCGTCCTGGGACGCGTCGCGGCGCACGCCGAGTACGGCGTAGTAGTCCGTGGCCACTTACGACTCCGCCAGGATCTGTCCGACGTAACGTGCCACTGCGCGTACCGCTCCCATCGTTCCGGGGTAGTCCATGCGGGTCGGTCCGACCACGCCGAGTTTCGCCACCGCCTCGTCGCCCGAACCGTAGCCGACCGCGACGACGGACGTGGAGTTCAGTCCTTCGTGGGCGTTCTCGTGCCCGATGCGGACGGTCATCTTCGGGTCCGTCGCCTCGCCGAGCAGCCGGAGCAGCACCACCTGCTCCTCCAGCGCCTCCAGTACGGGCCGGATGGTGAGCGGGAAGTCGTGTCCGAAGCGGGTGAGGTTGGCGGTGCCGCCGATGACCAGCCGCTCCTCGGTCTCCTCGACCAGCGTCTCCAGCAGGGTGGCCAGCACCAGGGAGACCGTGGCCCGGTCCTCCGACTCGAAGGACTCGGGGAGGTCCTGCACCAGTTCCGGCACGTCCGTGAAGCGCCTTCCCACGACCCGGCTGTTCAGCCGGGCCCGCAGGTCGGCCACGGACGTCTCGCCGATCGGGGCGGGGCAGTCGACCATGCGCTGCTCCACCCGCCCGGTGTCCGTGATGAGCACCAGCATCAGCCGCGCCGGGGCCAGTGACAGCAGCTCCACGTGGCGGACGGTCGAACGCGTCAGCGACGGGTACTGCACGACCGCGACCTGGCGGGTCAGCTGGGCCAGCAGCCGGACCGTTCGGTGCACCACGTCGTCCAGGTCGACCGCGCCGTCCAGGAAGTTCTGGATGGCGCGGCGCTCCGGTGACGACAGCGGCTTGACCCCGGCGAGCCGGTCGACGAAGAGGCGGTAGCCCTTGTCCGTGGGGATGGGCCCGGCGCTGGTGTGGGGCTGGGCGATGAAGCCCTCCTCCTCCAGCACCGCCATGTCGTTGCGCACGGTGGCCGGTGAGACGCCCAGCTTGTGCCGCTCCGTGAGCGCCTTGGAGCCGACGGGCTCCTCGGTGCCGACGTAGTCCTGGACGATGGCGCGCAGGACCTCGAGTCTGCGTTCACTCAGCACGGCGCGCACCTCCAGTTGGCTCGGGCTCTCACTGCCGACATCTACCGTGACATCTGTTGGCACTCACCGTGTCCGAGTGCCAGTCATCCCCGCGGCCAGTGTACGGCGCCGAGGTCGTGGCGTGGCAAGGGCGGCGGATCACCCACCGCGTCACACCCCGCGCGCCGGTCGGGGGCGATGCGGATAGCGTCGCCGTATGGACGTCCGTTGGGAAGAGTTCGGGTGGGAGCGGCTGGCGGAGGGCGTGGGCAGGCGGCGCCTGCCCGGGTGGGACGCCACGGCCGGGCTCGTCGTGGGCGGCACCGCGGCGCTGCTGTTCGACGCGGGCGCCACGCTGCGTGAGGGCGCGGAGCTGCGCGCGCAGGCGCAGGGGCTGCTGGGGGCGGGTCGCCGCGTGACGCACATCGCACTGAGCCACGCCCACTTCGACCATGTGCTGGGCGCGGCGGCCTTCGCCGGGGCGCAGGTGTTCGGCGCGGCCGGCTTGGCGGAGCTGCTGGAGCGGGAGCGGGAGTCCCTGCGGGCGGACGCGGTCCGGCACGGGGTGGCTCCGGACGAGGCGGGTGAGGCCGTGGACGTCCTGGTGCACCCGCACCACGTGGTGTGCGGCGAGTGGACCCTCGACCTGGGCGGGCGGCAGGTGCTGCTGGCGAACGCGGGCCCCGGCCACACGGGCCACGACCTGGCCCTGCTGGTGCCCGCGCCGGGCGGCGGTCCGCCCGAGGTGGTGTTCTGCGGCGACCTCGTGGAGGAGTCGGGCGAGCCGCAGGCCGGGCCGGACGCGGTGCCCTCGCGCTGGCCGGCGGCCCTGGACCGGCTGCTGCAGCTGGGCGGCGAGGACGCGCTGTACGTGCCGGGGCACGGGGCGGTCGTGGACGCGGCGTTCCTCCGCGCCCAACGCGACGCGCTGGCCCGGAGGTTCGGCGTGCGGTGAACGATCACGGTGCCGTACCGTCGGCGCCATGCGCCGGTACGAGCCCGATCTGACCCCTCCCTGGAAGAAGCAGGCCCCCGCTCCCGAGGTGCCCGCGGAGCCCGACCTGGTGGTGGAGGAGGTGGCGACGGGCTTCTGCGGGGCGGTCGTCCGGTGCGAGGCGGGCGCGGTGACGCTGGAGGACCGGTTCGGCAAGCACCGGGTGTTCCCGCTGGTGCCGCGCGGCTTCCTGCTGGAGGGCCGCACCGTGACCCTGGTGCGGCCCCGGGGCGCGGCGCCGGTGCGCCCGTCCCGTACGGCCTCCGGGTCGGTCGCCGTGCCCGGTGCGCGGGCGCGGGTGGCCCGGGCGGGGCGGATCTACGTGGAGGGCCGCCACGACGCCGAGCTGGTGGAGAAGGTGTGGGGCGACGACCTGCGCGTCGAGGGCGTGGTCGTCGAGTACCTGGAGGGCGTCGACGACCTGCCGGCGGTCGTGCGGGACTTCCGGCCGGGCCCGGACGCGCGGCTGGGGGTGCTGGTGGACCACCTGGTGCCCGGTTCGAAGGAGTCCAGGATCGCTGCGTCGGTCACCGATCCGCACGTCCTGGTGGTGGGCCACCCGTACGTGGACGTGTGGCAGGCGGTGAAGCCGTCCGCGCTGGGCATCCCGGCCTGGCCGTCGGTGCCGCGCGGCCAGAACTGGAAGGCGGGCGTGTGCCGCGCCCTGGGCTGGCCCGCGGGGGACACCGGGGCGGCGTGGCGGCGGATCCTGGCCGCGGTCCACTCGTACAAGGACCTGGAGCCCGAGCTGCTGGGCCGGGTGGAGCACCTGATCGACTGGGTGACGGGCCCCGCCTGACCCCTGGCAGGTCGCGGGGCCGCCCGGCGGGGCTGCCAGTACGGCGTCCGGAGGCGTGGGGCCGGGTCCAGGGCGGTCTGCTCAGGACTCCGTTCGTGAGCCACGCGTGCGGCTGCCGCCTTCACCGCCTCTTACTCACCCTGGTCCGGCCCTCCGGCCTCGGGCGCCCCGGCGCACCTGTCCAGACGGCCGGACGAGTGTTCGACGTCTCCGTCGCCCGAGGCGACGGAGATTCCGGACTGCGCCCGGGGGCGGGCTAGTCGACGAGGTCGCGGACCACCGCGTCCGCCAGCAGGCGGCCGCGCAGGGTCAGGACGGCGCGTCCCGCCGCGTACGGGCCCGGATCGAGGAGTCCGTCCCGTACGGCGCGCTCGGCGGCGGCCCGGCCCGCGGGCCTCAGCAGGGACAGCTCGCAGCCCTCTCGCAGGCGCAGCTCCAGCAGGACGCGCTCCACGCGGCGGTCCTCGTCGGACAGCACCTCCCGCCCCGCACCGGGCGAGCGGCCCCCGGCGAGCGCGGCGGCGTAGGCGCCGGGGTGCTTCACGTTCCACCAGCGGACCCCGCCGACGTGGCTGTGCGCTCCGGGGCCCGCGCCCCACCAGTCGGCGCCGCGCCAGTACAGCTCGTTGTGCAGGCAGCGGCCCGCTTCGCTGGTGGCCCAGTTCGACACCTCGTACCACCGGAAGCCGGCGTCCGTGAGGGCGGACTCGGCGATGAGGTACCGGTCCGCGTGCACGTCGTCGTCGGTCATCGGGACCTCGCCGCGCCGGATGCGGTGGGCCAGCCGGGTGCCCTCCTCGACGATGAGGGCGTACGCGGAGACGTGGTCGGGTCCGGCGCCGATGGCGGCGTCCAGGGAGGCGCGCCAGTCGTCGTCACTCTCACCGGGGGTGCCGTAGATCAGGTCGAGGTTGACGTGGTCGAAGCCGGCGGCGCGGGCCTCGGCGACGCAGGCTTCGGGGCGGCCGGGTGTGTGGGTCCGGTCGAGGACCTGGAGCACGTGCGGACGGGCCGACTGCATGCCGAAGGAGATCCGGTTGAAGCCGCCCTCGCGGAGCGCGGCGAGGTAGGCCGGGTCGACGGAGTCGGGGTTGGCCTCGGTGGTGACCTCGGCGTCGTCGGCGAGCCCGAACTCGTCCCGGACGGCGGCGAGCATCCGCACGAGGTCGGCGGCGTCGAGCAGGGTGGGCGTGCCGCCGCCGACGAAGACGGTCCGCACGGGCCTGGGGTCGTCACCCAGCACCTTGCGGGCGAGCCGGACCTCGTCGGTCAGGGTCGCCGCGTAGTTGTCGCGGGAGGCGAGGACGCCACCGGATCCGCGCAGTTCGGTGGCGGTGTACGTGTTGAAGTCGCAGTAGCCGCAGCGGGTCGCGCAGTACGGCACGTGCAGGTAGAACCCGAGGGGCCGCTGGGCGGCCCCGTGGAGGGCCGACGGGGGCAGGGACCCGTCCTCGGGCACGGGCTCGCCGTCGGGCAGTACGGAAGGCATGGGGTCCATTGTCCGTCACCCGGGGCGAAGCGGGCGGCGGGCCCGGTGCGGGCCGGCGGCGCCGCCCCCGGGCATCCTCCGGCCGCGGTCCGGGGCGGGCTGGGGGCGGGGGCCGCCCGCGCGGCGCCCAGGGGTGCCGCCCCGGGGCGG
>NZ_MKXB01000182.1 GCF_001865245.1 Streptomyces sp. CC53 | reverse complement strand
GGCGGCCCGCACGTCCGCTACGTCTTGAACGAGAACCCCATGAGTTTCTGATCAATAGCGGTCGACGAGGCGCTGGTAGTCGCTCCAATCGACATAGCCGTCGCTGTCGGTGTCCGTGGCGGCGAACATCTGGTCCAGCTTCATGGTGATCGGGTCAGTGGCGACGGTAGCCATGATCGTCCTTTCGCGGGAGTGACGAGGCGGGCACGTCGACGCGCCCACCCCGAGGCTAGGCGTCAAACCCATCCCAACATCCATGAAAGGGCCATGTCGGGAGCAAGATCGCCCGATGATGCGAACCACCTCCTTGACCGGTGTGACCTCGGGCGGATCGGGTATCACATGGCGTTCTTGCGCTGGCTGTCGCAGGCTGGCGGCATTCGAACAGCGCCCCGGCCCACGCTGCTGCTCAATGCCCGTGTGGTCACCTCGCTCGGCGACATCGCGGTTCGCCTCGAAGAAGACCGCGCGCCCAACACGGCCAAGAACTTCGTCGGCCTGGCAACTTCCCAATCTCGACGTCAAGCCTCTGGCTCGAGATAGATGGCTGGTTTGTGGCCAATCGTGATCTTCCGCCACTCGGAAGGCTAGGCTCCCTTGAGCACTCTAAGTAGTCGCAGCGGAGCCCAGTGTGTCGACATTCGCCTGGCTTCGCTCTGAGGTAAAGGAGCCCTCTGTGGCCGACGTAATCGACACAGCTCTGGTGGATGCGGCGAAGAAGGAAGGGGCTATCAGCAGCGCCGGGATGCCGGACAGTTGGGCGAACTGGAAGGGGACCTGGGCGGAGCTGACCTCCCGCTACGGTCTCAAGCACACCGACAGGGACATGAGCTCCGCCCAGCAGCTTGCCGGGTTCGAGACCGACAGGAGCGGCGCCGACATCGGCGACGTCGGTGACGCTTTTGGCTCCATCGCGGTCGCCAAGGGCGTGACCCAGCCGTTCAAGCCGAGTACCTGGGATCAGATTCCCGCCTGGGCGAAGGACGCCGACGGGCACTGGATGTTGGCGTACACCGGCACCATCGCATTCATCGTCGACAAGCAGATGGTCAAGGAGGGTGAACGCCCCGCGGCGTGGCACGAACTGGAGAGGGGCGGGTACACGGTGGCCATCGGCGACGTCGGTACGGCGGCGCAGGCGTCCGCCGGCGTCCTGGCAGCGGCCATCGCCTACAAGGGCGACGAGAGCAACATCGCACCCGGCCTGCAGTTGTTCACCAAGCTCGCCCAGCAGAAGCGCCTGTCCCTGGCGGACCCGATGCTCGAAGCCCTGAAGAAGGGCGAGATCGAGGTCGGCGTGCTGTGGGACTTCAACGCCCTCAGCTACCGCGACCACATCGACCCTGACCGCTTCGAGGTCCGGATCCCCTCCGACGGCTCGGTCATCTCCGGATACTCCACCATCATCAACAAGCGCGCCAAGAACCCGAACGCCGCCAAGCTGGCCCGCGAGTTCATCTTCAGCGACGCCGGACAGCTCAACCTCGCCCGCGGTCACGCTCGGCCGATCCGCGCGGAGCACGTGGAGCTGCCGGTCGACGTCCAGGCGAAGCTGCTGCCGAACCAGCAGTACGGAGCAGCCCAACAGATCAAGAATGCCGCGGCCTGGGAGTCCACTCTCAGCAAGCTCTCCGGGATGTGGCAGGAGCAGGTCATCATCGAGATGGAGTAGGTGGAGACGGTCAAGCCGCTGTGACGATTGGGGGCGCTGTGGTGTAGGGAGCTTGGTCCCGGATCATCGCCCACAGGACGTTGTTGCGGCAACGGGCAAGCGCGAGGACGGCCTGCTTTGGTGTGGTGCGTGTCCCTCTCAGACGTTCGGCTGTTGATCACTGAAAACACCCGGAACACCACCTGGAAGGGCAGCCATGGCCGAGTGCTCGGTAACCGTCGACTCCACTGATCAGATGAGCTACAGCGTCAGGGAGTTCATGATCGACAAGAGCTGTAAGGAGTTCACGATCCGCCTCACGTTCTCCGGCAACCTGCCGAAGAACGTGATGGGTCATAACCTGGTCATCAGTAAGACGGCCGACATGCAGGCCATCGCCACCGAGGGCATGAGCCAAGGGCTTGAGAAGGACTACCTCAGGAAGGACAATGCGGCCATCATCGCCTACACCGCAATGATCGGAGCGGAAGAGAAGGAAACGTCCATCACCTTCGAGACCTCCAAGCTGGAGGCCGGCGGGGACTACTCCTTCTTCTGCACCTTCCCCGGGCACATCACGATGATGAAGGGCAAGGTCATCGTGAAGTGACGGCCGTCCCTTCCGGGGCCGGTTCCTCATTGTGTTGCGGGTAACCGGTCCCGGAGGGCTGGGGTAGGTCGTCGTGAAGAGGCAAACGCCGACTGTCAAGCAGCCGGGACGACCGGGGCGGTCTGGAAGAGCATGTGGTCGCGGATCATGGCCCAGAGGACGTTGACACGTCGGCGGGCGAGGGCGATGACGGCTTGCTTGTGGCCCTTGCCTTCCTTCCTCTTGCGGTCGTAGTACGCCTTCGAGATGGGGCAGAAGAACACGCTGACCTGGGTGGAGGTAGAGGGCGCGTTGGAGGCCGCGGTGGTAGCGGCGGGGCCGACGCAGGTTGCCGCTGACTTTCCGGAGTCCCAGGGGACTGGGGCCAGGCCGGCGAGGTCGGTCGCCTGAGGGCAGCTACCCGAACGAGCCGTCCTCGCGGCCGGTGAACCGCGCACAACCGTCATGCTCGAACCGCACCCGCCCGTCGAACGGCGAGGCGGGGTTTGCAGGCCCCGTAGTCCTGGCCGAGCTGCGCGCTCAGCCCAATCCAGAAGCGGCACCCTCCGCACTGGGCGTCGTACCACTAGTCCAGGTAGTCGGGCTGAGCGGTGGAGCGATGCAACGACGCGCCCCACCGCGCATGGCACTCATCGTTGTGCTCTTGATCATCACCCGTCCAAGGCCCACCAAAGGCCATCCCGGCGCCTCCCCGTCTGATCTGAGACCGTCAACCCACCGACAGCCAGGTGATCATTTCATCAACGACGGGGCGAACATTGCCTGATGCGGCACTAGGTCCGTCTGGCGACTTCGGCGGCGTAGGCGTTGTCCTGTCCGCCGATGTGCTTCCAGGAGTCGGCGGTGTTCTGGTGAACGCCGAGCAGTCGGCTGACCATGACGGCGGGCAGCTCGGAGGCCATCTCGACGAGGGCAGTGTTGCGGGCCATGCGTGGCCGGATGCCGAGCGGGTGCAAGCGGCGGACGAGCTGGCTGCGGCTGAGGTGCTGGGCCGGGAAACGGCCCGGGAGTAACCAGCGCTCTCCGGCCGTGTCCGGGGCCATCGCCTGAGCGTGGAGCGTTCGGATGTAGTCATCCAAAGGCGGGGGCATCTGGGCCGGGACCTGCCCCAGTCGGAGCAGCACAGTGCTCGGGGTGATCTCCACGTGTTCGGTGGTGAGGGCGACGATCCGCGACAGGTCCTGGGCGAAGAGGAGAGCGAGGAGCCCGGCCGCTTTGTCGGGCACCGGGATCTCGTCGTCGTGGATGAGCCGGTTGACCATCTGCCAGCGGGTGTCCTGGGCGATGAGCTGGCCGGTGAAGGAGGGGGTGGGAAGTTCGACGGCCAACTGGCGGGTGTGGCCGTTGCGGCTGGTCCAGGCGAGGAAGCCGTGTACCCGCGGGCCGCGGGCGGGGTAGTCGTCCAGCCAGGCGTCCAAATGGTCCTGGGTGCATGTGCTGAGGGCGACGTCCTGGGTGTGGAGCCAGTTGAGCAGCCGGACGACCTGGGTGACGTAGGCGCGGACGCCATGCGCTTGTGCCTGGCTGACCGGGCGGCGTCGAGAGAAGCGACGGAGGCGGCGCAGCAGGTGCCAGGTGACGTATGCCTGGAGCACTTTGCTGCTCTCCGGGGCACGGACTTGTGTGGTCCGTGCCGCGAGCCAGCGTTCGAGGGCGGCGAGTTGCTCGTCGCGTGCTGGCAGGGCGCCGCCGGCGACCAGATGCATGCGGAGGTTGTCGATCACCTTGGCCGGCCGCAGGCCGTCCAAGGTGTCATGGGTAATTGGCCCGCTTCCGGCTGCCAGGGTGCGCAGCGCGCTGAGCCGGGCGGGGCGGCGGTTCAGCCAGTACAGCAGATTGGTGCCGGGCTGCCTCACCAGGGCGTTGAAGACCGGCTCGATGCCGGGGCGCATGCGTCCCTCGACGCTGAGGACGTCTCGAAGGCGAGCGTGGGCAGCACAGTCGGGGCACAGGCCGTAATGGTGCAGGTGGGTGGCTGTGCCGCACTCGCTGCACGGCCGCTTGCGGGCCGGGTGGTGGCGCCAGCAGGTTGGGCACAGTTCGTCGCCGTTCGGTGCGATGCCGTGGATGCGCAGCGTCCGGCCGCACTGGGCGCAGGGACGGTGGGTGGCGCCGCAGGACGAACACAGCGGCTCGCCGTCGGCCGTGCGGTAGCTGACCATGTTGTCGCGGTGGCAGGCGACGCAGATGGCACGGGGGCGTCGCTTGCGCGTGCACGGAATACAGAGGGGGGCGTCGGTGGAAATGTGCAGGCATGGGCGCTGTTCCCCGCACTCGCTGCAGGTCGCGGTGGGGTACTGGTGGCAGCGCTCGCACAGCGGGCGGCCGTCTTCGCGGGCCTGGATGTAGCGGCGTTTGCCGCACTGAGCGCAGACTTGGTGGACGACTGGGTTGCGCTGCCGGCAGGCGTGGCACAACGGCAGGCCGTCAAATGTCCGGCCCATCACCGGACGGTCGCGTCCACACCAGGCGCACGGCTCAGCGCGTGCGGCGGAGCGGCACTCGGCGCAGCAACGGAGCCCGTCACGCGTACGCGGCAGCGGCACGTCTCGGCTGCAGTAGGGACAGGCCGGGGTCACCAGATTCACCGCTCCCCGCTCCCGGAGAGCGGCGATGAGGTGCAGGACCTTGACCGGGCCGTGGGCGCCGTGACCGGTCAGCAGGTCGGGGCGGTCCTCCAGGGCCCACAGCAGCTTGCGTTGTCGGGCCGTGACCGGCGCCGCCGCTCGAATGGCTTCGGCAACCGTCTGCTCGGGCAGGTTCGGGCAGATCTGCTGGATGATCCGGCACAGCCCTTCCACCGGGTCGGCGCCGTCGTCCGGGGGGTGAGCACGGCAGCGGGGCCGCCCTTCCCTATCCCGGGTCATGAACTCGTGGCGGCCGCAGACGGAGCAGGGATTCGCCTTGTGGCGGCGTCGCCCCTCGCAGGTGTTGCAGATGCGGGACGCACTACCGGGAAGGACACCGACAAGGCGTCGGGCCTGGCCACAGGTTCCGCAGCGCGGCTGCTGTACGTCTTTGGCGCCCTGCTCGCGCAGGGCACGGATGAGCCGTTCGACGATGGTGGGCGACTCCGACCGCCCCTGCGTCAGCCACGACAGGTCCCCCTGGAGGAGCTCGGCGAGCTTCCGCCGCTGAGTGCCGCGGGGAAACGTGTCTCTCACCACGGACTGGATCAGCTCGGGGGACATGGCCGGTTCGACAGCGACGACCGCGTCCGCGATCACGCCTTCAGGGTCGGTGGCGTAGCGGGGCAGGGCGGAGGCGTCCACGCGCTACTCCCCCGCGGGCGTGATACGGGCCCGCTTGGGCCGGTACTCGCCGACCCCGGCAGCCGTGCTGTCGCCTCCTGCCGCTGCCGCCTTCCTGCCCGAGGCCCGGGCGGCCACCGGTTCGATCAGGTCCTCCATGCGGCACTGGAGGATGTCGAGCAGCGCCATCAGCGTGGTCAGGCTCAGCCGTTCCGGACGCTCCACCACCAGCCGGTAGATCTGGCTGGCTGACAGGTCGATTCCGCGTTCAGCCAGCAGGGGCCGCAGATCGGTGGTGGAAAACATGCCGCGGGTTGCCATGACCTCCCGCAGATGCCACCGGTAGTCCAGTTTCGTCGTCACGTCGTCTCCCTACTGCTCCCGGTGCAGGGCCTTGTCCAAGACCTTGCGCATCATCGTGTTCATGAAGTCCCCGCTCACCCCGGTGTAGAGCGCCGTCGTCGAGGCGTAGCGGTGACCGACCTGCCGTTGGACGAACGCCGGGTCGGCGCCGTCCTCAATCTGATGAGTGACATGGCTGTGCCGCAGACAGTGCGGCACAAGATCGGAGTCCAGCCCAAGGGCTTCGCGGTACTCCGCGAAGCGGTCCTCGATCTCCCGGCTCTGGAGCCGGCCACCGCGCTCGGTGGGCCACAGGGCCGCCCCGGACCTGGCACGGTAGCGGGGCCGGATGTTCGTGACGTAGTCGTCTACCGCTTCCACGGCCCAGGGCATCACGCTCAGGACGGTCCGACGGCGGGGCGCAGAGCCCTTGGACCGCTTGCCGTAGCGGACGTGAAGCGATCCGAACCGGCCCAGCTCCGGCGCCTTCGGATTGCGGTACCAGTCGTTGAGATCCAGCTTCGACGCCTCGGTGCACCGCAGCCCCCAGCCGTAGATGACCTTGAACACGGTGGCATCCCGATACGTGGCCAGCGCCCCTTTGCGGCCGAGTCTGATAGCGCGGTCGACCTGATCGTCGGCGTAGTCGAGGAGAAGCTGGATCTCCTCCCGGGTCATCGGCCGGCGGCCCGCCTTCCCCTCGTAGTCAACAAGGTGTGCGGCGGTGTTCCACTCGTGGCAGATCTGCACCGGGTGGGTGCCGAAGCGCCGTTCGCACTCCTGGGGCCACTGGTAGTGCGGCGAGGTGATGTAGTCGCAGAACTGCCGAACAGCGGTCTGGTAGCCGCGGATCGTCGACTCCGCACGGTGAAGTTCCGCGATCAGGTGCGTCGTCCACTCGTCCATCGCTGCGGCCGACCAGTTCCACGGGTGTGCCCCGGCGAAGTCGTTGAATTGACGCACCACGCGCAGACGGTCACTGATCGTCTTCGCCTGCAGGCGCCGGCCTCCACGCTGCTGCCGCGTCCAGCCTTCCAACATCGCTTCGAACACGGCGTCTTCGGGATGCAGCAGCGTCACGCCGTTCAGCAACACCAGCCGGGCAGAGCCCTCGCTCAAGTCCGTCGTCGTCACGCAGCCCTCTTCCTCAGGGTGCACGAATCATGCATCAGGCGACTGATCCACAGCAAGAGTGCAGGTCGAAAGCCCGCTTCGCTCCCCACCAGGAGGCATGTTGATGCCGCAGATCCCCAGCTCGGACAGCTCAGGTTCACGCATCGAATGCAATTCCCCGGGGTCCCCGCCCTGCACCGAGTGGGCGCAGCCCGGGGCGTGGCATCTGGAACTCGGCGACGTCCAGGCCCTCGCCCTGCCGATCCCGGCGCGCGGGCAGCTCGGCCCCTGGCGGCCCACCGAGGATCTGGTCGACCAGGTCCTCCAGCAGCTCCCGCACCTGCGGCCGTGACCACCCGGCGCCGCCACCTGCCTGCGGTGCCCGCACAACCGGAGCAGCCCGCGGCGCCGGTTCAGTTCCTGAACCGGCGCCACTCCTCGCACTTGGGGCCGCCCGCCCCGTGCGTGCTGTGCGGCACCACCACCCCGCTGAGGTCCCACGCCAAAGAGCCCGCTCAAAGGTCTACGCGGAGCTCTGGGCCTGACCTCTCCTCCAGACGGAGGCCCCCCATGAGCAGCACCCAGCACGACGTCGACACCGCCCTCGCGTACCCGGAGCCGCCGGCCTCGCCGCTCTGGCGCCGCCGCGGCGCGAAGGCCCGCCCGCTCACCGACGCACAGCGCCAGCGCAACCGCGAGCTCCTGGTCCTCGCGCAGCGCACCACCCGACCTCGCTCCCCTCGCTCCACCGAGACTCTGGCGGAGGCCAGCTGATGGACACCAAACACCTCGCCGTCGACGGCTACGTCGACGCCCTCCCTGCTCCCGGACCGAGCGGCACCGTCGCCTTCGAACTGATCGTCCGACCCGCTGACGCGGACACCGCCAGCCCGGATGCCCCGGACATGGTCCTCGTCTGCTCGACCGGCGACCCCCGCATCACCGAGCTGCTCCTGACCGGAATCGAGCTCGGTGACCTGCTGCGCGTCACCGGCACCCTGGTCCAGCCCGACGACCCCGCCGGGCCCGCCCGGCTCACGGTCGACGCGCTGAAGGTCCTGGCCGCCGCGCCGATCCCGGTGCCTCGCGAGCTGGTCTTCGACCGGTACGGACCGTACGTCGTGATCTTCAACGCCGACCGCGACGCCGTGCCCGTATTCCTCGCGTCCGGTGAGTGGGTCGGCGAGGCGGCGAGTGCCGACCTCATCGGCCCGCTGATCGACGCATACGAAGACGGCGGCGGGCGATGAGGACCACCGTCCCCGCACAGCGCACCGTCCTGGAGAGGTTCCCTGCCGGCCACCCCCGCGGTTCCTGGCCCGCCGACGAAGACGCCGCCGCCCAGCGCGATCAGGGCATCGCCACCCACGTCGTGATGGACCTCAGCAGTGACCAGTTCCTCGTAGTCGCCCACACCCCCAGTCAGTAGCACCCGCCACCTTGAGCGCCGTCCCCGTCTTTCCGGCGAGGCGGCCTCGACCTGTTCCGCGCCGCGCCAGCGACGGCGTCCCCCTTCCCTGGGCCTGCCCATTTCGCGAACAGCAGCCCCCGGTCAGCGGTATCCGGACGACGAGACGTGACGACGGACCGGCCGTCGGCGGACGCAATGAGGAACGGCGAGCCGCCAGTCCAAAACCCGGTTTTGAATCCGACGCGCCGCGGTGCTTCCCAGACAGCCGGCACGTGGCATCCTGTCCCGGTCCGCTAGTACCAGCCGACCCGGCTGGGAAGCATACGGAGTATCAGGAGCACCACCCATGGCACGGATCACCGCGCTCATCAACCGCAAGGGTGGGGTCGGGAAGTCGACTCTCACCGTCAACACCGCGGCAATCACCGCCCACGTCCTCGGCGCAGCCCCTGAGGGTGACCCTCACTATGTGGCCGCCGTCTCCGCCGACCCCCAAGGATCGACCACCTGGTGGTCGGAGCGGGTAGGCCACGACCTGCCCTTCTCCTTCGAGCAGATCAACTCCAAGGACGATCTGGAACTGTTCTCCGCTCTGAAGAAGTCCCGCAAGATCAAGCACGCCTTCATCGACACCCCCGGCTGGATGGACCTTCCCGAGGACGAGAAGGAGGAGGCCGGCGATCCGTTCGGAAAGAGCACCGCAGCCGACGCCATGCGTGCTGTGCTGGCCAACGCCGACGACATCATCGTGCCCGTCGAACCCGAGCCGCTCGGGTTCATGCCGACCCGCGACACCATCGAAGAAGTGGTCAAGCCGCTCGGCATCCCCTACCTCGTCGTCATCAACAACTGGGACCCACGCGACGGCGAGGCCGACCTCGAGCAGACCAAGGACTTCGTGCGAGCCCAGGGCTGGAACCTGGCCAACACGGTCGTACGCCACTACAAGGTTCACACCCGGGCAGCACTCGAAGGCACCGTCGTGACCCAGTACAAGAAGAACCGGGTCGCCATGGAGGCCCGCGAAGACTTCTACCAGCTCGCACTTGAACTGGGAGCCGGCAAGAAGGGGGCCCGCTGATGGCGACGAAGAAGCCCTGGGCCGACCTCCTCGACGGACCCAGCAAGCCCGGCAGCAAGGGAGCCTCCGCGGAAGAACCCGCGAAGACGCAGACGCCTCCCACGACCGTCTACATGCACACGCTCGTCGGCAACCCGGAGAACCCCCGAGCCCACGCCGACTACTCGGACGACGACCCTGACTTCCGCGAGCTCAAGGAGTCAATGAAGTCAGTCGGCCAGCTTCAGCCGGCCGTCGCCATGTCCCGCGAAGCGTTCCTGCGCGTCAAGCCCCAGCACGGCCAGGCCGTCGGCGACGCGCAGTGGGTCATCATCCTCGGCAACCGGCGCTTCCATGCCGCCAAGCAACTCGGCTGGACGAAGTTCGAGATCCGGGTCCGAGACCGCCTCGGCAGCGAAGACGACGACAAGCTCGACGAAGCCGTCGTGATCGAGAACATCCACCGCAAGAACATCCCGCCCTACAAGGAGGCGGAGTTCCTGCAGCGGATGCTCGAACGCCACGGTTCCCAGGAGAGGGTCGCCGAGCGCATCGGCAAGTCGCAGATGTACGTGTCCAACCGCCTGGCGCTGCTGAACCTCGCCCCCGAGCTCCGTGATGCCGTCGACACCAAGCAGTTGAAGGTGAAGACGGCAGAGAAGATCGCCAAGGTCCAGGACCCCGAGCAGCAGAAGGCGCTCGCCGCCGAAGAGCTCCGCAAAGCCCAGGAACCGAAGGCGCCTCGCAAGCGCGCCGTCACCCCCGCACCCTCGCGGGTTCAAAACCCGGTTTTGAACGAGATCGACAGCATCGGGGGAACACCCGCTGCCGAATCCCCTGCCCATGCCCGTCCTGATGTCGTTGTGCCAGAGCCCCGACCCCACGAGACCGGCCCCGAAAGCATGCTGACGGCCATGCCGTGGCACGACGGAGAGGCTCTCATGGACATGGCGTTCGACCGGCTTGATGCCACGCAACGAAGCGCGTTCATGCTCCGCTACTTCCGCCGCATCAGCGGACTCGAGGCCGTCATCGCAGATCTGCGGGGAGACCTGCCCCCGCAGAACCGTGCGTCGCTCGCCAGCATTCTCCAGCAGGTGGCCGCTGGGCTCGTGCGTGACTGACACGCGTAAGAAGCCCGCCTGCCTCCCACCGGGAGCAGGCGGGCTTCCCCATGTCCTGACGCGGCTGACTGAACTGACCTCAAGCGTCAGCGCGCAGCCAGCCTGGGATGGTGCGCCTACTGACACCAGACAAGGCCTGCAGCCTGGTCGGCCCGAGCCCTTCCTCGTGAGCTTGCCGCAACAGCACACGGAGCCGGTCGTCGATGGCCGCGAGCTCGCACTGCTTCACGTACCTCTCGACTCCAGCCATTCCGAGGACCTCCGCAGCACTGAGCGCAGGGGCGGGATTCGCCTTCTCCCACTCGTACAAGTCATCACAAAACTCACGCCACCTGTACGGCTCGGGAGGAGGCATCCTCCAACTCTCGGCCTGCTGGGTCCGCTCATGTAGTTCCTCGGGTGGCACCGCCTCAGCCCGAAGGGTCTGCGGTGGAGTGACGTCTTTCCACGCAACCGGCAGCCTCCCGGAAATCCCCCCTTCCTGCCCACCATCACGAGGGAAGCAACGAGCACATGCGCGGCGCAGCATCTCCAGATCGTGAACCGGCAAGACACAGAGCTCATCTGGGTACCGACACAGGACGGGAACCGAGTAGGCCAACGAGTACGCAGCATGCACTGAGCGGAAGCCGCAAAGATCATCATTCAGGTGGGGAGTCACCCGAAGGAGAGGCCAGGACCACCGGACCGCCTCCCGCGCAGCCTGGTCCCGGCTCTCGAACACGTCGTACTCCTGCGCGCGCAACGCCGTAATGAGCTGACGAACCGGAGCGGCATCAGGCCACTCCTCCACCAGTGCTTCCCACACAGGCAGGCACCCCTTCTCAGTCCATGAGGGAAGCGCTTCCCGCTCCCATACCCCCATCAACGGCCAGAAGCCACCGGACGGCACGCCCACGCAGGGATCTAAGGTCCAGCCAGCACCGCGGAGGGGCCCGAGTCGCGCCGCGCGCGACCCAAAACCCGGTTTTGAAACCAGCCCTCTCCAAGTCGTCTTGCGCTCGCGGGACGGCATTCGCCACGCCCCCGAGACCGTCGTCCGGCGGGGGATCTCCAGCGCACCGTCGACCAAGAGACGGCTGTGCTCAGCCAGGTACGTGCCGTGACCGCTCCAGCACAATTGTGCAAGAACGATCACGGTCCCGCGGTCCCGTGTTGTGGCCGGTCCGTCGATGCCGAGACCGGCAAGAGCCTGCCGCCCCCTGGCCCTGGGGGAGGATGAGTGGGAGCCGAAGGCGGGCGGGCGACCACCGGCCCGGCCGCAACACTTTCGATCGCGGACCGGGTCGGCTGGTTCCGGGATCGCGCACCTGATCCCGCGCCTGCGCAGGTAGGCACGGTTCGCGCGGAGGAGTACGCCTTGTCGCCCCGCACCCGCAGCAGTCGGCGCCGTGGCCGGCCCGGCCCGCTCCGGGGCACTCGGATTACGGTGGGGCGCGAGGGCCTTTCTGTTGGTGTAGACGTCGCAATCCACACCGAACCCGAAGGCCCTCACCTGTTCAAGACCCTCGGTCGAGACCTGGCTTCCCACTACCGGACAGAACAGCTAGCGCGCGGTGCCGGGACGGCGTACGTCGGCGTACACCCGCGCCCTGACGCCGGGCTCACCCGGCGTACGCCACACCGGCGTGATCCCGGAGGTGGCCCACTGCTTCTGAAGGACCTCCATCACCGCGCGGACGGTGTCCTCGTCCGCAGCGGCGACGTCCAAGACGACGAGCCCGGGTTCGACGATGCGCTGCTGATCGATCTCCATGCCTCGACCGACGGCTCCGCCCGACTGGCCGGTTCGCCGATCGAGGGGAGACAACCCGTACGGGGGACTCCAGCCGCCGACATGCTCGGCGCCGATCGCGCGGAGGGTGGCGTGGCCGTAGACAGGGAGGGGCGACCGTGCTCCGCTGGCAGGACCGGGCGGGTTGCGCCCGCCTCCTGGGGAGCCGTGCCCACCCCGAGCGGCACGGCTCCCCGCCCAGAGGTTTTGGCGTGCCGCGCCCACCCGTGGAACCGACGCCTGCCCAGCCCGGGAGACCAGCACGTCCCCGGCGTTCTGCCCAGCGACAGAGCGGTGTCTCCGGTATCGCGGCAGGAGGGGCCAGTGCGGCGGTGCCGACTACCGGGCGACGATGCCTTTGAAGCCGGAGCCGAGCCCGCGTCGCTTGCCGCGGGATGCGGCGCCGGACCGTGCGGTGAGGGCCGCGGCGACAGCCTGGGCAGCCTGGGAAGTGAACCCGGCGCTCACCTGCCCGGACGTCAGGACCCGTGCGTACGCGCCGGTGCCGTGCGCGCGGAGGGCGTCGGCGAGTGCGGCGGCCGCGGTCTCCGCTGGCCCGGACCCCCAGCCGTCATCGTCCTCCGGCTGTGCCTGCCGGGGGAGGGCGTCGCGTCGGCTGAGGAGCACGGCCAGGGCCTGCGCCTCGGGTGCGTCCAGCGTCACGGTGACCAGCGCGGCACCGAGCTGGTGGACACGGTGCCGGGTCAAACCGTGAGCGGCGAGGGCCTGGCGCAGCGCCGCGCTCGTCCCGGCCACCGTACTGCGGCCGACGGATTCGCTCGTCCCGGCTCCGGCTTGTTCGGCGCGCTCGACGACGGCGGATGCGGCGATCGGCACGACGGAGAGGATCTCCGCGCACGCGGGATCGAGCTGGGCGAGCGCGCCGGCCAGGACCTCGAGGGCGGCGGCCACGTCCTCCACCGCGCCCACGCTCCACCGCGCCGGTTCGGTGGCGTCGGCCAGCGTGCACGCCGCGACGACAGCCTCCTCCGCCAGCGCCTCCAGCCTGCCCGGCCCGGTGATCAGCTTCATGTCCCGCCCAACGAGATGCGACCGCGCAAGGTCGTGCGCGCTGATCACATGATGACGTCCGCGATCCGCTCCATAGGCGCGGAGCTCACCACCGCGCGGCCACCCGGCGCAGGCCCTCGACGCCAGCGGCTGCGCCCGGTCGCGGGGACACCGGGCATCCCGTAGACCGGACGTATGGTCCTTCGGCCGCCGGTGGAACCGATGCTGGCGCAGGCCCGCGCCACGGTGCCCGCGCCGGGCGCGCTGCCCGGCGAGCTGCGGTTCCAGTCGAAGTTCGACGGCTACCGGGCGCTCGTCTTCTCCCCGTGGCCGGCGCCAGGCCCGTTGCTGGTCCAGTCCCGCCGCGGCAGCCTCATGCAGAGCGGCTTCCCAGATCTCGTGGCCGCGGCCGCCGACCTGCCCGACGGCTCGGTCCTCGATGGCGAGCTGGCCGTGTGGGCGGAGGGCCATTTGTCGTTCGAGGCGCTCCAGCGGCGAGCCGTCTCCGGCGGCAAGGCCGCCGCCCGCCTTGCCCAGGAGATGCCGGCGCACTTCATCGCTTTCGACATCCTCCAGCTCGACGGCCAGGAGCTGCTGCACGTCCCGTACGACGAGCGGCGCGCGCAGCTGGAGCAGATGTTCACCGACCGCGGGCTGGATGCCCCGTGGACGCTGTGCCCGGAGACGACCGACCCGGCGACGGCCGGGGAGTGGCTGACCTCCTGGACGCAGGTGCCGGGTGTGGGTCGCGCCGGTCAACCCCAGACCCGGCCCGCGTGACGCCGCGGGCCTGGCCGAACTGAGCGTGCCCGCTCAGCTGCACTGCCACAGGAAGCGGCCTTCACAGGCATCTGCTGAGAGGAAGACGTATCCGACGCCCATGTCGCCGAAGTCGAAGTTGACGTCGGACGGCAGGTCTCGGCTGTCGATCTGTGCGAGGAATCGCCAGTCAGGTCCGGGCCATTCCTCTCCTTGCAGCCACACCGGGCTGGCCCCTTCGGCTGCCAGGCGTGTGCCGGGGGGCAGGGTCTCCCCTGCTGCTCCGACGGCACCCCGGTCGCTGGGGATCATGAGGTACTCAGGGCCGGCACTGGGCCCCTCCGCGACAGGGATCGTGCGGAGCTGGAGAGGAACGCGTCCTCGCGGCTGGACGATGACCGCGTTCTCGCCGCCGTCCGCGTCGTATGTCCCGTCGACCCAGCCTTCGTCGTCGCCGGTCATGAACACGTAGGCAGTGTGGCCGTCGCTGATGTCGAACTGGGCGAGGAAGACCATGGCACGGCCTGTCTGCTTCGACAGCGGCCACTGTGGCTGTCCCCGCCACACAGGCTGCCCGCCCACCTTGGTGACCTGGTCCCGAACTCGGGTGCCCGCCGGCACAAAGTCGGCTGAGGCTGCCATCTCTCTCCTCCTGCTGGGGAACGGCCGCTGAAGTACGGCCGGCTGCCGGCGTGTGCCGGAGTACGTGGGGCGCACTACCGTGGCTGGGCGGGAATCGCGCACCTCCATGGTGGGCTACCGCCCCGGGCCGCTGCTCCGCGCGCGGCGGCCGGGCGGCGCGCGCGGAGCATTGGCGTTCGGCCCATGGGCTCAGCAGTAGGCGATCCCCTTGGTGTTTTCGTTCGGGATTGTCGCGGAGATGACCGTTCCCTTGGATCCCACCGCGCGGATGGTGATCTCTACGGCGTTGTCGTCCGTTGAGCCGGCGTAGTTCGCCGTGACGGTGTAGTCCACGGGTTCTTCGGCGGTCACCAACTTCCCGACCGCTTTCTCGCACTGCGCCATCGCGCCGCGGTTCTTGCTGATGTAAATGGGCGTGAGGTTGGTCGCCTGGCCCGATCCGCCGAGCGACTCAGGGATGAGGTGCCCGCGGTCGAACGGGGGGAAGGTCACACCTGCAGGCAGCGGGACCTGCGGGGACTGGCCCTTGGGTCGCTTGATGCACAGCACGGCGTGGCCCGAGGTGCCGCGGTTCTTGTACAGGGGCCCGTAGCTGTAGGAGGGGGTGCAGTTACTGCTCGAGCTGGGTGACGGTGTCGGAGAGGTCGTTGTCGGATCCGGCTCGGGAAGCTCGATCTGCTTCCTGTCCTTCTCCAGTTGCCTGACGGCCCACTTCACCATTTCTTCCCCCATGGCGCTGCCGATGAGCTGCGCGTAGGCGGCGTAGACGTGAGTGCCAGGGGTGCGGCTGGCGCGGCTGTACCAGGCGCTCCACGCTGGTGAGACGTTGGTGCAGGACAGGGAGCCGGTGCCGTTGACGGGCAGGGTGCCTGTGGTGGAGCAGCCTCCGACCGGTGAGCCGCCGGCGGTCATGTTCACCGTCATGACGGCGTTGATGTTCGACACCGGTTTCACGTTCACGCCGACGAAGCGGCTGGTGACGGTCATGGTGACGGTGCACGAAGCGGGCCCGCAGCCGGCGAACGCCGCCTGCCCCTGGGCTTTCAGCTGGTACGACAGGTCAGCTGAGTTCTTCGCCAGCTGCTTGGTGTTCTTGATCATTTCGTCGAACATCTCGTCGACATCGCCCTGGTCGAGCTCCTCGAGATCCATCTGCCCGAGCACGGCCGGAGGCGCACTCAAAGCGGTGCGGGGAAGGCTGCGTGATGCCCGCTCGGTCGGCAGATCGGAGGGGAGGTCGGGGAGCTCCGTCGGCAGGCCGGGCAGATCGGTCGGCATCGATGGCACGCCGGGGATCCCCTTGCCGGCCCTGGGGGTGATCCGCATGATCCGGTGTGGCGCGCTGGTCGTGACGTAGACGTCGGAGGTCGGTGTCGACGCCTTCCATGCGTCTCTCTCACCGATTCGCACGGTGCTGTTCTTCTCGGGGAAGCGGGTCGAGGACTGTTTGAGCTGTTGAGCCGTCGCCGAGCCGACGGCTTCCGGTGTCAGCGTCTTGCCCATGCCCGGGGCGAAGCCGCCCGTCACCCAGCGGTTCTTCAGCAGGTCTTCCTGGCCCGGCTGGGTCTTGCCGCCCGGCAGACCCTTCTGCCAGCGAACGTAGGTCTTCTCACCGACGGTCAGCACATCGGTGCGTATCCCGCCGAACGTCATGGTGCCAGTCGCGTTGCCGGAGCGGGTGGCGCGCATCTTCATCGTCGCGCCCGCGGCCTTCGTGCTGTAGCCGATCACCGGCGACTTCTGCAGGGCGGATGCGGCCTGGAGGAAGGCGTCCTTGGTGTCGCCGCCCTTCGCGTCGTCCTCGCCTGGCCCGCATGCGGATAGCGTGAGGGCCAGCACCAGACAGCCCACCACGCCGGTCGTCTGTAATGCCTTGCTTCTCCTTCGGTACGTCACGTGGTTCCCCGTTCAGTCACACCCCGCAGCCCTTGCGGAGCCCGACGCTGACACCCGGTCGGTGCGGTGATCGAGCGCCAGCGGACAAGATAGTGGGACTACCCATTGACTGGAGTCCCGTCGTCAACAAACTCCCGCACGAGTCAAAAAAGTTGGCCGAACACCGCTCGAGAGCTCTTGAAGACGCGCGTTGAGTACGTGCCCAGCCATCTCGAACCCGCATCGGCAAGACCACCGGAGTCTCGGTGCCGGTTCCCGCCTCCCCGAACCAGCACCGTCCCGCTGGGGGATAGCGGCCCAGACAAGCCGCCGTCCATCCGGCAGCATGATTCTCGTACGGCCGGTCCGGGAGCCCGAGCGTCCCCGCGCCCCTCCCGGACCCGGCTGTGCCACCCTCGACCCACGAGCCCGTGCGCATCCCCCCGCCGCACCGGCTCCCCGGCCCCGCCAGCGCCCCCGACTGGCGGGGCCCACCCATGTCAGGCGGCTACTTCACCGGCTTCCACACCGCGCACTCCTGCGACGTGAACTGCCCGTCCGACGCCCGGATCGTCACCGTGATCTTCCGTGCCGATGTGGCGAAGTTGTTGTCGATGATGTCGCCCGACTCCGCCGTCCGCTCCCAGTAGCAGTTCTCCATCTTCCCCAGCTGAAGGCGATCCGGTCCAGGTGGCGGATCCTGCCACCCGGGGCGCCACGACCAGCGCCTGGCCGACATGGCCGCGTCCCGTTCGCGGCAAGAAGCGCTTCGCCAAGCACGCCATCGGCTACCTCACCCTCACCTGCCTCGGCGGCGCCCTGCTTTTCCTGACGAACCTTGAAATCAACCGCTGACGGACGATCTACAGCGCAGACTGTCGCCCACGACCAGGACGAGTACCCCGGAACACGGTCACACCAGCCCTGCTGACCTGGGATTTTCAGGTTGGCGGAGGCTCAGTGGGCTCCACTCGGTGGACTCCACTCCCGGTGGCCGGACGGAGTGGACTCCACCCGATCCACGGCATCGGGTGGAAGCGGATGGCGTCGCGGCGGGGGAGTGGACGGCGTCCGATCCACCGCCGACGGCAGGCCGTGCACCCCCTTGTCCACCTCCGCTACCTCCGACATCACCACCGAAAACGGGCAGCGCCCGGGGAGGAGAAATCTCCGTCCCCGAGCGCTGCCCGGCCTCCGACTCAGTTCAGGCCGTAGCCGCTCCGAAACCCCGCGCCGACGTTCCCGCGGATGTCGTCCAGGAACGACGCCGACGCCACCCCCGATGTCAACGTCGACGCTGGCGCCGTCGACGAGGACGGCATCGTCGATGCAGAGCTGGTTGAGGGCTGACCCCTGCTGTTGAGCGGGACTTCCCCAATTGGGGAAGTCCCGCGATTTTTGGCGGCACTGCTCCGGGCAGTCAGCGTGAGGCGACACCCTTGAAGCCCGGACCGAGCCCGCGCCGCTTGCCGCGTGACGCGGCGCCGGGCCGTGCGGTGAGGGCCGCGACCACCGCCTGGGCGGTCTGCGGGGTGAGGCCGGCGCTCACCTGCCCGGAGGTCAGGACCCGTGCGTATGCGCCCGTGCCGTGGGCGCGGAGAGCGTCGGCGAGCGCGGCCGCCGCGGTCTCCGCCGGCCCGGCCCCCCAACCGCCTTCGTCCCCCTGCTGCGCCTGTCGGGGGAGGGTGTCGCGTCGGCTGAGGAGCACGGCCAGGGCCTGCGCCTCGGATGCGTCCAGCGTGACCGTGATCAGCGCGGCCCCGAGCTGGTGGACACGGTTCCGGGTCAAGCCGTGAGCGGCGAGTGCCTGGCGCAGGGCCGCGCTCGTTCCGGCCGCAGCTCTGCCGCCGACGGACTCGCTCGCCCCGGCGGCCTGTTCGGCGCGCTCGACGACGGCGGCCGCGGCGATCGGCACGACGGAGAGGATCTCTGCGCACTCCGGATCGAGTTGGGCGAGCGCACCGGCCAGGACCTCGAGGGCGGCGGCCACGTCCTCCACCGCGTCCGCGCTCCAGCGCAACGGATCGGCGGCGTCGGCCAGCGTGCACGCCGCGACGACGGCCTCCTCCGCCAACGCCTCGACCCTGCCCGGCCCAGTAGTCAGCTTCATGTCCCGCCCAACGAGATGTGACTGCGCAAGGTCGTGCGCGCTGATCACATGATGACGTCCGCGATCTCCTCCATCGGCTCGTGTGGTCGTGGCGCAGTATTCGCACGGCCGGGGTCAGGTGCCGTAGCGGGCGGGCATCAGGTCGGCCCACTGCTGTGCGCGGGGCATGTCGTGGGCGCAGTAGGCGCAGTAGGGCACCGTGTCGGTCCGGGTGGGGTACGGCGTGTTCGAGCGGACTTCGACGGTCGGGCGCAGCGTGAGAGGGCGGCGGCACAGCGGGCAGAGGTCTCCGTGAAGCAGTTCCGTATTCATGCGGCGGACTGTGCACACGTCGGCGGCTTACCGTCTCGGGCTGCCGCTGCGGCCCGCCTGGCGGGCGCTGCGGTAAAGACTTGGTGATGTCCTCCCGCCTGGCGGGAAGGACCCCGGATCGCGCTTTTTCGCAGGTCAGCGCCGGGGTTCCATGGGTCGATGATCAGCATGTCGGCAGTTCGCCCGGGGACCGGGTGGCGCTACCTGTTCCGTGGCGTGATGGTCGGCGACGGCCACCGCCGGGCGGGCACGCCGCTGCGCGCCGCCCAGGACGAAGCCGGTGTTCCGCCCGGCGTGTGGAAGGGCCGGGGCCTGGCCGCGCTCGGTCTCAAGGCTGGGGACGTGGTGACCGAGCGGCAGGCCGAACTCCTCCTGGGGGAAGGCCGGCACCCGGACGCCGACCGGATTGAGCGCGAGCTCCTGGCGCAGGGCAAGAGCCCGGAGCAGGCCCGGCGGGCGACCGTGCTGGGCAGGCCCATCGAGCACAACCGCTCACCGAAGACCGACAAGGCCAAGGAGCGCACGCCCTGGCTGGCCTTCGACCTGACGTTCCGGCCCCCGCCGACGGCACACATCGCGTGGGCCCTGATGGACGACCGGCACCGCCTGGTGCTGGAGCTGTGCGACGACATCGCCCGCGACAAGACGCTGGCGTGGCTGGAGGAGTCGGTCGCGGAGATCCGCTCGAAGGCCGGCGGCAAGCAGCGGGCCCGGGTCAAGGACGGGCTGATCGTCGCGGTCTTCCGGCACTACGAGTCCAGGGCCACGGAATCGAGGCCGCTGCTCCACGCGCACGCGATCGTGTCGATCCGCGCCCGGCGGCCGCACGACGGGAAGTGGGGCAACCTGTCGGCGGACTCGCTGATGACCCACATCGTCGCCGCCGACACCCTCTACACCCTGTACTTCATGGAGGAGGTGTCCGCCCGGCTCGGGTGGGCGTGGGAGCCGCGCGAGGTGACGCCCGGCCGCCGGCCCGTCATGGACATCGCCGGGATCGACCGGCGGTTCATCGGCTGGCAGTCGACCCGCCGCCAGCAGATCGAGGACGCGCTGCCCGTCCTCACCGCCAAGTACGAGGAACGGCAGGGACACGCGCCGGGGGAGCGGGCCTCCTACGCGCTGGCCTGCCAGGCCGCCGACCAGACCCGCCCACCCAAACGCACCGAGCTGCTGTCGCTGACCGAGCTGCGTAAGCGATGGCGCACCTCAGCGATCCGGGCGTTCGGCGCCTGCACCGTCTACCGGCTCGCACAGCGGGCGCGGGTGGCGGCCGCAGCGGTGTGGGCGCGGGTGCGGCCAGTGATCGACATCGCCCTGGCGGCCGTCGACGTCGTCGCCGTGGTGTACGTGATGCGCGGCGCGTTCAAGCGCCACCACCTGCTCGCCGAAGCCCGCCGCCACCTCTCCTACGTCCTGCGTGGCCGGCCCCACCAGCCCGGCCTGGACGAACAGATCGTGCAAACGGTCGTCGACGACTACACCCGCCCGGCGAGCCGGCGGATGATGACCGCCGACCTGCGCGCCCTGTACCCGCGCGACGAGGACCAGGCCGTGCTCCGCCCGCTGACCCGCAGCCGCACCGCGCCGCCGTACGAGCGGGCCCGCCTCGCCGCCGGCGCCCTGGCCGCCCGGGTCCGCGCCGCACGTCGTGCGGAGCGACTGGGCTCCCGTCTCCGGCCGTACGCCGTCACGGTGCCCGCCGCCTCGAGGTCGCACCCGCGGCCGTTCAGCACCGGAGGGCAGGACGGCCGCCTCCTGGAGCCGGAGACCGGCGTCGACACGGTGGAACAGACGCGCCAGACCTTGGAAGCCGCCGCCGCGCAGGTGGCCGCCACGCTCCAGGACAGCCGGCGGGCGCGCGAAGCCGCCCACGGCCCCCGCCCGCAGTCCGCCCCGGCGACGGACCCGCCGCCGCACACCCAGCAGCTCGGCATCCACCACACGCCGGGCCGGACCACAGGAGGAGTCACGTGAGCACCCCGGAAGAACAGCCCAACCCCGACGACGCCCTCGCCCGCGCCCGTGCCGCCCGCGCGGAGATGGCCGCCGCGCTCGAAGAGGACCAGGAGCCCGAGCCCGATGAGCCTGTGGGGTGGCAGCCGGTCTGGAAGCGGCCCCGGAAGCCGAAGTCGAAGGCGGCGAAGAAGGCGGAACTGCGCAAGCAGCGGAAGCGACTCCAGGAAGCCGGGAAGCGCCGCCTCGCCGCCGCACAGTCGCGCCGGCCCCGCTCCCGGCAGAACCGGATCGGCAACGCCGCCGCGCGCCGCGATGCCCGCGCCCTGTCCAGGGTGCGGCACTCCACCGCCTGGCTGTGGTGACGATGGCGGGCATCGTCCACCGAGTGGAGCCCACGGTGTTCAGCATCCAGTGGCGATGCACGACATCGGGTGGACTCCACCCGATGGACTCCACTCAGTGGGTTCCACCGAGTGGACTCCACTCCGGTGCGCCGGATGACGATGGACGCCACCGCGGAGCGCACCGCGATGGTGCGCCACCGCACCCGGTGCGCCGCACCGCCCGGCGATGCCCGGCACTCGCGCGCGCCGGTGCGCCGCACCCGATGTCCCGCACCGCACTGGTGCGCCCACCGCCGACCGACCCCTCGATCAGGCGCGGAGGGAGGCGCGCGACCCCTTGTCCAGCTCCGCTACACCCCCTTGTCCAGGTCTGCTACCGAGGACGTTTTCCCTTGACCCAAGCGGTTTTGGCTGGCGATCAGGTCGCGGTCAAGGGGGTGTGTGATAGAGGCCCTCGCCCGGCCGTGTGGCGCGCCGGTGCGGTGCGGTGGCGCGCGGCGGTGGTGCAGTCCCGATGCGGCGCACCGCACCACCGCCGTCCCGGTGCGCCCTACACGACGGTCAGGCGCACCGAGTGGGAGCCGGCCGGTGCGGGGTGCGCATCGAGGGCCTGGCCCAAGGCGACGTCTTGCAGGTGGTGCAAGACGGCTCCGACTGTCTCGTGTTCCTGGGTGAGGATCTGCTCGATGAAGTGGATGATCGAGGTCGCGAGGAACTCGGTCACCTGCGGGCCGGTCTCCCCCTGCCAGAAGTACAGGGCGTCCAGCAAGACGCCTCCGAGCTCCGCCAGGGCGAACGAGCTCGCGTTCGGTTCCTCCTCACGGTCACGGATCAGGACGGTGACAGGGACGATGACGCGCTCCGCGACGTCCAGGAGCATCTGGGTCAGCTCCGGTTCTTGGGCCGCCAACTCGGCTGCGGCGTCGGCATCGTCGGCCTCAACGGCCCGCAGGTAGCTGAAGGCGCTCCGCACTGCGTCCGGGGTCATCGGACCGAACAACGTGGTAGCGGCGGTCTGGGACATGGACAGCTCCTCACAGGACGATCGCCGTGCCGATCACGGCGTGACGAGAGCAGCCTCGGACGGTTTGCCTGTGGACAGAATCTGCCGTCGGACGGAGAGGAGAGATCTCCGTCCGGCCGTCCGTGACGATCACGGCTCGGTAACGGCGCTCAGCGGAGTGTCACACCGTCGACTTTCGCCACACCTCTAGCAAGTGACGGCGGGATTCTGCCCGGAGTCCCGCGCCACCTGCGTGAGGAGCCTCGTCATGACGTACACCAGCAGCGCCCGGCAGCCCGGACCGGAGCCGCGCCCGACCTGGACAAGGGGTGCTGAGCGGCCTTTGGGAGGCCAGGAATCCAGTGCCGTGAACGGTGCCGCGAACGATTCCAACGTCGTGCCCATCACCGCAGCTCACACCGCCCGCCAGGGGGCCTCCCGGCACGCCGACACCTCTCTCCCTTCCCCTGAGACGTCAGCGAAGGGGAAGAAGTCCACACCTGCGGCCAAGGTCCGGGCCGATGCGCTGCGGATGCTGGGATGCGTCCGGATAGCCACGGTGCGGCAGATGGCCCAGGTGATCACGAAGGAAGACGCCGACGGCCGGTCATATGTGCGCAGGGCGATGAAGAAGCTGGCGGAGCTCGGGCTGGCGGAAACGAACGGCAAGGACGGACGGCACCCGATCTGGAACCTGACCCCGACGGGACAGAAGGCTCTGGCCGACGGCAACGAGCTGCCTCCCCGACCGAAGGCCGGCACCGGAGCGAAGGCCGTTCGAGCCGGGTTCGGTCCGCACGGCGTCGCGGTGACGGACATGATCCTCGCCTTCGGCGGCCGCAAGCACCTGACCGACTGGCAGGTGGAGGTCAACCACGCCATCAAGGAGACCGGCCTGAGCTTCAACACCGACGCCGTCCTCGCGCTGCCGACGAAGACCAGCGAGGTGCGCCTCTTCGAGCTCGACAACGGCACCATGTCCCAGGCCCGCCTCGCCAAGGAGGTCTGGGACTACGAGCGCTACGCCGGGCACCGCGTCTGGGAAGGCGCCCGCGGCACGATCGGCAACACGTTCCCGTTCTGGCAGCGCCACCGCTACACCCGCTCCCAGACCTTCCCGCGGCTGCACGTCGTCCTGGCGGGCAAGGAGGAGCACCTGCTCGACAACCGCCTCCAGGCGCTCGCCGACGACGTGAAGGGCATCACCGTCGCGGTGTGGGTGAACACCCTGCCCCGGCTCCAGCGTGGCGAGCCCTGGTACGAGATCGGTGTCGACGATCCGGACCGGCGCCGCGCCCGATACCCCGAGCCGCCCGGCCGCTGAGGCAGACCTGCCGGAGACGACGACGCTCCCCCCACACGACAGCCGTGGGGGAGCGTCCTCGTGGACCGCACCGCGCCGGTCAGGCCGGGGCGGCCTGCTTCGCCAGCGCAGCGAGTGGGGAGCGCCGGCCTTTCTCCACCGCGCGCAGCTGCTCCCAGTCGACCTCCGGGTGCGCGGGGACGACCGCGTCGACGGACGCCGTGGTGTAGAGCGCGACGTCGACGGCCCCGGCCCGGCTCGTGCCGAAGCGGACCTCGATCGACTGCGGCGAGCGGACCCAACCGAGCCGCACCATCCAATCGAACTCAACCCTGCGCACCCCAAGCCGGGTGGCGGCCTGCTCCGGTCCCAGCGGGGTGTCGGCGGCGACCAGGTCCGCCAGGTCCTCGCGGCGGCAGACCTCCGCGACCTGGTCGGGGTGGTGCAGTGTCCCGTCCGGGTTCGCGCTCAGGTCGACCAGGAGGCCGCGGTCGACGAACCGGCGCACCACGAACGCCGTCACGTTCGCCCGCTCGCCGTGCGTGGTCGGGTTCGGGATGCCGAGCGCGTCGGCGATCCGGTCGGCCGCCGCGCCGCCGGAGATCGGCGGGGTGGGCATCGCGGCCCGGATGGCGTCGGCGTCCAGCGCCTCCATGGCGGCCCGGGACCACCGGGACGACGACACGTCGGGGGCGGGGATGAGGCCGGTGTGGCGGGCCCACCGGAAGGCCGCTGCGGGCACCTTCAGGCGCTTGGCGGCCTGGCCCTCGTCGTACTCGGTTCGTCGCATGAGATCACCTCTCGCTCGTTCGCCGGAAGCGGCGGACAGAACATGACAGAACACTCGAAAAGCTGTCAATACCCCCTGGAAATAGGCAAGTTGGGCACGCACCGCTAGGACTGCGCCCGCGTACGCGAAGGAAAATCACCCACTCGGGTGCCGCTACGGACCGGGCCGGACCACCGTGGTCGGGCCGACCACCGGCCCGACCATGAGGCCGACCACGCCCGGCGCGACCCCCGACCACGGCTCCAGTCGGGGCGTGTCCGACGTGACACAAAATTCGAACAAGCGATCTAATACCGGTATGGACGTGACCGACTTCCCCGACGACCTGGTGCAGACGCAAGCCGCCTGGAACGCCACCTACGACGCGCTCTCCGCACCCCGCCCCCGCGACACCACCGCCCTGCGCCGCCGCCTGCTACGCCTGTCCGTACGCCTGTGGTGGCACCCCTACTGGGACACCGCCCGCTCAGCGCCGGCGGCGCGCACCGAGCTGCGGCAGCTGGCCCGCACCCAGTGAGCAGCACGGGCCGCATGAGGGCCCGCCCGGACGCCGCACGCCGCCGGGGTTGCGGCAAGGGTTGCGCTAGAGGTTGCGCCATCTGGTTGCGCTAGGGGTTGCGCCTAATGTTGCGCACCCCGGCGGGCCGTCCCCGTATCCGTGCAGGTCACCACGCGGTTTCGGCGTGGTAGGGCCGCTGACATCCCCGTTGCGACCCCCTTCGCCCATGCCTTGGCTGGAGTTGAGGATGAGGGAGGGCGGGATGGGCGGCGCGGACGCAGCCGGGGATCGGGGCGCGCTCACCGGTGTTGCGCGTCGGCGGGGCCGCCGCGCCCGCGCCGCATCAGCGCGGCGGCGACGACCAGAGGGGGACGTCGGCGGGGGAGAGGTCGGGGCGGGGACGGTGCCAGCGCGCGGGATGCCGCCACCGGCCGGAGGCGTCGCGGGCGACGTCTACGCCGACTTCCACCACCAGCTCGGGTTCCACCAGCGTGACGACCAGTTTTTCCTGGCTGCCCCACTCTGCGGAGAACGACCAGCCTGTCCACGGATGCCCGCGCCGCCCTGCAGCGAGAAGGTCGGCGACCGCAGTACCTGCCGCCCGGGCGAGAGTGGTGGTGCGGCCGACGTACTGAAGGCGGCCGTCGGTGTCGTACCTGCCGAGCAGCAGTGTGCGGGAGCTGCCGGGGAGCCGGTGACCGCGCCGACGATCGCCTCGCTCGTCTCGCGGACCTTGTATTTCTCCCAGCCCCTCACCAACGGCTGGTAGGGGTCGGTGAGCCTCTTGAAGACCACGCCCTCCATTCCGACCGACGCCCACGTCAGCCACTCGCGCACGGTGTCGGCCTCGGTGGTCGACGGACACAGCGCCCATGGCGCGATGAGCCGGCGGGCGGCGAACACGGACTCCAGCGCGGCCCTGCGACGCCGGTACGGCCACCCGGTCGTGTCCGTCCCGGACAGCCGCAGCAGATCGAACGCGACGAAGTGGGCCGGCCACTCCTGAGCCGCTCGGGCGGCCCCTGCACCGCGCTGGGCGAGCCGGTTCTGCAGCCGCTCGAATGCGAGGCGGCCTGCGGCGTCCCATACGACCAGCTCGCCGTCCAGCGCGGTCGCGTCCGGCAGCTGCGCGGCCCCGGCCACGACTTCCGGAAATGAGGCCGCCATCTCGGTGCCGCGCCGAGAGCGCAGCACCACCCGGCCCGCGTCGACGGAGAGAAGCGCTCGGAACCCGTCCCACTTGGGCTCCGCGGCGCAGCCCGGCCGCAGATCGGGCTCGGGCACGGGGGTGCTCAGCATCGGGTCTGGCAGCGTCCACGTCACAGTGGATGCCTTCCACCAGATGTCCCGGTGCTGTCCTTTTGCTTTTACGCGGGGACTGCGGCGAGGGCGTGTTCGTCGCCCAGTGCCGCGAGGTGGCGTTCGGCGTCCAGGGCGGCCTGGCAGCCGCTGGCGGCGGCGGTGATGGCCTGGCGGTAGGTGTGGTCGACGACGTCGCCGGCGCCGAACACGCCGGGGATGTTCGTGCGTGTGGAGGGGGACTGCACCTTCAGGTAGCCCTCGTCGTCCAGGTCGAGCTGGCCGGTGACCAGTTCGGTGCGCGGGTCGTGGCCGATGGCGACGAACAGTCCGGTTGCGGGGAGTTCGGAGGTCTTGCCGGTGACGGTGTCACGCAGGGTCAGGCCCGCGAGCTTGCCGCCCTCTTCGTGTATTTCTGCGACCTCGCTGTTGAAGGCGAACGTGATCTTCGGGTCGGCGAAGGCGCGCTCCTGCATGGCCTTGGAGGCACGCAGGGTGTCCCGTCGGTGGACGACCGTCACCGTCTTGGCGAAGCGGGAGAGGAAGGTGGCTTCCTCCATGGCCGTGTCGCCGCCGCCGACGACCACGATGTCGTGCTCGCGGAAGAAGAAGCCGTCGCAGGTCGCGCAGTACGACACCCCCCGGCCGGAGAGCGCGTCCTCGCCCGGCAGGCCCAGTTTGCGGTGCTGCGAGCCGGTCGCCACGATCACGGCCTTCGCCCGGTGGACGGTGCCCGCGCTGTCGGTCACGGTCTTGATGGCGCCGGTGAGGTCGACCGAGATGATGTCGTCGGGGACGAGCTCGGCGCCGAACCGCTCGGCCTGGGCCCGCATGTTGTCCATCAGGTCCGGGCCCATGATGCCGCCCGGGAAGCCGGGGAAGTTCTCCACCTCGGTCGTCTGCACCAGCGCGCCGCCCGCCGTGACCGCACCCTCGAAGACCAGCGGCTTCAGCGAAGCGCGGGCGGTGTAGAGGGCGGCGGTGTATCCGGCGGGGCCGGAGCCGATGACGATGACCTCGCGCACCCCGTCGGCGGTCGTACCGCTCACGCCGCTCACGCCTCCTGCTTGGCGTCGATCTCGGCGATCAGGGCCTCGATGCGGGTCTTGATCTCGTCGCGGATGGGGCGCACCGACTCCACGCCCTTGCCGGCCGGGTCCTCCAGGGCCCAGTCGAGGTACTTCTTGCCGGGGAAGATCGGGCAGGCGTCGCCGCAGCCCATGGTGATGACGTAGTCGGATGCCTGGACGGCCTCGGTGGTGAGGATCTTCGGCTTGGCGTCGGCGATGTCCACGCCGACTTCCTTCATTGCCTCGACGGCGGCCGGGTTGACCTGGTCGCCGGGGATGGATCCGGCGGAGCGGACCTCGATCCGGTCGCCCGCGAGGTGGTTGAGGAATCCGGCGGCCATCTGGGAGCGGCCGGCGTTGTGGACGCAGACGAAGAGCACGGAGGCGAGCGGGGCGGTGGACATGGGTTCTTCCTTCAGGATCAGCGGGTGGTTCAGGCGGGCAGGGAGGACAGCAGTTCGGTGATGTGGGCGTCGATCGCGTCGCGGATGTCGCGGACGGCGGCGAGCGGGGCGCCGTCGGGGTCGGCGACGGGCCAGTCCAGGTAGCGGCGGCCGGGCACGACGGGGCAGGCGTCGCCGCAGCCCATGGTGATGACGATGTCGGCGGCCCTGACGACCTCATCGGTCAGCGGCTTGGGGAAGGCCCCGGCGGCGTCGACGCCGGCCTCGTTGAGGACCTGCGCGATGAACGGCTCCACCTCGGCCGCGGGGTGCGTGCCGGCGGAGGACACGGTGACCCGGCCGGCGGCGCGGTGTGCGAGGAGGGCGGCGGCGAGCTGGGATCGGCCCGCGTTGTGGCTGCAGACGAACAGCACGCGCGGCAGCCCGCTGCCGGGGCCGCCCTGGACGTGGGCGAGAGCGTCAAGGCGTTCGGCGGTGAAGCGTTCGGCCAGCACGACCAGGTGCGTGCGCACCTGCGCGGTGGAGGCCAGGAGGCTGTAGGAGTCGGTGAGCAGTGCCTGGACGGTCTCGGCGGAGAAGCGGCCGGTGTGCCGGGTGGCGAGGCGGGCGACTCCGGCGGCCAGGCGCTGGTCGGGCAGGAGGGGTAGGGAGGAGGCGGACACGGGGACTCCTTCGACGCGCCCAATAAGTCAGCCCGCGCTGGTGTCAGCGCGTGGTGATGTGACAGTATCAGGGGATGCTGACTTCAGTCGATCCTGATGTGATCCGGGTGTTGGGTGATCCGCTCCGCCTGAAGATCGTGACCCTGCTGGCGCGCGAGACGCTCTGCATGACGCACCTGGTTGAGGAGACCGGAGCCAAGCAGACCAACCTGTCCAACCATATGAAGGTGCTGCGCGAGGCCGGCCTGGTGGAGACCGAGCCCTGCGGCCGGTTCACCTACTTCAAGCTCAAGCCCGAGGTCCTGGCCGGGCTGTCCGAGCAGTTCGCCGAACTCGCCGCCTCCGCCCGTACCGCTGCCGAGAACAAGAGGGCCTGCCCGTGACCTCCACCGAGCCCACCACCGCCTCCGCTCCGGCCGGCGGTGGGGACGACTCGATCGTCAAGAAGCTCTCCACCCTCGACCGCTACCTCGCGGTGTGGATCCTGCTCGCCATGGCCGTCGGCCTGGGCCTGGGACGTCTCATCCCGGGGATGAACGACGCGCTGGCGAAGATCGAGATCGGCGGGATCTCCCTGCCGATCGCGCTCGGCCTGCTGGTCATGATGTACCCGGTCCTGGCCAAGGTCCGCTACGACAAGCTCGACCGCGTGACCAGCGACCGCAAGCTGCTTATCTCCTCGCTGGTCATCAACTGGATCGTCGGCCCGGCGGTGATGTTCGCGCTGGCGTGGATCTTCCTGCCGGACCTGCCCGAGTACCGCACCGGCCTCATCATCGTCGGCCTGGCCCGCTGCATCGCCATGGTCATCATCTGGAACGATCTTGCCTGCGGCGACCGCGAGGCCGCCGCCGTCCTGGTCGCGCTGAACTCGGTGTTCCAGGTCCTCGCGTTCGGCCTGCTGGGCTGGTTCTACCTCGACCTGCTGCCGCGCTGGATGAACCTCGGCGACGGTCAGGGCCTGGACGTGTCCGTCTGGCACATCGCCCTGAACGTCGTCATCTTCCTCGGCATCCCGCTGCTGGCCGGCTTCCTGACCCGCCGCGTCGGTGAGCAGAAGATGGGCCGGACCGACTATGAGGCGAAGTTCCTGCCGAAGATCGGCCCGTGGGCGCTGTACGGGCTGCTGTTCACGATCGTCATCCTCTTCGCCCTGCAGGGGAAGACGATCACCTCGCAGCCGCTGGATGTCGCCCGGATCGCGCTGCCGCTGCTGGTGTACTTCGCGGTCATGTTCTTCGGCACCTTCCTGCTCGGCAAGGGCCTGGGGCTCGCCTACGACCGCACCACGACGCTGGCGTTCACGGCGGCGGGCAACAACTTCGAGCTGGCCATCGCGGTCGCCATCGCCACCTTCGGCGTCACCTCCGGCCAGGCCCTGTCCGGAGTCGTCGGACCGCTCATCGAAGTACCGGTCCTGATCGGCCTGGTCTACGTCGCGCTTGCCTGGCGCAAGAAGTTCGCTGCAGGTGCGGTGACGACGGCCCCGTGACGAGCGCTGTGGATGTGGTGGTGGTCGGCGGCGGCCAAGCTGGGCTCGCCGCCGGCTATCACCTGCGCCGCCAGGGCCTCGACTTCGTGATCCTGGACGCTGATCCGGCGCCGGGCGGGGCCTGGCAGCACATGTGGGACTCTCTGCACCTGTTCTCCCCGGCGGAGCACTCCTCGCTGCCCGGACGGCTCATGCCCGTCCAGACGGGCGAGACCTATCCCGGCGCCGGGCATGTGGTGGACTACCTCGCCGACTACGAGAAGCGCTACGACCTGCCCGTCCAGCACGGCACCCGCGTGGACGCCGTGCGCCGCGACGGCGAGAGACTCCTGGTCGAGGCGGACACCGGCACCTGGCGGGCCCGGGCGGTCGTCAGCGCGACCGGCCCCTGGTCCCGCCCCTTCCTGCCCGCCGTGCCCGGCCGGGGTGTCTTCACCGGACGGCAGCTGCACACGGTGAACTACCGCTCTCCGGCCGACTTCGCCGGGCAGCGCGTTGTCGTGGTCGGCGGCGGGAACTCCGGCGCCCAGATCACCGCCGACCTCGCCCTGGACGGCAACATCGAGGTGACCTGGGTGACCCAGCGCCCACCGCAGTTCCTGGCCGACGACATCGACGGCCGCGCCCTGTTCGACGTCGCCACCGCCCGCCGCCGCGCCCTTGATGCCGGCCGCAGCGACACCGGCGGCATCGCCTCACTCGGCGACATCGTCGCCGTGCCGCCGGTTCGCGCCGCCCGCGACGCCGGGCTCCTGCACGCGAAGCCGATGTTCTCCCGCCTCACGGAAGACGGTGTCCGGTGGGCTGATGGCAGCCACACCGGCGCGGACGCGGTCATCTGGTGCACCGGCTTCCGGCCAGCCCTCGCCCACCTTGCCCCACTGGGTCTGCGCGGGCCGCGCGGCCACGTCCCCACCGACGGCACACGCGCCCTCGGCGAGCCGCGCCTGCACCTGCTCGGCTACGGCGACTGGACCGGCCCGGCCTCCGCCACTCTGATCGGCGTCGGCCGCCCCGCACGTGACGCCGCCCGGCAGATCGCGCAGCTGCTGAGCAGCTGACGCCACACGCCGGGCGTCAGGACAGGGTGAATCGCCGGCCGGTAGGTGTCAGTGGCTGCGGGGCGCGTACATGATCACGGCCATCCCCGGGAGGCACACCAAGGCGCCGATGATGTCGAAGCGGTCGGGTCGGTAGCCGTCGGCGATCATGCCCCAGGCGATCGACCCGGCCACGAAGATCCCGCCGTACGCAGCAAGGATGCGCCCGAATATCAAACAACCCGTGGGTTCCTTCGCAGTGTGGTCCCGGCATCAGCCGTTGTTGGCGACTTGACCTGGGTGTTTCCTCCCCTCCCAGGGCAGTAGGCCGACCTGAAGTGTCTTCAGGCTTTCTGAATCGTTGTCGTGTTGTCCGAGGAACCGGGGGCGAGGGTGAAGGCGGGGGCGGGGTGGCTCTGGCAGCTGTGGCCGATCTGGGGGAGCGAAGGCCCGCGGAGACAGCCGAGGAGATCGCGGCTTTCGAGACCGACGTGCTGGCGGGCTTTGTGCTGGCTCGGGCCTCGGCCGGGCTGGCCGACGGGACGATCAGCGCCGATGTGACGCATCTGGAACAGCTGCGGGTCTGGTTCGGTCGGCCGCTGTGGGAGATGCAGAGCGCCGACGCGGACGCCTATTTCGGGCGGGTGATGCGCGATGCGGCCAAGGGCACCCGGCTGGCTCGTGCCCAGGCGCTGTCGACGTTCTTCCTGTTCCTGGAGTTGCGGCACCCGGCTGCGGTTCACCGTCTGATGGGGCGGGCGGTGGAGTGCCCGCTGGACGAGCTCAACCGCCCGCGCGGCCAGCAGCCCGCGGCCTTGCGCATCCCGCCGTCGGAGGCGGAGATTGACCGGCTGTTCGCGGGCTGGCGGGAGGACCTGGCAACCTGCCGGAAGTTCGCCCCAACGGCGCGGAACTATACGGCTGCCCGGCTGATGAGCGAGGTCGGACTGCGGGTGAACGAGGTCCGCAAACTCGACCTGCATGACATCAAGTGGGAGCTGGGCCGGTTCGGCAAGCTGCACGTCCGTCATGGAAAGGGGGCTCGCGGGTCCGGGCCGCGGGAACGTGTGGTGCCGCTGATCAATGGGGCGGGGCGGACGTTGCGGTGGTTCGTGGAGGAGGTGTGGGGCCACTTCGACGACGACCATGTCCGGCCTGGTGCACCGCTGTTCCCCTCCGAGCGGCGCAACGCGGACGGCAGCAGCCGCCGGATCGGTGACGATGCCCTGCGGGCCGGCCTGGCTCAGGCGGCCGAACGGCACCTGCCCGGCTGGGCGGAGACGCTCACCCCGCACGTTCTGCGGCACTACTGCGCGTCTCAGCTCTATCGCGGCGGCCTGGATCTGATCTCGATCCAAGAGGTGCTGGGACATGCCTGGATCGCCACCACCATGCGTTATGTCCACGTCCACCGCACCCATGTCGAGGACTCCTGGGCCGCTGGCCTGGAGCGGGCCGGACAGCGACTGAAGGGCCTGATGGCATGAGGTGGAATCTGCGGCTGGTCGCCGCACAACGCGGGATCTGGAAGGCCAGCGAACTGCAGCGGATGCTGGCTGAGGCGGGCCTGGTGATCTCTGCGGGGAAGATGTCCGGCCTGTGGTCCGGGCAGCCGGCCAGCATCAAACTCGACGACCTGGACGTGATCTGCGCGGTCATCGGGTGTGAGGTCGGAGAACTGCTGCTGAGCGAACCGGAGAAGGTCCAGCGTCCTGCCCCTGCCGCCGAACCGCAGCAGGCGGTGGCCGGGGACGTGGTCCCGAAGCGGCCTCGGGGCCGGTCCCTGCCTCCGCCGTGACCGTCGGCCGCCGTCCGAACCCGGCCGCCAGCTGCCGTGACTGCCTGGCCTGGGGAGTGCTGACCGCGTCACGGTGCCAGGCATGCGATGGCTTCCGGCGCCGCCACGAGGCCGCCGCCTGCAGCGGATGCGGTCATCAGGCACCGCTGAAGCGGGGCTACTGCCGGTTGTGTTGGCGCCAGGCCGGCGCGGACGCCAAGGACGCCGGACGGCCTTCCGGCCCGGCCACCGCGCTGGCCCCGTTCCTCGACCGGCTGCGGCACCGGCAGCTGTTCCTCGCAGACCTCCAGCGCCGCTGGAGCAGGAAGAACCCGCGCGGACGCCGCCGCGACCGGCTGCGGGCGATCGAAGCCGCCCAGCCCCGACCGCTGGCACGGCCTGCGGCCACCGGCTGGATTCAGGGCACCCTGTTCGAGGCCCGCCGCGATCTCACCGGGCCGGCGCGGGCCCGGCCGGACGACCCGTGGCTGGCCTGGGCTCTGCACCTGGCTCACCGGCTGGTCCACCCGCTACGGACACCTGCGGGAAGTCACCCGCACCGACATCACCGACCATCTGGACTCGCTGCGCGGTCAGGCTCGCGAACGGCACGGGGTCGCGCTGCGGTCCTTGTTCAGGTGGGCCAAGAGGAACGGAAGGATCTTCGCCAACCCCACCACCCGGATCAAGGTCGGGGTCCGCAACGACTCCCTCCTCCAGCCCCTGGAGCAGGGTGACATCGACGCCGCGGTCGCCGCATCCACCACCCCGGCGGCCCGCGTGATGCTCGTCCTGGCGGCCGTCCACGCAGCCCGCGGGCAGACCATGAGGCGTCTGCTGCTGGACGATGTCGATCTCGGCAACCGGCGGATCGTCCTGGCCGGGAGGGTCTGCCCCATGGACGAGTTAACCCGGCACGTTCTCACCGAGTGGCTGGCCCACCGACGCGAGCAGTGGCCGAACACCGCCAACCCGCACCTGCTGATCCACTCCGGTACCGCCGTGACGACCAAGCCGGTCGGCAAGTTCTGGGTCTGCGAGACCCTCAAGGGCAAGGTTGCGACCCTGGACCGGCTTCGCATGCACCGACAGCTCGACGAAGCCCTCGTCCACGGCCCGGACCCGCTGCACCTGTCCCTGATTTTCGGGCTGTCCGAGGCCGCCGCGATCCGCTATGCCGCCTCTGCCCGTGCACTGCTGGCGCCCCCACCGCAGCCGTGAAGGAACAGGACCTGATCAACGGGCGGGCAGCAGCCGGGGAACCGCCCGGACATAGATCACCATGCCGACCACCTCCACCAGTGTCTGGGTCACCACCACGACGGCGGCGATCGCGAGCTGGTCGGGCAGGGCAAGGGCCAGCGGCAGGACGACCAGGGAGTTGCGGGTCGCGCCGGTGAACACGATCGCCCGGCCAGCCGGTACGTCCAGACGGAACACGCGGGCGACGGCGACCCCGGCGAACGCCATCACCACCAGGAAGATCACATAGAACGGCACCACGCGGGCCACGTCGGAGAAGCTGTCATTCAGCTTGGGCACCTGGGAGGCGACCACCGTCAGCAGGGTCGCCGCCATCAGCGGCACCATCGTCGTCCCCATCGCGTCGGCGACCTTCTGCCCGCCCGTCCGGCGGGCCGCCCATGCCTGAGTGAGCCAGGCCAGCGCCAGCGGGATGACGATCAGCACGACGAACGCCTCGACGAACGGGCCGACCTCGACCACGTCGGCCAGGTCCGACCCCATGAACAGGAACAAGAACCCCGGCAACAGCACCATCTGCGCGAGCAGCAGCAGCGGTGTCGCCGCCAGCAGTCGCTGGCTGCTGCCACCGGCCAGCCCACTGAAGACGATCACGTAGTCGACGCACGGAGCCAGCAACACCAGCAGGACCCCGAGCCGCACCGCCTGATCGTCCGGCAGGAAGACGAACATCGCCGCCACAACCAACGGCACCACCACGAAGTTCACCACCAGCGCGGCAGCCAGAAACCGGCCCGCCCGAAGGGAAGTAACCAGCTCAGCGGCCGGAACCTGCAAGAACGTCACATAGAGAAGGGCGGCGAGCACCGGGTTGATGGCATGCTCCAGACCCGGCCCGGCAGCAGGGGCAACCCAGCCCACCACGGCCCCGGCCGCCATCGCCCCCACATAGACAGCGACCTGGTGGCGTTCCATCCCCGCGACCAGACCCCGCGACTCCTGCGACACCCACATCTCCTTGTGATCCGCCTCCACCGATCCGGCGGATGACTTGGTACTCCATCCTCACCGGTCACAGCGAACCCAAGGACACAGCCCCCCTCAGCCCCCGCACAGACCCGCGGGTTCCCGTCCCGGAGCCTTCACTTTCCCCGAACCCACGGGGCTCGTTGGCGTCGGACTGGAACGTGGCGACCACCCCGTAGAGGCCCAGGGCGATGACGCCGGCGCCGATCCAGATCCACCCCTTGTGCTCGCGGATGCCCTGCCAGACCAGCCAGGCACCGCCGATCTCGAAGAGGGCGGCGACGACGAACAGAGCAACGGAACGAGCGACAATCATGCTGGCGACCCTATTGGCGGGCGGTGCTCGTGATCTTCAGCGGGTTCCCGGACGCCTTGCAGCCGCACCCGTCCTCGCCTGCGGGCTTCGGCGAGCAGGAGCAGGGGTGGGAGCGGCGCCGGCCGAGCCACCAGGTGCCGCTGGCGAGCACGGCCAGGACGGCGGCGAGGGCGGGCAGCCAGCCCAGCACCGCGCCGGCCCCGGCGCCGACGATGCCCGCCGTGATCAGCACGGGCAGCGCGCAGCACGCCACGCAGGCCAGGGCGGCCAGGCCCCCGAGCGCCTTCGGCGTCTTGTGGGGGCGCAGGTCAGCAGCACGGTCCGGCATGGCGGTTCTCCTCGGCGAGGTCGGTGAAGGGGATGGGGCAGCAGGAGCTTCCGGCGCAGACGGTCAGGTCGTCGCAGCCCGCCTCGACGGCCGCGGCCAGAGCGGTGCGGATGGTGGTCAGATCGGCGATCTTCGCGTCGACCTCGATGAGCTTGGCCGCGGCCCGCTCCTGGAGCCCCGCCACGGGGCGGCCGTGCCGGTGGCGGCCGGCCTCCAGGAGTTCGGCGACCTCCTCCAGCGTGAACCCGAGCCGCTGGGCGGCCTTGATCACCCGCAGCGCGGTGACCGCATCCTCGCCGTACAGGCGGTGGCCGCCGTTAACGCTCGGAGGGGGGTTTGTTGGTGTGCCGGGTCGTTGGTGGCCTGGGGTGTTGTG
>NZ_MKXB01000181.1 GCF_001865245.1 Streptomyces sp. CC53 | reverse complement strand
CCGGCCTCGCAGGGCGCTTCAGGCGTGCCCGCTGCGCATCCCCTGCCCGGTTCCCCGGAGCCGTCCGCAGGCAACGGGCCCGACGGCCACGCCCCGCCCGGGCCGGCCGGCGCCTCCGGGCCCCGGGTGTCGTCCGCAGCCCCCCGCGTCCGCGCCGTCCCGGGTGTGTCGTCGGGGGCCGGGCCGCGCGAGCCCGTCCGGGGCCGGGTCGTTTCGTGTGCGGTGTCCCGGTCCGCGGCGCCGGTCCGCCCGGCGGGCCCTGCGGTGTCCGCACCGCCCGGCGCCGCGGCCTGCTCCCGCACGGGCCCGCCCGGGTGCGGCTCCGCGGGGTCCGCGGGAGGAGCGGTGTCGGGGCGGCTCGGCTCGGCGGGGTCCGGTCGGCCGGGGTCGGCCGCACGGTCGGAGGCGGCAGCCGGGGTGGGGACGGTCGGGCGCTCATCGCCGTGGCCGTGCCACGGGGCTGCGCCGTCGGCCGGCTCCCCTCCTCGGCGGCCGGGGGTGGCGGCCGGGGCGGGGACGGCGCCGCGTCCACGGGCGCCGCCCTCCGGTTCGGCGGCCGGCGGGGATCCCGCAGCCCGGCGGGCGTGGGACGGGTCGTCAGCAGGGGCGGGCGCGGTGCGGCCCTCGGCCGCCGCCCGGGACCGGTCGGGGCGGCCCTGTTCCACGCGACCCGGCCGGGCGGTGCCGGACGAGGCGGGATCGGCCGCCCGGGGCCGCTCGGCGCCGCCGATGTTCACCGCCTGATCCGTCACGGGCCACGCTCCCGTCCGTCTGCGCACGAGCCGATCCCGGCGGGTCTTCCGCACGGGTGGTCCGAGCGTAGTTGAGCCGCCGGGGGGTTCCGTGCGGAGCAGGGCCCGCACATCGCCCGATCGGATCAGCCGATGGTCACACCGGGAGGGCCGGGCGGTGCCGCAGCGGCGGGCGTGGCGGGCCCGGAGCCGGGCCGCACGCCGCGCGGGGCGTCCGGCCCGGGGACCTCACGCCTCGAACGGGCGGGCCGGCCAGGGGGCGTCGGCCGGGCGGAGCGCGTCGAGGCCGTCCCCCGTCCGGGCGGCCAGTACGGAGAGGACTCCCGCCACCAGGCAGGTGTTGTGCAGGTCGCCCGCCAGGACACCGCGGGCGAGGTCGGCCAGCGGGACGCGGGCCAGCTCCATGTCGGCCTCCTCCTCGGAGACCTCGAAGCGGTCGCCGTCCGCCGCGGACAGGCCCCGCGCCAGGAAGATCCGCACGGCCTCGTCGCAGCCGCCCGGCGTGGTGTAGAGGTCCGTGAGGACGTTCCACTCCTCCGCCTTCACGTGTGCTTCCTCGTACAGCTCGCGCTGGGCGGCCCGCAGCGGGTTCTCGCCCGGCACGTCGAGGAGTCCGGCGGGGATCTCCCACAGCTTCTGCCGCACGGGGTGGCGGTACTGGCGCAGGACGACGACCCGGTCCTGCTCGTCCAGGGCGAGGACGGCCACCGAGCCGGGGTGGACCTGGTAGTCGCGGCTCACGACGGAGCCGTCAGGCATGACCACGTCGTCGGTGCGGACACTCGTCTTGTTGCCCCGGAACGGCGTGGTGGTCGCGGTGACCCGCCACTCCTCCGGCGTGTCCTTGATGGCCATGCGCCTTCCCTCTTCCTCGTGCCTCGTCGTCCCGCGTACGCAGAGAACCGGGGTGCGGGCGGCGGGCCCGCACCCCGGTCAACCGTATACGCAGCGGCTACTCGGCTGCCCCCGCCGCCTGCCGGCGCTCGACGGCGGCCTTCACCAGGCCGGCGAACAGCGGGTGCGGGCGCGTCGGGCGGGACTTCAGCTCCGGGTGGGCCTGGGTCGCGACGAGGTACGGGTGGACGTCGCGCGGGTACTCGACGTACTCCACGAGCTTGTTGTCCGGGGACGTGCCGGAGAAGAGGATGCCGGCCTTCTTCTCCAGCTCGGCGCGGTAGGCGTTGTTCACCTCGTAGCGGTGGCGGTGGCGCTCCTCCACGTACGGCTGGTCGCCGTACGCCTCGCGGACGACGGAGCCCTCGGCGAGCTTCGCCGGGTAGAGGCCGAGCCGCATGGTGCCGCCCAGGTCGCCGGCGCCCTCGACGTAGGCGAGCTGCTCCTCCATCGTCGAGATGACGGGGTGCGCCGTCGCCGGGTCGAACTCGGTGGAGTTGGCGTCCGCGATGCCCGCGAGGTTGCGCGCGGCCTCGATGACGATGCACTGGAGGCCGAGGCACAGGCCGAGCAGCGGGATCCTGTTCTCGCGTGCGTACTGGATCGCGCCGACCTTGCCGTTGACGCCGCGCTCGCCGAAGCCGCCGGGGATGACGATCGCGTCGACGTCACCGAGCTGCCGGGCGGCGCCCGCCGGGGTCTTGCAGTCGTCGGAGGTGACCCACTTGACCTTCACGCGGGCCTTGTTGGCGAAGCCGCCGGCGCGCATGGCCTCGGTCACCGACAGGTACGCGTCGGGGAGGTCGATGTACTTGCCGACGAGGGCGACGGTGACCTCGTGGGCCGGGTTGTGGACGCGGTCGAGCAGGTCGTCCCAGGTGGTCCAGTCGACGTCGCGGAACGGCAGGTCGAGCTTGCGCACGACGTACGCGTCGAGGCCCTCGGTGTGCAGCACCTTCGGGATGTCGTAGATCGACTTGGCGTCGATGGCGGCGACGACGGCGGCCTCGTCGACATCGCACATCAGGGAGATCTTGCGCTTGATGGCGGTGGGCACGTCACGGTCGGCGCGCAGCACGATCGCGTCCGGCTGGATGCCGATGTTGCGCAGCGCGGCGACGGAGTGCTGGGTCGGCTTGGTCTTCAGCTCGCCGGAGGGGCCGATGTACGGCAGCAGCGAGATGTGCACGACGAAGACGTTGTCGCGGCCGACCTCGTGGCGGACCTGGCGGACGGTCTCCAGGAACGGCAGCGACTCGATGTCGCCGACGGTGCCGCCGACCTCGGTGATGACGACGTCGACATCGTCGGTCGCCATACGCCGGATGCGGTGCTTGATCTCGTTGGTGATGTGCGGGATGACCTGCACGGTGTCGCCGAGGTACTCGCCGCGCCGCTCCTTGGCGATGACCGTGGAGTAGACCTGGCCGGTGGTGACGTTGGCGGAGCCGTCGAGGTCGACGTCGAGGAACCGCTCGTAGTGGCCGATGTCCAGGTCGGTCTCGGCGCCGTCGTCGGTGACGAACACCTCACCGTGCTGGAACGGGTTCATGGTGCCGGGGTCGACGTTCAGGTACGGGTCGAGCTTCTGCATCGTGACCCGCAGCCCGCGGGCCTTGAGGAGCGCGCCCAGGCTGGAGGCCGTGAGGCCCTTGCCGAGGGAGCTGGCGACACCCCCGGTGACGAAGATGTGCTTGGTCGTCGTGGCTGTGCTGTTTCGGAAAGCAGCGGGCGGCATGGCCAAGAGGGGGCTCCCGTGGTCGCGGTCTGGAGGTGCGTACCGGCGTCCGATCCGGAAACCTGGAGGGTGAGGCCCGAGGCTTCCGGGGGTGCCGTCGCTGCGGTATCGGGGGCCGCCGATCGGTTCTGCGGCGCCCACCGGTCCACGGGCTACCAGGGTATCAGCGACCACGAGTGACCGCGTTCCGGCCACGCTGACCACACAATCCGGCCAATGTTTGGACACGTTCGGAACAGTTCGGACCTGTGCGGAACAGGTGAGCGTGACGCGCCGCGCATACATTCGCACAGCGCGGTACCGGCTCACTCGTTCGGCGCATCCCGACTACCAGGAAGATCACACAGACGCCCCGGGGAGGTCGTATTCTGCTCGGACACCCGTTGCCGAGTCAGGCCCGCGAAACGGCACCACCCCGCCCGTCCCCCAGGGGCCCCTCGCGGCGACGATCCTTGACCCTGACCCCACCAGCTAAGCGCCCCGCGGGGCGAACGTGGCCGTTCGACTGGAGATTGCACGTGGCCGGGCGCATCGAGGACTACGCACTCATCGGAGACATGCAGACCGCCGCCCTGGTCTGCCGGGACGGCACGGCGGACTGGCTGTGCCTGCCCCGCTTCGATTCGCACGCCGTCTTCGCAGGAATCCTCGGGACCGAGGAACACGGCTTCTGGCGGATCGGGCCGGAGCACCCGGAGGGCACCGAGCCCCCGGCTGCCGACCGGCGCCGCTACCGCGGGGACTCCCTCATCCTCGAATCCGAGTGGGACACCGACCGCGGCAGCGTCCGCGTCACCGACTTCATGCCGCCCCGCGACGGCGCCCCGCAGCTGGTGCGCATCGTGGAGGGCATCAGCGGACGAGTGAAGATGCGGTCGGCGCTCCGGATGCGCTTCTCCTACGGCCGGATCGTGCCCTGGGTGCACAAGGTCGACAACCGCACGGTGGCCGTCGCGGGCCCCGACTCGGTGTGGCTGGACACGTCGTGCGAGACGTACGGCGAGGACCTCACCACCTACGCCGACTTCACCGTCTCCCCCGGTGAGCGGGTCGCGTTCACCATCAGCTGGCAGCCCTCCCACCACCCGCAGCCGCTGCTGCCCGACCCGGAGGCCGCGCTGGAGGCCACCGCCGCCTTCTGGAGCGAGTGGGTCGACCACTGCACCTACCGCGGGCCCTACCGCGAGTCCGTGGTCCGCTCGCTGATCACCCTCAAGGCGCTCACGTACGCTCCGACCGGCGGCATCGTCGCCGCGCCGACGACCTCCCTCCCGGAGGACATCGGCGGCGTGCGGAACTGGGACTACCGCTACACCTGGCTGCGGGACGCGGCCATCACGCTCTCCTCGCTGCTGCGCACCGGCTACCGCGAGGAGGCCCGCGCCTGGCGCGAGTGGCTGCTGCGGGCGGTCGCGGGCGACCCCGAGAACCTGCAGATCATGTACGGCATCGCCGGCGAGCGCGAGCTCGGCGAGGCGGAGCTGGACTGGCTGCCCGGGTACGAGAACTCGGCCCCGGTCCGCGTCGGCAACGGCGCGGCCGCCCAGCTCCAGCTCGACGTGTACGGCGAGGTCACCGAGGCGCTGCACCTCGCCCACATGACCGGTCTGGCCCGCAACGACTACGCCTCCCTGCTCCAGCTGAAGCTGATCCACTACCTGGAGAAGCACTGGATGGAGCCCGACGAGGGCATCTGGGAGGTCCGCGGGCCGCGCCGCCACTTCGTGCACTCCAAGGTGATGGCGTGGGTCGCCGTGGACCGCACCATCAAGCTCGTCGAGTCCGGCGACGCCGACGGCCCGCTGGAGCGCTGGCGGGAACTGCGCGACGAGATCCACCGCGACGTGTGCGAGAAGGGCTACGACCCGGAGCGCAACACCTTCACGCAGTCGTACGGCTCCCAGGAGCTCGACGCCGCACTGCTGCTCATCCCCCAGATGGGGTTCCTCCCGCCGGACGACAAGCGGGTCATCGGCACGATCGAGGCCATCCAGCGGGAGCTGTCCACGTCGGACGGCTTCATCCTGCGCTACCCGACCCAGGGCACCGACGAGGGCGTGGACGGCCTGCCCGGCGACGAGGGGGCGTTCCTCGCCTGCTCGTTCTGGATGGCCGACGACCTGGCGATGATCGGCCGCGTCGACGAGGCCCGGCAGCTGTTCGAGAAGCTGCTGGCCCTGCGCAACGACCTCGGGCTGCTCGCCGAGGAGTGGGACCCCCGGCTGCAGCGCCAGGTCGGCAACTTCCCGCAGGCCTTCAGCCACGTCCCGCTGATCGACACGGCCCTGCGGCTGACGGCGTCCGGCGCGTACGGCGGCTAGCACGTTGTTCCGCAGCCGGTGGACGAGGTCCGCCACCGGCTGCGGCCGCGGCCCGCGCGCCGGCCGACCGCGAGGCCGCGGCCCGGCGACACGCGCTGACGGGCTCGCCGTCGCCTGCCGCGGCGCGCTCCCCCGCGCCGGCCTTCCGATGTGGCCGGCAGACCACCCTGGGGAGCAGGCGCGGGGACGGTTCGGGCGGAGGACGCCCGGAGCGCCGGCCGCCAACGGTCCGGCGCGGATACGGAAGGGCCGGATCGCGGGGCAGGCCGTACGGCGCTGAAGGTGTGCGCGGTTCCGGTGTCGGCTGCGCGGCCGCCCCACCGCCCCGGCCGTGGACCCGCCCGGCCCGGGGCGTGGGGCGAGGTGTCAGCTGAAGACGACGGAGCGGAAGCGGAGGCGGTCGCCGAGCCTTCTGCCCGGGGGCATGACGAAGAACACGTCGCCGTCGCAGTGCGCCTCAAGGAAGACGGTCGCGGCGGAGTCCGTGAGGTTCTGGGGGGCGAGGGCGGGGAAGTTGTTGCCCTCTGTCTCGGGAATGTCGATGCACACCCCGCTCTCCGGGTCGGTCAGCCGACCGTTCAGGTTGATGCCGCCGGTACCGACGTACCGGTAGCGGAACTCACCGTCGGCGGCGGAGGCGGGGGAGGCGGGCAGGGCGAGCAGGAGAGTCACGGCGCCGAGACCGGCGGCCCGGGAGCGACGCCTGCGCATGGGCGGGTCCTCAGAATGGAGAGAGCGTTCCGGCGACCCACACATGCCCAGGGACCGCGGCCGCCAACGCGGCAGCACCCGCAGGGACGACGCTCTCCACCCGTTCGGCTGCGGTCGCACCGCGGTCCGGTCGTCACACATCCCGTTCCGGACGCCACCGCAGCCACGCCGCCGGCCACGCGTACTCCCCGCTGGATCAGCGCATGGCGGGGACGTGCTCCAGCCGCAACGGGTGCCTCCGCACCCGAAGGAAGGTGACGGAAGGACCCGCGCCGCAGCCCCGCGTGGCCCGGCTCGGCACCCCTCACCCTGAGTGACGTACGCCACACGGGACGCCCGGCGGTCAACGGGCCGGTCTTCATGGCGGGTTGGCGGGGCGCACGGGTCACGTCACCCACAGGTGGTGCCGCGCCGCCGCGGGCGCGGGTAGCGTCCGCGTGCATGGAGGAACAGGGCGGGATCACCGTACGGCGGGCGCTGGAGCTCCCGGCGCTGCGCGGCGGGCTGCCGGAGGTCGTCACGGGCGCGGAGCAGCTGCACCGGACGGTCCGCTGGGTGCACGCGGGTGAGGCCCCGAACATCGCGTCGCTGCTGAAGGGCGGCGAGCTGCTGCTGACCACGGGCCTGGCGATCGGCGCGCGCCCGGCCGAGCAGCGGACGTTCGTGCGGCGCCTGGCGGAGCGCGGCATCGCCGCGCTGGTGGTGGAGCTCGGCCCGCGCTTCACCCGGCTCCCCGTACCGCTGGTCGAGGCGGCCCGCGCGGCGGGGCTCGCGCTGGTGCAGTTGCACCGCGAGGTGCCGTTCGTGGCGGTCACGGAGGAGGTCCACACCGAGATCGTGAACGGGCACTACGCCCTGTTGCGGCAGGCTGAGGAGGTGCACCGGCAGTGCACCGGGGCCCTGCTGTCGGGCGGCGGCATCCCGCGGGTGCTGCGCATCCTGAGCGGCTTCGCGGCGAACCCGGTGTTCCTGGAGACGGCGGACGGGCAGCTGCTGTACGCCGCGGACGGCGGTTCGGCCCCGGCGCGCCCGGACCCGTTGCAGGTGTGGGAGGGCCTGCGCGGCCAGCGGCCGGCTGACCGGCCCCCCGCGGGTTCCCTGGTCGTGGACGTTCCCGGTGGCGCCGCCGAGGGCGGCACGGGCCCGGTGCGGGCCCGGCTGCTGCTGACGGCGGTGTCGGGCGAGCTGCTGCCGGTGCACCGGATGGCGGCGGAGCGGGCGGCGGGCGTCCTGGCCGTGGTCCTGATGCAGGCCCGGCAGGAGGAGGAGCTGGCGGCCCGGGGCCGCGGCGACTTCCTGACGGATCTCGCGGAGGGCCGGGTCGCCGAGGGCGACGCCCGGGCGCAGGCCCGGGTGCTGGGTTTCCGTCCCGGCGACGGGCCGCTGCTGCCCGTCGTGATGCGGGTGACGGCCGCGGAGCACTCCCCCGCCGGGAGCTGGGCTCTGCTGGCCCGGGCGGTCGTGGAGGAGCTGGCCGCGGTGGGCGTCCCGGCACTGGTGGGCGTGCGCCCCGTGGAGGGCAGGGTGCCGCTGCTGCTGGGCCTGCGCGCCGAGGACGAGCGCACGGCGGTGGCGGACCGCGTGGCGGCGGCGCTGCGGACGGGGGCGGAGCGGGCCGGTCTCGCGAAGGCGGGCGGGCAGGCCCCGATCGTGGTGGTCGGCGTCGCGGGTGGCTGGGCGTCGGCGTCCGCGGGCCTGCGGCACGCGGCCGAGACGGCGGCGGCGGCGCAGGGCCTGCCGCCCTGCGCCTGGCACGACGCGCGGCGGCTGGACATCGACCTGTTGCTGTGGCGACTGCACCGGCACGACGAGGAGGGCCTCGCCGCGTTCGTCGAGCGGGCGATCGGGCCCGTGCGGGCCCACGACGCGGCGTCCCGTCCGCCGCTGCTGCCCACCCTGGAGGCGTACCTCGCGCATGCGGGGCGCAAGGCGGAGACGGCGCGCGCACTGCATCTGAACCGCCAGACCCTGTACAACCGGCTGGCCCGCATCACCGAGCTTCTGGGCACCGACCTCGACGACCCGCAGGCGGTGCTGGCCCTCTCCCTGGCGCTGCGCGCCCGCCGCCACACCTCCTGACGCCCGCGGCAGCCGCACCGGTCCGGCCGGGGCCCGCCGCCCGGGAGCGGAGCGGTCCGGGTGCCCGGGTGGGGTTCCGTCAGGCGCCCACCGGCACCTGCCGGGGACGCTCCCCTGGCGCTCGTCCCGAACGCGGGCCCCGAGCCCCGCTGAGGGCGCCCCGCGAGGCGCCCGTCCTGTACTCCGGATCCACTGTGCGCCGCGGCCCGGCGCCCCCGGAGGCACCGTGTAGGCAGCGGCCGGGCACCCGTCCCGCGCCGGAGGACCCGTCAGATCCCGCGGCCACACAGTTCGTCGTAGACGCTCAGCACCTGCGCGATCGTGTCGTCCTCGGTCGGCCAGGTGCTCGCCTGCCGCCGGCCCGCCTCCGCCAGCTCCGCCCGCCGGGCCGGGTCCGCGAGGAGCCCCGACACCGCCTGGGCGAGTGCCACCGCGTCGCCGTACGGCACGAGTTCCGCCGCGCCGCCCACGAGTTCCGGCACCCCGCCGACCGCGGTGGCCACCAGCGGCACGCCGCGCCTCAGGGCCTCCTGGGCGACCAGGGAGCGCGCCTCCCAGCGGCTGGGCAGCACCGCGAGGTCCGCGGCCGCCAGCAGCACCCCGGCGTCGTCCCGCTCGCCCAGGAGCCGCACCGGGAGGTCCTCCGTGTCGATCCGCTGCTGCAGCGCCGCACGCCGCTGCCCCTCACCGACGACGGCGACGAGCGGTACGGGATCGTGGCCGAGCCACCGGCGGGAGGCGTCCAGCAGCGTGCCGTACCCGCGGTGGGGCTCCAGCGCACCGACCGAGACCACCAGCGGACGGTCCACTGCGCCCAGTTCGGCGCGCGCCTTCTCCTCTTCCGCGTCTCCGGGGGCGCCGCAGCCGGTGCCCCGGCTGCCGGGCAGCCCGGGCACCGAGACCGGCCCCAGCCGGGCGTCCCGCGCGCCCCGCCTGCGGGCACGGTCCACCAGCTCCGACGACGTGCCGAGCACGACGGCCGCCGCACGCACGGCCCTGCGCTCCATGAACCGCAGCCACTGCGCCCGCGCCGCCCCCTGGGCGTACGCACGGGTGTGCCAGGTGACGACGAGCGGCACGCGCTGCGCCGGCAGGGCCATCGCGGACCGCACCGCCGCGTTCAGTCCGTGGGCGTGCACGAGGTCCGCTTCCGCGCAGGCGGCCCGCAGGGCGCCGACCGCCAGGGGGTCGCTGCGTCGCGGCACGGGCATGAAGTCGGCGCCGACACCGGGGAAGTCGTACTCCTGGCCGAGCTCGGCGGGGGCGCACACGGTCACCCGTACGCCCCTCGCCACCAGCCCGGCGGCCAGTGACCTCACATGAGCGCTGCTGCCCGCGCTGCCGCCGCCCAGGACTTGGACCGTACGCAGCTGTGTCACGCGCCCAAGGATGCCAGCCCGTACGCACGTTCCGGCACCGCCGAAGCGGTCGGTACCGTGACGTTACCGCCACATCCCGCTACTTTGCGCTGCCCTGCGGCGTCCACCCGCCACGCGGGTTCACCCACACGGGTGATCTCGCGAGGCTGCTGACGGCGTCGCCGCACGCGGCGGCGGCGACGAGCGCGGCAGCGGTCACCACGAGGCCGCGGCGCCCCCGACGGGCGGCGACGGCGGCCCCGAGTGCCCCGCCCAGCGCGTGCGCCCCCAGGTCGCCGAGCATCGTGCGCTCCGCCACGTCGTCGGCCAGCACGGCCGCCGCGGCCCCCACGGGCGCCGCCGCGAGCGGGGCGCCCCGCAGCACGGCGGGCGCCCCGGCCGCCAGCACGGCGCACACGGCGCGCCCCGGCCGGACGTCCAGCAGGTTGACGAGGTGGGCGGTGCCGGCG
>NZ_MKXB01000180.1 GCF_001865245.1 Streptomyces sp. CC53 | reverse complement strand
GGGTCCCACCCCGGCCGCGGGGGCCGGTCAGAAGGCGGGGCGCTCGGGGTCGAGGGCGGGCAGGCCCTCGGTGGGGGAGGAGGCGCGGGCGAAGTGGCGGCGCGGGATGCGGCCGGCGCGGTGGGCGAGGCGTCCCGCGGTCACGGCGTGCCGCATGGCCTCGGCCATCAGGACGGGCTCCTGGGCACGTGTCACCGCGGAGGCCAGCATGACCGCGGCGCACCCCAGCTCCATCGCGGACGCGGCGTCCGACGCCGTCCCCGCGCCCGCGTCCAGGATCACCGGCACCCCGGCCTGCTCCACGATGAGCTGGAAGTTGTGCGGGTTGCGGATGCCCAGCCCGGAGCCGATGGGCGAACCCAGCGGCATGATCGCGGCGCAGCCCGCGTCCTCCAGCTTCCTGGCCAGGACCGGGTCGTCGTTGGTGTACGGGAGGACCGTGAAGCCGTCGTCGACCAGCGTCTCCGCTGCCTCCAGCAGCTCGACCGGGTCCGGCAGGAGTGTGCGTTCGTCGGCGACGACCTCCAGCTTGATCCAGTCCGTGCCCAGGGCCTCGCGCGCCAGCCGGGCGGTCAGCACGGCCTCGCCCGCCGTGAAGCAGCCCGCCGTGTTCGGCAGGACCCTGATACCCAGCCGGTCGAGGACGGACAGGACCGAGCCGCGGACCGTCGGGTCGAGGCGGCGCATCGCCACCGTCGTCAGCTCCGTGCCGCTCGCCAGGAGCGCCCGCTCCAGCACGTCCAGGCTGGGCGCGCCGCCCGTCCCCATGATCAGCCGGGAGTCGAACGCGGTGCTGGCGATGGTCAGCCGGTCGTCAGCCATGGTCAGCCTCCTTGTACGGCGGTCAGGACCTCGACCCGGTCCCCGTCGGTCAGTTCGGTCGCGGGCCACTCGGTGCGCGGGACGACCGTCTCGTTCACGGCCGCGGCCACCCCGCTCGGCGCGCTGGTGAGCGTGGCGACGAGGGCGTCCAGCGTCAGGGGCGCGGTGAGCGCCCGCGGTGCGCCGTTCACGGACACGGTCACGGTCGGTGCGTGGGTGGTCATGACACTCCTACGGGGGCGAAGCGGGCGGGCGTGAACGCGTGGGCCTCTCCGGGGAGCTCCCCGGAGGTCAGGAGCGTCCCCATCACGTCCCCGGTCACCGGGGTCAGCAGCACGCCGTTGCGGTGGTGCCCGGTCGCCAGCAGCAGTCCCGGCAGGGCCGAAGGGCCCAGCAGCGGCGCGTTGTCGGGCGAGCCGGGCCGCAGGCCCGCCCGGGTCTCGGTGAGCGGCAGCTCCGTGATGCCCGGCACCAGCTCGTGCGCGTCCCGCAGCAGCTCGTAGACCCCGCCCGCGGTGACGGTCGTGTCCCAGCCGAGCTCCTCGCTGGTCGCGCCCACCACCAGCTCGCCGCTCTCCCGCGGCACGAGGTACACATGGCTGCCCCGCACCACGGCCCGGACCGTGCGGCTGAGGAACGGCGCGTACGCCTCCGGCACGGACAGCCGGACCACCTGGCCCTTCACCGGCCGCACCGGCGGCACGGCCTCCGCAGGGACCCCCGCGAGGCGGCCGCTGCGGCTGCCCGCCGCCAGCACCACCTGCCCGGCGGCCACCTCCGTGCCGTCCGCGAGGACCACGCCGCGCGCCCGGTCACCGGCCACGGACAGCCGCTCCGCCCAGGCGCGGTGGAACACGACCCCGGCCCGGCCGCACGCCGCGACCAGCGCCGCCGCCAGCCGCCGCGGATCCACCTGGTGGTCGCCGTCCACCCGCAGCCCGCCCCGCACGCCGGGCGCCAGCATCGGTTCGAGGCGCCGGCACTCCCGCCCGCTCAGCCACTCCGAGCGCAGCCCGCAGCGCTGCTGGAGCGCGTGCAGCTCCCGCAGGTGGGCGCGGTCGTCGGCGTCCAGCGCCACGGCGAGGGTGCCGCACGCCCGGTAGCCGACGTCGCGCCCCGTGGCGTCCTCCAGCTCGGCGACGAAGTCCGGGTAGCGCTCCGCCGAGGCCAGGTTCAGCCGCAGCAGGGTCTCCTCGCCGTAGTGCAGCTCGGTGACCGCCGCGAGCATGCCCGCCGCCACCTGGGCGGCGCCGCCGCCGGGCTCCGGGTCCGCCACGGCGGTGCGCAGTCCCCGCTGCGCCGCCCGCCAGGCCGTGACCAGGCCGATGATCCCGCCCCCGATGACGAGGACGTCTGGTGTCGTACCTGCGCTCGTGCGCGACATGGGCGTCCAGCCCCTCCCTTCGCCGGCATGACCCGGATCAGGTTCGTACGGTCGGAGGCGGCGGCAGCCCCCCTCTCAGCCCGGTGCCCCGGGCTCCCGCGAGTGCGTTGGCGGCCAGACTAACCCCACCCGGCCGCGGGCAGTAGGGCCGCCCGCCGCCGGTGCGCCCGCCCGGCGGCACGCCGCCGCTCGCCCTGACGGGCCGTCAGGTGCGTAAGGTGGCCGTGTGAGCGAGCGCCAGAACGAACCGACGCGGCAGAGCGGGAACAGGCACGGAAGGCAGGCCGGCGGGGCCGCGCGGACCGCGGCGGAGAACCCCGCCGAGCGGTCCGTCGTCATCGCCGGTGCGGGCATGGCGGGCGTGCAGACCGCCGTGGCCCTGCGCGAGAAGGGCTTCACCGGACCCGTGCGGATCGTCGGCGCCGAACCGCACCAGCCGTACGACAGGCCGCCGCTGTCCAAGGCGTACCTGCTCGGCAAGGCCGAGGGCTCCGCCTTCGACGTCGACTTCGAGGGGCTCGGCGTCGAGCTCCGCCTCGGCGTGGAGGTGTCCGCGCTGCGGCCGCAGGACCACGAGGTCGACACGGAGGCGGGTCCCGTCCCGTACGACGTGCTCGTCCTCGCCACCGGCGCCGTGCCCACGGCCCTGCCCGGGACGGCGGGAGTGCCCGGCGTCCACCTGCTGCGCACCCTGGACGACGCGGAGCGGCTGCGCCCGGTCCTGGCCGGGAAGCACGACGTGGTGGTGGCCGGCGCCGGGTGGATCGGAGCCGAGTTCACCACGGCCGCCCGTGAGGCGGGCTGCGCGGTGACCGTCGTGGAGGCCGCCGGGCACCCCCTCGCCGGGGCACTGCCCGCCGAGGTGGCCGCGCCGATGGCCGGCTGGTACGAGGAGAGCGGAGCCCGGCTGCTGACGCACGCGCGCGTGGCGCGGGTCGAACCGGGCCGGGTCGTGCTCGACGACGGCCGCGAGCTGCCCGCCGAAGCCGTCGTCGTCGGCATCGGCGCACGGCCCGCGACCGACTGGCTGGCCGGCTCGGGCGTCGCGCTCGGCCCGGACGGCTCCGTCACCGCCGACGACCGGCTGCGCACCTCGGCGCCGGACGTGTACGCCGTCGGCGACTGCGCTTCCTTCCCGTCCGCCCGCTACGGCCGGCGGCTGCTCGTCCACCACTGGGACAACGCCCTCCAGGGCCCCCGCACGGTCGCCGCGGACATCCTGGGCGAGGCCGGTGCGCCGTACGACCCGGTGCCGTACTTCTGGTCCGAGCAGTTCGGCCGGTTCGTCCAGTACGCCGGGCACCACGAGGCCGCGGACACGACCGTGCGGCGCGGCGACCCGGCCGACGCCGCCTGGTCGGTGGCGTGGCTGCGCGGGGACGCGCTGGTGGGCCTGCTCGCGGTGGGTCGGCCGCGCGACCTCGCCCAGGGGCGCCGGCTCATCGAGTCGGGCGCCCCGCTCGACCCGGCGCGGGTCGCCGACCCGTCGGTGCCGCTCAAGACGGCGGTACGCGGCTGAACCCGGCGTGCCGCACTCTCGCGGCGGGTCCCGGCGGCGCCTCCCGGCGCGGGGCCGGGAGACGCGCGGGCCGGGCAGGGGCGGCCCCGACCCGGTGAGGGGGAGGGCGCGGGCCGCCGGGGGCGGTGGGCGGAGACCGTACGGGGCGCGACCCGGCGGTGCGCCGCGGCGCGGCACGGAGGGGGAGCGCCCGCCCCGCGGGACCGCCCCGGAGACGTGCCCGAACGGGCGGGGCGGGGCGCTGCGGGGCGGACGCGTCCGGCCGTGGCCGGCGGGCGGCAGGGGGGCCGAGGGGGCGGTGCTGCCTCGGAAGGCCCGGCCCGGGTACCGGCTGTCAGTGGGGGATGGCAGGCTTGTCGTGTGACCGAGATTGACGCGAACATCGATGCGCTCGTCCCTGCCTGGCTGCACCTTCCCGACATCGCCGAGCTGCTCGACGTCGAGGTGACCCGGGTGCGGCAGCTCGTCAAGGAGGGCCAGCTGATCGCCGTGCGCCGCGGCGAGAACCGCACGCTCCAGGTGCCCGCCGCCTTCATCAAGGACGGCCGGGTCGTCAAGGGCCTCTCCGGGACCCTGACCCTCCTGAGGGACGACGGTTTCACCGACGAGGAGATGCTGGAGTGGCTCTTCACGCCGGACCCGTCCCTGCCGGGCACGCCCGCGCAGGCCCTGGCGGAGAACCGCGGCACGGAGGTGAAGCGCCGCGCCCAGGCGCTCGCCGTCTGATCCGGAACCGACGCAGCACACACCGACACCGGGCGGTGCGCGCGGCCGGGGCCCCGTGGCCCCTGCCCGCGCACCGCCCCACCACCGGGGGGAACACCGCCTCATGTCCACCACCGCCGCAGCCGCCGCCGGATCCGTCCGCGACCGGCTGGCCGACGCCCGGCTGTACCTGTGCACGGACGCGCGCACCCGGCAGAAGGACCTCCCCGAGTTCCTGGACGCCGTGCTCGCCGCCGGTGTCGACATCGTGCAGCTCCGCGACAAGGGCATGGAGGCGGGCGAGGAGCTGGAGCACCTCGCCGTCTTCGCCGACGCGTGCCGCCGGCACGGCAGGCTGCTCGCCGTGAACGACCGCGCCGACGTGGCGCACGCCGCCGGCTCCGACGTCCTCCACCTCGGGCAGGGCGACCTGCCCGTCCCGGCCGCCCGCGCCGTCCTCGGCGACCGGGTGCTGATCGGGCGGTCGACGCACGCCGAGGCCGAAGTGGACCGGGCGGTGGCGGAGCCCGGTGTGGACTACTTCTGCACCGGACCCTGCTGGCCCACCCCCACCAAGCCCGGCCGGCACGCTCCGGGTCTCGGCCTCGTCCGGTACGCGGCCTCCCTGCCCCAGGAGCGGCCGTGGTTCGCCATCGGAGGCATCGACGCGGGGAACCTGGACGAGGCCCTGGACGCCGGCGCCCGCCGCGTCGTGGTGGTCCGGGCCGTCACGGAGGCCGACGACCCGGCGGCCGCGACCGCCGAGCTCGCCCGCCGGATACGGGAGCGCGCCGCCGGATAGCCGGTCGCGCCGGGGACGCACGGACCGGCTGTGTCCACATGGCGGAACGTCGAGGGGGCCGAACAGGCCATTTGGCGCGCTTACCGTCCGCAGTGTGGACAAGATTCCGACAAGTCGGATGAATCCCCCTGCTCTGGTTGGGTGAGCGTTCCCCCGGTGGCTAACCTGCCGGTATGGCCCTAGGCACACCCTCCACCAGGACGGACCGCGCCCGCACCGTGCGCGACCTGCTCGCGAGCGGCACCACGTACTCCTTCGAGTTCTGGGCGCCCAAGAACGAGAAGGGCGAGCGGAACCTCTGGAACGCGCTGCGCCGCGTCGAGGCGGTGGCCCCGAGCTTCGTGTCCGTCACGTACGGCGCCGGAGGGTCGACCCGCGAGGGAACGGTCAAGGCCACGCAGGACATCGCCGCCGACACCACGCTCACGCCGGTCGCCCACCTGACGGCCGTCGGCCACTCCGTCGCCGAACTGCGGAACATGATCGGCCAGTTCGCCGACGCGGGAATCCGCAACATGCTCGCCCTGCGCGGTGACCCGCCCGGCGATCCCATGGGCCCGTGGGTGCCGCACCCGGAGGGCCTTCACTACGCCGCGGACCTGGTCCGCCTCATCAAGGAGGCCGGCGACTTCTGCGTCGGCGTCGCCGCGTTCCCCGAGATGCACCCGCGGTCCACGGACTGGGACACCGACGTCCGCCACTTCGTCGACAAGTGCCGGGCCGGCGCGGACTACGCCATCACCCAGATGTTCTTCGACCCCGAGCACTACCTGCGCCTGCGCGACCGGGTCGCCGCCGCGGGCTGCGACACCCCCGTCATCCCGGAGGTCATGCCGGTCACCGCGGTCCGGCAGCTCGACAGGCTGCCACAGCTCAGCAACGCTCAGTTCCCGGCCGCCGTGAAAGAGCGGATCCTCGCGGTCAAGGACGACGCAGCGGCTGTACGCTCCGTAGGTCTAGAGTTCGCGACGGAGTTCTGCGCACGGTTGCTGTCCGAGGGTGTGCCCGGACTGCACTTCATCACGCTCAACAATTCCACGGCGACGCTGGAGATCTACGAGAATCTCGGACTGCACCCGCAGTCCTGACCGGCCGTACCCGTCAGTCCCCCTGGCTGCGGCCGAAGGAGAGGGGCGGGCATGGATTGGTGGACGGTCCTCTACGTCGCGTTCGGCGTTGTCGCGCTGTGGCTGCTCGGCGAGGTACTCCTGCAGTACAAGGCACGGCTGCGCTGGAGGCTGGTCGCCTTCTTCGGCTTCCTCGGCGTCGTCGCCGGCGTCTTCCTGTCCTCCATCCCGCTGATCATCGCCGGTGCCGTCGCGTTCGGCGTCGGCCAGACCTGCGTCACCCTGTCGTTCCTCCGCGGCTTCTCCACCGGTTGGGCGCTCGGCGGCCGTCCCGGCGCCAGCCGCCGCCGCAGGACCGCACCCAAGGACGCCGGGCCGACCCTGGAGGTCTCCGGCCTGGAGTACGCGGACGACGACCGCGACCGGTCGGACCGGGACCCCGGCGCCTCTCAGGACACCGGCCACGACACCGCCGCCCAGGAAGCCCTGCCGCCGACCGGGGACACCGGAGCGTACGGCCCGTACGGCGCGGAAACCACCGACCCGTCCACCGCCACGTCCGAGTACGGCGCGTACCCGGACTACGGCACGGGCGACTACACCGGTGCGTACGGCTACGGCTACGGCGGCGAGCAGCAGGGCTACGCCGCTTACTCCGACCCGTACATCGGCACCACCACGACGGCCGCAGGCCAGCCCTACGGCACCCCCGCCTACGACGACCACGGCAGCGGGCAGCAGTTCGCCGACCCCTACGCAGGGCATTACGGCACGGACACCCCGCCCGGCGGGGTCTGGGTGCCGCCGCAGCGCGACGCCCCACAGCCCTACCCGCCGCAGCCGCAGGACCAGCCGGGCCCGTACGACTACGACCAGACCGGGCAGACGTACCGCTACTGACCGCGGACCCCTCCCCACCACGGGGCTCCCCGTCCCACGGCCTCCAGCGGCTGCCGGCCTTCCCGGCCGTGGGCCCCTCCGGCCTGCGGCCCCTGCCGACGGGCACGTCCCGCGCCCCGCGGCGACGTCGGCGCCCCCGCGGCCGACCGCCTGCACCACCAGGAGACCGACCGCCCTGTGAGGTCCGGCGGTCGGGTGCGGGCGCACGTCCCGCGGTGCGCGCCGGAGACCGGGCCCCTCCGCGGCGGCCCGCGCCGGCGGGCCCCGCAGCGGTCACCGGGATCCGCGGAAGTCCGCGCCCTCCCCGATCAGGCCCGTCACCAGTGCGCCCGACATCCCCGCGTGCGCCAGACCGCCGCCCGGGTGGGCCCAGCCGCCCGCGAAGTACAGCCCCGGCAGCGGTGCCGGGTTCGCCGCGGGCAGCAGCGCCCCGCCCGCACCCGCCAGCGCCGGGCCGGGCACCGCGTGCTCCCCCGTCTCCCGGAAGGTGTCCGCGGGGGTCCGCACCTCACGCCACAGCACCCGCTCGCGCAGACCCGGTACCGCCGCCTCCGCTGCCTCCGTCATCCGGTCCGCGAACGCCTCCACGGCCTCCGGCCCGATCCCCCCGCCGCCCCACAGGCCGCCCGCCGGGACCGTCGCCGTCACCGTCACCGCCTCGTGCCCCCCGTCCGGGCGCAGCGCGGGATCGTCCGGGCGCAGCACCGTCACCGTGGGCCGCTCGGGCAGTTGTCCGCCCCTCGCGAGGGCCGACGACTCACCGCCCGAGGGCGGCGCGTGGACCACCGTCCTGTGCGCGGCCTGCTCGTCCCGCGCCCCGCGCAGCGCCAGGCACACCACGACCCGCCCGGTCCGCACCCCCGACGCGAACCGCGGCGGGCCTTCCGCCGACCCCGGCAGCACCCGCTCCCGGTACAGCGCCGGCACCGGCGCCCCGGCCACGACGTGGTCCGCTTCCGCGAACCGCCCGTCCGCCAGCTCCACCCCGGCCGCGCGCCCGTCCTCCTCCCGGACCCGCGCCACGGCCGCCCCGAACACGAACGTGACCTTCCGGGCCACGCACCGCTCGTACACCGCGTCGGCCAGCAACCGCAGGCCCCCGCGCACGTACCACGTGCCGAACGTCTGCTCCATGTACGGCAGGACGGCGGCGGACGGGGGCGCGGAGGCCGGGGCCAGCCCGTACGCCAGGGCGTACCCCTCCAACAGTGCTGCGAGCCGCTCGTCACCGAGTTCCCTGCGCCCGACCTCAGCGAGTGTGGCGGCCCTCCGGCGCAGCAGCCCGGTCGGCGGCGCGGGGTACGGGTCGCGGGAGAACGGCGACGGGTCGAGCGGCAGCGGCTCCTCCAATAGGGGCCGCCGCGACCGGTCCCACGCCTCACGCGCCCGGTTCAGGAACGCCGCCCACCGCTCCCCGGAACCCGCGCCGAGCGCGCCGTCCAGGGCCGCGACGACCCCGGCCCGGGAGGCGTTCGGCAAGGACACCGCCGAGCCGTCGGCGAAGACGTGCCGGCTCGCCGGGTCCACCTGTGTCAGCTCGACGCACGCCTCCAGCGGCTCCTTGCCCGTCTTCACGAACAGGTCCCGGTAGACGGCCGGCAGGTGCAGCAGACCCGGTCCGGTGTCGAAGGCGAAACCGTCCCGTTCGAACCGGCGGACCGACCCGCCGTACGTCTCCGTCCGCTCGTACACCGTCACCCGGTGGCCCGCCACGGCCAACCGGGCGGCAGCCGCCAGGGCGCCCATCCCGGCGCCGATCACCGCAATCCGTGCCATGCCAGGACTCTATAAGCCGCCGTCGGAGGCCCGCCCCGGCAGGTGCCGGGAGCGGGGACGGGGTCGCGGGCAGGGGCGGCTGGGGACGGCTCAGCCCGTCGGGGGCGGTGGGACCGGCCCGGCGGCGGCCATCCGCTTCTCGGCGCGCCGCTCCGCGCGCCGGCGCCGGAACCGCCTGATGCGGCCGACCAGGAACAGCACCGCGGCCACGCCCAGCGCCAGCAGGACGGCGGCGATGACCGCCGCGGCCACCGGGTTGAAGACGGCGAAGGTGATGAGCCCGGCGACGCCCAGGTCCTCGGCGAGGCTGACGGCGATGTTGCTGACCGGCTCGGGGGAGGTGTTGACGGCCATGCGCGTACCGGCCTTGACCAGATGGCTGACCAGCGCCGTGGTGCCGCCGACCGCACCCGCCGCCAGCTCCGGCAGCGAGCCGCTCTCGCCCGCGAGCAGGGCCGCCACGACGGCGCCCGCCAGCGGGCGGACCACGGTGTGGACGGAGTCCCAGGCGCTGTCGACGTAGGGGATCTTGTCGGCCACCGCCTCGACCAGGAAGAGGACACCGGCCGCGATCAGGACGTCAGGGCGCTGGAGCGTCTCGGGGACGCCCTCCGCGACACCGGTCGCGCCGAATATGCCGAGGAGCAGGACCACCGCGTACGCGTTGATCCCGCTCGCCCAGCCGCTTGTGAAGACCAGGGGGAGTACGGACACGAGCGTCGATCGTAGTCAGCGGCGCGGGCTCTGAGTATCCGTACTCATCCCGCGGGATGAGTAGCGATGCGGATGGGCCGCGGCCCGTCGGGACGGAAGAGTGGGGACCACGGAAGGACGCGGTGCCGGCGCCGCCGACACGGGGCGGCGGAGCGGGTGCCGCGTACCGACCGCACGGGGAAACGGGGGAACGGGGGAAGACCGGGGGAACAGCGCGCCGGTCCGGCGGGGCTCGGGGGGATCGAGCCTCGCCGGACCGGCGCCTTTCTGCGTCCCTGCGGTGCACCGGGCGGGCGCGCAGCGAGGCCGCCGCTCAGGCGCGCCGCAGGCGCGGGCCACCCGAGGCGCCCCGCCGGCCGCGGTCCGGTCCCGGGTCGGTCGTCCTGGACCGGTCGGACCGTGCGCCGCCCGTCAGTGCCGGCCGCTGACCCTCCCGTGCAGGAGCCGCGACAGCGCGGCGTGGACATCGTCGAGCGACCGCTCCCGCTGGAACGCCTGCCAGTCCAGGGCGGCGACGAGCACCATCCCGACCAGCGCGGCGGCGGTGAGCGGGATGTCGATGTCCCCGCTCAGCTCGCCGTTCTCGACGCCCTCGCGGAGTACGTCCTCCACGACGGCGACCGCCTCCTGGCGCACCACCAGCAGCGTGGACTGCCAGGCACGGTTCGTGCGCCACAGCTCGGCGACGTACAGCTGGGTGAAGGCCGGGTACCGGTCGATGAAGACCAGGCCGGCCCTGATCATCGCGTCCAGTGCCTCCACCCGGGTCCCGCCGCGCTCCGCCGTCTCGTCGGCGGCGGAGCGCAGCGAGGCCGTGAGCAGCCCGACACCGTGCCGCAGCAGCTCCTCGAAGAGCTCGGTCTTGCTCTTGAAGTTGTAGTAGACCGTGCCCTTCGCGACCCCGGCGCGCTCGGCGATCTCGTCGACCGTCGTCGCCGAGAAGCCCTGCTCGGCGATCAGGGTCACAGCCGCCTCGTACAGCTTCGTACGGGTGGCCTGCCGTCGGGGGCTCTGCGTGTCCATGGCGTCGATTCTCACAGCTCCGGTGGGTCCTTCCTGCCCGTGACAGGCTCAGAGGCTCAGCTCGGGGTGCAGACGGTCGAACGTCCACACCTGCTTGCGTCGTGCGGACAGGGCCGTCAGGGCGAGGGCGCCCACCGTGAACGCGGCCAGGACCGCGCACGCCTGCCAGACCGGGCCCGTGCCGCCGCCCGTGATCAGCCGCCGCAGCGCCTCGACGACGTACGTCATCGGCAGGTAGGGGTGGATCGCGTTGAAGAAGCCCGGGCTCGTCTGCACGGGGTAGGTGCCGCCCGCCGACGTGAGCTGCAGCATCAGCACCGCCAGCACCAGGATCCGGCCCGCCGCGCCGAAGCGCGCGTTCAGCCACTGGATGATCGCGGCGAAGCACCCCGTCACCAGGGCCAGGAAGGCCACCGTCCCGGAGGCGCGGGCCATCTCCAGGCCGAGTCCCCAGTGCAGCACCGACATCAGCGCGGCGACCTGGAGCAGCCCGATCGCCGCGACGGGCAGCCAGCCCGCGAACGCGATCCGCCACGCGGAGGCGCCCGCGGCGAGAGCCCGCCGGTTCATCGGCTGGATCAGCATGTACGCCACCATCGCGCCGACCCAGAGGGACAGCGGGATGAAGTACGGGGCGAAGCCGGTGCCGTAGTTGGCCGCCTTGTGCAGCGACTGCGAGGCCAGCTTGACCGGGTCGGCCATGACCTCCGTACGGCGCTCCCGGTCCTCCTTGCCGTAGTCGGGGATCTGCTCGACGCCCTTGTCCAGGCCGCTGGCCAGCTCCTTGGAGCCGCCCTTGAGCTGGTACAGCCCGCCGCTCAGGTCCGTGGCGCCCTTCTTGATCCTGCCGAGCGCCGAGTCGAGGCTGACGGCGCCGTTCTTGCTCTTGGTGATGCCCTTGTGCAGCTCCGACATGCCGGTGGCGACCTTCTGGGCCCCCGTGTTCAGCTCGTTGATCTTCGAGACGGCGTAGTCCACGTCGCTGGTCAGGTGCGGTGCCCGCTTGGCGAGGTCGTCGGCCTTCTTCTGGAGGTCCTTGAGCTGCGCGTCGAGCTTCTTCAGGTCGCCGCCGCTGTCCTCGGCGATCTCCGCGAGGTCGTCGGCGATGACCGCGACGTCGGCCGCGGCGACCTTGGCGTCCTTCAGGCCCTCGCACACCTCGGGGGTGGGGTCGACCAGGCCCTCGCCCTTCTCGCAGTACTTCGTGTGCGCGGCGGTGAGCCGGTCGGCGGACACATGCGCGGCGGTGCGCGCCGCGGGACCGCGCTCCACGATCCGGTCCAGGTTGTGCTGCGCGGCCTTGGACGTGTCGGAGACCAGGCGCGCGGTGTCGCCGATCTTCTTGCCGTTGTCCCGCAGGTACGGACGCGCCTGCGCCGCCGCCCCGTTGACCCGGTCGGCCAGCTGCTGGGTGCCCTTGGCGATCTCGCGGGTGCCGGTCACCAGCTCGGAGGCACCGGAGTCGATCTTCTTCAGACCCGTCGCCAGGCCGCTGCTGCCGTTCTTGGTCTTCCCCACGCCGTCGACGAGGTCGTCCGAGCCCTTCTTGGCCTTGCCGACGCCGTCCTTCAGGTCGTTGGCGCCCTTGGCGGCCTTCTCCGTCGCGTCGTGGATGTCGGAGAACGAGATGAAGATCTTGTCGAGGAACGAGCGGGACGACTTCGTGGACGCCGCGGTACGGACCTCGGAGAACACCGACCGGGAGATCTGCCCGACGATGTAGTTGTTCGCGTCGTTGGTCCGCACCTCCAGCGCGCCCGTCTCGGGGGAGTCGCCCGAGCTGGACGAGATGCGCGCACTGAAGTCGGCGGGCATGGTGAGCGACAGGTAGTACGTGCCGTCCTCGACGCCCTCGCGGGCCTCGGCGTCGCTGACCTCGTGCCAGTCGAAGACCGCGCTCTCGCGCAGGCCCTCCGTGATGTCGTCGCCGGCGTTGACCTTCTTGCCGTCGACGGTGGCGCCCCGGTCGTCGTTCACGAGCGCCACCGGGATCCGGTCGAGCCTGCCGTACGGGTCCCAGAACGACCACAGGTACAGCGCGCCGTACAGCAGCGGCAGCAGCAGGATCGCGACCAGCGCGGCGCGCGGCAGCTTGCCGCGCCCGAACCGCCTGAGCTCAAGCGCGGCCAGTTTCGGCGAGCGCATCCGCCGCCCCCTCCTCGGTCTTCCCGGGGTCCCCGGTGTGGGTGTGCCGGCTCCCGGCGGCGGTGGTGCCACCGGTGCCGTCGGTACGTGTCTTCGCGGTGACGGCAGGGGCCTCCCCGCCGTCACCGGTGCCGCCCTCCGTACGGATGACGGTGTCGGCCTGCGCGGGTGCCTCCGCGCAGACGGCCAGCACCGTGACGCCGCTGTCGGCGATGGCGCGCAGCGCCGTCCACACGGCCGCCTCGTCGGCCTCGCCGAGCTTCAGGTCGGTGTCGTCCACGGCCAGCAGGCGCGGTTCGCCGACGAGCGCCAGGGCGAGCGACAACCGCAGCGCCTCCAGCCGCTCCAGGTCGCGCACGGAGGTCCGCTCGCCCTTCGGCAGGCTCTGCGGGTCCAGGCCCGCGGTCGCCAGGGCCGCGTCGATGCGGCGCCGGTTCTCGGCGGCGCGCTCGGCGCGCGGGCGCAGCAGGGCGAGCGGGGAGCCGTCGAAGCGCCGCCGCAGGAGCGCCGCCTCCCTCAGGTGCTCTCCCACCGTGAACGCCTGGTCCAGATCGGACACGCCGGGCACGTGCGCGAGGGCGCTGATCCGGCGGACGGCGGCCATCTTGCGGGGCAGCCGCAGCCCCCCGACGTCGGCGTGGCCCTCCTTGATCCGCATGCGCCCGGTCAGGGCGAGGAGCAGGCAGGTCCTCCCCGTGCCCGACGGCCCGGCGAGCGCGACCAGCGACCCGGGTGCCGCCGCGCCGGACACCCCGCGGAACGCCCACCCGCGGGGGCCCTTCACCCCGAGGCCCTCCACGCGGACGGCCGCGCCGCGGTCCGGGGAGCCCGTCCCCCTGGAGCGGTCGTCGTCCGCGGTGCTGCGCGTGTCGTCCTTCGCGGTGCCCACGACGGCGTTCGCGGACCCGGCCCTGCGGGAGCGCACCCTGCCCGCGGACCGGCGGGCCGGGGCTCCGGCCGACCCGGTGCCCGGGACGGCGGAGACCGCGGTGCGAGTGGCCGCGGTGCGGGCGGTGGGTGCACCGGCTGTCGCGGCGTTCCCGGACGCGGCGGCGCCCTCGGAGGAGTCCCGGGGGGCCGGGGCAAGGGCCGCCTCCGGGGTGCCGGCGTCCTGGTCGCTGCCGCCTTCTGCGGCGGCCGGCGCGGCGGATCCCTTGGCCGCGTCCTTCGCGGTACGCACGGCCCCGGTGCCTCTCGCGGCGCGCCCGCCGCGCGCGGCGGTGTCCCCGGCGGCTCTGGTACCGGTGGCGGGCTGCTCGGCCGGACGGTCGGCCGGGGCGGCCGACGGCGTGCCGTCGGCGCGGATGTCGGCAGGGCTCTCTGTGTCCGGGCTCTCCACGGACCTCCCCCAACTCTTTTGAACTGACCAGTCAGTCCAAAAGCTACAGCTTGTCGAAGATCATGGCAAAACCGCAGGTCAGAGTGGATTGTCAGTGGTGCGGCGCACCCTGGACGCAGACGATCGACGTGCCGTCCCCCGACGCCAGGAGGTCCGCTATGGCGAGCGACGTCCACCCCGTGCCGCGCCGCGCCGCCGCGCCGCCCGCCGCACGCGACCTGCTCGCCCGGGCGCGCGCCGGCCTAGCCGAAGCCGCCGCCCTCGACGAGCCGAACGAGCGGTACGCCACGGCCCACCTCGCCGCCCTGCGCACCGCCGCCGCGGTGATCGCCGTGCGGGGCCGCCCCGAGCGGGACCCCCGCGGCCGCCGCCGGATCCGCAGTGCCTGGGACGTCCTGCCCGAGACCGCACCGGAGCTCGCCGAGTGGAGCGCGCTCTTCGCCGCCGGCGCCGCCCGCAGGGCCCGTGCGGAAGCCGGCATACCGGGCGCGGCCACCGCGCGGGACGCCGACGACCTGATCCGCGACACCGGCATGTTCCTGCGCCTCGCGGAGCGCCTGCTCACGCCGGGCGGGGCACCGCGACCGAGGACCTCCCCGGAGGCCATAGGCTGGGACGGTCCGTAGACCGTCACCGAGGAGTCAACTGCCGTGTCGGACCCGCAGCGCCCCCGCGCCTCCCTCCGTACCGCCGTGGTGTGGGACGTTCTTGAGGACGCCCTCGATCGCAGGGTCAAGGCCACCGGCAAGGACAGGCTCGACGTCCTCGACACCGGCGGCGGCAGCGGCCACTTCGCGGTGCCTGTCGCCCGCCTGGGGCACCGCGTGACCGTGGTCGACCCGAGCCCCAACGCACTGTTCGCCCTGGAGCGCCGCGCCGCCGAGGCGGGAGTGGCCGACCGCGTCCGCGGGGTCCAGGGCGACATCCACGACCTGTTCGACGTCGTCGAGCGCGACGGCTTCGACGTGGTGCTCCTCCACGGAGTGCTTGAGTACGTGGACGACCCGGCCGAAGGCGTCCGCCTCGCCGGCGAGGCACTGCGTCCCGGCGGCGCCCTGAGCCTGCTCGCCGCCGGCCTCGGCGGCGCCGTCCTGGCCCGGGCCCTGGCCGGGCACTTCACGGAGGCCCGTCGGGCGCTCGCCGACGGTTCCGGGCGCTGGGGCGAGAGCGACCCCGTGCCGCGCCGCTTCACCGCCGAGCAGCTCTCCGAGGCCGTCGCGGCCGCCGGTCTGGACGTCGGCCCCGTGCACGGGGTGAGGATCTTCTCCGATCTGGTTCCCGGCGTCCTCGTGGACACGGAACCGGGTGCCCAGGAGGCGCTTCTCCGGCTGGAGGCGGCCGCGGCCGAGCTGCCCGCCTTCCATGCGGTCGCCACCCAGTTGCACGTCCTGGGTGAAAAGCGCGCCTGAGCCGGGACGGCTCCTGATCAGCGGCGCAACCGCAGATGGAGTACGCCACAGGCGCCCCGTTCACGCCAGGATCCCCGTATGATCGAGGGACACCATCCGGCATGACGGTTCGGACGACGGGGAATCAACGCCTCACCAGCCGAACCGGCATCGCGGTCCGATCGGCAGTTGGCACCCAGGGCGGGTTTCACGGGGGCGATTCCCTGCCTATCCTGAAAGGGCCGCATACCGGTCGCACCCCGCGACCGACGATGAGGAGGACGCCGTGCCGCTCTCGGAGCACGAGCAGCGAATGCTCGAGCAGATGGAGCGAGCGCTGTACGCCGAAGATCCCAAGTTCGCGACAGCGCTCGAGGGAACCGGGTTGCGTACGTACACCCGGCGACGGGTCTACCAGGCCATCGCAGGCTTTCTGGTGGGTATCGCGCTCCTCATGGCCGGAATGGTCGCCCAGTTGATCTGGCTCAGCGTCGTCGGCTTCCTGGTCATGCTCGGATGCGCGGTCCTCGCCGTGACCGGGTGGCGCAAGGCTCCGAAGCCGGGTGAGCAGCCGGCTGCCGGCAGCGCGCCGCGCGGCCGCGCGCAGCGGCAGCGCCGCTCGGTGATGAACCGGATCGAGGAGCGCTGGCAGCGCCGGCGCGACGAACAGGGCCACTGAGCCGGGGCCGCACAGACGGACATGATGGGTGAGGGGTGACCGCTGGGAGCGGTCACCCCTCACCCATGTCCGCAACCTGGCGGAGGTGGCTCAGGCACGGGTACGACCGGACCCCCCTTCTTGCCCTTCGGAAGCTGCACGAGCACCCGGGGCCGGGGCAGGCGGTGCCCTCACCGCACCGCCGAGCCGTGGGAGCGCGCCCCCCGGACCGGCGCGGGCGACGCGCGAGCCTCGCCGCCCGGCCCGCCGCCCCTGCGCTCCCACCCCGGGCTCGTGGGGGCCTTCCCGTGTCCCCCCTCCCCGGCCTGCGGCGGCCGCCCCCGGCCGTGCCGGGCCTACGGCGGCTGCACCGTCCGAACCGAACTCGGGGAGCAGGGGCACTTCATTGCCGGGTTCAGGCAGCGTTTCCCGGTGCCTCACCTCGGGCTCAGGCAGCGGTCACCCAGGTCGCGCAGGGCGCGCGGCCGCGGCCTGCGGCCGCGGCCGCAGGCTGGGGCGAGGGCCGTTCAGGTCGCGCAGGGCTCCTGCCGGGCTCGACCGGCTCCCGGCCGCAGCGCCCGGCCGGGTGTCCGGCCGCTCCGCCGCTCCGGCGCGGAGGAGCACGGCCGGGCCCCGTTTCTCAGCCGCGCTGGCGCGACGGGCGCCCCAGCAGGGTGGACCAGGCGCGGGCCGGCCCGGTGCGCAGTGCCGTCAGCCGACGCCCGAGGGCGGCCCAGCGGTCCGCGAGGGCCCAGCCGACACGGGCCGCGGACCGCGGCGCCAGCACGGCCCGCAGTCTGGGCCCACGGCCCAGCCGGGCACGCAGCCCGGCCCGTATCCGAGCGGCGTCCTCCGCGAGGCCGGGCGTGGCCCGCGGCAGCGGCGCGTACAGCACCTGCTCCACCGCGCCCGCCACCCGGTGCACCGCCTCGGTGGCCGCTCCGTCCAGCTCGCCGAGCCGCACCAGCCGGTCGGCGGTACCGCGCGCCGTCAGTGACCCGTCCGGGGCGATCCCGTGGTCCCAGGCCGTGTCGACGACCTCCTCCCACACCGCGAGGGTGCGGGCCACCACGTCGTCGGCGGTCCGGCCCCGGGGGCCGAGCCTGCGGGCCCGTACCCGCCGCCGCCAGAGCATCGGCAGCAGCGGGACCAGCACCACGGCCGCGGCACCGGCTGCGACCAGCAGCAGCGGGCCCAGCGCCGCGTCGGAGTCCTGTCCCGGCCCGCCGCCCTGCGGCGAGGCCCCGGGGCAGGGCACCGTCCCGGCGAGCAGCGGGGCGCCCGAAGGCGCCGCGCAGCTGTCCGAGGGCGACGGTCCCGCCGCGGATGGGGCCGCCGATGCGGCCGGCGCGGAGGACGCCGGCGCAGGGTCCTCACCCTCCGGGGCACGCGGCCGCGTGTACTCCGGCGTGGAGCCCCGCGACGGCGTCGGCTCGAAGCGGGTCCAGCCCACTCCCTCGAAGTAGAGCTCCGGCCAGGCGTGCGCGTCGCGGATCCCCACGGAGACCGTGCCGTCCGCCGTCGCCCTGCCCGGCATGAAGCCCACGGCGACCCGTGCCGGGATGTTCAACGTGCGGGCCATCGCCGCCATGCTGAAGGAGAAGTGGACGCAGAACCCTTCCTTGTCCTTCAGGAACCGGGAGATCGCCGTGACGCCCGTGCCGGACGACACCTCGACGTCGTAGCGGAAGCCGCCCTTCGTGGTGAACCAGTCCTGCAGCCGCACCGCGCGCTCGTAGTCGTTCGACGCACCTGCCGTGACCCTCAGCGCGGTGGCCTTCACGTCCGCGGGCAGCGAGTCCGGCACCCGCGTGTACTCGCGCAGCAGGGTGCCGGGCGCCTCGGGGGCGGCGGAGAGCTGCTCGGCCGTCGGGGTCACGGCCAGGCTGCTGACGGAGTACTGCACGCCGCTCGTGGTCTGCCCGTCGTCCCCGACGAGCATCCGGCCCACCGGCTCGTACCGCCAGCGGCCGGCGATGTCCACGGCGGTCGCCGGGAACGGCATGGGCAGCCACTTCTGCTCGTACGCACCCGACGCGGAGATGTTCGTCGTGATCTCCGTCGCGCCGACCCGGCCGCTCAGCCCCGCGGGCCCGGGGAGCCGCTCCGGCACGTCCTGAACCGCCCGCACGGAGGTCTTCCAGGCGGTGCCGTCGAACTGGTCGAGCGCGACGAGCCGCAGGTACAGCTCATCGCGGTCCTCCGCGGTGCTCCGGTAGCGCAGCACTTCGCGGTCCGACGGCTGCTTGAGGCTGTCCTGCAGGGACACCAGCGGGTTGACCGCCGAGATCGTGCCTCCGTTCGCGCCCTCGCCGCCCCCGCCCTGGTTCAGCAGACCGCCGCCCATCGACGGCAGCGCCGCGGGCACGGCCACGGCGATGCCGAGCGCGACGGCGCCGATCCGCCGGCCGGTGCGCAGCGGAGCCGCCGAGCGGGACGCCGGGACTCCCGGCCGGAGCGGGCGCCCCGTGCCGCCGAAGACCCGGCCCCACTGCGTGAGCCGGTCCCGGCCCTCGGCCAACAGCAGCACGAGGTACCCCGCGGCGGCCAGCAGGAACCACAGCCAGCTGAGCCCGCCCCCGCCGGACAGCCCGGCCGCCACCGAGTACAGGGCGAGCAGCGGCAGTCCGGCCGGGGCCGCGCTGCGGAAGGTCACGGCCAGCAGGTCCACCGCCAGGCCGATGAGCAGCACCCCGCCGACCAGCATCAGTTCGATGCCGTCGGTCGTCGGCGCCGGGATCGCGTACTGCCCGACGTCGTCGGCGCCCCGCGTCAGGAGCGTGGCGAACCACTCGAAGGTCTGCGGCGTGGGCAGCAGCCCGGCGAGTGCGTGGTCCCGGGCGAACACCAGCGTGAGCAGCACCAGCACCACCGCGACCTGGAGCAGCGCCGTCAGCGGGCGGGCCAGCGGCACCCGGCGTGCCAGGACGCCCGCCGTGCAGACCACGGCGAGCAGCACTCCCGCGAGCACCAGCCAGTCGCCGCCGTTGACCAGCGGGATCAGGGCGCACGCCGAAGTCAGCGTCGCGAGAAGGGCACATACGGAGAGTCGTACGTCCGTGCTCATGACCAACCCCCCGAGTGGCCCGCCGTCTCCTCGGAACCTGCGGCGCCGCCCGGGGTGTGCCCGGCGTGCCGCCACAGGTCGGCGAGCTCGTCGCCCGGCCGCACCGCGACCGCCGTCCACCCGGCCTGCCGCAGCCGCCGCACGGTGCCCGCACCCGTGCCGGCACCACTGTCGGGGGGCGGGCCGCCGGACCGGGCGCCGGACCAGGCGTGCCGGTCCATGACGAAGGCGACCGCCGCCCCGGACCGCTTGCGCAAGCCGCCGACCAGCGCCGCCTCTTCCTCGTCCAAGGTCCCGAGGAAGGCCACCAGCAGGCCCTCACCACCGTCCCGCAGCACCTCGTAGGCGCCGGAGAGGTCGTCCTCGTCGGAGTGGTCGACCTCCGCGAGCATGTCCATCATCAGGCCCGCGGTCTCCGCCGGGTCGAACCCGGAGGCGGGGTGGCCGTCGGAGCCGTTCCCGGGCATCGTCTCCCCGGTGTCCGTCAGCAGGCGGACCTTGTAGCCGCGTTCCAACAGGTGGGTGACGGCCGAGGCGGCGCCGGAGACCGCCCACTCGAACGGCGCGGTCGGACCGCTGCCCTCGTAGCCGACGGCCCGGGTGTCCAGCAGCACGGTGCAGCGGGCCTGCTGGGACTGCTCCTCGCGGCGCACCATCAGCTCCCCGTACCGGGCCGTGGACCGCCAGTGCACCCGGCGCAGGTCGTCGCCGTGGCGGTAGCCCCGCGGGATCACGTCGTCCTCGCCGGACCGGGCCGGCGAGCGCTGCCGCCCGTCGCCGTACCCGGGAGCCTCGCCGGCCAGCCGTACCGGCGGCAGCGCCTCCGTGCGGGGCACGACCGTCAGCATGTCCTGCGCGGCGAACGAGCGGGTCAGCTCGCACATCCCGAACGGGTCGCCCAGCCGCAGCTGGAGCGGTCCCAGCGGGTAGCGGCCCCGCAGGTCGGAACGCACCCGGTACGACACCTCGCGCTTGCCGCCCGACTCCACCCGGTCCAGGACGAACCGCGGCCGCGGCCCCAGCACGTACGGCACCTGGTCCTGGAGCATCAACAGGCCGGTGGGGAGCCGGGAGACGTTGTCCATGCGCAGTTGCACCCTGGCCTCCGAGCCCGCGGGCACCCGTTGCGGCGTCAGCCGCCGCCCCGCCGTGACCCGGTAGCGGGTGCGGTACAGCACGGCCACGCACACCAGCGGCAGCACGGCCAGCAGCAGCCCGACCCGCAGGAGGTCCGTCTGTCCGAGCACGTAGGCGCAGACCGCCGCCGCCATGCCGGCGGCCAGGAAGGACCTGCCGCGGGTGGTCAGTCCGCCGAGGGCGCCGCGCAGCCCGCCCCTGGCCGGGCCGTCCGGCCCGGCGCCGGGTGCCTCGGCCGTCATCACAGCCGCCGCAGGCCGGGGTGCCGCTGGCCGTAGTAGGCGCCGGCCGGCGGCTGGCCGCCCGCCGCGGGCACCGGTGTGCGCTGCAGGATGTCCACGACGACCTGCTCCGCGGTGCGCCGGTTCATCTGTGCCTGCGCGGTGAGCAGCAGCCGGTGCGCGAGGACGGGCACGGCGAGCGCCTGCAGGTCGTCGGGCAGCGCGAACTCGCGGCCGCTCAGCATCGCGGACGCCTTCGCGGCGCGCAGCAGGTGCAGCGTTGCCCGGGGGGAGGCGCCCAGTCTCAGCTCGGGGTGGATCCGGGTCGCCCCGACCAGGTCCACGGCGTACCGCTGGACCGCCTCCGCGACGTGGACACCGCGGACCGAGTCGATCAGCTTGAGGATGTCGTGGGCGTGCGCGACCGGCTGGAGCCCGTCGAGCGGGGACGCCGAGCCGTGCGCCGCCAGCATCCGCAGCTCCGCGTCTGCGCTGGGGTAGCCCATGGAGACGCGCGCCATGAAGCGGTCCCGCTGCGCCTCGGGGAGCGGGTACGTGCCCTCCATCTCCACCGGGTTCTGCGTGGCGACCACCATGAACGGCTCGGGCAGCTCGTACGAGCGCCCGTCCACCGTGACCTGGCGTTCCTCCAGTGACTCCAGCAGTGCGGACTGGGTCTTCGGCGAGGCACGGTTGATCTCGTCGCCGATCACGATCTGCGAGAACACCGCGCCCGGCTTGAACTCGAACTCGTGGCGCTGCTGGTCGTAGATCGAGACGCCCGTCACGTCGGACGGCAGCAGGTCCGGGGTGAACTGGATCCGCGTCACGGAGCAGTCCACGGACCGCGCGAGCGCCTTGGCAAGCATCGTCTTGCCGACCCCGGGGACGTCCTCGATCAGCAGGTGGCCCTCGGCCAGCAGCACGGTCAGCGCGAGCCGCACGACCTCGGGCTTGCCCTCGATCACCGCCTCGACCGACCGGCGGATCCGCTCCGCCGCGGCGGTCAGGTCCTCCCCGGCGTCCGGCTGCGTCCGTGCGGGGGCGCCCCCACCGTTCGCTCGGTCGTCATAGGTCGTCACCCGGCCCTCCTCGGCCCATCGTCGGGGGGCCGTCGCACGACACTCCGCGGCGGGGCCCAGCTCAGAAACACGGACACCACCTCCGGACCGGCGACCGTTCCGGAGGAGGTGTCACTCCCGCATTCTTGTTGTCGTTCAGCGCGGTGTCACTCGCCTGTGGATAAGTGTGGGCGATATGTCAGCTGTTGGTCGGTTCCGTCCGGTCACTCAGTGCTGCTGTGCCGTCTCCTGCCCGTCCGACGACGCCGGGTCGACCTCGCGGAGCAGGCCCGTGGTCACATCGAAGACGAAGCCCCGCACGTCGCCGGTGTGCTGGAGGAACGGCGACGTCCGCACGCGCTGCATCGACTGCCGCACGTCCTGGTCCACGTCACGGAAGGCCTCCACGGCCCAGGTGGGGCGCTGCCCGACCTCCTGCTCCAGTTCGTCGCGGAAACCCTCGGTGATCTTCTCCAGGCCGCACCCGGTGTGGTGCACGAGGACGATGCTGCTGGTCCCCAGGGCACGCTGGCTGATGGTGAGCGAGCGGATCACGTCATCGGTGACCACGCCGCCCGCGTTGCGGATGGTGTGGCAGTCGCCGAGGTTGAGGCCGAGGGCGGCGTGCAGGTCGAGGCGGGCGTCCATGCAGGCCACGACGGCGACCTTCAGCACGGGCCGCGCATCCATGCCCGGGTCGGTGAACTCCGAGGCGTAGTGACGGTTTGCCTCGACGAGGCGGTCCGTGACCGTCCCGCCCGTCCGTCCGGCGTGCGTCGAGTCGGTGGAGAGGTGCGCGGAAGTCGACATGGCTACGACGTTAGTGGGCACCCGCCGGACGGGCCCGCTGTGAGAGTGGGACAAAGGACACCAAGGGCCCAGGGTGTGAGGTAACCCACAGGTGAGGCGTCCTCTGTCGGGCAGGGGATCCGCCCGTTTCCTCCCCGCCCGCGCCGGCCTCGGGCGACGCGCTGTCCGGTTGATTGACCAGGCCGGGCGGTCGACTAGAGTGGCGCGGAGTTCACGGGAGGCCAGGGGGCGCCGAGCGGATTCCGCCGGTGACCGCGGTCCCCGCTCCGCGTGTGCGGGCAGTACGGACCAGCGCGGACCTGGCAGTACGTACGCCGCGCCGGACCTGAGAGGGCAGATGACAGGGCGCGATGGGGGTGCCGCCGGGTCGACCGGGACGGAGCTCCCCGAGAACGACGGCGGCGGACGACCGGACGGGAGCGACCGGCACGTTCCCGTGATGCTCCGGGAGTGCCTGGACCTGCTCGCCCCCGCCCTGGAGCAGCCGGGCGCGGTCGTCGTCGACTGCACCCTCGGCCTCGGCGGTCACAGCGAGGCCCTGCTCACCCGGTTCCCCGAGGCCCGGCTCGTCGCCCTCGACCGGGACACCGAGGCGCTGCGGCTCTCCGGGGAGCGCCTCGCCCGCTTCGGCGACCGCGCCACCCTCGTCCACGCCGTGTACGACGAGCTCCCCGAGGTGCTCGACCGGCTCGGAGTCCCCCGCGTGCAGGGCGTCCTGTTCGACCTGGGCGTCTCCTCCATGCAGCTCGACGAGGCGGACCGCGGCTTCGCGTACGCCCAGGACGCCCCCCTCGACATGCGCATGGACCAGACGACCGGCATCAGCGCCGCCGAGGTCCTCAACACCTACCCGCCCGGCGAACTCGTCCGCATCCTGCGCGCGTACGGCGAGGAGAAGCAGGCCAAGCGGATCGTGGCCGCCGTGGTGCGGGAACGCGAGAAGGAGCCGTTCAGCCGCAGCGCCCGCCTCGTCGAACTGATCCGCGACGCCCTGCCGCAGGCCGCCAAGCGCACCGGCGGCAACCCGGCCAAGCGCACCTTCCAGGCCCTGCGCATCGAGGTCAACGGGGAGCTGTCCGTGCTGGAGCGGGCGATCCCCGCGGCCGTCGCCGCCCTGGCCGTCGGCGGGCGCATCGCCGTCCTCTCGTACCACTCGCTGGAGGACCGACTGGTCAAGCAGGTGTTCGCGGCGGGCGCCGAGAGCACCGCGCCGCCCGGGCTCCCCGTCGTGCCCGAGCAGTACCAGCCCCGGCTCAGGCTGCTCACCCGCGGCGCCCGGCTCCCCGACGACGAGGAGGTCGCCCGCAACCGCCGCGCCGCGCCGGCACGACTGCGGGGCGCGGAACGGATCAGGGAGGACGTGTGACGAAGGCAGGACCCCTGAAGGGGCGGGCGGCCCGGCTCGCCGGTCTCCTCCCGTCCGGGCCCAGCACCGCCGCCCGCACCCCCTTCGTCCTGCTCGTCGTCCTCTTCCTCGGCGGCGGCCTCATCGGCCTGCTGCTGCTCAACACCTCCCTCAGCCAGGGCTCCTTCAAGCTGCTCGAACTCAAGAAGAAGACCACCGCCCTCACCGACGAGGAACAGGCCCTCCAGCGGGACGTCGACGCGCGCTCGGCCCCGGACGCCCTGGAGCGCCGCGCCCGCGAGCTCGGCATGGTCCCCGGTGGCGGCCCCGCCTTCCTGGAGCCCGACGGCACCGTGCGCGGACTGCCGAGCCCTGCCCCCACGCCCACCCCGTCGCCGGCCCCGGACCCCGACCCCGCGGCGCACGGTCCGGCGGACGTAGACCCCGCGCAGGGCCCGGGGGCCGCGGCGTCCCCGGCCGGCGGCTCCACGACCGCCCCGCAGGCCGCCGACCCGGGGCAGCCTCCGGCCGCCGACCCGGCCGCGGCCGGCGCGACGCCGCCCGCCCCGGCCCCCGCGCCCGGGGCGCAGGAGGCACCGGGCCCGCAGGGGACCGAACCGCAGACGACGGAACCCCGGGCGGCGGCACCGGAAGCGACGACACCAGAACCGACGACCTCCGGCAGGTGACGCAGTGCCACCCCAGGAACCTCCGCGCCGCCGCGTCCCCCGCCCGGCCCCCGACCGCGGCGGTCCCGCACGACGCACCCG
>NZ_MKXB01000179.1 GCF_001865245.1 Streptomyces sp. CC53 | reverse complement strand
CACCGCCGTGCCCCCGCCCGCGGGGGTGGCCGCGGCGGTGCCCGCGGTGCCGGCCCCGCCGGCCGCCGCAGTGGCGGCAGCGCCGGAGACGAGTCGCTCCCCGCCCCACAGCAGCACCGCGACCGGGAGGACGGCGCCGATCCGCTCGTTCAGGTCGGTGAGCTCCGCCATCGCCCGGCGGCAGGCGGGGCACGCGTCGAGGTGCGCCGCGAGAGCCCGCTTCGCCCGGGCCTCCGGTCTGCGCGCGGCCGCGGCGAGGAGGGAACCGTAGCGGCGGCACTCCTCGTCCCCGCCGGTACGCCGCAGATGCGCGGCGAGGTACGCCTCGCGCAGTCCCTCGCGGGCCCTGGCGGTGAGCGACGCGACGCCGCTGCGGCTCAGGCCGAGGAGCCGGGCGACCGTGCCCGCCGGCTCGCGGTCGACCTCCGCGTACCAGAGCACCGCCTGCCACCGCTCCGGCAGGGAGCGGAAGCCGTGCAGCACCAGCCTGCGGTCCTCGTCCCGCAGCGTCCGGTCCTCGGCGCTCGCGGCGTCGGCGGCACCCGACGGGCCGTCGCACCAGCGCTCGAAGTCCTCCGACAGCACCGTGCGCCGCTCGGACGCCGCCCACTCCGCCGCGGTGCGCCGGACGACGGTCAACAGGTACGGGCGCCAGGCAGCGTGGGGCCCGTGCCCGGCCCGAACCGCCTCCAGCGTGCGGGCGAACGCCTCCGAGGCGAGGTCCTCCGCGGTGTGCGCACTGCGGCAGCAGCCCCGCGCGTAGGCGAGCACGGACGGCCCGTGCCGCTCGTAGAGGACGGCGGCGGCTTCCTGGTCCGCGCCGCTGCGGATGCGGGCCGTCAGCTCGTGGTCGGGCGCGTCGGCGGGGCGGGGGCGTCCATGGGGCATGAGGGTGCCTTGCGTCAGGATCCGGTGGGGAGTTGCGCCATTCTCGGACCGGCCCGTGAAGGGTGTAAACGTGATCTGCCCGACGACGGAAAACCGATATCGGACCGCCTTTCCCGCATCGCACCACCCCCGGCCCGGCTCCCGCAGCCCCCGGCCGGCACACCCACGCCCGTACGCCCGTACGCCCGTACGAGTGCCGGGACGCTGGGAACCGGTCGTCGCCGGGCGCAGGGCGGGCGCGGGGCACCACGAGGCCCGTCTCCCCCAACGGGCCGGGTACCGGCACGGCCCGACACCGGCAGGGGCGCCGGCCGGCACCGACAGGCCGCAGGAGCAAGGGGGCGCCGCGGCAGGCTTCCGGCCGTCCGGCCCCCGGCGCCGCAGGGAGCCGGCCCGAGCGGCGGCCGGGGCCCGGAGGTGCGCGGACGGCGACGGGCGCCGCACGGCCCGCCGGCCGGCCGCACCGCAGGACCGGCCCGGCGGGCCGCCCCGGCCGGACGGGCACGGGGGACGCGCGGCGCCGCGGGTCAGCGGGCGTCGGAGAAGTTGTGCACGCCCCACCAGCCGGACTCGTCACGGTGGATGCCCACGCCGACCTCGGTGAACGACGCGCTCGTCTGCGCCTTGTAGTGGCCCGGGCTGTGCCGCCACATGGACTGGAACTTCTCCGCCACCTCCTGGGCCGTCATCGACGCGTCGCTGTACCACACGATGTTCTCCCCGACCCAGGTGCGGCCGCCGGTCACCAGGTACTCCCTGTCGCCGTCGCCGGAGTGCCCGAAGCCCGAGGCGCTCATGTGCGCGGCCCACCTGCGGGCGAAGTCGCTCAGGTCAGCGCGCAGGGCCAGCGGAGGCAGGCCGACCGTCGCCCGCTCGGCGTTGAGCAGCCTCAGCGACATGGCCTCCGCCTCACTCGCGTTCCTGGACGCCGTACGGGGCCCGGGAAGCGTCGGATCGGGCCCGACAGGACCGCCCTTGGGCGCCGTCCCCGCCTTCGTGGTGGGGGCCGCGGCACGCGGGGAACGCGGCTCGGCGGTACGGCTCCGCGCCGGGGACGCCGCCGCGCGCGGCACCGGGGCCTTCGAAGGCCCGGCCGACGGCGACGCCGACGGCGTCCGGGACGGCGACGGATCGGCCGACGGCGCGCCCGAAGGGGTCGGGGAGGCCGCCGTGGGCGACGCGACCGCACCGCCGTCCGCCCCGGCGGTCGCGCCGGCCGCCGCCCCGGTGGCCGCGTCACCGGCGGAAGCGGCAGCCGAGGCCGCGCCGAGGGGACCGGAGTCCCTGACGGCCAGCCCGACCGCGCCCACCACGGCTATCCCCGCGACGATCACGGCACCCGCCAGGACGGCACCCGCCCGGGCCCCTCGGCGCCCCCGCCGGTGACGGCGCTTCTCCACCCGGTGCCCGCGCCGGCGCCCACCGCTCCGGCCACCCGCCGCCCGCCCCGACCGCTCCGCACGCTTCTCCATGACTGCTCCTCCCTGTCCGCGTCCGCCGACCCGACGTCCGCCGACTGGGAGACCCGCACGCCGCCTGCCGACAACACTTCCTGCGCCGATCGCTCGCGGAACCGTGTGCGGGCACGCGGAGCGCCCCGGCGGGCACGACCGGGGCGCTCCGGGGATAGCGGGGTGCGGCCGCGGGACCGGTCCGCGCGGCGCGGGCCTGCCCGGCGGGCGGCTCAGTGGCCCGCGTAGTCCGTCGTGTGGTCCGGCCCCTCCGCCAGGAAGGCCGTGACGGCACGGCTGTGGTCGCGGGTGGCGGCCACGGCGGCGGCGAGGGCGGGCAGGCAGGCGTCGGCGGCGGGGACGCCGCCGTCCATGCAGCGCCGTACGACCTCCTTGGTCGCCCGGTGCGCCCGGGTGGGCCCGGTGGCGAGCCGCATCGCGTAGGCGTGCGCGTCGGCGTCGAACGACGGCGGCGGGAAGAGGGCGTTGACCACGCCCCAGTCCGCCAGCACGGACGCGCGGTACAGGTCGCCGGTCATGACGAGTTCGCGGGCCCGTGACGCACCGGCCCGCTCGGCCAGCCGCTGGGTGCCGCCCATAGCCGGGGTGAACGCGACCTTCCGCTCGACCAGTCCGAACCGGGCCTGCGGGGTGGCGACCACGAGGTCGCAGGCCAGTGCCAGTTCGAAGGCCGCGGTGAGGGTCAGCGAGTGCGCGGCGAACACGGTGGGGCAGGGCAGTGCCTCCAGCGCCCGGGTGAGGCCCAGTTGGCGCCGCCAGAAGGCCTCCGCGTCCTCCGGGGCGAGTTCGGCGAAGACGCGCACGTCGACGCCGGCGCTGACGACCCGGCCCTCCGCCCTCACCAGCAGTGCCCGCGGCGGGTGGGCGGTCAGCCAGTCCAGCGCGTCCGCCCAGGCGGCCCACATCGCCTCGTCGAAGAGGTTCATCGGCGGGCTGTCCAGGGTCAGCACGGCGAGCGGTCCGTCGGAGGACAGCCGCAGGACCGCGCTGTCGCCGGTGAGGGACGGGGGAGGTGTCACGACACGTTCCGGAAGATACTGATCGCGTTGTTCCCGCCGAAGCCGAACGCGTTGTTCTGGACGTACCGCAGGTCCGGCACGGCCAGCGGGGCGCCGGTGACGAGGTTGACACCCGGCTCCACGTCGTCGGGGTCGACCGCGGTCGGCGGGACGAGGCGGTGCCGCAGCGCCAGGCAGGCCGCCACGGCGTTGGCGGCTCCGGCGGCTCCCATCAGGTGCCCGACGGTGCCCTTGATCGCGGTGACCGCCGCCCGCGGGTAGTGCTCCGCGAAGATGCCGCCCTCGATGGTGTCGTTGGCGCGGCTCCCGGTGCCGTGCGCGAAGACCACGTCGATGTCGTCGGCCTTGAGGCGGGCCTCCTCCAGCGACCTGCGGTGGCAGGCGGCTACGCCGTCGCGGTCCGGCGCCGTGGGGTGGTTCGCGTCGTTGCTGACGGCCGTGGCCAGCACCTCCGCGTACGGGGTGGCGCCGGCGCGCAGGGCGCGCTCGGTCTGCAGGACGAACATGCCCGCGCCCTCGGACGGCGTGACGTAGCGCCGGCCGCGGGTGAACGGCTTGCAGGGGACGGGGCCGATCGCCTGGAGGGTGTTGAACCCGATGACGTTCTTCTCCGAGTAGGGGTCACAGCCCCCGACGACCGCGGTGTCGGCGACGCCCGCGCGCAGCATCTCCAGGGCGCACGACAGCGCCACGTTCGCGGAGGCGCAGGTGCTCTGCAGCAGGTAGGCGGGACCCGTGGCACCGACCGTGCGGGCCACGCCCTGGGCGATGGAGTAGCTGGAGAAGCCGCCGGTCCCCGCGGGCTCCCGGCGTCCGGCGACGACGTCCTCCAGGGCTTCCGCCTGGCCGTCGCTGCTGCCGACGCAGACGACCGCGTCGCGCAGCGCCGGGTCGCCGGGGGCCAGGCCGGCGTCCTCCAGCGCTTCCAGCGCGGCGAACTCCGCGAACAGGGACGCGGCGCGCGGCCGTTCGCGGGTGACCGCGTCCACGGCGGCCAGGGCGGTCTCGCGGGCCTCCTGCGGCACCCGGCCGCCGAGGATGCCGGGCTTCATCCCGGCGTAGAGCGGCGGCAGTTCCACGAAACGGCTGCGGCCCGCGCACAGGTCGTCCCAGAAGGGGGCCGTGCCCGCGCCGGCCGGCGAGATGACGCCGAGGCCGGTGATGAAGACCCGTTCCGCTCCCTGGTCCATCCTTGCTGCTCCCTGACTCACCGGTGCCCCCCGTCCGTGCTGTCGGTGTTCGCGTGTCGCCGGGTCACCGTCACCGCGGCGTGCCGGCCGTCCGTGGCACGGCATTCGAGGACGGCCCCCTCGGCCGGCTCCAGGGTGTGCACGAGGTCCAGGAAGGCGCGGGTGGCGAAGGCGCTGTTGTGCTCCGCGAAGGCGACGCGCGCCGCCCCGTCGGCTCCGGCGCCGTCGGCTCCGGTGCTGTGGGCGGTGGTCTTGCGGACGGTGCGCACCAGGCCCGGCGGCGGCGCGTCGGCGGCGCCGAACGCGAACTCCGCGGTGAGGTCGGTGCCGGTGTGCAGGAACGCGTGGACGACGCCGTCCCGGCACGGCACGTCGGGTGCGTCGAGCCGCGCGTCGGCGACGGCCTCCGGCCCGTAGACGTCGCCGACGACGAGGCGGCTGACGTCGGAGCGTCCGCGGTCCAGGGCCGACAGAGCCTGCCACAGGGCGAGCACCGGTGTGAGGGCGCCCGCGTTGACGGTCATGTTGCGGCCCGTCGAGCCGATGCGCAGGTTGACGAACGCCGACGCCGAACTCGACGTGGCGTTGGGGAAGTACTGGGCGGACAGCAGCTTCCCCTTCTCCGCGGCGTGGCGCTGGAGCCGGACCAGGGCGGCCGTGTTGCCGTACTCGGTACCGATCACGACGGTGTCGTCGGTGCGCGTACCACCGTCCGCGCGCGCCCCGGAGGCGTCCGCGGCACCGAGTGCGAGGTACAGGCAGGTCCGGGTGAACGCGTCGCGGAACTGGTCGCCTGCGGTGCCGATCACCTCGTGCAGGTCGGCCGGCAAGCCCTCGTGCTCGTCCGTGCCGTTCGTCGGGCCCGGAGCGCACAGCGCGACCGGGCCGAGGGAGAACTCAAACAACGCAACTCTCCAGGGCGGTGCTTCGGAGGGGCAGGTACGCGCGCGGGTTCAGCCGGCTACGTGCTCGCTCACGTGCCGCTGGAGGTCCCCCACCGTGACGAGGTCGCGGGAGAAGTCGTCGCCGAGTTCGACGTCCAGGACGGCCTCCACCTGCACGACGACGTCGATCAGCTTGAGCGAATCGATGCTCAGGTCGGACTTGAGGTCCTGGTCGGGCGTGATCTCGAACGACTCCGGAAGTTCCGCAATCTCCCTCAGCACCGCAGCGATTCGGTCATCAATAACGGTGTCCGGCATTATTCCCCCATTATTCAATAAAGAGATGCTTGGCAACTACAACCCTAACCAGGCGCCAACTGGCTTGTCAACGAACATAGATCGACCCCTGAACCTTCACGGCGATTACGGCGCGACACCATGACACGTGGCGAAAACGGGCGGAATGGACCCCACCGCTTACCGGGACGGCCAGGCTGGATCACGCAGCCCGCGCAGAATTCCCTGATCAGCCGCTGGATGCCGAGATGTTTTTCAGCCAACTTGGCTTACGGCCTGAATCTTTCGTGACTGACGTCACGTTGCCCGCAGCTCTTCCTCTGCACTAAATTCCGGTGCCTGTTGCTGACTTACGAAAACGGGGGAGCTTTTCGCTATGCCTGCAAATCCTTCGACCCTCTCCCACCAGGGCTGGGACCGCTGGAATCTCGGCACCGAATTCGGCATCGACGAGACGGACAGCGACTACCGCGCACTGCGGGCCGCCTACGAAGATCTCCCGGAGGACCCGTACGCGATCGGCTCCGGCCGGTACCGGCGCTACGCCCGCGGCGTCTTCCTGCCGTGGTCCCGGGAATTCTTCTGGATGCCCGCCACGGAAAGCCAGGCCCGGGAGGGCATGAACGGCTACTACCAGGGCGACAACAACCCGGAGTACGTGAACGTCACGCGGAACCTGCCGGCCATCAGCGAGGAGGTCTGCGGCAACAAGCTCCTGCTGGACATGATCCAGTTCGACTTCTCGCAGACCCGCTGGAGCGAGGACGACGCGGTCTGGCCGCTCTACGTCGGCGTCCACCTGATCAAGCTGCACATCGAGGAGGACGACCAGGAGGCCGTCTCGTCCCCGAACGAGCTGCACCAGGACGGCGAGCCCTACGTCTTCGCCCACCTGATCTACCGGGACAACGCCGAGGGCGGCGCCAACCTCATCGCCACCCCCGAGTACCGGGGCAAGCAGCCCCACGACGTCCCGCCGGCGGACCGCCTCGCCGAGTTCCAGATGGAGAACCCCCTGGAGGCGTACGCCATCACCGACCACCTCGTCAGCCACTACGTCGGCCCGATCCGCAAGGGCGGCGCCGACCGGCCCGGCGAGCGGGCCATCCTGCTGGCCGACTGGGTCCCGATGCGCCACCGCATCTGAGGGGGCGGCACATGAACGGCGTACGTTACCGCCATGAGCGTCCGGTGAGCGCCGAGGCGGCAGACGAACTGCGCAAGGCCCTCGCGTTCCACCACGCAGGCACCACCGTCGAACCGCTGGACAAGGGCGTCGAGGTCCGCGTCCCCGCCGGCCCGACCGAGTCGGAACTCGGGGAGATGGTCCGCCACTTCCTGCGCGGCCACCGCGAGGTGCCGGTGACGGTCGTCGCCGAGCACCCCGGGCGGCCGGGACTGACCTGCCGCGCTCCCGAGGACGACCACCGGATCGCCGTGGCCCGGGGCGCCTACCTGCACGGCCCGGAGTGGACGGCGGCCATGGACCGGGTGCGCCGACTGTGCCGCGAGCGGCTCGCCGAGCCGTTCGGCGCGCCGCTGCTGAGCGGGCCGGCGCAGCTCTCCCGCGACGTGCTGGTCCGGGCCGGGTACTACCAGAAGTTCCCGAACCTGGTGAACGCCGTCGCCCGGATCCGCGACCAGTACTGGGACGGCGTCACCGTCTCCCAGCTGCGGCCCGGCCAGACCGAGGCACGGGACTCCTTCTACCGTCCGGCCGACACCGTCCTCACACCGGTCACCTGCTACCACGTCTACGCCAACGCGGCGGAGCTCAAGGAGCGGTACGGCACCGGGCTGTTCGGCATCGAGGGACCGGTCTTCCGGCACGAGTCGCACAACCACGGCCCGACGCGGCTCGGCGAGTTCCGCATGTTCGAACTGGTGCGGATGGGCGGCACCGAGGAGGTCGCGGGCGACTTCGCGCGCATGCTGGAGGCGTTCACGGAGTTCTTCGCCGACCTCGGCGTGCCGCACCGCATCGTCAGCGCCTCCGACGCCTTCTTCGGGGACGCGCCCACCATGACCCGTGAGGCGCAGCTGCTCAACAAGAGCAAGTTCGAGGTACGGGTGCCGCTGGGCACCGGCGAGCTGTCCGTGGCGAGCGTCAACGCGCACGGCGAGGTGTTCGCCGACGCCTTCGACCTGCGCGGGCTCGGTGCCGACGGGACCTGCTGCGCGGGCATCGGCCTGGACCGGCTCACGTACGCGCTGCTGTCCTACGGCCTGCCCGGTGCCGGGGCCTGACCCGGCCGGCCCACCGCAACCGTACCCACAGAGGGAAAGAGTTCCATGGAAGACCTGAAGACGGTCGTGGACGACCTGCTGCAGCAGCTCGCGCAGGCACGCGACGTGCCGGCCGACGCGGAGCCGTCGCAGATCATCATCAGCTCGCTCGACCAGATGCGCTTCCTCGTCGGGCTGGAGGAGCGGCTGGACGCCATGCTCGACGTCGGCGACGTGCTGCCCTTCGACCTGTCCGACCGCGAGGCGCTCCTCAAGAGCGTCCACGAGCTGCTCGAGGAATCCGGAGTGACCCTGTGACCTCGGGTCCCGCCGGCGGTGCCGGGCGATGAGCGCCACCCGGAGCCGGCTGCTCGACCTGCGGGCGATGGGCGAGGTCGTCCGCGTCTCGGTGCCGCTGATGTTCGGCATGGTCGGCAACCTGGTCCTGATGCTGGTCGACCGCATCTGCCTGGCCCGCTACTCGGAGGACGCCCTGAAGGCGTCCGGACCCGCCGTGTTCACCGCGACCACAGTGATCATGGTTACCACGGGGGCGGTCGGTATCACCCGCTCCTACGTGGCCCAGGCGCACGGTCGCGGCGACAAGCGCGGCACGATGGACGAGGGCGCCAACGGCTTCGCCCTCGGCCTGCTGCTGTCGGCGCTGCTGCTGGCCGCCACGCCGCTGCTGACACGGGTGCCGCAGCTGAGCGGGCACCCCGCGCACATCCAGGAACTCGAGTCGCAGTACCTCGGCCTGTCCACCCTGTTCGGCGCCGTCATGACCCTCAACATGGCGCTGTCGTCGTACTTCAACGGAATGGGCCGCACCCGGATCCCGATGACCGTCGGGCTCATCGGGCAGGCCGTCGGCGTCGTGATGACCGTCGGCCTGGTCTTCGGCCGCTTCGGACTGCCGGAGATGGGCATGCGGGGCTCCGCGCTCGGCACGCTGTGCGCGGTGTCCGTCATGTTCCTCGGCTACGCCGTGTGCCTGCCCCGCGGCTACGCGGCGGGCTTCGGCCGGCTGCTGCGCCAGGGCGCAGGCCGCGTCGCCGGGGTGCTGTGGCTGCGGCTGCGGCGCGGCGCACCCGCGGGCGGCTCGCTCAGCCTGGAGGAGCTGGGACAGACGGCGTTCGTCTGGCTGGCCGGGGTCCTCGGACCGGTGGCGCTCGCCGCGAACAACGTCGCCCTGGCCCTGAACTACGCCGCCGTCATCCCCCTGATCGGCCTGGGGATGGGCTGCAACATCCTGTGCGGCAGGGCCGTCGGCGCCGGCCGGCACGGCGACATCCCGCACATCATGCGGGTCACCCTGACGATCTCCGGCGGGTACGTGGCCGCCGTCGCGGCCCTCCAGATCCTCACGCCGTCCCTGCTGCTGAGCCCGTTCGGCCTCGACGGCGCCGGCTCCGCCGTGACGGACCACGCCGTCGACACCTCGCGGGTGCTGTGGACGTACGCCGCCGCCTTCATGTTCTCCATGGTCGGCTCGGGCGTCCTCGAGTGCCTCGGGCTCGCCCGCTTCGGGTTCGTGGCGCGGATCGTCCTCATGTGGGGCCTGTGCGTACCCACGATCACCGTGTTCGTGCTGTTCTTCCGGGACGATCCGGACATGCTGCCGGTGATGTGGGTGATCTTCTCCGTCTTCGAGGCCGTGATGGCCGCGGTGTGCCTGTGGCGCATCCGCCGCGCCGTCGCCGGCGGGGAGAACCGCCTCCACACCGACAGCCCGGCCCCGCAGACCGCCTGACCCGTCCTCCCACAGAGAGTGTGGCCATTTCCGTGAACGTACTCCTCCTCGGCCGCGAGGAAGACTGCCGCGACTACCTCGACTACGCGGAGCAGCGGGGCTTCGCCGTCCGCTTCTTCGACCCGCCGCAGCTCACCGGCGACGACCGCGAGCAGTGGCGGCGCGCCGTCATCGACGCGGCGCGCGCCGCCGTCGACCTCGACGGACTCGACGACGTCATCTCCTTCCACGACAGCTACCAGATCCAGCTGGAGCTGCTGCGGGGCGAGCTCTCCCTGCCGACCAGGGACATCGACACCCTGCTGTGCCTGGCCGACAAGACCCGGTTCAAGGCGCACCCGGCGGTCCGCGACCACATCACCCGCCACATCGAGCTGGACCCCTCGGCGAAGGCGCCCCAGGCGCTGGCCGCCGTCACGGAGGCCCTGTCCTTCCCCGTCGTGGTCAAGCCGTCGAACGGCTTCTACAGCGCGGGCGTGGTGAAGGCCGGGACTCCGGAGGACTTCCCGAAGGCGTTCCTCCAGACCAAGCGGGTCTGCGCCGTGCTGCGGGAGGGCAACGGCCAGTCCCGGATGCTCGCGGAGGAGTACCTCGACGGCAACGAGTACGCCATCGACGGCGTCGTCAGCCGCGGCAGGATCATCCCGCTCCAGGTCCACCGCAAGCTGCCGCCGCTGGTCGGGCCCCTCTTCCACGAAGTGGCCTACCTGACGGAGCCGTTCGACGCGGAGCTGGGACGCGACTTCAGCGCCCTGCTGGCGGACGTGATCCCGAGCGTCGGCCTGGACGACTCGCCCTTCCACGCCGAGTTCCGGTTCGACGGGCAGGGCCGGCTGCGGATCCTCGAACTCGCCCCCCGCCTCTGCGGCGGCGGCACCACCACGTACCAGCAGCTGCGCATCTGCACCGGTCTCGACGCCTACGACCTGCTGCACCGGCTGGGCCGCGAGGCGGTCGACCCGAAGCCGCTGCACCACCGGGTGGCGCTGGAGTACGACGCCCCCATCGAGCGCAGCGGCTTCCTGAAGAACACGGACCGCGCGGTCGAGGTGTGCCGCAAGAACGGCGTCACCACCGTGCACCTGCACCGCGCGGACGGACAGTTCGTGCTCGCCCCGCCGCTGAACTTCGAGACGGTCCTGACCGCCTACTTCGCACGGGACACCCGTGAGGAAGCCGAGGCGCTGCTGGACGTCCTGATGACCGACTGCACGATCGAGACGGAAACGGAAAAGTCGCCATGAGGCCGGAAATCAAGCGTGCCCTGCACAGCATCCCGATCGGCGCCAGCTCGCCGCTCCGCGCCTGCCGCAACGTGGGAACCGATCCGCTGGTCGTCGCCGAGGCCCGCGGACAGTACCTCCACGACGTCGACGGCACCCGGTACGTCGACTTCATGTACGGCTTCGGGCCGCTGATCCTCGGCCACGCGCCGGAGGCCGTCAGCTCCGCCATCGCCCGCCAGGCCGCGGCCGGCACGCTCTTCGGCACGTACTGCATGCAGGAGATCGAGCTCGCCGAGCGCATCACCGCGACCGCCGGCCACCTGGAGCAGCTGCGCTTCGTGTGCAGCGGCACCGAGGCCGTGATGTCCACGCTGCGGCTGGCGCGCGCCTTCACCGGCCGCACCCGTGTGCTGCGCTTCAACGGCGGCTACCACGGCCACTTCGACCTGGTGCAGAACAAGGACGAGTCCCGGATGCGCGACGCCGGGCTCGACCCGGCCGCGATGCGGTCCAACCTCTACGCCGAGTACAACGACGCCGCGAGCGTCGAGCGGGCGTTCGCCGAGCACCCCGGCGAGATCGCCGCCGTCGTGGTGGAGCCCGTCGCCTGCAACATGTCGCTCGTGCTGCCCGAGGACGGCTTCCTCGCCGACCTGCGCCGCATCTGCGACCGCGAGGGCGCGCTGCTGGTCTTCGACGAGGTCATCACCGGCTTCCGGCTCACCTACGGCCCGGCGTCCAACCTGCTCGGCACCACTCCGGACCTCACCGCCTTCGGCAAGATCGTCGGCGGGGGCACTCCCGTCGGCGCGTTCGGCGGCCGCCGCGACGTCATGCGGCTGCTGGACGAGGAGCGGGTCCTGCAGGGCGGGACCCTGGCGGGCAACCCGCTGACGATGGCGGCCGGCCTCGCCACGCTCGACGTGCTGGCCGAGCACGGCTTCTACGAGGAGCTGGAGCGCAAGGGCGCGCTGCTCGAAGCCGCGGTGGAGCGCCACCGTGCCGAGCACGGGCTCGACTTCCAGTTCATCCGCACCGGCAGCATCTTCGCGTTCATCTTCGTCCCGCGCGCCGCACAGGTGCGCCGCAAGGCGGATGTCGCGGCCCAGGCGCAGTCCCCGTACACCACGCTGTACGCGGGCATGCGGAAGGGCGGCTACCACCTGGCGCCGGACATCGAGGAGCCGATGTACGTCTCCGCGGTGACGCCGGACGAGACCCTGGAGGACTTCGCGGCCCGCGCGGTCGCCCTCCTCGCCACCGACCCGGACACCCCGCGGGTCAGCGCGGCCTGAGGCGGGCCCGCGCCGCGGCCGGCGGCCCGCCCGCGGGGTGGCGGACGGGCCGGCGGTCACGGCGTGGACGCCCGACCCGCCGGTTCCGGCCCCGGGCGTCCCCTCCCGGGGCCGCCCGGAGGTCCCACCGCTCCCCCGCGACGCGAGCCATCGCGGCCCACCGGGGTGTCGGGCGGTGTGCCGCCGACAGGCCGCCCCGCCCCGCGCCCTCGCTCCACCCAGCCCCGAGCAACCGCCCCGCGCCGACCGGGTCGGCGTCCGCGTCACCCGGACGCCGGACCGCCCGCCCCCAGCCGACGGAACCGGACATGAACACTGAGGCCAGGCCCCTTCCCCTTCTCCCGACCCAAGAGAGCGTGCTGTTCGCCGAGGCGGCGCACGGCAGGCCCGGCACCCACAACCTGGCCCTCGCGCTGCGGCTCACCGGCCCGCTCGACCGGGCCGCCGTCCACGGCGCGCTGCAGGCCCTGACCGAGCGGCACGGGGCCCTGCGGGTGAGCATCACCGACCACGGGGGCGAACTGCGGCAGACCGTCGCGGACACGGTGACCGTGCCGCTCGACGAGGTCGACCTCGGCTCGCCGGGAAAGGACCCCGCCGACACCGTCCCCGACCGGTACCTCACCGAAGCCCAGGACCGGCCGTTCCTGCTGGACCGGGCACCGCTGCTGCGGGCCACCCTGTTCCGGCTCGGCGAGCAGCGGCACGTCCTGCTGCTCGTGACCCACCACAGCATCGCCGACGGCGACTCCCTCGACGTGCTCGCCCGCGAGTTCCCGCCCCTGTACGCGGCCTGCGCCGAAGGACGCCCGAACCCGCTCCCGCCCCCCGCCCTGAGCTACGCCGACCACGTCGCCGCCCGGCTCTCCGGCGCCTCCGACCGGCGCCGGGCCCGGTCCCTGGAGCACTGGCGCACCACACTCGACGGGGCACCGGCGACCCTGGACCTGCCCACGGCCCGGCTCGGCGGCACGACACGCCGGCACGCGGCCACCCACCGCCGGGACCTGCCGCGCCCCGTGGCGGCCGGACTGCGCGCGCTCGCCGCGGAACACCGGACCAGCCTGTTCTCCGTGCTCGCCGCCGGCGCGTTCGCCCTGGTCGGCCGCTACACCGGCGAGACCGACCTCGTGCTCGGCGTGCCCCTGTCGACGCGGCTGGAACCGGGCTCCGAGGGCCTGGTCGCCCTGACGGTCAACACCATGCCGCTGCGCGTGGCGTGCGACACCGGCCAGGACCTCCTGCCGCTGCTGCGCCAGGTGCAGGGCCGCACCTTCCAGGCGCTGCGCCACCAGGGCGTGGCCTTCCACGAGCTGGTCCAGGCGGTCAACCCGCCCCGCTCCGCCGGCCGCCAGCCGGTCTTCCAACTGGCCCTCAACCACGTCCGCACCGGCCCGGCGGGCACGCCGGCCGCGGGGCTGGTCGCGGAGTCACTGCCGATCGCCAACGCCACCGCCGCGTTCGAGCTGATGCTCACCTTCGTGGAGTCCGGGGACGACGTCCGCTTCTACGCCGAGTACGACACCGAGCGCTTCGACGCCGACGCCGTGCGCGCCCTCGCGGACCACCTCGCCCAACTGCTCGCCGGTGTCTGCGCCGAGCCAGGCGCCCCCCTCGCCGAGCTCGACCTGATGGACGAGGAGGAACGGCAGCGGGTCCTGCACCACTGGAACGACACCGGCGCCCCTCTCGGCTCCGACACCGTCCCGGCCCTGTTCGCGCGGCAGGCGGCGCTGCGCGGCGACGCCACCGCCGTCGTCTGCGGCACCGACCGCCTCAGCTACCGCGACCTCGACCGGCGCTCCGCCCGCATGGCCCGGCTGCTCGCCGAACGCGGTGTCCGGGAGGGCGACTTCGTGGGTCTGGCGACCCGCAGGACCACCGACGCCGTCGTCGCCCTGCTCGGCGTGCTGCGCGCCGGAGCCGCCTACGTGCCGCTCGACCCCGCCTACCCGCAGGACCGGCTGGCCTTCATGGTGCGGGACGCCGCCCCGGCCCTGCTGGTCACCGACGCCTCGTCCGCCGACCGCCTCCCGGCCGGCCCCGGCACGCCCCCGGTCCTGCTGCTCGACGACCCGGGCACGGCGGCCAGGCTGGAGGAGTCCGGCGACGTCCCCGACGCCTCCCCGGCGACCTCCGACCACACCGCCTACGTCATCTACACGTCCGGCTCGACCGGCCGGCCGAAGGGCGTCGAGGTCACCCACCGCAACGTCGCCAACCTCGCCGCCTGGGCGGCGGACGCCTTCGGCGACGGCCTGGACCGGGTCCTCGCCGCGACGTCCCTCAGCTTCGACGTCTCCGTCTTCGAGGTGCTCTGCCCCCTGCTCAACGGCGGCAGCATCGAGATCGTCCGCGACCTGCTGGAGATCGGTGAACGCGGCGGCTGGCAGGGCACACTCGTCAGCGGCGTCCCGTCCGTGCTGGACCGGCTCATCGCCGACGGCGCCCCGGACCTGCGGGCCGACCACCTCGTCGTCGCCGGCGAGGCACTGTCCCCGCAGGTCGCCGCCCGGCTGCGGGCCGCCGTCCCCGGCGCCCGCCTCGTCAACGCCTACGGCCCCACCGAGACGACGGTGTACGCGAGCGCGTCCGACACCCGGGCCACCGGCGGCGACGGCTCCGCGCAGGAGGCGCCGCCCATCGGGCGGCCGCTGCGCAACACCCGCCTGTACGTCCTCGACGACCGGATGCGGCCACTGCCCGTCGGCGTGCCCGGCGAGCTGTACATCGCCGGGGCCGGCGTCACCCGCGGATACCTGCACCGGCCCGACCTCACCGAGGCCCGCTTCGTCCCCGACCCCTTCGGCCGGCCCGGCGCACGCATGTACCGGTCCGGCGACATCGTGCTCCGCCGCCCCGACGGGCAGCTCCAGTACGTCGGACGCACCGACGACCAGGTCAAGCTGCGCGGCTTCCGGGTCGAACCGAGCGAGGTGGAGGCGGTCCTCTGCGCGCAGCCCGACGTGGCCCAGGCCGTCGTCGTCGTCCACGAGGACCACCAGGGCGAACGGCGGCTGGTCGGCTACGTCACCCCGGCGGCGGGCGCCGCCCCGGACCCCGACCTGCTGCGCGCCGCGCTGGCCCGGCAGCTGCCCGCGCACATGGTCCCGGCCGCCGTCGTCCCGCTCGACGCGCTGCCGCTGTCGCCCGCCGGCAAACTGGACCGCGGACGGCTGCCCGACCCCGGCTTCGGCACCGGCACCGGCCGGCCTGCCCGCGCCGGCGACGAGGCCGCCCTCGCCGCGCTGTTCGCGGAGGCACTGGGCGTGCCCGAGGTGGCCGCCACCGACAGCTTCTTCGACCTCGGCGGGCACTCGCTGCTGGCGATCCGGCTGGTCCGCGGCATCCGCGCACGGCTCGGCGCCGACCTGACCGTACGGGACCTCTTCGAGACGCCCACCGTGGAGGGCCTGGCCCAGCGGCTGCGCCCGGCGCCCGGCGCGCCCGCGAGGACCGCCGGCGCGGCGGCGCGGACCGACGACTTCGGAGTGCTGCTGCCGCTGCGCACCCGAGGCGACCGGCCGCCGCTGTTCTGCATCCACCCGGGCTTCGGGCTCAGCTGGAGCTACGCCGCGCTGATGCGCGCCCTGCACACGGAGCAGCCGGTGTACGCCCTCCAGGCCCGCGGGATCACCCCCGCCGACGAGATGTCCGCCGGTTACGGGGAACTCCTCGACGACTACCTGGCGCAGGTTCGCGCCGTCCGCCCGCACGGCCCGTACCGGCTGCTCGGCTGGTCGTTCGGCGGCCTCGTCGCCCACTCGCTGGCGGCCCGGCTCCAGGCCGAGGGCGAGCAGGTCGAGCTGCTCGCCATGCTGGACACGGTGATGGTCTCCGGGGACGAGTACACCCCGGAGGACCTGTGGGAGCTGATCGAGGCGGAGACGGCAGCCGTACGCCAGGTCGTGCCCGACGAGCAGCGGCTGCTGGCGGTCGTGGAGAACCTGATCCGCGTACGCGACGAGTTCCGGCCCGAACGGTACCGCGGTGACGTGCTGTTCTTCGTCGCCGACGAGGAGCCGGGCCGGCCGCCGGCCTTCGGGGAGCCGTGGCTGCCCTACGTGGACGGCCGCCTGCTGGAGCACCGGATCCCCTGCACCCACATGCAGATGATGGACGCCCGCCCCGCCCGCGAGATCGGCGACGTGCTGGGCAAGGCGCTCGACGCGCTCGACGGCACCGGCCCGGGACGGGACCGCTAGGAGCACCCGCACAGCCGCCGTCCGCCTGGGCGGCCCACCGGGGCGGGCGCCGGGGCGCCCGCGGCGTACGCGGTGTGTTCGCGCATCGGACGCCGGCAGGCAGACGGGGCGTCGACCACCCGACCCGGCAGCCCCGTACGACTGGACACGCAACGAAGAAGGGCCCGCACCATGCCTCGTACCGCCCTCGTGCTCGGCGGGAACCGCGGAATCGGCCTCGCCGTCGCCCGGCACCTCGCCGCCCGCGGCGACCGCGTCGCCGTCAGCCACCGCACCGGTGAGCCGCCCGCCGGGCTGTTCTCCGTACGCTGCGACGTCACCGACGCGGAGGCGGTCGCCGACGCGTGCGCCCGCGTCAAGGACGCACTGGGCCCGATCGAGGTGCTCGTCCACAACGCGGGCATCACCCGGGACCGGCCGCTCGCCGCCATGACCGCCGAGGACTTCGAGGCGCCGCTCCAGACCAACCTGCTCGGCGCGTTCCACGGCATCAAGCCGGTGCTCCGCGGCATGATGCGCGCCCGCTGGGGCCGCATCGTCCTGATGTCGTCCACCGTCGCGCTGTCCGGCGCGGTCGGCCAGACCAACTACGCCGCCTCCAAGGCCGGCCTGATCGGCCTCACCCGGTCCCTGGCGCTGGAGGTGGCCGGCCACGGGATCACCGCGAACGTCGTCGCGCCCGGCTACACGGACACCGACATGGTGGCGGCCATGCCCGAGGACAAGCGGCAGAGCCTGCTGGCGACCGTGCCGATGCGCCGCATGGCCACGCCCGCCGAGATCGCCGCGGCCGTCGGCTACCTCACCGGCGAGGACGCCGGCTACGTCACGGGCACCGTGCTCCGCGTCGACGGAGGCATCGGCATGGGCCACTGACCCGCGTCCCGGCACCCGTACCGACCCGGCACCGCCGCAGCCGCAGCCGCAGCCGCAGCCGGACCGAACCCCGCGAGGAAGGACCCCGCAGTGCCCACCCGGCCGCCGCACACCCCGGCCCCGGCGCCCGCCGCGCCGACGCCCCTCGCCCTGGTGCGCGCCACGGCGGACGTCCTCCCGCTGCTGGACACCGTCGTCCTCGCCCCGTACGAGCGGGACCGCGCCGCCCGGCACCCCGCGGGGCAGCAGCGCGACGACTACCTGGCCGCCCACGTGCTGGTACGGCTGTGCGCGGCGCGGTACCTCGGCGTGGACCCGGCCACCCTGGTCCTCGGCCAGCACTGCACCGGGTGCGGCGGCGAGGACCACGGCCGGCCGTTCCTGCGCGGCCTGCCCGGCGTGGGCGTGAGCCTGTCCCACACCCGCGGCGCCGTCGCCGCCGCCGCGGGCCACGGCCCGGTCGGCGTGGACGTGGAGGACGCAGCCGGCGCGGTGTTCTCCCCCCGGGTGGCCGCCCGGGTGCTGGCCCCCGCGGAACTCTCCGCGGTCCGCGCCGACCCCGACCCGGCGCGGGCCTTCCTCCGCCTGTGGGTGCGCAAGGAGTCCCTGGTGAAGGTGGGCGCCACCACCCTCGGCGGCCTGCGCGGATTCGACCTCACGGCGTCCGGCGCACCGGCCCCCGGGCGCACCGGCGCCGTGCCGCCGGTAGGCGAGGGGCCCGCGGCCGGCCGGCCCGCTCTCGGCAAGCCCCTCGCCGGCCGGGAGCACGCCGCCGAGGGGCGGACCGCCCGCGGGGAAGGCCCCGCGGACTCGCGGCCCCCCGCAGGTGAGCACCCCGCCGCCCCGCGGCCCACCCGCAGAGGAAGCCCGGCCGAAAGGACCGCCCAACGAGAAGGGCCCGCCGGCACACGGCCCGCCCACCGGGAAAGCCCGGCCGCCCCGCGGCCCACCCACAAGGAAGGCCCCGCCGTCGGGCGGTCCACGGCCCCCGAGCGCTTCGCGGCCTGGCGGTTCGCCGACTGGAGCACCCCGGACGGCCGCCTGATCGCCGCCGCCACCGCGCACACCACCCCCGCCATCGACGGGGGGAGCGAACCCCGTTCCCCCCTGTTCGCCTATTCAGGAGAGCGACACGCATGACTGCGCACCAGCCCGAAGCAGGCCACCGGACCCGGACGGCGACCCCGCGCCGGTTCCTGATGTGCCCCCCGCGCCACTTCGACGTCACCTACTCCATCAACCCGTGGATGCACCCCGCCAAGCCCGTGGACGGCGGCCTCGCACGGCGCCAGTGGGAGGGGCTGCGCGACCTGTACCGGGAGCTCGGGCACACCGTGCTGGAGATCGAGCCCGCCCCCGGGCTGCCGGACATGGTCTTCGCCGCCAACGGCGCGACCGTGGTCGACGGCAAGGTGCTCGGCGCGCGCTTCCGGCACGTCGAACGCACCGCGGAGGGCCCCCTGTACCTGGAGTGGTTCCGGCGGCAGGGCTTCGGGGAGCTGTACTGGCCGGAGCACATCAACGAGGGCGAGGGTGACTACCTGGTCGTCGGCCGCCGCCTGCTCGCCGGCACGGGTTTCCGCACCGACCAGCGCTCGCACTTCGAGGCGCAGGAGTTCTTCGGGCTGCCCGTCACCAGCCTCCGGCTCGTGAACCCGTCGTACTACCACCTGGACACCGCGCTCGCGGTGCTGTCCGACGACGAGGTGGCTTACTACCCGAAGGCGTTCAGCGAGGGCAGCCAGGCCGTCCTGCGCGCGATGTTCCCGGACGCCGTCCTGGCGTCCGACGAGGACGCGGCGGTGTTCGGTCTGAACATGCTGTCCGACGGCAAGCACGTCCTGCTGCCGAAGGCCGCCACCGGGCTCGCCGCGCGGCTCGCCGCGCGCGGCTTCGAGCCGATCGGCGTGGAGCTGACGGAACTCCTCAAGGCCGGCGGCAGCGTGAAGTGCTGCACCCTGGAACTGCGGGGCTGACGCCGATGGACAGCCACATCACCGAGCGGTACGACGAGGCCGCCGTCAACTGCCTCACCGGGAGCTACTCGGTCCTTGCCGGCATCGCCGGCCGCCCCGTGGCGGAGCAGACCGTCTTCGAGCGGGGGGACGGCTACCTGTTCCAGGCGGGTCTGGACGAGTCGGGATACCCGGAGTACATCTTCCCGGTCGAGGAGGCGGGCGCTCTCGGCATGACGCGCTCCGGGTTCACGGTGCACAAGGAACCCATCGCGTTCGACGCGCCGGCTCCGCAGCTGGAGGCGCTGCTGGCACGGCACAAGGCGGTCATCGTGTGGGTCAACACGGCCCACCTCGGCTATGCCGACGTCTACCGGGACAACCACCCGTACCTGCACGCGGTCGTCGTGCAGGGCATGGCCGCCGACCGCGGCCACGTCGACGTGCACGACAGTCTCGTCGTCGGCCCACAACCGTACAGCTGCCGGGCCGCGGTGGCCTTCGACGACCTCGTCCGCTCGGCGGGCGACCGCATCAAGAGCGACGCACACGACGCGATGGGCTTCTTCTACGCCGTCTCCGACGACTCCGGCCCCGCTGCCGGGTCCCCGGACGGGGCGGAACTGAGCGGGGCGCTGGTCCGCCAGGCGGAGCGGTTCTTCGCCGAGGAGCGGTTCCGCGAGGCGATCCGCCGCTACCAGGCGCTGTGCGAGGAGTGCTTCGCCGGCTCGCCCGAGCGCTCCGCCCACGGCGCCCGCCGGCTCTTCCACCACGCTTCGGTCCTCTACGCGGTCCCCAGCCTGAAGCTGATGGCCCGCTCCCTGCGGACCGCCGGCGCCCCCGAGCGCACCCTCGCCCTGCACGAGGAGGCCATGCGGCACTGGGAGGCTTTGGGCGTCCTCGCCCTGCGCTACGAGGCGACGTCCGCGCCGTCGGTCCTGAAGCGGATCACCCAGCGCTTCCAGCAGCTCGACGAGACGACCGTCCGCCTGTGGGAGTCCGTGGCGACGCCCGGGAGGTGACCGGGGCCCGGGGGTGACCAGGGCCGGGGGTGACCGTGGGATTGGGACCGGAGGTGCTGGTGTGCCCACGGGCCGCGGCCGCAGTGGCTGTTGCCAGCCGACCCGTGGGCCGAGGGTGGCCCCGGGCCTGGTGACCTCGGGGGCGGGGGTGTCCGCTGTCGCGGAGGTGGCGGTGGCTGATGGGCGGTGGCGGTGGCGGTGGCGGTGGCGGTGGCGGTGGCGGTGGCGGTGACCAGCGGTAGCAGTGGCAACTGGTACCGGTGACCACGCGCGGCCCCTACCGCCCTCGGCTCACACGCGCACGGCACGCCCGCCACCATCCCGCACGGGGACGGCACGCGTCGCAGCCGACTCGGGTCGCAGGCACCCGGCACCCGGCAGGCGTCGCCGACGCTCCCGCGAGCCCCCGCGTTCCAGCCGCAGCATGAGCCCGGGCCGAGAACGAGCCGGAGCCTTCCTCCGCCGCCCTCTCCCCTTCCCTGATCCGCTACCCTGTTCAGGGACCTCCCTCAGGGGCGGTCCCTGGCCCTGCCGCAGCGGCGCCGGACGCTCACCCAGAGTGCTCCGCAAAGCTCCATGCAAGGCCCCGCCTTCGTAGCTCAGGGGATAGAGCACCGCTCTCCTAAAGCGGGTGTCGCAGGTTCGAATCCTGCCGGGGGCACCAAACGCATGGCCCTGACCTGGGATTTCTCCTCAGGGAAGGGGTCCCACTCGGCCCCGGACGTTCCGTCCGGGGCCGGTTTGCATGAGTGGACGGAGAGCCGATCTCCCGAGTACCCCCAAAGACTCCACACCATCCGGCCAACCCCGAACCGAGCAGGTGTGCCATACTTGAAGTATGGCATCCCGGAAGATCACCATCACCGTGCCGGACGAGCTGGTGGAATCGATCAAGCAGCGCGTCGACGCACGCGGCGTATCCGGCTACATCGCGGCCGCCGCCGCTCATCAGGACGCCATGGACCGGCTGCGCGAGCTGGCCGAACACCTCGAAGAAGAGCACGGCACTGTGACGGACGACGAACAACAGGCAGCACTGGACCGCATCGCCGCCATTGACGGCTGGCATGACGAGCAGCGATCACATTCGGACGAGGCCGCGTGAGCCGCACTGCCCGGGCGAAGCTGCACCGGCCGCGACAGCGGATCTTCGTGTTCGACTCCGAGGCTCTCTCCAAGGCCATTCAAGGCGATCGGCAGATGACTGCGCTGATCAAGACGGCTCCCCGGCTACACATCCCGATCGTCACGTCAGCGCTCACGACCTTGGAAGCATGGGACCCTCGCGAAACGTCGCGGCAGGCGCTGTGGAATTGGACGCTGTCCCGAATCCGCATCGTGCACACTGACGACCAGGTGACCGCCATGGCGCGCGACATGCTGAAGACAGCCGGCCTGCACGGGCACAAGTACGCCATCGATGCCATTCTGGCGGCCGTGGCCGGGCGGGAAGCTGCGCAGGGAGCCGATGCGACTGTCTTCACCTCCGACACCGACGACATGAACCAACTCCTCGCGGGACGCTCCGTGCGAGTCGAGAAGATCTGACGGAACGCCGTCCACACCTCGCTCCGGCAGTCCGCTGGATCAGCATGCGGTCCGGAGTCCGGAGTTCTCCATGCGCAGGCGCCTCCTTCCGGCGGCGCTCCGACTCACGTCCCTGCCCACCTTCCACGCGCACCCGTCGACGGTGCGAGGCCGGGCCGACATCGACTTCCGTGGGATCAGCCTGGCCCCGAAGGCCGGCCCAGGCAGCCCCTCCGCTTTGCCTGCGTTCCGTCACATTGAGGGCGGCACTGCGATACATGCGCCCGAATGGCCTGAATGTCGGTTGGTGGCGGACGCCAGCGGTGAAACGGTGATGCCGCGTCACCCATGAGGCACGTCACATCCACTCCCCACTGACCCTGGGGAGAACAGAGGGGAACACATGCTTCTCAACGCTTCCGCCAAGGCGGCGCTGTCCACTGCCGCAGCCATATCGGTCCTGCTGATCCCGGCAGCCGGTTCCGCGTCCGCCACGCCGTCCTCCGTCTCCGGGGATACCGTCACCGAAGCGGCCGAGAGCTTCGATGCCAAGTGCAGGAGCAACAGCCGCAACTACATCCTGAAGAAGTATCACCGCGGGCCCCGGTTCTTCACCCTTCGCTGCGGCACGAGCACGTGGGGCTGGAAGCACATCAAGCTGCGGCACGGCTGGAACAGCACGATGGACCGAAAGATCAGTGCTGCGATCTGGTCCGGAGACCCCAACGGCCGCGGTGGTTACTCCACCTACGCCAACCAGTGCCCGCGGGTGGAGAAGTTCCGCACCATGATCGGAACCCCGGCCGGGACGAACGACCTTCTGACGGCCTACAGGGTCGACCGGTCGGCTGCGGCCGCCTCCAGCGCCGCCGCCTGCTGAACACGGGTGGGGCGCTGGCCGAGGTGAAAGGAGGCAGGCCCCTGTGGAGGAACGGACGCCAGCCGAACTGGCTCTGAGTCGCTCGTACGCCACCGCCGACGGGCTCCGGTTCGACGTCATGAGGATGTCCGTCGAGCACCATCCGGACCGCGGCGCGACACTGACGTACTGGCTGACCGTCGGCCGCCAGGACCGCCCTGACGAAAGCTGGGTCGTCGCTCTGCCCTGGCAGGACAAGTCCTGGGTGGACGTCCTCACCTCGCCCGCGCCCCCTCCCGACCGACTGGCGCAACTCGTGCACCTCGTCCATGCCCACCTGGAAGAGTGGTGGGACACGAAGGGGCACAACCGGCAGTCGGCGAAGATGGGGCGGCGACTCACCTGACGTCCCGCGCGCACGGACACGCCGTGCTCTGAAGGGCGAACGGCGGGCCGGGAACCGATCCCAGGCGCGCGAGCAGCGCGTCGAGGTCGTGCAGGTCAGCACCCGTCCTCGAACGGTGTCGGCCGAGACGCGCGACCACCGGACGGGGACATGGGGGGGGATTGCCGGCTGCGCGCGGCGGGGACGTCGTGCGGGGTCCTGCGCAGGAGTGATCGGGACCGTTCGGGACGCGACAGGAGCGAAGGACGCGCAGGCAGAGGCCGTCGACAGGGGCCACTGGCTGCGCCCTCGGTCAGGAGGAGAGCCGTCGCCCGGCCCGGCGCCGCTTTCGGCCACTCCGGGCCGGCAGCGGAGAAGAGGGCGCTCGGAGAGCACGACCGCCGTCGCCGACGGTGGTTCGATGGGTGGAAGGCGTGGGGGAGAGATACACGGAGGTGGGGCACGTGGTCGTGGCCACGGTTCGGGAGTGGCACGACGAGGAAGGGTGGGGCGTACTCGACTCGGTCGAGACGCCCGGCGGGTGCTGGGCGCACTACTCATGTCTGGAAATGGACGGGTTCCGGGCGCTGGCCGCCGGGCAGCCGGTGCGGCTGCGGTGGGAGCAGCCCGGCTTCCTCCAGGACGGGTACGCGTACCGGGCCCTGCGCGTCGTCCCCTGAGGCCGTACGGTCCGCGGCTGCGGCTCCGGCTGCGGGCTGCGGGCTGCGGGCTGCGGGCTGCGGGCTGCGGGCTGCGGGCTGCGCAGTCTCGGCCTCCGCGCGGTGTGGCCTGACCCGCCGGTGCGCCAGGACCCAGCCGAGTCCACCGACCACGCGGGCTCAACACCCACACAGTGCGGCCTGTTCTACCGGTGCGCCACGACCCCCACCATGTCCACCGACCGCGCGGGCTCAACATCCGCACACTGCGACCCGTTCCACCAGTGCGCCACGACCCCACCGAGTCCACCAACCGCGCTACCTGGGACCCGCGCCCGGGTCACCTACTGCGCGAGGGCAGGGTCCGCGGTGGCCGCGGCTTCGCGGGGCTCGCCTCCTGCGGGTGTGCGCTGCCGGCGCGCGGTGGGTCAGCCGGGAGGCCGGCCGCGCGGCTCCGGGTTCCCCGGCCCGCCGCCGGCCCGGTCCGCCCTCCGCGCGGGTACTACGGCCTGCGTGTGGTGTGCGGCAGGTAGTGGTACGCCACGCGGGTGTCCGCGGCCGTGTCGATGAGCGTCACCATCAGCGGCGTGCTGCCCGTCGGGCCCTGGTCCAGGGCGGTCAGGCGGTAGCGCACGGTCCGTACCGCGTCGCGGGCCAGCGGGGTGCCGCCGCCGTGGAGGTGTGGCGGCACCGTGTCGTTGGCGATGCGCAGCGGCTCGTTCCGCCACACGCCGGACGCCGGGTCCCAGCGCTGGAGCAGGAAGCCGTCCTGGGGTGCCTGGTCGGCGGACCTGCCGTCGATCAGCATCTCCATCTGGAACACCAGCTTCAGCTGCGGGTACGCGCGCGTGTTGCCGTTGTCGAGGGTGACCGTGAACTCCTGCGGTCCCCCTCCTCGTGCCAGGTCGATCCGACCGCCGGACGTCCGCACGCCCATCGACAGGTAGGTCGGCGCGGGCGGCGCCGTCCGCGGGGGCGTGGCGCTGCGGGCGGGGGTGGCTCGCGGCGCCGGGGAGCTCGGCGGGGGCGTGGTGCGCCGGGGAGTGCTCGGCTCCGCCGCGGACGGTGTCGGTGTCGGTGTCGGTGTCGGCGCCGAGGTCGTGGCCGGGGACGGGGTGGGCGGGGGCGTGCGGGTGGGCTCCGGGGCCGCCGGGGCGGACGACTGCGATGCCCGGGGGTTCGCCGCCGGAGGGGTATCCGGTCCGTCGCATCCCGTGGCGGCCCCGCCCAGCAGGGCCGTCGCCACACCGCCCGCCACCAGTCCGCGCGCGATGCGCATCATCGTCTCCCCTGCCCCCGTAGTCACAGCTGTCCCGGTGAACCTAATCCGCCCAGGTCACGCCCCGGCACGTAGCCGATAACATTCGGTCGTCGATTCCGCCCGGTTCCGTTCTCGCACAGCGTTGCGTTCGCACGGCGACCGACGGAAGATCATCGGGTGATCCGTCTGACCGCCTCCCTGCGCCGCTCCCGGCTCGCCGCGCGCGTCCCCGAGCAGTTCGACCCCGCAGCCCACGGGCTGGTCCCCCGCCAGGACCTCGACGACCGCTGGCCCGGGCCGCCCCCGCCGCTGCACGAGGCCAAGGCCGCGCAGGCCCTCGCGGACGCCGCCTGGGACGGGAACTGGCAGGCCGCCGCCGCCCACCTGGAAGGGGCCGGTCAGGACTGGGACGAGCACTGGTCCCGCATGGAACTGCTCCAGCAGATCGCCGCCGAGGACGACGGCTGGGTCGACGCCTGGCGCGCCGCCCGGCCCGAGGACGGCGACGCGGCGACGCTGCACGCGCTCCTGCTGCTGCGCCGCGCCTGGGCGATCCGCGGCAGCGCGTACGCGCACGAGGTCCCCGAGGAGCGGATGAGCCGCTTCCAACAGCTCGTCCCCGCCTCCGTCGACGCGGCCCGCAAGGCGTCCCTCGCCGCGCCCGGCCACCCCGGCCCGTGGGTGGTGATGGTCACCGCCGCCCGCGGCGCCCAGTACTCCCCCGCTCAGTTCGTCCCCCTGTGGGCGGGGCTCACGGCCCGTGCCCCGCACCACTACGAGGCCCACTGGCAGGCCCTGCAGTACTGGTGCGCCAAGTGGTTCGGGTCCGACCGGCAGATGCTGGCGTTCGCGGAGTACGCCCTGAGCACCGCCCCGGAGGGCAGCCCGCTCGCAGGCGTCTACCTGCACGCCCTGCAGGAGCTGGAGCAGCGCGGCAGCCGGTTGCCGTCCGGCCGGCGGGCCCGGGACCTCCTCCTCGCCGTCGCCCGTTCGTTGGGCTCCGTGCCCGCCGGCGACCGGCGCCTGCCGCGCCTGCGCCACCTGCTGGCCCACCACCTGCTGCGAACGGGACTGTACGAGGCGGCCCTGGAGCAGTTCCGGCTGATCGGCCCCTGGTGCGGGGCGAGCCCGTGGGACGACGAGCGGGACATCGTGGCGGCGTTCGACCTGGCTCGCGGCACCGCCGCCCTGGGAGCCGCGCGGCGCGCCCGCACCTGACCGGCAGGCCGGCGCGCTCCACCTGGCCGACCGACGGGTCCGCACCTGACCGGCCGGTCCACCCGTCCGGCCAGGCGGCCGCAGCCGTCCCGGCCGGTACCTGTCCGGCCGACGGGCCCGCGCCTGCCCGGCCGGCCGGTCCGTGGCCCCGGC
>NZ_MKXB01000178.1 GCF_001865245.1 Streptomyces sp. CC53 | reverse complement strand
GCCCGGTACGGCCCGCCGGCGTGCCCGGCCCCGGCTCGTCCACCCGCCGCCCGGCCCCGGCTCGTACCTCGTACGCCCCGCCGCCCGGCGCGCCCGCCCGCAGCCCCCGTACGGTCGCACCCCGCCGGCGCACACACCACCGGTGGCGCACCGGAAAGCACCGCAGCCCGCCTGGCGGGTGCCGGCGGGCTGCGGACGGTGGTGAACGGTGGTGGACGACACCCACCGGGGGTCAGCCGAACAGCAGGTTCACCGCGAAGAAGCTGAGCGCCGCGACCAGCGCGGCGGCGGGCATGGTGATGAACCAGCCCAGCACGATGTTCTTGGCGACCCCCCAGCGCACCGCGTTGACCCGCTTCGTCGCACCCACACCCATGATCGCGGAGGTGATGACGTGCGTGGTCGAGATGGGGGCGTGGAACATGAACGACGCCGTGTACATCACGGACGCCGCCGTCGTCTCGGCGGCGAACCCCTGCGGCGGGTCCAGTTCGATGATGCGTCGCCCCAGCGTCCGCATGATCCGCCAGCCGCCCGCGTACGTGCCGAGCGACAGCATCACCGCGCTCGACACCTTCACCCACAGCGGGATGGGGTCGCCGGACTGCTCCACGTCCGCGATGACGAGGGCCAGCACCACGATGCCCATCGTCTTCTGCGCGTCCTGCAGGCCGTGGCCGAGCGCCATGCCCGCCGCCGACACGGTCTGCGCGATGCGGAAGCCCCGCTTGGTCCGGTGCGGTCCCGCGTTGCGGAAGATCCACATGATGGCGGCCATCACCAGGTAGCCGACCAGCAGGCCGACGAGCGGCGACAGGAACATCGGGATGACGATCTTCTCCAGCACCCCGGACCAGATCACCTCCGTCCCGCCCGCCAGGGCCGCGCCCACCATGCCGCCGAACAGCGCGTGCGACGAGGAGGACGGCAGCCCGAAGTACCAGGTGACCAGGTTCCAGGTGATCGCGCCGACCAGCGCCGCGAAGAGGATGCCCATGCCCTTGTCGCCGTGCGGGGTCTCGATGAGACCCTCGCTGACCGTCTTGGCGACCCCGCTGCCGAGGAAGGCGCCGGCAAGGTTCATGACAGCCGCCATCAGCAGCGCCGCCCGCGGCGTCAGGGCCCGGGTGGACACCGACGTGGCGATGGCGTTCGCCGAGTCGTGGAAGCCGTTGGTGTACGTGAAGAAGAGCGCGACCCCGACGGTCACGACCAGCGCAAACGTGTCCACAGCGGGCTCAGGACTCCTTGACGGCGATGGTCTCCACCGTGTTCGCCACGTGCTCGAAGGCGTCCGCCGCCTCCTCCAGGACATCCACGATCTGCTTGAGCTTCAGCACCTCGATGGCGTCGTACTTGCCGTTGAACAGGTGCGCCAGCAGCTTGCGGTGGATCTGGTCCGCCTGGTTCTCCAGCCGGTTGACCTCGATCCAGTACTCGGTGAGGTCCTCCATGGTCCGCAGGTGCGGCATGGCCTCCGCCGTGAGTTCCGCCGCCCGCGCCAGCACCTCGATCTGCTGCTCGACGCCCTTGGGCAGTTCCTCGATGTTGTAGAGGACGACGAGGTCGACGGCCTCCTCCATGAAGTCCATGATGTCGTCGAGCGACGACGCGAGGGCGTAGATGTCCTCACGGTCGAACGGCGTGATGAAGGAGGAGTTCAGCTGGTGGAAGATCGCGTGGGTGGCGTCGTCCCCCGCGTGCTCCGCCGCCCGCATGCGCTCGGCGATGTCGGCCCGCGCCGACGCGTCAGCTCCGAGCAGTTCCATGAGGAGCTTCGCACCGGTGACGATGTTGTCCGCGGACGCGGCGAACATGTCGTAGAAGCTCGTCTCCCTGGGGGTCAGACGGAAGCGCACGTGGTGTCCCTCGGGTGCATGGAAGTCGGTCAGGCTGATGCTAGGCGCATCATCCGGCCACGGCTAAGCGGCGTTCCTCAGTGTCGCCCATGAGGCAGGGAGAACTGAACCGGCCCCGCACGATCCGGCGAGGATCGGTACCATATACCCACGAGGGGTATATGGGCCCTTTCGGGACAACGGGAGGACGAGATGACGACCACCGAGGCGGCCGGCCTTCCGGTCACGGACGGGGCCCCCGCGCGGGACGGCTCCCGGGGTGAGGACGATCACGGGGTGCACGGCTACCACCACCAGAAGGACGAGCACCTCAAGCGCCTGCGCAGGATCGAGGGGCAGATCCGCGGCCTGCAGCGGATGGTCGACGAGGACGTCTACTGCATCGACATACTGACCCAGGTCTCCGCCTCCACGAAGGCCCTGCAGTCGTTCGCCCTCCAGCTGCTGGAGGAGCACCTGCGTCACTGCGTCGCCTCGGCGGCGCTCAAGGGCGGCGACGAGATCGACGCGAAGGTCGAGGAGGCCACCAAGGCCATCGCCCGCATGATGCGCACCTGACGCCCGCCGTCCACCTGGCGGCCACCCGCCGCCGGGCACGAAGATGACGCAAAACCATCGCTCGCCCCGCCCTCGGGGCCCGTCCGTCACTGCCGTCACTGCCGACACGTCCGGCGGTCAGCCGTCGCCCCCGCCCGGCGTCACCTTCAGCACCTCGTCGATCCGGTCGGCGCTCAACCGCTCCCCCTCCGTCGCGGACGCCGCGATCATCAGCTCGCCGCACAGTTCGATCTCGGAGAGGGCGACGTGGTCCTGGACGGTCGTCGTGCTGAGCGTCGCCACGGGCGGGTCACCTCCAGCTGTCAGCCACTGCCGGATTCGAGCGTAGGGAGCGCACCACCCGCCGCGCATGACACGTCCGGACCATTCCGGGACCACCCGATCGTCCCCCCGCCCGCGCCCCCGTGCGCCGGGGCGCGCCCACGCCGGCCCTCCGCGTGGCCTCAGCCCTCGACCGTGCCGTCGTAGATGTCCCGCCGCGGCGGGAGCCGGACCTCGACGGGTTCACCGAACCCGTACAGCACCGTCGTGGACGCCACGTCCACCTCCCGCCCCGCGTTCACGAAGCTGAAGCGGTGCCGCACCTTCCGCAGCCGGCCCTCCGCGTCCAGGTAGGCGTCGAACGGTACCGCGTCCGTCGCGAACCCGTTCGCCGCGGCCGTCAGGGCGCCCCGCATCCGCGGCGGCGCCGCCTCCGCCGCGTCCCCGAGGTCCGTCGTGCCGCGGTAGTGGCCGACCGCCACGCCGTCGACCTCTGCCGGCCCCACGAACGCCACGTGCCGCGCCGCCCGCAGCAGTTCCGCGGCGGCGCCCGGGTCGGTGGCGCCGCCCGTGACGAGGTTGCCGTCGGCGAGGGCCGCGGTGTCGATGCGCACCCACTTGTCGGCGGGGACACCCGCGCCCCGGTCCTTCATGTACAGCGCGCCCGGCGTGAACAGCTCGGTGATCGGCTTCCGCCCGCTGGACGCCGCACCCGGCTCCGGCACCACGACCCGCAGCCGCCCCCGCGAGGTGCGGAAGTCATAGCCGCCGGCGCCCTCGATGACCAGCCGCGTGCCACCGGTCGCCGTCTCCAGGAACGTGCTGGCCCGCGCCGTACCGGCCCGCTCCAACACGTCCGGCGCCCCGCGCACCGCCCCCGCGGCCTCCCGCGCGCCCAGCGCCACCGCCTGCGCCGCCGTACTGCCCCGGCCGGCCGCGGCCGGTCCGGCGTCGACCGCCCCGGAGCATCCGGTGAGCCCGCCGCCCGCGGCCATCACCGCCACGGCGGCGACGGCGCAGGCACCGCCCCCGCGCTCCCGTTTCCGCACCACCATCGCCCGCCTACCCCCAAAGGGTCGCCACTGCGCTTCCGCCGCTCCGTCCGAGACCCCCGCCCGCCCCGCATAACGACCACTGCGGCCACCCGTCACGCCCGGGGAACACGAGTACCTTTGGGGTGTGCACCCGCAGGACGCGCCGCCCGCGCACCGGACGACCACCACCGAACGCGGATCCTTCTGCCTCGCCTGCTGCGACTGCGGCTGGTCCGGCCCGGCCAGGCGTTCCCGGGACCGGGCCCGCACCGACGCGGCCGCCCATGCGGCGGCGCCGGCCCCCCGGGACGGCGCCGCCGTGCGGCAGTGACGCCGGGTACCGGCACCGCACACCCCTCTCCCGGCCACGCTCGCCGCCGCCCCACCCGCTGCCACCGCGGTGACGGCCGGGCCCGCGCGGCCCCGGCCACGAGCCGCCGTCTCCCCGCGGCCCCGGATCCCCGCGCCCTACGCCGCCGCCCCGGCGGCACCGCACACCCCACCGGAACCGGCCGCGCCGCCCGCGGACAGCCCTGGTGGCCGCACGCGTCGGGTGCGGCGACCACGACCGCCTCCTCGCCCGCCACGAGGAGGGTGCCCCGCGATCGGCGCCGCCAGGTCACCACCTGTACCCGTGCGGGCTCCTGACGCACCCGCAGGCACCGCGGGCTAGGCCGCGAGATCGCTCTCGGCCTCGGCCCGCGTCTCGTGCAGGTCCAGCGCGTGGTGCGCCCGCCCGGCGCCGCCGGCGCGCCGTGACCGCACGAGCCGGCCGACCCGGGGCGCCCGCGCCACCGCTCCGCACAGCGGTGTGAGCAGGGCCAGCGCGACGGGGGCGAGCAGCAGGGCGACGGCCGTGCCCAGCGCGAACCCGCCGACCACGTCGGTCGGGTAGTGCACGCCCATATAGACCCGGCAGAACCCCTCGGCCAGGGCCAGCCCGATGGCGGTGAGCCCGATCCGCTTGTGGACCAGGAAGAGCCCGACGCCGAGCGCCATGGCGACGGTGGCGTGGTCGCTGACGAAGGAGAAGTCGGTCTTCCCGTCGACCAGCACGTCCAGCCCGTCGTGGTCGCGGAACGGCCGGGGCCGTTCCACGAACCCGCGGATCGGGATGTTGACGAGCACGGCGACCGAGGCGGCCAGCGGCGCCCACAGGGTGCCCGCGACCCCGCCGACGGACTCCTCCAGGGACCCCCTGCGGCGCACACTGCCCCAGCACCACAGCACCGTCAGGACGAGGGCGAGCAGGATGCCGTACTCCCCCACGAACTCCATGACGCGGTCGAGCCAGGCGGGGGCCGCCTTGGCGAGCCCGTTGATGTCGTAGAGCAGGCCGACGTCGGGGTTCGAGCCGTTGGATGCGAGTCCAGCCACCATCTGCTGCGGCCCCTTGCCTCGTGCTGCTGCGGTGCGGTCGGTGTCAGTCCAGGGAACGACGCCCCTGAGGCGGACGTTCCACTCTCCACGGAACGATCACCAGGACGTTATCGAAGAGTGACGGCCGTCAGGCGTCCCGCCGGGGCAGGGCCCGCGCGCCGTCTTCGGTGACCCTGGTGGCCCCGAAGTAGTCGGGGGTGTCGATCTTGTCGAAGCGGATGACGGCGCCAGTGTAGGGCGCATTGATCATGTAGCCGCCGCCGACGTAGATGCCGACGTGCCGGATGGCCCGGGAGTCGGTGAGGTCGTCGGAGAAGAACACCAGGTCTCCCGGCAGCAGTTCGTCCCTGCTCGGATGCGGCCCGGCGTTGTACTGGTCGTTGGCGACGCGCGGCAGCTCGATGCCCACGGTCCGGTACGCCGCCTGGGTGAGGCCCGAGCAGTCGAACCGCCCGCCGTCCTCGGCCGTCCCCTCACCGCCCCACAGGTACGGCTTGCCGAGCTGCTGCTGCGCGTAGTGGATGGCCCCGGCCGCCTGCCGGGACGGCTCGACGCGCCCCACGGGCCTGGCGAAGCTCTTCTCCAGGGACCGGATGATCCGCACGTAGTTCTGCGTCTCGCTGATCCGTGGCACCCCGCCCGACTTGATGACCCGGTACGCACCGGCGTTGTAGGCGGCGAGCATGTTGTTCGTGGGGTCTCCCGGCACCTTCCGCACGTACCCGGCGAGTTCACAGTCGTACGAGGCGGCCGACGGGATGGCGTCGGCGGGGTCCCAGATGTCCCGGTCGCCGTCCCCGTCACCGTCGATGCCGTGCGCGGCCCAGGTGCCCGGGATGAACTGCGCGATCCCGCGCGCGTCGGCGTGACTGACGGCCCGGGGGTTCCATCCGCTCTCCTGGTACAACTGCGCGGCGAGCAGCGCCGGGTTGATGGCCGGGCACAGGTTCCCCCACCGCTGCACCAGCCCCTGGTAGGCGGCGGGCACGGCGCCCTTGGCCAGTGCCACGGCGCCGCGGGCGGGCCCGCCACCGAACATGCCGGCGGCCGCGGAGTACGTCCCGACGACCAGCAGCGCGACGAAACTCAGGCAGGCCGCCACGGCCACCAGACCGAACACCCAGGCCTTACGCATCGTCACCCACCTCTCACGGGGCCACCGAACGTCAGTCTAGGTGGCGCACCGTCACTTCTGGAGGTGGCACCAGGAGCGCATGCCGCCACACGGACGCGCCCACCGCCGCACGGGCGGGGTCACCGCGCCACGGGGCACGTCTCCGTCCGCCGCGCCGCGCCACTGCTGGCGGCCGGCCCCGGGTCCGTACGATGATCCGACCCATGACGACCCAGGGGGAGCAGAACGGGCCGGCGACCACGCACGGCCCCACGAGGCGTTCACGACTGGCGGACTTCGCCGCACCGCACCCACCGCCCTCACCGCCACCGTCCGCGTCTCCGCCACCGTCTCCGGTTCCGTCTCCGTCTCCGGCTCCGTCTCCGTCTCCGTCTCCGTCTCCGTCTCCGTCTCCGTCTCCGGCAGCACGCACATCACACCCGTCACCCGCGCCCTCCGCCACCACTGCGGTTCCCACGTCGGAGCCCTCCCCGGCGGGCCACGCGCCCACCGACCCGCTCGCCGCGTTCCGCCGCGCTCCCGTGCTCGTGCCGACCACGCCGGACGGCGGCCTGTGGACGGCCGACCACGACGGCGTCCGCTGGATCTGCGCCTTCTCCGACGAGGCCGCCCTCGCCCGCTTCGCCAGGGCCCGCGGCGAGGCGCCCCGCGCCTGGCGCTGCCGCACCTTCCCCGGAGCCCACCTGCTGGACGAGGTGGCACCCCTGCTGGGCGCCCCGGCAGGCGTGGCCCTGGACGCGGGCAGCGACCACGCCGCGCTCTTCCCGCACGCCGGTGGAGGGGCGGGGGCGGCCGTGCACCGCGACTCCACCCCGGGGGGCCGACCGTGAGGGCGAGCCGGACGGCCCCCGCGGGCGACACACTCCTGCGGAACCTCTGGGCGGCGCCCGCGCTGTTCGCCGCCGCCGCCTTCACGGCCTTCAACGCCGTGGGCACGGAGACCGCCGTCCGGGTGGGGTGGGCCTGCTACGCCGCGGGCTGGCTGCCGCCGCTGCTCGCGCTCGCCGTCTGTGCGGCCCGTAGGGGGAGCGTCCCGGCGTCGGCGGCGCAGCAGCCGGGACGGTGTTGGTGGTCCTCGGAGCGCTGTTCTGGCTCAACCACGCCTGAGGCCCCGCTCCGGTCTGCGTCGGCCCCCGCCCCGTACGGCCACGCGGCCGTGCACCCCCTCCCGGCCGCCTCCGCCTCCCCTACATAGCCGTTGGCCCCCCGCACTCCACCCACAACAACTTGCCGCCCCCCGTGTCGAAGGGGTACGCCCCGAAGCTGTCGGCACACGACTGAACCAGCCTCAGCCCGCGCCCCCGTTCGTCCGTGTCACCCGCGGGGGTGGCGGGCCCGCCACGGAACGGCGCCGGGATCAGCGGGTTGCTGTCCCACACCCCGAGCCGCACCCGTCCGGGCTCCACCGCGCGGAGCGTCAGTGTGTACGGGGCGTCGGAGTAGCGGTACGCGTTGGTGACCAGCTCACTCGCCAGCAGCTCGGCCACGGTGATGAGCGGGCGCAGGCCGTGGGCGGCGAGCACGGTCCGCAGCATGCTGCGGGCGATGCCGGGCCCGCGCGGGTCCTGCGGAAGCTGGAGGGTGTACGCCCACGGCGGCGATACGGTGAAGGACATGGAAGTCTCCGGAACGTGTGGAGAGTTGCTGCGTCCGAACGAGTGCCCGGTGGCTCTGCCGACTCGTCAGCCGGTGCACTTCCAGGCGGGTGGCCTACGTCACACGCTAGCGTGCTCGCTGAATACATTCAGCACAGAGCGCTGAACTCATAGGGCATTCAACTCGTGTGAGTGACAAGCAAGGAGACGTGCCAGTGAGAGGGGCCCCGACCGCACGCAAACTTCGGCTCGGCGCCGAGCTACGCAAGCTCCGCGAGCGGGCAGGGCTGACGGTGACCGAGGCGGGTCGTCTCCTCGGGATACGGCAAGCACAGATCAGCAACATGGAGGCGGCCCGATTCGGAGTGAGCTCCGACCGCATTCGCACCCTCGCCCACCACTACTCCTGCACGGATTCGTCGCTCATCGACGCCCTCGCCCACATGGCCACCCAACGACATCGAGGATGGTGGGAGGAGTATCGAGGCATCCTGCCGAACGCCCTGCTGGACCTCGCGGAGATGGAGCACCACGCGACCGCCCTGCACACCGCCTACACCGCCCACATCCCCGGGCTACTCCAGATCCCGGACCACGCTCGGGAGATCTTCCGCCAAGGAATCCCACAAGCGCCGCCGCCGGAGGTCGAACACCGAACGTCGCACCGGATCAAGCGCCAGGCCGTCCTCCACCGCGCGCAGCCGGTGCCGTACCGGACCGTCATCCACGAGGCAGCCCTTCGCATCCGGGTCGGCGGCCCGGATGTGGCTCGGGCTCAGCTACGCCACATCCTGGAGATGAGCGAGCATCCGCACATCACGGTCCGCGTGATCCCTTTCGACGTAGGAGCTTTCCCCGGCTCCGGTCAGTCCGTGACCTTCGCATGCGGTCCGGTACGGCAGCTCGACACAGTCCATCTCGACCAGTCTCATGGCCCCGTCCTCCTCGACGCCGAAGCGCAGTTGGAGAGGTACAGACTGCTTCTCATGCGCATGGAGGCCGTGGCCCTACCCCCGGAAGAGTCCCGAGACCACATCCTCCGAATTGCGCGCCACCTTTGAAGGGATACCCCATGCCAGCCCACGCCCCCTGGCAGAAGTCGACGTACTGCGCCGAAGGCGACGCCTGCATACACGCCGCGCCCGCGCCCGGTGGCTCCGTACGACTCACCGAGAGCAGTGACCCCTCCGGCACCGTGCTCACCCTGCCCGCAGCCGCCTGGCGCGCCTGGCGCGCGGCGATAGAGCGCGGACAGGCACCCGAGGGCACCACCACGGAGGCAGGACCCGACGGCACGACGCTGCGCCTGTACGGGACCCCGGGAGGGGGTGGGCCGGCCGTCACCACGACGGCCGCCCAGTGGGCGGCCTTCGCCGCTGGGGTCCGTGCGGGGGAGTTCGACCACCTCGGCCGGTGACCACCCGTCAGCACCGCATGACTGACTGCATCACGCATGTACTTTCGGTGTACGCAGATGTACATTCAGCCAACACAGTAGGCGACTGCCAGCCATACCGCAGTCACCCCCAAGGCGCTCCGACCGCCATGCGGTCCCCGCCGCACGGTGGGGCGGGTCAGCGGGCCCTGTTGGGTATCTCACGTCGCGGCCGGCGCCCGACAGGCCCTCCACCCATACGTCGAGGGCGGGTCTGACCTGCTGGAACGTCGCGACACTCGACCGTCCGGGCAACACCTGTTGCAGGGAAGACGATCAGACACCCCATCAGGTTGCCCCTGACGCCCAGACCCCTCCGGCCGACCGCCCCCCTTTCCGCACCTCCACCCAACCCCCGCCAACTGGTCTGGACCACTGCGTTACCCTGTGGCATGCAGCCGCAAACGGCCGCATCACGCCCCAGCCGGGACCACGGCGGGCAAGCACCACAGGAGAGACACATGGGGAACAAGGTGGGCCGACTCGGGGATGCCGGGGGAACGGCCGCCGCCGTCACCGTCATCGCACTGACCGCGGTCGCGGTCGTCGTGCTCGGGTACTTCCTCTTCACCCAGACGGGTCAGACCAAGTTCTGACACGCGGCCACCACGAAACCCCGCCGCCGCCGGACACACCCCGTCCGGCGGCGGCGTCGTGTCTGCGCCCGACAGAAGGGGTCCGGATAGGGCCCAACGACGGTCATTGCCCGGAGTCACGCCCCGTGATACACAGAGTCACCATGCGCGTACCCGCACCCCTCCGGCGCCCCAATGACTCCGCAGGTCAGGACGGCGCCTCGGTCAGGCGTACGGGAATCGGGTAAAGAGACCCGCCAAGTCGTCGTGCGTCGGCGGTTCGATCAGCGAAGATAGTTGATGACCCATGCCAACGGGCGGGGCGTCGAACTACCGAACAGGGGCGGTGAGTTACATGTACCTTGCGGCCGAGAAGGGCGACATCACCACCATCATTGGCGGAATCGCCCCGAATTGGGGGCCCTTCGGGGGGCTGGGCAACCAGGCTCGGGTGATGATCGAGATCGTGATGGCGGTGGCCATCCTGCTGTGTCTGGGCATCGCCATCTGGGGCGCCGCCAAGCAGCGCATCGGCGCGACGGCGCTGCGCGACACCTTCAGCGCGGAACAGGGCAAGGGCCTGATCGTGGCCGGGCTGACCGGCGTCTTCATCATCGGGTCACTGGGAACTCTCTTCACCATCGTGTACGGGATGGCCGTCTAGCCCGCCGAGCCGGCCGCCGGCCGCAGGCCCGGTCAACCAGAGGATGCGTCTCCTGATGTCCAGTCACCCCATCGCGTACCCGCGGTCAGCAGTACGACACACGTCGTCCGAGGAGGCGTACCCGTCATGAGCTTCGGCGACGAGTACGGCGCCGGACCCGGCCAGGCCGGAGAGGCGGACACCACCACGACGCGCACCCGCACGCGACTCCCGGAGAACGACACCCCACGCAGGCCGCAGCGCACCTCACGCTCACTGGTCACCGTGGTGGGGGTCGTCGTCCTGCTCATCGCGGCGATCGCCTTCGCGAACCGGGACGGCGGGACCGGCGACGGCGACAGCCGCTCCACCGGCACCGACGGCGCGGCGGCGGCGCCCACCGCAGCCACCGGCGTCAAACCGGTCACGGGTAAGACCGGCACCATCCCCACGGGCTACCCCCAGGACGAACAGGGCGCCCAGAGCGCCGCGGCGAACTACGCGGTGGCGCTCGGGTCCGACGGGATGTTCCAGAGGGAGAGCCGCCGTGCCATCATCCGCACCGTGCACGCGCCGGGTGTGGCGGACGCCTTGGTGACCAGGCTCGACGATGCCTACTCGGGCGCCTTCCTCACTAACGTCGGCCTCAATGAGGACGGTAGCCCGCCCGAGGGTCTCACTTTCGTCTCCAGGACCATCCCGGTCGGGACGAGCCTGACCGAGATGGGCGGCGGAAAGGCCACGGTGGAGGTGTGGTGCACCGGACTGGTCGGTCTCGCCGGCGAAGGCTCCACCAAGCCGGTCACCGAAACCTGGTTCACCATGACACAGCATCTGCGCTGGGTCGACGGCGACTGGAAGATCGAGTCCTCCACACAGCAGGAAGGACCCACTCCGGTCAGCGGTGACAATCGCGCTTCTACAGCGGACGAGATTGCCGACGCGGTCATCGGATACGGAGGCTTCACGTATGCCCGGTAAACCGCAGCAGCGCACGCGGCGGCTGCTCGCCGTTCTGGCAGGGGCTCCGCTAACTCTCGTCCTGCTCCCCACAAGGGCAACCGCAGCACCCACTCCCACACCGAACCCCGGCACCACAGCACCCGTCTCCCCTGCACCGTCACCGAGCGGAAGCAGCAACCCCTGCGACCTGATCGTCGGGCTGGCCCGCGACCTCTGCGACAACGGCGAAGGCGCCGCCACCACCCCCACGAACCCCCTGCAGCCGCAGGAGGCCCTGGACCCGCTGTCCGCGCTCGCGCGCGGCTGCGCGGACGCCGCTGCCTGGACCGTCGACAAGCTCAGCGAAGCCGTCGAGAGCACCGCCGCCATCGACTTCACCAACGACGAGTTCCTCAAGCAGTACGCCGTCGTCTTCGCCGCCTCCACGATCCTCACCCTCATCCTGTGGCTTCTCGCCGTCGCCAAGCGGGCCATCAGGGGCGTGCCGTTCACCACCGCCATGTCGGAGGCCGTGGGGTTCCTCTGGCTCACCGTGCTGGCGTCCGCGTTCACGCCGCTCATCCTGCACACCGTCGTCTCCGCCACCGACGGCGTCACCGAGGTGATCGCCGCGGGCACCGGCGGGCAGACCGACGTGTTCTTCGGGTCGTTCGCCGAAGCCCTCAAGAAGGGTGACGACATCGGCGGCGGCCCCATCATGCTGATCATCGTCGCCCTCGTGTCGATCCTCGCCGCGGGCGTGCTCTGGCTGGAGCTCGTCATCCGGGCCGCCCTGCTGTACGTCGGCGCCCTGCTCGGCACCGTCGTCTACGCCGGACTCGTCGACCGCAACATGTGGGGCCACGTCCGCCGCTGGGCCGGCATCATGATCGCGGTGATCATGGTGAAGCCGGTCATCGTGATCGTCCTCGGCCTCGCGGGCGCCCTGTCCTCCGGCGACGGGCCCGACGCGTTCTCCGCCGTCGTGTCCGGCCTCGCCATCATCCTGCTCGCCATCTTCGCGTCGGCCGCGATCTACCGCTTCGTCCCCGGCTTCGGCGACGACATCGCCGCCGCCCGTACGAACCGCAAGCAGGCCACCGACGGGGCGCAGGCGGCCGCCGTGATCTCCTCCCCGGCCGCACTCGTCTCCCAGGGCATCAAGGCCCACAGCACCCGCAGCCACCAGAAGGCGACCCCGGCACCCGCCGCGGCCGGCACCGGCACCGCGGGCGGCGGCATGTCCGCCCACAGCAGCCGCACCTCCACCGCCACCACCGGGGGCGGGGCCAGCGGCGGAACTGTCCCCTCCGCCGCACCCCCGCCCCGTAGCGCCCCCGGCGCCGCGAGCCCCGCCACCAACACCCCGCACAGCAGTCGGAGCCCCGGAGCCCGCCACACCGGCGGCACAGGCACCACAGGAACCACAGGATCAGGAGGTGGAGGGCGGTGACGACCCAGTCCCATCCGATCACGCCCCGCCGCACGTACCTCATCGGCCGCGCCCGCCCCAACGCCGTCATCGGCAAGAACCGCGAGACGGGCGAGATCGCCCTCATCGTCTTCGGGGCGTTCCTCGGCATGATGAGCGGCCTCCTGGTCCCCGTCCTCTCCCTCCGCATCGTCATGCTGGCGGGCTTCCCCGCCCTCGCCCTCGCCGCCGTGTACGTCCCGTACCGCGGCCGCACGTTCTACCGCTGGTACGAGATCAACCGCAGCTACAAGCGGGTCCTCCGCCAGGGCACCACGTACCGCTCGGGCGCCATGGAGGCCGGCACGCGCCTCGACGGCCGCGAGATCGAGATCGGCGCCCCACCCGGCATCGGCCGCATCAACTGGCTCGCCGCCCCCTTCGGCCCCGACGAGATCGCCGTCCTCCTCCACGCCGACCGCCGCACCGTCACCGCCGCCATCGAGATCGAGGGCCCCGGCGTCGGCCTGCGCGACAGCGAGGACCAGGAAGCCCTGGTGGACCGTTTCGGCACCCTCCTCAAGCACGTCGCCAACGGCGACGGCTTCGTCACCCGCCTGCAGATGCTGGCCCGCACCCTGCCCGCCGACCCCGACGCCCACGCCAAGGACGTCGCCCAGCGCGGCGACCCGAACGCACCCCACTGGCTGCTGGACTCCTACGACCAGCTCCAGTCCATGGTGTCCACGTCCAGCGAGCAGCACCGCGCCTACCTCGTCGCCTGCATGCACTACACCCGCGAGCTCGCCGCCGAGGCCCACGCCATCGCCCGCGCCGCGCAGGCCGCCCGCCGCGCCTCCGGCGGCCGGCGCGAGAAGCTCGACAAGGACGCCGGCCTCGCCGTCGTCATGGCCCGCGAGCTGACCGACATCTGCGCCCGCCTCGCCGAAGCCGACATCCGCGTACGGCAGCCCCTCGGCCAGTCGCGCGTCGCGTCGCTCATCCACTCGATGTACGACCCGGACCACCCCATCGACCACATCCAGGCCATGACGAAACGCAACGCCTGGCCCGCCGAGCTGGACGCCGTCGAACCCACCCACCTCCAGGCCAAGACCCGCGAGTCCACCACCCGCGCCCCCTGGTGCCACGCCACCGCCTGGGTCAAGGAGTGGCCCATGACGCCCGTCGGCGTGAACTTCCTGGCCCCGCTCCTCGTCCACACCCCCGACGTCATCCGCACCGTCGCCGTCACGATGGACCTCGAACCCACCGAGATCGCCATCGAGCGCATGCTCACCGAGAAGACGAACGACGAGGCCGAGGCGAGCCGCGCCGCCAAGATGAACCGCACCGTGGACCCCCGCGACATCGCGGCCCACGGGCGGCTCGACCAACGGGGTGAAGATCTCGCCAGCGGCGCGGCAGGAGTGAACCTCGTCGGGTACATCACCGTGTCGTCCCGCTCGCCCGAGGCACTCGCCCGGGACAAACGGACGATCCGGGCGTCGGCCGGCAAGTCGTATCTGAAGCTGGAGTGGTGCGACCGCGAACACCACCGGGCCTTCGTGAACACCCTGCCGTTCGCGACCGGCATCCGCCGCTAGCGCCGCCACCGGCCCCGCCCGGGGCGCCAGCCCGGCGGAGCAGACGGCCGAACCGCCCCACCAGGCGGGGCGCCCCGCGGCAGACCACACCCGGCACGCCCTCCGGCAGCGGGCCCCCCGCGGGCCCGGCCCACGCACCACCCGCCGCACACACCCCGCAGAAGCAACCGACAGACCCACCCGACAACCACCCGCCGGACCCACCCGGCGGCGCACCACCCAGGAACACCCACCCGGGCGGCATGGACGAGACCACGACGACGATAGGACGATAGGGGCCTGATGATGCGTGATCCGCTGTCCGTCCTCACCGACGCCTTCACCTCCTTCCTCTTCGGGAAGGTGGAGACCACCAGGCTGCCCGTCCGCACCTCGACCGGGCAGGCCCAGGCCGTCTACCTGCCCACCGCCGCCCCCGGCCTCGGTGACTCCGGCGTCATCATCGGCCGCGAGGTCTACAGCGGCAAGGGATACATCTACGACCCGTTCCAGCTGTACGGGCAGCAGCTCCCCGCCCCGCACTGGCTCGTCCTCGGCGAGTCCGGCAACGGCAAGTCCGCGCTGGAGAAGACGTACGTGCTCCGCCAGCTCCGCTTCCGCGACCGCCAGGTCGTCGTCCTCGACGCCCAGGGCGAGGACGGCGTCGGCGAATGGAACCTCATCGCGGAGGAGTTGGGGATAACGCCCATCCGCCTCGACCCCATGGCCGCCCTCGACGACGGCATCCGCCTCAACCCTCTCGACCCGGCGATCACCACCACGGGCCAGCTGGCGCTGCTCCGCACGATCATCGAGGTCGCGATGGGCCACGGCCTGGACGAACGCGCCGGGTTCGCCCTGAAGGTCGCCCACTCCTACGTCAACGAGACCATCACCGACCGGCAGCCCGTCCTCACCGACATCGTCGAGCAGCTCCGCCACCCCGAGCCGGAGTCCGCGGAGGCGATGAACGTCGACATAGACGACGTACGGGCCTGGGGCCTCGACGTCGCGCTCGTCCTCGACCGGCTCGTGGACGGTGACCTGCGCGGCATGTTCGACGGCCCGACCACCGTCGGCATCGACCTCGACGCGCCCCTCATCGTCTTCGACCTGTCCCACATCGACCGCAACTCCATCGCCATGCCCATCCTCATGGCGATCGTCGGCGTCTGGCTCGAACACACCTGGATCCGCCCCGACCGGAAGAAGCGCATCTTCCTCGTCGAGGAGGCCTGGCACATCATCAACAGCCCGTTCGTCGCCCAGCTCTTCCAGCGCCTGCTGAAGTTCGGACGCCGTCTCGGCCTGTCCTTCGTCGCCGTCGTCCACCACCTCAGCGACGTCGTCGACGGCGCCGCCGCCCGCGAGGCCGCCGCCATCCTCAAGATGGCCTCCACTCGCACCATCTACGCCCAGAAAGCCGACGAGGCCCGCGCCACGGGCCGCGTCCTCGGCCTGCCCCGATGGGCCGTGGAGATCATTCCCACACTCACGCCGGGCATCGCCGTGTGGGACGTCAACGGCAACGTCCAGGTCGTCAAACACCTCGTCACCGAAACCGAACGACCCCTCGTCTACACCGACCGCGCCATGACCGAGTCCTCCTCCGAGGAGCCACCGGACGCCATCAAGGCCGCCGAGTGGGAGACGGAGCAGCGAGCCGCCCTCATGGAGCAGCACCTGCACAGCCCCGAGTCCACGGTGGCCTGACGTGGCGCGCGGCACCCTGCCCCCCGCCCCCGGCCCCGGCACGGGGCCGGGGGGCGAGCGGGGCATCCCCGACGGCCTTCTCGTCAGCGCCCTGGGCGTCCTCCTCGGCGCGACCCTCCTCGTGTGGACCGCGACCGGCCTCAGCGCCCTCTTCTCCCACGGCGCCTGGCCGTCCGGCGTCACCTTCACCCGGACACCCCCGGCCATGCGGTCCCTGCTCACCGACCCCCGTGACCTCGCAGCGGCGTGGCCGGCCACCCCGCCCGGCGACCTCGCGAGCCACGGCGTCTTCTGGGGCGTCCTCGTCAGCGAGTTCCTCGTCCTGGTGGTCCTCGCCGTCTTCGTCCTCGGCACTCTCGCCCGCCGGCGCGCGGTACGGGCCGCCGCCCGCCGACGACACAGCGACCAGTCCCCGCGGCCGCAGGAGTACGGGCACCCCGACCCGCCCGCACCCCCGCACACCCGGGGCCGACCGCCGGGACTCCGGAAACACCCAGCCCGCGACCACGAAACCCCGGGCCACGGAACCCGGAACGACAGACGCCCGAAGCCCCGCACCCACGACCACGCGGCCCCAAGCCACCACGGTCACCCGCGCCGGGCCGGCGACCCCCGAACCCACGACCGCGCGGCCCACGACCACCCGGCCCGGCATCCCTCGGTAGGAGAGTCCGCCGCCCCGGAGCCGGCAGACCAGGAGCCCGCGCTCCGAGAGCACGGGGACCGCTCCCCCGCGTCCCCTGACTCCGCGCCCCGGCACCCGGCAGGCACCGCCCCGTCCCCCGGCCCGGTCCCCCCTCCGCGGGCCCGCACCCACCCGCTGTCCGACCACGAGCCCCCCACCGGCACACCCGTGCCCGGCCTGCTGTACGGCGACCGCGGGATCCGCCGCCCCAGCGCCCTCCGGGCCGTGCGCGAGGCCGCAGGACCGGTTCTCGTCGTCACCTCCGACCCCTCCGTCTGGGCGGACAGCAAGGACGCCCGCGCGAAGCTGGGCCCGGTCCTCCTGTACGACCCCGGGCACCTGTGCGACAGTCCCAGCCGCCTGCGCTGGTCCCCCGTGAGCGGCTGCGAGGACACCGCCGAGGCCGCCGCCCGCGCAACCGCCCTCCTCGCCCCGGTACGGCCCCGCGCCCGTATCGACGCCGCCGTGGCCGACACCGCCGAGACCCTGCTGCGCTGCTGGCTGCACGCCGCCGCCGTCGACGGCCGACCGTTCAAGCAGGTCCACCGCTGGGCCCACCAGCACAGCACCGCCCACGAGCCGGTACGGATCCTCCGCACCCACCCCAAGGCGACCCATAGCCACGCGGGGCTTCTGGAGTCCGCGCTCACCGCCCACCCCGAGCGCCGCGACGCCGCCCGGGCACTCACCGCCCGCGCCCTGTCCGCACTCGCCTCGGTGCACCTCCGGGACGCCTGCACACCTCATCGAACTGATGCGCTGACCTTGGAATCATTCATCCGCGAGGCGGGCACCCTTTACTTGGTGGGCGAACCGATCGAGGACCCCCGCAGGGACCCGGGGGCCATGCCGCTCCTCACGGCGCTCGCCGCGCACGTGGTCGAGCACGGCCGCCGCATGGCCGCACGGTCATCCGACGGTCGGCTCGACCCACCACTCACGCTGGTGCTGGAGGACGTGGCCGCGGTCGCGCCTCTGCCGCACCTCCCCGGGCTACTGGCCACCGGCCACGACCTGGGCCTCCCGACGCTCGCCCTGCTCCGCTCCCCGGAGCAGGCCCGCGCCCACTGGCCCCGGCCCCTCACTGCCGCAGACCGCTGAGGCCCGTCACCGCCGGCTCCAGCGCGGAACCCCGGTGGGACGGGCGCCCGTACCGGACCGGCGCAGCCCGTAGCCCCAGGTCGGGCAGCCGGTTGTCCCGGACCGCCCCCGTGCCGGGCCGTTCAGCCTGGACGGGCGGGAGGACCGACCGCCCCCGATCCGGGCTGGGCGGCCTGGACGGGCGGGAGGACCTGGCCCTCTCCTGTGCGGCCCGGCAACCCGGCGAGGCCCGCGCCCTGTTGCCCCGGCCGGCGGCGGACAGTCTGCAGCGCCGACCGGCTCGGGACCTCGCATCGGGCGCCTGAGTCGACCGGCAGGCCCGAGAGGCCCGCACTCACCAGTCGGGCAGGGTCAGGCCTCCGGGGGCCGCGGCACCACGTACTCCACCTGGCGTGACGCTGGGTCCCCGTCGAGCAACACCGTTCCCCCGCTCGGCACGAAGCCTGCCCTCCGGTAGAAGGCCGCCGCGCGGTCGTTGCGCTCGTGGACGTACAGCCGTACCCGCTGCACGACGGGCTCAGGCAGCGCCCAGGACCAGCCCAGGGCCGCACGGAACAACGCGTCTGCCACTCCGCTCGCGCGGGCTTCGGACCGTACGAAGACGCCCACGACGTGCGTCTGGTCGACCGTGGCGGGCGCCCCGAACCGTACGTCGTCGGTGTGCCGCTCCACCAGCACCGTCACCGATCCCAGCCAGCTGCCTCCTGCGCCCAGAGCGACGAACTGACGGACCCCGTCGGAGCCTTCGGCAGCGCCTTCCGCCCGCTGCCGCCAGAACGCGTCGGGCTGGGCCGCGGCGGTCTCGTAGGTCTCCAGGAAGGCGATGTCCGCCACCGGGTCCCGTAGCGCGGCCAGCCGGAGGTCCCGTACCTGGCGCCATTCGTCGGCCCGCACGGCCCTGACCTCGTAGTGCACAGCCCCGGCTCCTTCCCTCGCCCTGACGGAATCCGGGAACCGTACCGCTCTGGGGGCTCACCACGACGAGGATTTTCCGCCGCTGCTCCGCAGCGCTCTGGAGCGGGACCGGTCCGTAGCAGTGGAAAGTGTCCTGAAATGCGGAAAGCCCCGCACCATACGGTGCGGGGCTCCCCCAACA
>NZ_MKXB01000177.1 GCF_001865245.1 Streptomyces sp. CC53 | reverse complement strand
CGCACCCGCGCGGCGCGGCCACCTCGCGGGTGCGGCGGGGTGCCGTCAGCGGGGGCGCGGGGCACCGCCTCGTTTGGCCTCCATGGCGGCGCGGCCCTCGGCGCCCCGGCGCTTTCACTCGCGGCGCCTCTCGGCCCGCATGCGGGCGTCGGTCTTGGCCACGATGTACTGGTTCTCGCGCAGCAGCTTGCGGTAGCTCTCCAGGCGCCGCAGCGGCAGCGTCCCGGTGTCGACGGCGGCGAGCACCGCGCAGCCCGGCTCCGCCTGGTGGGCGCAGTCGTGGAAGCGGCACCGCCCGGCAAGTTCCTCGATCTCGGCGAAGACCTGACCGACGCCGGTCCCGGCGTCCCAGAGGCCGACGCCGCGCAGACCGGGCGTGTCGATGAGCACGCCGCCGCCGCGCAGCAGGAACAGGTTGCGGGTGGTGGTCGTGTGCCGGCCCTTGCCGTCGACGTCCCGGGTCGCCTGGACGGTCATGGCGTCCTCGCCGAGCAGGGTGTTGGCGAGGGTGGACTTGCCGGCCCCGGAGACGCCGAGCAGCACGCTGGTGCCGTCCGCGACGACGGAGCGCACCACGTCGACGCCGTCGCCGGAGACGGAGCTGACCGGCAGCACCGGCACACCGGGGGCGGTCGCCTCCACGTCCCGTACGAGGTAGGACAGGCCGACGGGGTCCGGCACCAGGTCGGCCTTGGTGAGCACGACGAGCGGCTGGGCGCCGGACTCCCAGGCCAGCGCGAGGAAGCGTTCGACGCGGGCGAGGTCGAGTTCGACCGCGAGCGACACGCAGACGACGATGTGATCGATGTTGGTGGCCAGCACCTGGCCCTCGGACCGCTTGGAGGACGTCGACCGCACGAACGCGGTCCGCCGGGGCAGGATCGTGCGCGCGTACCGGGGATCACCGCCCTCGGGATCGACGGCGACCCAGTCCCCCGTGCACACGGCCTTCATCGGGTCATGGGGAACGACGAACGCGGTGTCGGCACGGACGACGCCGTCAGGGGTGACCACGTCACACTGACCGCGATCGACCCGGACGACCCGGCCCGGGAGCAGACCCTGAGCGGCGTACGGGGCGAACTCGGCCTCCCAGCCCTCGTCCCAGCCGTAGACGGCGAGGACGTGCCGAGCACCAGAGGCAGAAGACGTGTTGAGCGAAGCGTTGAACAAGGGGAACCCTTCGAAGGGTGGCCCCGGCGGCGCGCTCCGGGCGCGCGGATCGAGTGGGTGTCAGCCGGAGACCACGGGGGTGGGAACGATGAACTCCTGATTGCGGGCAGAGCCCGTCGCCGTGACAGTCATCAATGTCCTCACCTCCGGTCTTTCCTCAACGAACCAGCACCTTGCCCTCGGCAGCGACACAGCCGCGCCTCGGAACGAGCAGAACCATAGCTCCGCCCCAGGGCACGGCACCACCGATTAAATCCGAGACCTCACCCGCCTGGCATCGGTTGCGGGCGTTCCGTCGTCACGTCGCGAGGGACCGGTTCCAGACGGTAGGCCGCAGGCCGGCCTTGAGTACCAGTCATCAACGTCCTCACCTCCATGTCGTGGCGCGGGCAGCGCAGGTCCGCTCCCGGGGTCGTTCGTTGTCGCCGACACGCCAACCGGGGTGCCTGCGGCGGCGCCATCGGGTTTTTCAAGGCCGCCTCGCCCCCCATTCCGCCTACGGCACCTGACGTATGGCCGCTCCCCCTCTGCGCCGTAAACGGGTGCTCCGTGACGGGCGGCACGTCCCGGCGATGGGTACGCGTTTCGTATGAGGGGGATGTGCGCAGCGGGCCCCGGAGCCCGGGCGGCGGGGCGGGGGCGCGTGAACGGGGCAGGCTGCGGCGGACTACGGACCTACACATTCCGATTGTATGAATCCGGGCGCCGGTCCCCAGAGTGCTTATGACAACCATTGTCAGTTGATGGCATGCTCGTGCTGCGTCCACCGCCCCGTCACACTCGGCCGCGAGACGACTACCGTCCCTCCGAGAGGACCAGGACCACACCCGCATGAGCGAACCGCTGTATCTCGCACCACGACTGGAGTCACGGGCGGCGGCGCTGCTGGACTCCCCCTCCTTCCTCCACTCCCTGACGGCCGCCCTGGGCTCGCCGCTGAACGTGGTGCTGCCGGACCAGATCGCCGACAACGTCCGCCGCTTCCAGGACGTCTACGCCCGGCACCGGCTCGCCGGGCGGATCGCGTACGCGCACAAGGCCAACCGCTCCAGCGCCCTCGTACGTCGGCTGGCGGCGCTCGCCCCGGCCAGCGGGGGCGCCGCCGGGGCGGCGGCCGTCGGCGTCGACGTGGCCTCCCTCGGCGAGCTCCAGCACGCCCTGGGCTGCGGCTTCACCCCCGACCGGATCACCGCGACCGGCCCGAAGGACCCCGCCTTCCTGTGGCTGGCGGCCCGCACCGGCACCACCGTCTGCGTGGACTCCACCACCGAACTCACCGCACTCGCCGGGCTCGTCGAGCGCCACGGACTGCCCCGCGCGTCCGTGATGCCGCGGCTGTCCGGGTTCCCCTCTCCCGGCACCCGGACCCTCACCCGGCGCAGCCGCTTCGGCATCCCCGCCGATGAGGCGGGCGCCCTGCTGGACCTGGCCGAGAAGCACCGTGACAGCGTCGAGTTGACGGGCGTCTCCTTCCACCTGGACACGATGGCCCTCACCGAGAAGGCCGTCGCGCTCGAAGGGTCCCTGCGGGTCCTGGACGAGTGCCGCCGCCGCGGTCTGCGGCCCCGGGCCGTCGACATCGGCGGCGGCTTCGGCGTCGACTACCTCGCGGACGGCGCCCAGTGGGAGGCGTACACCACGGAGCTGACCCGCGCGCTGCTCGGCAGGCGCGAGCCGGTCACCTGGGAGGGCCACGGCTACGGGCTGCGCGCGGAGAACGGCACCCTGCGCGGAGCCCTCGGCGTCTACCCCGGGCACCGCCCGGTGGCGGGACCGCGCTACCTCGACGCGCTGCTCGGGCAGAGCGCGCCCGCCCTGGGCCGGCCGCTCGCCACCCTGCTCCTGGAGAACCTGTACGACCTGCACACCGAGCCCGGCCGGGCACTGACCGACCAGTGCGGCCTCACCCTCGCCGAGGTGATGGAGGTCCGCGTGACCCCGGCGGGCGAGCGCCTCGTGCGGCTCGCCGCGAACGCCAGGGACATCGGCCTGGAGGACCACGGGCTGCTGGTCGACCCGGTCCTCGTGCCGCGGCGCGAGGAGGGTGACGGCGGTGGACCCGTCGGCGTGTACCTCCTCGGCAACCTGTGCCTGGAGTCCGACCTGATCAGCCGCCGCGCCGTGTACCTGCCGCGGGCGCCGCGCACCGGCGATCTGCTGGCCTTCGTCAACACCGCCGGGTACTTCATGGACTTCACGGCGGACCGCGCCATGATGCAGCCCGTCGCCCGGAAGGCCGCCGTGTACGGGGGCCCGGGCGGGGACTGGCGCTGGTGCCTCGACGAGCAGTACTGGCCCCACCTCACCGCGGGCGACGACCTGGGGGACGCCGTATGAGGTACGACCACATCACCGACGCCATCGGCGACACGCCCCTCGTCCGGATCGCACCGGAGGTCCACGGGCTCGCCCACATCGACCTGTACGCCAAGCTGGAGCTGCTCAACCCGTTCGGTTCCGTCAAGGACCGGGCCGCGTGGCGGATGGCCCGCCCGCACCTCGCGCAGGCACAGGAGCAGGGCCGCACGGTCGTCGAACTGTCCAGCGGCAACACCGCGAAGGCGCTCGCCGTCATCGCCGGGATGCACGGGCTGCCGTTCAAGAGCGTCACCAACCGCATGAAGGTCCCGGAGATCAAGGACCTGCTGCTGCTGCTCGGCGCGGAGATCGAGGAGCTGCCCGGCCAGGCGGAGTGCCTGGACCCGACGGCGACCGAGGACCCGCTGACCCGCATCCACGGGATGCTGACCGCGGACGACGGGCAGTACCTGCACACCGACCAGTACTACAACCCGGCCAACGCCGAGGCGCACGCCTCCGGCACCGGCCCGGAGATCATCAAGGACCTGGGCGGCACGGCCCCCGACTGGTTCGTCGCCGCGGTGGGCACGGCCGGGTCCTCCACCGGCACCGCCCGCGCGCTGCGCGCCCACGACCCGGACACCTCGGTTGTGGGGCTCGTCGCGCACAAGTCGGACTTCATCCCCGGCATCCGGAACATCGACGAGGTCCACGAGGTCGGCCTGTTCGACCCCGCCACCTACGACACGGTCGAGTCGGTGACCGCCGACGAGGCCATCGACGGGATGCTCACCCTGGTACGGCGCTGCGGCATCCTCGCCGGGCCGACCGGCGGAGCCGCGTACTTCGGAGCCGTACGCCACCTGCGGGCGCTGGACGACACGTGCGGGCCGCGGGAGGACGGGCGGCGGCGGACTGCGGTGTTCATCGTCTGCGACCGGGTCGAGAGCTACATGAGCTACGTGCGGCAGCGCAGGCCCGAGCTGCTGCGGCGGCCGCCGCGGCCCAACTCCCCCGCCACGCTGACCCCGGAGGAGCTCGACGCGGTGCACGTCATCGGCGTCGAGGAGGCCCGCTCGTGGATCGCGGCGGAGCGGCCCGTGGTCGTCGACCTGCGGGGCGGTTTCGCGTTCGCGGCCCTGCACATCGAGGGGTCGGTGAACATCGTGGACGAACTGTTCGCGGAACTCCTCCACGGCGGGCTGCCGTTCGGGCGGTCCCAGCCGGTGCTGCTGGTGTGCCCGGTGGGCGAGCAGTCGGTGGCGTACGCGGCGCTGCTGACCCGGATGGGGCACCGGAACGTGCGCAGCCTGGCCGGCGGGATCATCGCCTGGCGGGACGCGGGCGCGCCGATGGTGCGGGACTGAGAGGGGGCACGCGATGACGACGTCCGACACGCGTCCCGCGGCGGCCGGCCCCGCGGTGGGGCCCTCGGCCGGGTTGCGGGAGTGGCAGCGGCCGCTGCGCGAGCAGTTCCCGATCGTGACCGGCAACCCCGGTCTCGCGTACCTGGACAGCGCGGCCACCGCGCAGAAGCCGAAGGCGGTCCTCGACGCCGTCCAGGCGTACCTGACGGGCTGCAACGCCAACGCGGGGCGGGGCACCTACACCTGGGCGAACCGCACCACGACGCTGATCGAGGAGACCCGGGAGCGGGTCAAGGCGTTCCTGGGCGACCCGGACCCGGACAGGTCCGCGGTGTGGTTCACCAGCGGGGCGTCCGACGGGCTGCGCAGCGTGGCCCGGGACTGGCTGGTGCGGTGGCTCGCGGACGGCGACGAGATCGTGGTGCCGTTCGCCGACCACGAGGCCAACCACCTGCCGTGGCTGGAGGCGCGGGACCTGCTCGCCGAGCGGGGCGTGCGGATCACCGTGCACCCCATGCCGTACCAGCAGGAGTCCCGGGACTACGACCTGGAGGCGCTGGCCGGGCTGGTCGGGGAGCGCACCCGGTTCGTGGCGGCCACGCACGTGCACCACGTGTACGGCGCCGACATGAACGTGCACCGGGTGCGGGAGGTGGTCGGGCCGGACGTCCCGATCTGCCTGGACGCCGCGCAGAGCGTCGGCCACCTGCCGGTGGACCTCGCCGCCCTGGACGTGGACTTCGCGGTGTTCTCCGGGCACAAGGCGATGGGTCTGCCGGGCACGGGCGTGGTCTGGGCGCGCGGGCGGCGCGGCGCCCCCTACCGGCCCGGCGGCTGGCAGGGCACGCCCAACACCACCGGCATCCTCAGCCTGCGGGCCGCGCTGGACTGGCTGGACGCGGCGGGCGTGGCCCGGATCGACGAGTGGACGGTCGGCCTGGGCGTGCGGCTCACGGACGGGCTGAGCAGGCTCGGCTCGTACGAGGTGCTGGGCTGTCCGCTCAGCCTGCCCGCGGCGTCCCCGGTGCAGCGCAGGCAGGGACTGGTCACCTTCCGGCACCGCGGGATCAGCGCCAACGACCTCGGGTTCATCCTCGCCGCGCACGGGCTGCTGGTGCGGGCGGACGGGCTGTGCCAGGCGCGGGCCGGTGAGGCGGACAGTTCGGTGCGGGTCAGCCTGCACGTCTACAACACGCCCGAGGAGATCGACCGGCTCCTCGGGGTGCTGGAGGGCCTGGACACGGCCTGACGGCACGACGGAGCACCAACGGCAAGGGAGCACGAGGGGAAGATGTCCGGAACGACGACCATGGTGGCGCACGAACTGACGGCCGAACGCGCGGGTGAGTGGATCCGCAGGTGGGACCTCCAGCAGGAGCGGTACGCGTGCGACCGCGAGGCCCGCTTCACGGTGATCGCCGACGTCGTGGAGACCGCGACGGCCGCGGTGCGGCGTCCGCTGCTCGCGGACCTCGGCTGCGGCCCCGGTTCGCTCGCCGCCCGCCTCGCGGGGCGCATTCCGCGGGCCGAGGTCGTCGGGGTGGACACCGATCCGCTGCTGCTCGCGCTGGGTCGGGCCCACCACGGCTCGCTCGTGCGGTTCGCGGACGCCACGATCGGGGAGCCCGACTGGCTGTCGGCGCTGGGGCTGGACCGGCCCCTGGACGCGGTGGTGTCGGCGACGGCGCTGCACTACCTGCCGGAGCCGGCGCTGCTGGCCGTGTACGGGCAGCTGCACGACAGCCTGAGCCCGGGCGGGGTGCTGGTCAACGGCGACCACCTGTTCCAGGAGGACCCGGCGGTGGCCCGGCTCGCGGCCGTCGTGGGCCGGCGCCACGCCGAACGGCACGGGGCCGACGCCCACGAGGACTGGCGCGGCTGGTGGGCGGCGGCGACCCGGGCGCCGGAGCTGGCCGGGCCGCTCGCGGAGCGGGCCCGGCGCGGGGCCGGGGCCGGCGGCGACAACGGGTTGACGCTCCGCCGGCACGTGGAGCTGCTCCACGAGGCGGGGTTCGCCGCGGCGGGGCCGGTGTGGCAGTACGGGCCGAGCTGCGTCCTGGTGGCGGTGCGCGCCTGAGGGCGGTCACCCCGCGGCGGAGGTCTCCGGGGCCTCGGTGCGCTCCCCGTGCCCGGGGGGCGGCTTCCGGCGCCGCCGCGGGGGGCGGCCCACCAGGTCGCGCAGTCCGTACAGGGCGGGCTGCGTCCAGCGTGCGGTGAAGGGTCCGAGCATCACGAGGATCAGCACGTACGCCGTGGCGAACGGGCCGATCTTCGGCTCGGTGCCGACGGCGAGGCCCGCGATGACGATGGAGAACTCACCGCGGGCGACGAGCGCCCCGCCGGCCCGGAACCGGCCGCGGCGGCCCACGAGGGCGCGCCCGGCCGCGTACCAGCCGGTGTAGACCTTGGTGAGGGCGGTGACGACGGCCAGCAGCAGCGCGGGCAGCAGCACCGGGGGGATGGCGCCGGGGGCCGTGGACAGGCCGAAGAAGAGGAAGAACACCGCGGCGAAGAGGTCCCGCAGCGGGGCGAGGATCTTGCGGGCGCCCTCCGCGACCTCGCCGGACAGGGCGATGCCGACGAGGAACGCGCCGACGGCCGCGGACACCTGGAGCCGCTGGGCGACGCCCGCGACGAGCACGGTCAGGCCGAGGACGACGAGGAGCAGCATCTCGGGGTTGTCGGAGGACACGGCGCGGCTGATGTGGCGGCCGTGGCGCAGGGCCAGGTAGAGGACGACGCCGACCGTGCCGAGGGAGATCAGCAGGGTGACGCTGCCGCCGGCCAGGCTCACGCCCGCGAGGAGGACGGTGAGCACCGGCAGGTACACGGCCATCAGCAGGTCCTCCATGACGAGGATGCCGAGGACGACGGGTGTCTCGCGGTTGCCGAGGCGGCCGAGGTCGGTGAGGACCTTCGCGATGACGCCGGAGGAGGAGACCCAGGTGACGCCGGCGAGGGCGAAGGCGGCGACCGGTCCCCAGCCGAGCAGCAGGGCAGCGGCCGCGCCGGGCGTCGCGTTGAGGACGAAGTCGACGAGGCCGGAGGGGTACTGGGTGCGCAGGCTGGTGACGAGTTCGGAGGCGCTGTACTCCAGGCCGAGCAGGAGCAGCAGCAGGATGACCCCGATCTCGGCGCCGACGGCGACGAACTCCTCGGTGGCGTCGAGCGGCAGGATGCCGCCCTCGCCGAACGCCAGGCCCGCCAGCAGGTAGAGGGGGATCGGGGAGAGCCCGAGGCGTTCGGCGAACCGGCCGGCCAGGCCGAGGGCGAGGATGACCGCGCCCAGTTCGATGAGGAGGGCGGCCGTGTCGTGCACGGTCACTCACCGCCGATGATCGCGCCGAGCGCGTCGACGCCCTCGCGGGTGCCGACGACGACCAGCGTGTCGCCGATGGCGAGCCGGAAGTCGGGTCCGGGTGACGGATGGGCGCTCGTGCGGCGCAGGACGGCGACGACGGAGGCGCCGGTGCGGGTGCGGGCGCGGGTGTCGCCGAGCAGCCGCCCCCCGTACGGGGAGCGGCTGGTGACGTGGATGTGCTCCGTGACGAGGTCGAGCCCGTCGGTGCGGATGCCGTCCACCGGTACGGGGTCGATGAGCTGGGCGAGGGCGGCGGCGTCCTCGGGGGTGAGGGGTACCGCCGCCTCGCAGGTGTCGGGGTCGTCGGTGCGGTAGAAGCCGAGGAAGCGGCGGCCGTCGTGGTGGACGACCACGGACAGCCGGCGGCCTTCCTCGGTGGTGAAGTCGTACTGCGCGCCGACGCCGGGCAGGGGGGTGCGACGGGTGGGCATGACCGCACCTCCGGGGCGACTCACGTGGAGCGGGACGGCAGCATGCTCACCATATCAACACACGTCCCGCTATACGCCTTATGTGCCCGTTTTCCCGTGTGTCAGATCCCGGCCCTGCGCCGGTGCGTCACGCCTTCTTCAGCTCGGCCGCGCCGAACGACACGTTGAACCGGTCGCACCAGATGCTGACGCTGCCGTACGCCTCCAGGTCGAAGCCGGCGGGCAGCGCGTAGTTCTGGTCGCCCTTGTTGCCCTTGAGCTTCCCGAGGTCGACGTACGCACCGTCGTCGAAGACGCCCCAGCCGGCCTTGCCCTCGATGACGGGGGCGTCGGTCACCCACACGTGCAGGTCGGGGCCGTTGCTGGTGTCGAGGTCCTCCAGACGGAGGACCTGCGAGCCGTCGGGCAGCCGCAGGACGCTCACCGTGCCGGTGGTGCCGTGCTCGTGGGTGATGAAGGTGCCCGTGGCCAGCGTCTGCGGGCCGGCCTCGGGCGACGGTGACGCGGGGGTCTGCGCGGACGGCTCCGCCGACGGGGCGGCGGGGGCGCCGGGCTCCGCCGGGGCGGTGACGACCGCGCCGGGCAGCGCCTCGTCGACCGTCTCGTCCGTGGCCAGCTTCCACGGCTGGAACCAGTACAGGCCGAAGCCGAGCGCCACCAGGGCGACCACCGCCACGCCCATCACCACGGGTCGGGTCACCAGTTTCCGAACGCCGGCCATCGCCACCGCCTCCTCGCATATCGCTGTCGTGGAGGCCATTCAACGCGAAGAACACCCGGTCAGGGGCTTCGTCCGGATGACGGAAGTCTTACGTCCGATCATGTCCGATCCCGACAAGACCGGCGGGGCCGGGCGCCCTACGCTGCGGCCATGACACCGACTCCCCGCTTCGACGCCCTCGGCCTGGTCGTCTCGGACATGGCCGCCTCCCTCGCCTTCTACCGCCTCCTCGGCCTGGAGGTCCCCGCCTCCGCCGACACCGCCCCGCACGCGGAGGCCACGCTGCCCGGCGGCCTGCGGCTCATGTGGGACACCGAGGAGACCGTCCGCTCGTACGACCCCGGGTGGACCCGGCCGACCGGCGGCGACGCGGTCGCGCTCGCCTTCCGCTGCGCGGGCCCCGCGGAGGTCGACGCGACCTACGACGCACTGCTCGCCGCCGGCCACCGCGGGCACCTCGCGCCCTGGGACGCGGTGTGGGGGCAGCGCTACGCCGTCGTACTGGACCCGGACGGGCGGGGCGTCCAGCTCTACGCCGACGCGGACCCGACCGGGCCGGCCGCCCAGGGCGACAGCGGGGCGGCGCCGACGGCACCGTGAACCGTACGGGCCGGCGCCCCGGACGCAGGGGCCGGTCGGACCGGCCGTCACCCTGCCTGGTGCGGGCCGCCGGGTGTCCGCGGCGCCGGCCGTCGGCTCCGCGGGACTCGACGCCCGTGGTCCCGTCGGCCCGCGGTGTGGGCCGTCAGGGTGGTGCCGGTCAGCGCGCGGACCTCGCGGGACAGATGGGCCTGGTCCGTGCAGCCGGCGAGCAGCGCGGCCCGGGCGTACGGCACACCGTCGCGCACCAGGGCCAGGGCGCGTTGCAGGCGCAGGATCCTGGCCAGCGTCTTCGGGCCGTAGCCGAAGGCGTCCAGGGACCGGCGGTGCAGTTGCCGGGCACCGATCCCGACCCACGCCGCGGTGGCGGCCACGCTCCACCCGGCGTCCAGCCGCGCGGTGACGGCCCGCACCAGCGGGTCGGGGCGCGGGGCGTCCGCAGCCAGTCGCAGCGCCAGGTCCTCCAGGGCGGTGGCCGCGTCGGCGGCCGCGTCCAGCCGGGCGGCGAGGCCGGCCACCCGCCGGGCCGGCCACAGGTCGGCGAGTGCCACCCGGCGGTCGCGCAGCACGTGCGCCGGCACGCCGAGGAGGGCGGGCGCGTCGCCCGGGGCGAACCGCACGCCCGCCCAGGCGGCCCCGCCGCCCTCGGGGTCGTACACGCGGGTGTCGGGCCCGGCGACGATCAGCCGTCCCCCGCTCCACAGCAGGTCCATGCAGCCGTCCGGCAGGACCGGCCGCACCTCGTGTGCCGCCCGCCCCGGCGGGACGGCCCACACGGCGGCGCCGGGGAGGCGTGAGGGCCGTTCCCGGTAGCCGGCACTCAGCGGGCGCTCCCGTCCTTGCGGTGCCTGCCCCTCTTCTGCACCGGACCCGTCTGCGGCGCCTCCCGGGCCGGACCGGGGCCGGCCGGGCGGTGCTCCGCGGGCGGCGGCTCCGGCACCCGCCTCTCCGTCTGCGCGAGGAGCTTCCCGGGCGGCTTGTCCGCCGAAGGCCTCTTCTCCGGCGGCCTGCTCTCCGAGGGCTTCTTCTCGGGCGGCTTCTTCTCCGTGCGGTCGCCCCGCTCCCACGGGAAGCGGCTCCTCACGTCGTCGGGCGGCAGGAACCGCGACCACCGCTCGGGGAACTCCGCGGGCATGTCGGGGTCGTCGGGGTCGGTCTCCGCCCCGGCCCCGCGGGCGCGGGCCACCAGCGCGGCGGCCTCGGCCGCGCGGGCCCGTTCGGTCTCGGCGCGGGCGGCGGCCGTGGTGACCGAGGGCCAGACCCGGTCGATCGCGGCGTTGACGGCGGCGCCCACGAGCACCGCGAACGCGGAGATGCCGATCCACAGCAGGACGGCGATGGGCGCGGCCAGCGAGCCGTAGATGGTGGGGCCCTCGACCGTGCTGGTCAGGTAGATGCGCAGCAGGAAGCTGCCCAGCACCCACATGGCTAGCGCGACCAGGGCGCCCGGCACGTCCTCCACCCACGGCGACCGCACCGGGACGGACACGTGGTAGAGGGTCGTCAGGAACGCGATGGACAGCAGGATGACGACCGGCCAGTACAGGACGGCGACGACCTCCGTCCCCCAGGGCACCAGCTCCACCACCCGGTCGGGGCCGACCACGGCGAGCGGCAGCACGACCGCGCCGATCAGCAGGGCGACGATGTAGAGGAGGAAGGCGAGCAGCCGGGTCGCGACGATGCCGCGGTGGCCGTCCAGGCCGTACATGACGGTGATGGTGTCGATGAAGACGTTCACGGCGCGGGACCCGGACCACAGCGCGATGGCGAAGCCGATCGAGATCACGTCGGGCCGGCCGGCGCGGGTGACGTCCTCGATGAGCGGGCGGGCGATCTCGTTGACGCCCCGGTCGGACAGGACCGTGCCGACGGCGGCGAGGATGTTCCGCTCGATGGACGCGACGGTGGTGGTGTCCGTCCACTCGTCGATGTAGCCGAGGAGACCCAGCAGGCCGAGCATCAGGGGCGGCAGGGACAGCAGGGTGAAGAACGCGGCCTCGGCGGCGAGACCCAGGATGCGGTACTCGATGCACGAGTTGACGGTGTCCTTGAGGAGGAGCCAGGCCATCTTCCGTTTGGAGACGTTCCGGTAGAGGACCCTCGCCCGGTGGAGCCGGCCAGGGGACCCGTCCCTGGCGCCCTGTCCCCCCTGGGCACCGGGGTCCGCGGAGGGGGCCCCGGCGGGGCCGCCGGATACGGCCGCTCCCCTGGCCGACTCGGGTGTTTCCTTCGCTGCCTGCACCTCCTTACCGTATCCGTATGGCAGCCACCACCCACACCGTGACCAACCAGCCTCCGCCGCTGGTCGGGTACGACGTCTTCACCGCCGACCGGGCCCTCGCCGAAGCTGTGGAGCGTCACCTTCCACCCGAACTCCACGAGGAGGCGCGGACGGAGCTGTCGACGCTCGGCACCAGCGCCGGCTCCGTCCACGCACAGAGCTGGGGCGCCCTCGCCAACGAGAACCCGCCGAAGCTGCGCACCCACGACCGCTACGGCCACCGCATCGACGAGGTGGACTTCCACCCCTCCTGGCACCGCCTGCTGGGCCACGCGGTCGGCGCCGGGCTCACCGCCGCCTGGGCGACCCCGGGCGGCCACGTGCGGCGCGCGGCGGGGTTCCTGGTGTGGACGCAGGCCGAGGCGGGGCACGGCTGCCCGCTGTCGATGACCCACGCGGCCGTACCGGCCCTCCGCGCGGACCCGGAGCTCGCGGCCTTCTGGGAACCGAAGCTGACCTCCCGGGTGTACGAGGGGGAGGAGATGCGGCCGGCCGCACAGAAGTCCGGCGTGCTCTTCGGCATGGGCATGACCGAGAAGCAGGGCGGCAGCGACGTACGGACCAACACGACGGCGGCGGCCCCGCTGGCGGCCGAGGGCGAGTACGCGCTGACGGGGCACAAGTGGTTCTGCTCCGCTCCGATGTCGGACGGCTTCCTGGTCCTGGCGCAGGCGGCCGAGGGACTGACGTGCTTCCTCGTGCCGCGGGTGCTGGAGGACGGCGCCCGGAACACGTTCCGCATCCAGCGGCTCAAGGACAAGCTCGGCAACCGCTCCAACGCCTCCAGCGAGATCGAGTTCGACGGGACGTGGGCACGCCGGGTCGGCGAGGAGGGCCGCGGGGTGCGCACCATCATCGAGATGGTGGCGGCGACCCGGCTGGACTGCGTGCTGGGGTCCGCGGCGCTGATGCGGCAGGCGGTGGCGCAGGCCGTGCACCACACCGCGCACCGCAGCGCCTTCGGCGGACCGCTCCTGGACAAGCCGCTGATGCGCAACGTGCTGGCGGACCTGGCGCTGGAGTCCGAGGCGGCGACCGTCCTCGGGATGCGGCTGGCCGCGGCGTACGACGCGGTGGAGGCGGACGGCGGGGACGCGGAGGGCGAGCGGGCGCTGCTGCGCCTCGCGGTGCCCACCGCCAAGTACTGGGTGACGAAGCGGTGCACGCCGACGGTGGCGGAGGCGTCGGAGTGCCTGGGCGGCAACGGCTACGTGGAGGAGTCCGGGATGCCCCGGCTGCTGCGCGAGGCGCCGCTGAACTCGATCTGGGAGGGCTCGGGCAACGTCCAGGCGCTGGACGTGCTGCGGGCGCTGCAGCGGGAGCCGCGGGCGCTCGACGCGTACCTGACGGAGATCGGGCGGGCCCGGGGCGCGGACCACCGGCTGGACGCGGCCGTCAAGGGCCTGCTGACGGAACTGGCCGACCTGGAGGGGCTGGAGGCCCGGGCGCGGCGGGTCGT
>NZ_MKXB01000176.1 GCF_001865245.1 Streptomyces sp. CC53 | reverse complement strand
CCGCTCCGGGGGCGGACGTGCGGGCGCCGGCCGGTCCGGCGGCGGGAAGGCCGCCCGCCGGGTGCGCGCACACCAGGGCCGCCAGCACCGCGAGCACGGCCAGGGCGGAGGCCGCCGCCGCGGCCCGGAGCGTCGCCGCGGCGCCGCGCGGATCTCCGGGACGCGACATGGACGGGGTCTCCTCGACGGATACGGGGCACAGCTGCCGAAATGGTACGGGTAAATGGGTTCGCCACTCCGGAGCCGCGGGTGAGATCCTGGGACACGGTATGTCTACTTCCTTCGCCGACCTGCAGACCCTGCTGGCCCAGGTCTCCCTGCGCGACGCCCACCGGCTCGGCCGCCGTCTCGAGGGCGTCCGCCGCATCCGCAAGCCCGAGGCCAGGCAGGCCGTCCTCGACGAGATCGCCACCGAGGCGGAGAAGGCAGCCGTCCGCACCGCCGCGCGGGCCGCCCGGGTGCCCGAGGTCACGTACCCGGAGCAGCTGCCCGTCAGCCAGAAGAAGGACGACATCCTGGAGGCGATACGCGCCCACCAGGTCGTGATCGTCGCCGGTGAGACGGGCTCCGGGAAGACCACGCAGATCCCCAAGATCTGCCTGGAGCTGGGCCGCGGGGTGCGCGGCATGATCGGGCACACGCAGCCCCGCAGGATCGCCGCCCGCACCGTCGCCGAGCGCGTGGCGGAGGAACTGGACACGCCGCTCGGCGAGGCGGTCGGCTGGAAGGTCCGCTTCACCGACCAGGTCGACCCGGACGCCACCTTCGTCAAGCTGATGACGGACGGCATCCTGCTCGCCGAGATCCAGACGGACCGCGAGCTGCGCGCGTACGACACGATCATCATCGACGAGGCCCACGAGCGGTCCCTCAACATCGACTTCCTGCTCGGCTACCTCGCCCAGCTCCTCCCCCGCCGCCCCGACCTCAAGGTCGTCATCACCTCCGCGACAATCGACCCGGAGCGGTTCTCCCGGCACTTCGGGGACGCCCCGATCGTCGAGGTCAGCGGCCGCACCTACCCGGTGGAGGTGCGCTACCGGCCCCTCCTCGAAGAGGACTCCGACGAGGCCGACCGGGACCAGGTCACCGCGATCTGCGACGCCGTCGACGAGCTCCAGGCGGAGGGGCCCGGCGATATTCTGGTCTTCCTCTCCGGCGAGCGGGAGATCCGCGACACCGCCGACGCGCTGATCAAGAAGAAGCTGCGGAACACCGAGGTCCTGCCGCTCTACGCCCGGCTGTCGCACGCCGAGCAGCACCGGGTGTTCCAGGCGCACGCGGGCCGCCGGATCGTGCTCGCCACGAACGTGGCCGAGACGTCGCTGACCGTCCCCGGCATCAAGTACGTGATCGACCCGGGCACCGCCCGCATCTCCCGCTACAGCCACCGCACCAAGGTGCAGCGGCTGCCGATCGAGCCGGTCAGCCAGGCCAGCGCCAACCAGCGCAAGGGCCGCTGCGGCCGCACCAGCGACGGCATCTGCGTCCGGCTGTACTCGGAGGACGACTTCCTCGCCCGCCCCGAGTTCACGGACGCGGAGATCCTCCGGACGAACCTCGCCTCCGTCATCCTCCAGATGACCGCGGCCGGTCTCGGCGACATCGAGAAGTTCCCCTTCATCGACGCGCCCGACCACCGCAACATCCGCGACGGCGTGCAGCTCCTCCAGGAGCTCGGCGCCGTCGACCCGACGCAGAAGGATCCGAAGAAGCGGCTCACGCAGCTCGGCCGGAAGCTCGCCCAGCTGCCGGTGGACCCGCGGCTGGCCCGCATGGTCGTCGAGGCCGACAAGAACGGCTGCGTGCGCGAGGTCATGGTGATCGCGGCGGCCCTGTCGATCCAGGACCCGCGCGAACGGCCCGCCGAGAAGCAGGCGCAGGCCGACCAGCAGCACGCCCGCTTCAAGGACGAGACGTCCGACTTCCTCGCCTACCTCAACCTGTGGCGCTACGTCCGCGAGCAGCAGAAGACCCTGTCGTCGTCGGCGTTCCGCCGCATGTGCAGGACGGAGTACCTGAACTACCTCCGGATCCGCGAGTGGCAGGACATCTACAGCCAGCTCCGCACGGTCGCCAAGCAGATGGGGATCCACCTCAACGAGGACGACGCGGGCGACCAGCAGATCCACGTCTCGCTCCTGGCCGGGCTGCTGTCCCACGTCGGGATGAAGGACGTCAAGGACGGCGCGAAGAACGAGTACCTGGGGGCGCGCAACGCGAAGTTCGCGGTGTTCCCCGGCTCGGCGCTGTTCCGTAAGCCGCCCCGCTTCGTGATGTCGGCGGAGCTCGTGGAGACGTCCCGGCTGTGGGCGCGGGTCAACGCGAAGATCGAACCCGAGTGGATCGAACCGCTCGCCGGGCACCTGCTGAAGCGCACGTACTCCGAGCCGCACTGGGAGAAGGACCAGGCGGCCGTCATGGCGTACGAGAAGGTCACGCTGTACGGCGTGCCGATCGTCGCCCAGCGGAAGGTCAACTACGGGCGCATCGACCCGGAGGCGTCCCGGGAGCTGTTCATCCGGCACGCGCTGGTGGAGGGTGACTGGCGCACCCACCACAAGTTCTTCGCGGACAACCGCAGGCTGCTGACCGAAGTCGAGGAGCTGGAGCACCGGGCGCGGCGCCGGGACATCCTCGTCGACGACGAGACCCTCTTCGACTTCTACGACCAGCGGGTGCCCGAGCACGTCGTGTCGGGCGCGCACTTCGACTCGTGGTGGAAGCACAAGCGCCGCGAGGAGCCGGAACTGCTCGACTTCGAGCGGGAGATGCTCATCAACGAGAAGGCGGGGGCGGTCACCAAGGCCGACTACCCGGACTCGTGGCGGCAGGGCCGGCTGAAGTTCCGTGTGACGTACCAGTTCGAGCCGGGCGCGGACGCCGACGGCGTCACCGTCCACATCCCGCTGCAGGTGCTGAACCAGGTCGTGGACGAGGGCTTCGACTGGCAGATCCCCGGTCTGCGGGAGGACGTCGTGACGGAGCTGATCCGCTCCCTCCCGAAGCCGATCCGCCGCAACTACGTGCCGGCGCCGAACTTCGCGCAGCGGTTCCTGGCCGTGGCGGAGCCCAGCGCCGAGCCGCTGACGACCGTGCTGGCCCGCGAGCTCCAGCGGATGGTGGGCGTCCCGGTGGCCGGCGACGACTTCGACTGGGCGAAGGTCCCCGACCACCTGAAGGTGACGTTCCGGATCGTCGACGAGCGGCGCCGCAAGCTGGCCGAGGACAAGGACCTGGAGGCGCTCCAGCTGAAGCTGCGCCCGAAGGCCCGCCAGGCCCTGTCGAAGGCCGCCGCGGCCGCCACGTCGGGCCCCTCGGGCTCCGGCCGGTCGCTGGAGCGCACGGGCCTGAAGGACTGGACGATCGGCACGCTCACCCGGGTCTTCGAGACCAAGCGGGGCGGCCAGCCCGTCAAGGCGTACCCGGCGCTCGTCGACCAGGGCGAGACGGTCGCCGTGCGGCTCTTCGACTCGGAGGCCGAGCAGGCGCGCGCCATGTGGCAGGGCACCCGCAGGCTGATCATGCTGAACATCCCGGTGAACCCGGCGAAGTTCGCCTCGGACCGGCTGACGAACCAGCAGAAGCTGGCGCTGTCCCGCAGCCCGCACGGCTCCGTGCAGGCGCTGTTCGAGGACTGCGCGACGGCGGCCGCGGACCGGCTGATCGCCGACCACGGCGGGCCGGCGTGGGACGAGGAGTCGTACCGGAAGCTGTACGACAAGGTGCGCACCGACCTCGTCGAGCTGACCATCCGCACGGTGGACCAGGTCCAGCAGGTCCTGGCCGCGTGGCAGTCCTGCGAGCGCCGTCTGAAGTCCACGAACAGCCTGGCGCTGATCAACAACGTCCAGGACGTGAAGGAGCAGCTGGCGCGCCTGATGCCGCCCGGTTTCGTGACGGCGACCGGGCTGCGGCGGCTGCCCGACCTGATGCGCTATCTGGTGGCGGCCGACCGCAGGCTCCAGCAGATGCCGACGTCCGTGCAGCGGGACACCACGCGCATGGCGAAGGTCCACGAGATGCAGGACGAGTACGCCTGGCTGCTGGAGCAGTTCCCGAAGGGACGCCCGGTGCCGCGGGAGGCGCTCGACATCCGCTGGATGATCGAGGAGCTGCGGGTCAGCTACTTCGCGCACGCCCTGGGCACGGCCCATCCGGTGTCGGACAAGCGGATCGTGAAGGCCATCGACGCTCTGGCCCCGTGACCCGGCGGCACCGCCGTCCGGTGACGGTGCGGTCGCCTTGTGTGAAGTCGACCGCACCCTCTGACCTGGGGTACAGTCTTCCTCGCAGCCAGGGAACACCAACGGGCTGCGAAACCTGGTCCTGTGGAGCAGTTTGGAGTGCTCGCCACCCTGTCAAGGTGGAGGCCGCGGGTTCAAATCCCGTCAGGACCGCAGCAGATCGAGAGGCCCGCGCCATCAGGCGCGGGCCTCTCGTCGTCCTGCCGCCTGTTTCGAGGGTCACGGCTCCGTAGGAGGCGCAGGCTGTCGCGACGGCCACCGGCGGGCCGTGGCGTACCGCCCGCCGGGCCTCGCGGGTTACCGCAGCCCGCGCCGCCGGGCCCCGTCCGTGCTCCGCCCGCCGTCCACGGCGCACCCGGCTTCGCCCGCCCTGTCGACCACGGCGCCCTCCGTGCGCTCCGTACCCTCCGTGCGCTCCGCAGGACGCTGGGCGAGCCGGCACCGCCGCAGGCGGGGCGCGGCCGGACCGCGACTGCCCGCGAGCCGCGCGCGGGCCGCAGCCCACCCGCCCGGATCATTCGGCGCCCTTCGGGGGGAGGCGGACCACCGCGGTGCCGCCCTCCAGGTCCACGCGAGTGCGGTGCGGGGGCGCCCCGTCCTCCTCGTCGTCCCGTTGCAGCAGGGCGGACTGCCGCTCCTTCAGCTCCGACTGCTTGCCCGGCGACATGCTCGCGTGCAGCTGCTCGAAGCCGGTCGCGGATATCTGGCCGGTGCGCGCGCCGTTGCGCCACGGGAGCAGGCCCGCCCGGCCCGCACGCAGCAGGAGCTGGTCCGCGAAGGCCAGCGCGGTCAGCAGGAGGACCAGTCCCGGCAGGGTCAGGAAGATGACGAACTCCATGCTCCAGTGTCCCCGGGGGCGCCGGGGCCCGCGCCGCAGGGCCCAACGGCCCTTGGCGGCGGGGGTGGTGGAGACCAGAGTGGTACGCGGGACGCCCCGGGCGGGCGGCGGCCGCGCCACCGTGCGGGGACCGCAGCCGGAATGCGACGGGCCGTCTTGACGGGCCTCCGCGGTCCCGGTACCCCATCAGCAGGGCACCGGTGCCCTTCAGCGGAGGTGACGCGCATGGCGGCGACCACGGCCAAGCACGAGACCCGCGCGCTGCTGCGGGCCCACCTCGCGGCGGCCTCGGGTGCGCGGGGCTACCGGCACCTGACCCGGCGGTGCCCCGTCTGCCACCGGCTCCGGAAACTCGCCGAGCTCAGCGAGCTCCCCGCCCTGCTCCCCGGACCGCCCGCGCCGCACCCGCCCCGCACGCCCCTGGAGCCCTCCTCGGGCACCGACGGCGAACCGTCCACGCTGCCCTGACGGCCCCGGTGTTGACGGTGCGCCAACACCCGTGACCCAGTGGTGCGCAAGCCTTCAGCGCTGTGACGGGAGTCACGGAACCTTTTTCAGAAAGCGCTTCCCTTACCCCCTCCCTACAACAGGCCAATTTAATACGTGCAATGGCACTCTCCCGGCAGCCGCCCGCCACCCCCGACCACCCCTCGGCCCTCACCGGCCGCCCCGCGCCGCCCGCCACACACCCGCCCCACCCTCCAGGGCGCCCGCGGGACCGCGGCGCGCGCCACCGGGAAAGCGCCGGGAAGCGAAACCCCGCGCCCCACCACGCATCCTTCAGGGCACAAAAAATCGCGCCGGACCCGGCGGAGTCCGGCGCGACGCCGACGGCGACCCGTTGGGGCGGGCGGCCGTCAGTGGAGCCACAAGCGGGCGAACCGAGTTGGGGGACCCGGACTTGCCCGTTTCACAGGGGTGTGGAGAGAGTTCAGGCCTCGCTGCGCTGCTGCGGAATGCCGGCCAGCAGAGCGCGGACCTCCGCCTCGCGGTACCGGCGGTGCCCACCCAGGGTGCGGATGGACGTGAGCTTGCCTGCCTTCGCCCAGCGGGTCACCGTCTTCGGGTCCACGCGGAACATCGTGGCGACCTCGGCGGGGGTGAGCAGCGGCTCTGCATCAGGGGTGCGAGCGGTCATGAGCGGCCTCCTCGGGAGAACCGACGTTCTCGGTTCTTTCCTCTAAATTCTGCACCTTGACCCGCGTTGCCCGAAATGGCAGACGCGGGCCGAGTCGGTTATAGGACGAACGGCTTGTCCTCGGCACTACAACTACACCATCTGTCCAGCCACGTTCGGCCAAACCGATGGAATTGCCCTCTCAGGTGTCCATCAGCGGCGGAAGCCAATGGACCATGCCATAGCGGACAGTCACGTCACAGTGACGATCAGTCACAGAGCGATCAGGAGCCACCAGACCCCCCATAGCGTGCAATGCTGAGCCTTCCGTCCCGTATGCGGACGGAAGGAGCCCTCCCCGGACTCCTTGTCCTATTTTGGCACGAGGTCGGGTGATCGACGCAAGAGCCGCTGTTAGTGCTATCCATCACCCTTGAGGCATAGGTCCGGTATCAGGTAAGGGCCTCGCGCCCCCCAGCCGACGCGAGTGCCCCGGTGGCCACGACAGCCACCCGCCGAGGTGTACGCCGCGCCCACGAGCCCACCGGCAGCCCGCCTTCCGGACAGCTCTCGCCCGGACAGCCCGGCACGGTCCACCGCCCACGCGGACCGACCAGCGGACCGGCAGCCCCTCCGACGCACAGCCGGAGCCGGCCGGCTGCCTCACGGCACCGCCGCAGCGCCGCCGACGCCCGGCACGGCCCGACGGCACCCGGCCGTCGCCAGACCGCAGACCGCAGACCGCAGACCGCAGACCGCAGACCGCCGCAGATCAGCCGGTCTCCGGTCGCGCCGCGACCTCAGCTCGCCGACTGGAGGTTCCGCACCGTGCGCCAGCGCTCCGCGAGCCGCTCGTACGCCGCGCCCGCGGCCTCGCCGTCGCCGGCCCGCAGCGCGGCCATCCCCTCCGCCACGTCCGCGGCCGACCGGTCACCGGCGAGCCACTCGGCGGACAGGGCGTACACCAGCCCGCCGTAGTCCAGTTCGACCAGCGCCCGCGGGTGGAACTCCTCCAGCCACCGCCCCACATCTACCAAACCCTCGGTGAGCGGCCCCTCGTCCATCGCGTCCCGCAGCGTCTTCAACGACCGCGCCACCCGCCGGCGCGCCTGCACCATCGGCGTCCGGTAGCGCAGCACCGCGGCCTTGCCGGCGCCGCCGGCGGGCACGTACTCCCGCTCCTCGTCCGCGAAGAGCGTGAACCACCGCACGGGCACCTGCCAGGCCGCGCTCCTGATCCACGGCCGCGCGTCCGGGTTCCGCTCCCGCCACTGCTCGTGGTCCGCCGCCGCCTGCTCCCGCACCACCGGCGGCAGGGCCGCGTCCAGCACCGGGGGCGGCAGCAGCCCCGGCAGCTCGGCCAGGGCCAGCCAGCCCCGCAGCCGGGTCCGCCAGGGGCAGACGCACACCGTCCCGCCGACCTCGGCCACGAATGCGTCCCCGCTCTCGTGCACCGGCACCGGGACGGGCGGCGTCGGCAGCAGGTCGGCCAGCGAGCGGCGCAGCTCGTCCTGGGCCGTGGGGGTCTCCCCCCGCAGGGCGCGCTGCGCGTAGTGCTCCCAGTGCCCGCGTTCGGGTTCGGGAAAGGCGGCGAGCGGCTCGTACACCCGCAGGTAGGAGGCGTAGGGGACGGCGAGGGAGGAGTCAGCCGGCATGCCGGAATCCTTCCACGCCGGTACCCGTCGGTACTCCGAGGAGGTGATCCTGCGCACTGCGGGATACCTACGCCCAGGTAGCACTTACTCTCTTGCCGAACGGATCGCCTCCCCACCCACAGGAGGGGTCCGTAATGCCGCTTCGTACTTGGGAGTCACCACCGTGACCGATGTGACCGACGGCGTCCTGCACACCCTGTTCCGTTCGGAGCTGGGCGGCCACGAGCAAGTCGTGCTGTGCCAGGACCGCGCCACCGGCCTGAAGGCCGTCATCGCCCTCCACTCGACCGCCCTGGGCCCCGCCCTCGGCGGCACCCGCTTCTACCCGTACGCCTCCGAGGAGGAGGCCGTCAGGGACGCGCTGAACCTCTCCCGGGGGATGTCGTACAAGAACGCCCTGGCCGGCCTGGAGCACGGCGGCGGCAAGGCCGTGATCATCGGCGACCCGGAGCAGATCAAGACCGAGGAGCTGCTGCTGGCGTACGGCCGGTTCGTGGCCTCCCTCGGCGGCCGGTACGTCACGGCCTGTGACGTCGGCACGTACGTCGCCGACATGGACGTCGTCGCCCGCACCTGCAGCTGGACCACCGGCCGCTCCCCCGAGCACGGCGGCGCGGGGGACTCCTCCGTCCTCACCGCGTACGGCGTGTTCCAGGGCATGCGGGCCTCCGCGCAGCACCTGTGGGGCGACCCGACCCTGCGCGGCCGCAAGGTGGCCGTCGCGGGGGTCGGCAAGGTCGGCCACTACCTGGTGGAGCACCTGCTGGAGGACGGCGCGGAGGTCGTGATCACGGATGTGCGGGAGGAGTCGGTGCGCCGGATCACCGACAAGCACCCGCAGGTCGCCGTGGCCGCCGACACCGAGGCCCTGATCCGCACCGAGGGCCTGGACATCTACGCGCCCTGCGCGCTGGGCGGCGCCCTGGACGACGCCACCGTGCCGGTGCTGACGGCGAAGGTGGTGTGCGGCGCGGCCAACAACCAGCTCGCACACCCGGGTGTCGAGAAGGACCTCGAAGAGCGCGGGATCCTCTACGCGCCGGACTACGTCGTCAACGCCGGCGGTGTGATCCAGGTCGCGGACGAGCTGCACGGCTTCGACTTCGACCGGTGCAAGGCGAAGGCCACGAAGATCTTCGACACCACGCTGGAAATATTCGCACGTGCGAAGACGGATGGCATTCCCCCGGCTGCGGCAGCCGACAGGATCGCCGAGCAGCGGATGGCGGACGCCCGCCGCTGACCCCCGCCCCGCGGCGCCCCCACCGGGCCGCCGCGGGCATCCGCCGCCCTGTACCGGCCACCGCCGCGGCAGCACCCATGTCCGGCGGTAGGCCGCGGATACGGACCCACGGGGGAAACGCTCACTCGATGGTTTGTTTCCGGACAGGAAGAAGACGCCCGCCGGGCATGCACCCTTGACAGGGGTACCCGGCGGGCGGCAGCGTGCGTCCGCGTCGGATTCCTCGGGGAGGCTCCGCCTCTTCGTGCGTTCGTACAGACATCTGTTCGCCGACAGAGAGACAAGACTCACGCCGGTCTGCGGGTCGACCTCAGGAAGAGGTTAAAATCGCAGCTGACCAGCGGGGACGGGGCTCCTCGCAGGTTCGGCTCCGAGGCGCGTCATGCGGGCGGCGTACCGTATGGCCGCGGAAGCAGGTACCGTTGAAGCCCTACGGGCCGGTCTCCCCACGGGGAGTCCGTCCCGAATCGTGAACGCGTGTCAAGACTCTGGGGCCGTCGAGCCCTGTCACCGAGGGGGTCGAGCCATGGGGCGCGGCCGGGCCAAGGCCAAGCAGACGAAGGTCGCCCGCCAGCTGAAGTACAACAGCGGTGGGACGGACCTCACACGCCTGGCCGAAGAGCTGGGCGCATCGACTTCGAGTCAGCCTCCGAACGCTGAGCCGTTCGAGGACGACGACGAGGAAGACGACCCGTACGCTCGCTACGCGGAGCTGTACAACACCGACGACGAGGACGAGGAAAGCGATCCGTCCTCGCACCGTCGTGGCGCTTGACGCCTGAGCTTTCCTGAACCGGTCCGGGGCCTCGCCCCGGACCGGTTTTGGCTGCTCAGCTCGCGTAGTCGCCCGTGAGGACGGCGCCCGATGCACGGTCGCCGCGCTCGGTGACCTCTCCCGCGACCCAGGCGTCGAGGCCCCGGTCCGCGAGGGTGGCCAGCGCCGCGTCGACCGAGTCGGCGGGCACGACGGCCATCATGCCGACACCCATGTTCAGGGTCTTCTCCAGTTCGAGCCGCTCGACCTGACCGGCCTTGCCGACCAGGTCGAAGATCGCACCGGGGGACCACGTGGACCGGTCGACCACGGCGTGCAGGTCGTCGGGGATGACCCGGGCGAGGTTCGCGGCCAGGCCGCCGCCGGTGATGTGGCTGAAGGCGTGCACGTCGGTGGTGCGGGTGAGCGCCAGGCAGTCCAGCGAGTAGATCCTCGTGGGCTCCAGCAGCTCCTCGCCGAGGGTGCGGCCGAGCTCCTCGACCTGCTGCTCCAGCGACATCCCGGCCCGGTCGAACAGCACGTGGCGGACGAGCGAGTACCCGTTGGAGTGAAGGCCCGAGGAGGCCATGGCGACGACCACGTCACCCGTACGGATGCGATCGGGGCCGAGCAGGCGGTCCGCCTCGACGACTCCGGTGCCGGCGCCGGCCACGTCGAAGTCGTCCGGGCCGAGCAGCCCGGGGTGCTCGGCGGTCTCGCCGCCGACGAGGGCGCAGCCGGCCAGGACGCAGCCCTCCGCGATGCCCTTGACGATGGCGGCGACCCGCTCGGGGTGGACCTTGCCGACGCAGATGTAGTCCGTCATGAACAGCGGCTCGGCGCCGCACACGACGATGTCGTCCATGACCATGGCGACCAGGTCGTGGCCGATGGTGTCGTACACGCCCATGCGGCGGGCGATGTCGACCTTGGTGCCGACGCCGTCCGTCGCGGAGGCCAGCAGCGGCCGCTCGTAGCGCTTGAGGGCGGAGGCGTCGAAGAGCCCGGCGAAGCCGCCGAGGCCGCCGAGGACCTCGGGGCGCTGGGTCTTCTTCACCCACTCCTTCATCAGCTCGACGGCGCGGTCACCCGCCTCGATGTCGACGCCCGCGGCGGCATAGCTGGCGCCGCCATCGGCACTCACAGTCTGAGACATGGGTCAGAGCTTTCGTGTCGTACAGCCGGAGGTTGCTGCGGAGGAACGTGCGGAGAAGGGGTGGGTGGGGAGGGGAAGGCGGGCGACGGCCCGGCGCGGCCTACGGGCGGCGCAGCGCGTCGGTGGCGGCCGTGGCGGCCGGCCCCGCGGCGAGCTCCGTCTCCAGCAGCTGCTTGCCGAGCAGCTCCGGGTCGGGCAGCTCCATCGGGTATTCGCCGTCGAAGCAGGCGCGGCACAGGTTCGGCTTGGCGATCGTGGTCGCCTCGATCATGCCGTCGAGGGAGATGTAGGACAGGGAGTCGGCGCCCAGCGATCTGCCGATCTCGTCCACGGACATGCCGTTGGCGATCAGCTCGGCGCGGGTGGCGAAGTCGATGCCGAAGAAGCAGGGCCACTTCACCGGGGGCGACGAGATCCGGATGTGGACCTCGGCGGCGCCCGCCTCGCGGAGCATCCGGACGAGGGCGCGCTGGGTGTTGCCGCGGACGATCGAGTCGTCGACGACGACCAGGCGCCGGCCCTGGATGACTTCCTTGAGCGGGTTCAGCTTCAGGCGGATGCCCAGCTGGCGGATGGTCTGGGACGGCTGGATGAAGGTCCTGCCGACGTACGCGTTCTTCACGAGGCCGGCGCCGAACGGGATGCCGCTCGCCTCCGCGTAGCCGATGGCGGCGGGGGTGCCGGACTCCGGGGTGGGTATGACGAGGTCGGCCTCGACGGGGGCTTCCTTGGCGAGCCTCCGGCCCATCTCGACACGCGAGAGGTAGACGCTCCGGCCGGCGATCTCGGTGTCGGGCCGGGCGAGGTAGACGTACTCGAAGACGCAGCCCTTGGGCTTCGCTTCTGCGAAGCGGGAGGTGCGCAGACCGTTCTCGTCGATGGCGATGAGCTCGCCCGGCTCGATCTCGCGGACGAAGCTGGCGCCGACGATGTCGAGGGCGGCGGTCTCGGAAGCGGCGACCCAGCCCCGCTCCAGCCGGCCGAGGACCAGCGGGCGGATGCCCTGGGGGTCGCGGGCGGCGTAGAGGGTGTGCTCGTCCATGAAGACGAGGGAGAAGGCGCCCCGCACGGACGGGAGGACCTTCGCCGCTGCCTGCTCGACCGTGAGCGGCTTGCCGTCGTCGTCGGTCTGTCCGGCGAGGAGGGCCGTCACGAGGTCCGTGTCGTTGGTGGCCGCCACCTGGGTGGCGCGGCCGTTCTCCTTGGGGAGATCGGCGACCATCTCGGCGAGCTGGGCCGTGTTGACCAGGTTGCCGTTGTGGCCGAGCGCGATGGACCCGTGGGCGGTGGCCCGGAAGGTCGGCTGGGCGTTCTCCCAGACGGAGGCGCCGGTGGTCGAGTAGCGGGCGTGTCCGACCGCGATATGACCCTGGAGGGAGCTGAGGGAGGTCTCGTCGAAGACCTGGGACACGAGTCCCATGTCCTTGAAGACGAGGATCTGGGAGCCGTTGCTGACCGCGATTCCCGCGGATTCCTGACCCCGATGTTGGAGGGCGTAGAGCCCGAAGTACGTGAGCTTTGCGACCTCTTCGCCCGGAGCCCAGACACCGAAGACGCCGCAAGCGTCCTGGGGGCCCTTCTCGCCGGGAAGCAGGTCGTGATTCAGTCGACCGTCACCACGTGGCACGCCACCGAGTGTAGGCGAGACCGAGCACTGGTCCGAATTGGGGATGCGCCGCCGGTGCGCGGAGCGGGGGCGGGCACGTCCGGTCGCGGGGCCCGCCGCCCTCCCGCCACGGCCGCGCCCGCGCCCCGCGAAACACGGCCTGGTCAGGGGAACCCCCGGTGTGGCGGAGCTCCGGAGGCGCGGGGTTCCGGGCGCCGGGCGGGGCCGCCGGAGCGGCCCGGGATGTGACGGACCTCGCACGGCCCGGGGAGCGGCGGGAGCGGCCGACCGGTGGGTTACTCGGGAGTAGCAGGGCTGGTGGCGCTCGCCGTGCCGCCGGGCGAGTCGGGGGCGCCGGGTGCTTCGGCGCGGGCGGTGAACCCGGTGCCGTCCGGAGCGGTGACGGTCAGGGTGCGGTGCTCGATCCGGTACGCGAGCGGCCCCGAGCGCACCACGGCGACCAGCCGTTCCTCCAGTTCGCCGGAGGGCCGCCCGCAGAGCTTGCGGGTGGTGGCCAGACGACCGAAGGTCAGGGTGCCGGGGCTCTCGGTGACGGTGACGTCGGCGGTGAAGGTGTTGCAGCCGAGGTTGCCGCGTGTGCTTCCGTCGGCGCCGACGGTGAGGTGGGCGCGTCCTTCCGTCCCCACGGGCAGGCTGGAGGCGGTGTCTCCGGCGGCCGGGCCGGCGAGCAGGCCGTCGACCGTCCAGGTGGTGCCGGTGAGTTCGGCGGCGGGTTCCTCGCTGAGCGCGACGGTGTCGCCGCCTTCCGTCCGCAGCGTGAGTCGGCCGTCGGCCGGCTCCGTGCGCAGGGCGCCGCCGGTGAGGGTCCGCAGCAGCAGTTCCTCGAAGCGCTGGACCGGCTCGTCGCAGGCCCGTTCCGTCCTCGTCAGCTCGCTGAGGCGGACGGTGTCGCCGCTGGTCGCGGCGGTGGCCGTGAACTGGTTGCAGCCGAGGGAGCCGCGGGCGGCGCCGGGGCTGAACTCGACGTGCGGGGTGCGGGTGGGCGCGCTGGTCCGGGTGCCGTCCACGGTGACGCTGTCGACGGTCCAGTGGACGCCGTGGAGCGGTGGGGGCGCCGGCTCGGACCCGCCTGCCGCGCCACCGCCCGGACCTGCGGTGCCGCACGCGGCGGTGACGAGGAGCAGCGCGGCGGCGAGGGCGACCGCGGCGACGGGGTGCTGCTGCTTGGTGTTCCGCATGCCGCTCTGACGGGCCGGCCGGCGGAACGGTTCCGGGACGGGCCGCCCGGGTGGGCTCCGGTGGCCGTGGGCGGGGACGGCTCCGCTTCCGCGGGCGGGGCGCGGCCCGGTCGGACGCCCGCGGATGCGCCCGGGGATGGGCGTCAGGGGGCACGGTCGTACATGGGGTGCCCGGTCGGACGCACCTGGCGGGGTGGCCGGTCCGGCAGGCGCGGGCGCCGAACCGGAGAGCGGGCTCCGGAGCGGCACTCTGGCTGAGCCGTCCGGCAGGCGCGGGCTCCGGACGCGGGCCCGGGGTGCGCGCCTGCCGGCCCGGCAGGACGCGGAGGTCCCGCACGGGTGGGGGCCGCACTGGACGCGGCCCGGCAGTCGCGGGGCCCCGGGCGCAGCCCGTCCCCGCAGGGGCGTGAACGTCGTGAGCGGGCTTCTGGGGCGGTACTCCGTGGTGTCTGGGCGTCGTGTGCCCCGTGGGGCGGGCGCGGACCGGCTCGGGCCTCGGGTCGGCTCAGCCGAGTACGGGCAGGTGGGGCGACAGGTCGGCGCGTTCGCCACTGGCCGTGAGGTGGGCCTGCTCCACCGCCGCGGTCCAGGCCGTCCGGCCCGTGGCGAGCCTCAGCCAGGTCAGCGGGTCGGTCTCGACGACGTTCGGCGGGGTCCCCCGGGTGTGCCGGGGCCCTTCGACGCACTGGACGACCGCGTACGGCGGGACGCGCAGCTCCACCGAACCGCCCGGCGCCTGCACGGCGAGCGCGTCCGCGAGCAGGCGCGTACAGGTGGCGAGCGCGTGGCGGTCGTGCGGGATGCCGAGACCCGCCGCCGCGTTCAGGTCGTCGGTGTGGACGCAGAGCTCGACGGTGCGGGTCACGAGGAAGTCCCCGAGGCGCATGCCCCCGAAGCGGGTGGTGATGAGCTGCTCGTCCCGGCCGGCCGCGAGCGCCTCGGTGAAGTCCTTCTCCGTCTGCCCGTACAGCTCGGCGAGTCCTCGCGGGTCCACCGCGAGACCGGCGAGCTCCCGGGTGTCCTCGTCGACCGCCGACGCGTACCCGCGTGTGGCGGCCGGCCAGTCCATGAGGCCGAAGTCGCGGGACGCCGGCTCGGGTCCGGTCACACCGCGGACGACGGAGCGCAGCACCATGGCGACGTGCGCGGCGAGTTCCCGTACGGTCCACGCGCCGAGCCGTGTGGGCAGGGCCAGTTCGTCCGGGCCGAGCGTCAGGACGGCGTCGCGGACGTTCCCGAACTGGGCCAGCACGGCGGCGCGGGTCCTCGCGGGGTCGTAACTGCGGGTGCTGCGGGCGGTCTTCTTGGCCGGGGGCATGCTCCGAGGCTACTCGTCCACGGCGGCCCGGTCAGGCTCCCGCAGCGGCGGGGGTCCTGGTAACGCAGTGTCAGGGGGCTGCGGAGAGCCACCTGTGCCCACAGCGTCAGGGGGTGATGCGGAGGGCCGCCCGCGTCCCGCCGCCGGCGATGCGGGCGGCGCGCCGGAATGCGGGGGCCGCGTTCCTGGTGCCCGGTGCCGAGGTCGCCGTCCGCCCTTGCCGCTCCTACGCCGTAGGGCGGGCAGCGCCGGGCAGGCGAAGGGGCCGGTCCGCGCGAAAGCGGACCGGCCCCCGGGTGCTGGGGCGCGCGACTCAGGCGAGCAGTGCCGGGATCGTCGCCTCGTACGCCGTGCGCAGCTCCTCCAGGGCGATGCTGAACTCGCCCTGCACGTCGATCGCGTCGCCGTCCACGACACCGATGCGGGTGGCGGGCAGGCCCCGCGCGCCGCACATGTCGGTGAAGCGGAGCTCCTCGCTGCGCGGGACGGCCACGACCGCGCGGCCGGCCGACTCGCTGAACAGGAACGTGAAGGCGTCGAGCCCGTCCGGCACGACCAGCCGGGCGCCCTGGCCGCCGCGCAGGCACGACTCCGCGACCGCCTGGATCAGGCCGCCGTCGGACAGGTCGTGCGCGGCGTCGACCATGCCGTCGCGGGACGCGGAGATCAGGATCTCGCCGAGCAGCTTCTCCCGGTCGAGGTCGACCCGGGGCGGCAGACCGCCGAGGTGGTCGTGGACGACCTGCGACCAGGCCGAGCCGCCGAACTCCTCGGCGGTGTCGCCGAGCAGGTACAGCAGCTGGCCCTCCTCCGCGAACGCCATCGGCGTGCGCCGGTTGACGTCGTCGATGACGCCGAGGACCGCCACGACCGGGGTCGGGTGGATCGCGGTGTCGCCGGTCTGGTTGTAGAGCGAGACGTTGCCGCCGGTGACCGGCGTGCCCAGCTCCAGGCAGGCGTCGGCGAGACCACGGGTGGCCTCGGCGAACTGCCACATGACGCCCGGGTCCTCGGGCGAGCCGAAGTTCAGGCAGTTGGAGATCGCGAGGGGCTTGGCGCCGGTGGCGGCGACGTTGCGGTAGGACTCGGCGAGCGCGAGCTGCGCACCCGCGTACGGGTCGAGCTTGGCGTAGCGGCCGTTGCCGTCGGTGGCGATGGCGACGCCGAGGTTGGTCTCCTCGTCGATGCGGACCACACCGGCGTCCTCGGGCTGGGCGAGCACGGTGTTGCCCTGCACGAACCGGTCGTACTGGTCGGTGATCCACGCCTTGGAGGCCTGGTTCGGGGACGCGACGACCTGGAGGACCTGTGCGCGCAGCTCGTCGGCGGTCCGCGGGCGGGCCAGCTTCCCGGCGTCGTCGGCCTGGAGGGCGTCCTGCCACTCGGGCCGCTCGTAGGGGCGGTGGTAGGTCGGGCCCTCGTGGGCGACGGTGCCCGGGGGCACGTCCACGATCTGCTCGCCGTGCCAGAAGATCTCCAGGCGGTCGCCGTCGGTCACCTCACCGATGACGGTGGCGATGACGTCCCACTTCTCGCAGATCTCCATGAACCGGTCGACGTGCTGCGGCTCGACGATCGCGCACATGCGCTCCTGCGACTCGCTCATGAGGATCTCCTCGGGCGAGAGCGTCGCGTCGCGCAGCGGCACGGTGTCGAGCTCGACGCGCATGCCGCCGGTGCCGGCGGAGGCCAGCTCGCTGGTGGCGCAGGACAGGCCGGCGCCGCCGAGGTCCTGGATGCCCGCGACGAGCTTCTCCGCGAACACCTCCAAGGTGCACTCGATGAGCAGCTTCTCCTGGAACGGGTCGCCCACCTGCACGGCGGGCCGCTTGGTCGGCTTCGTGTCGTCGAAGGTCTCGGACGCGAGGACCGAGACGCCGCCGATGCCGTCGCCGCCGGTGCGGGCGCCGTAGAGGATGACCTTGTTGCCGGGGCCGGAGGCCTTGGCGAGGTGGATGTCCTCGTGCTTCATCACGCCGATGCAGCCGGCGTTGACCAGCGGGTTGCCCTGGTAGCAGGAGTCGAAGACGACCTCGCCGCCGATGTTGGGCAGGCCCAGGCAGTTGCCGTAGCCGCCGATGCCGGCGACGACACCGGGCAGGACGCGCTTGGTGTCGGGGTGGTCGGCGGCGCCGAACCGCAGCGGGTCGACGACGGCGACGGGGCGGGCGCCCATGGCGAGGATGTCGCGGACGATGCCGCCGACGCCGGTGGCCGCGCCCTGGTAGGGCTCGATGTACGAGGGGTGGTTGTGCGACTCGACCTTGAAGGTGACCGCGTACCCCTGGCCCACGTCGACGACGCCGGCGTTCTCGCCGATGCCGACGAGCATGGCGTCGTTCTCGGGTGCCTTCTCGCCGAACTGGCGCAGGTGGACCTTGCTGCTCTTGTACGAGCAGTGCTCGGACCACATGACGGAGTACATGGCGAGCTCGGCGCCGGTCGGGCGGCGGCCGAGGATCTCGCGGATGCGCTCGTACTCGTCCTTCTTCAGGCCGAGCTCGGCCCACGGCTGCTCGACGTCGGGCGTCTCGGCCGCGTGCTTGACGGTGTCGAGAGTCATGCGTTGACCAGCTTCTTGAGGATCGAGGTGAAGAACCCGAGGCCGTCGGTGCGGCCCGTGCCGACGAGCGGCTCCACGGCGTGCTCCGGGTGCGGCATGAGGCCGACGACGTTCCCGGCGGCGTTGGTGATGCCGGCGATGTCGCGCAGCGAGCCGTTGGGGTTGACGTCCAGGTAGCGGAACGCGACCCGGCCCTCGGCCTCCAGCTCGTCGAGCGTGCGCTCGTCGGCGACGTACCGGCCGTCCATGTTCTTCAGCGGTACGGAGATCTCCTGGCCCTGCGCGTAGTCGGCGGTCCAGGCGGTGTCCGCGTTCTCCACCCGCAGCCGCTGATCCCGGCAGACGAAGTGCAGGTGGTTGTTCCGCAGCATGGCGCCGGGGAGCAGGTGGGCTTCCGTGAGGATCTGGAAGCCGTTGCAGATGCCGAGGACGGGCATGCCGGCCCTGGCCTGGTCGATGATCGTCTCCATCACCGGGGAGAACCGGGAGATGGCCCCGGCGCGCAGGTAGTCGCCGTAGGAGAAGCCGCCAGCGAGGACGACCGCGTCGACCTGCTTGAGGTCCTTGTCGCGGTGCCACAGCGGGACCGGCTCCGCGCCCGCGAGCCGGGCCGCGCGCAGCGCGTCCTGGTCGTCGAGCGTCCCGGGGAAGGTGACGACTCCGATGCGGACATTGCCGCGGATCGGAGCTCCTCCGCTGAGGGCGGCGGTGGGAGACGGGTGGGCGGTCACGCCTCCTCCACCTTGACGACGAAGTCCTCGATGACGGTGTTGGCAAGGAACGTTTCGGCCATCTCGTGGATGCGGGCGAGGGCGGCCTCGTCGACCGGGCCCTCCACATCGAGCTCGAAGCGCTTTCCCTGGCGGACGTCGGCGATCCCGTCGAAGCCCAGGCGGGGCAGTGCGCGCTGCACCGCCTGCCCCTGCGGGTCGAGGATCTCCGGCTTGAGCATGACGTCGACTACGACGCGTGCCACTGGCACTCCCGGTGGTGTGTTGCGTGGGCGGTTCCCTCAGCGTACCTGCCTACAAATTCTACGCGAGTAGATTTCCAGAGGATCCCACAAACACCAAGACGATCACCGCGCACTCGGCCCGGAGAAGGCGACGCGGGACCCCGCGGCCGCCCTGCCCGCGACCGCACCGGAAGCCTCGCGGAAGCACCGACGGGAACCCCATCCGTCCTGTGAAATCAAGGAAAATAATGCCCTTCCAATGCGGGCGGACACGCGCAGGCATTTGCCGGGGCTTCCCAATGCCGTGCCACGCGCTGTACAAAGGAATCCAGAGAAGCGAGAGTTTTCCTCTCCATACCCGTAAATCCGGCAGCGCCGCACCTCAAAGACGTCACGGACGCAAGAGACGTGACCGAGCACACAGCACACCACGCGGCGTGCCGCAGGAAAGGACCGATATCCGTGGCGCAGCGCGTAGTGGTCACGCTCTCCGACGACATCGACGGCGGAGAAGCGGCGGAAACGGTCAGGTTCGGGCTCGACGGTAAGGCGTACGAGATCGACCTCAATGAGGCGAACGCCAAGAAACTGCGGGAGCTGCTGGCGCCCTACATGGCGGTGGGTCGAAAGAAGTCCACCTCCTCGTCCGCCGGCCGCAAGCAGCCCTTCCGGCACACGTCCGTGGCACCGGACCCGGCGGCCGTACGCGCCTGGGCGCAGTCCAACAAGCTCGACGTACCGGCCCGTGGCCGAATCCCGAAGCGGATCTACGACGCCTTCCACGAGGCGCACTGAGGCGAGGGGGGCGGCGCGTACCGCTTGGGGCGTGCATGCACCCGGCCCGCACGAAACCCGCCCCCGCGTCGCCCGTCCCCGGGCCGTTGCTCGCGGCGTCCGCCCCCGAGGCACCCGGGCTCGCGGCACCCGCCCCTTGAGGCACCCGGGCTCGCGGCACCCGCCGCCGCGGGCCGCGCACCTCGTCGCCGCCGCGGCCCGAGCGCCACGCCTACGCACCCGGGCACCTCGACCGCGCACCCGCTGGACCGTGTTCAGGCGCTCGACCACGACGGCCGCGCCCCACCCCGTCGGGACGCCCTCGGTGCAGCTCCCCGCTCGGTCGCAGCCGCAGCCGCTCCTACTCAGGGCCGGGCGCTCCGCGCACCGCACCTGACACGTGGCCCTGCGCCCTGGTCGCCGGCTACTGCGGACGCCCGGCCGCCGAGGCCACCGACCGGCCGACGCGCTCCCGGCCCGGGCCGCGCAACCCCGCCCGCCTGGTGCCCGGCGGCTTGGCGCCGGCAACCGCCGTACGGGGGCACCGCCCCGGGGAGGCGCCCCCGAGGCCACGTCCCTCACAGGGCACCCACCCTCCGAGAGCCCTGCCCCGCGGGGCGGCGGGAGCGGAGTTGCAGAGCACCCCCCTTGATCCGCTAGAGTTTGGAGCACGCCGAGGGGCAAGGCCGAAAAGGCCCCACCTCACGGAGCTTGCGGGTGTAGTTCAGTAGTAGAACATCCCCCTTCCAGGGGGAAGGCGCAGTGTGCGATTCCTGTCACCCGCTCTCCATCACGTACCGACCACTCCGGTGGATCAGGTACAGTGGTGTTCGCACCACCGGTGAAAGCCGAGTGGTCGCACTGCGGACGTGGCTCAGTTGGTAGAGCATCACCTTGCCAAGGTGAGGGTCGCGAGTTCGAATCTCGTCGTCCGCTCAGAGAGCGAAGGCCCTGGTCGAAAGACCAGGGCCTTCGTCGTATTCCCTACCGGCACTCACCGTGGCACCGCCCCTTTCCCTGCCCTTCTCACCGGCCGCGGCCGGTCCTGCACCCATGACATTTGTCAGCGGGGACTCCTGACAGTTCTCTCTGCCGGGGCGCCCCCTGCCCGGGAACGCTGGAACCATGACCAGCGACGACCACGCGATACGGGCGGAGGACCTGCGGCGCAGCTACCGCGGGGGCTTCGAGGCCGTGTCCGGAATCACCTTCTCCGTGCGGTACGGCGAGATCTTCGCGTTGCTCGGCACGAACGGAGCCGGCAAGACCTCCACCGTCGAACTCCTGGAGGGCCTGGCCCGCCCCACCGGGGGACGCGTACGGGTCCTGGGCCGCGACCCGTATCGCGATCGCGCGCTCGTACGGCCCCGCACCGGCGTGATGCTCCAGGAAGGCGGCTTCCCCTCCGACCTCACCGTCACCGAGACGCTGCGCATGTGGGGCGGCTGCACCAGCGGCGCCCGGCCCACCGGGGAAGCGCTGGAGATGGTCGGTCTGGCCTCCCGTGCCCGCGTGCGCGTGAAGCAGCTCTCCGGCGGTGAACGGCGGCGGCTGGACCTGGCCCTGGCCCTGCTGGGGCGGCCCGACGTGCTGTTCCTCGACGAGCCGTCGACCGGCCTCGACGCCGAGGGCCGCCGCGACACCTGGGAGCTGGTGCGGAGCCTGCGCGACTGCGGGACCACGGTGCTGCTCACCACGCACTACCTGGAGGAGGCCGAAAGCCTCGCCGACCGGCTGGCGATCATGCATGCGGGGCGCATCGTGACCTCCGGCACCCCCGCCGAGGTGACCGCGTCCCGCCCGTCCCGCATCCGCTTCCGGATGCCGCCCGGGATGCCGGTCGCGCGGCTGCCGCTGCACCTGCGGGCGGCGGGCTCCGACCGCGACAGGCGCGTCGAGATCCGCGCCCACGACCTCCAGGAGGCGCTGACCCGGCTCCTGCGGTGGGCACAGCAGGAGAACGTGCGGCTGGAGGGGCTGGACGCCCGTTCCGCGTCGCTGGAGGAGGCGTTCCTGGAGATAGCGCAGTCCCAGGCGCCCGCGGGATCGACGCCCGCAGGGCCGGCTGCGGAAGCGGCGGGGGTGTGACGGCATGACGGAGACGACGACCGACGCGGCGGAGACGGAGAGGGGCACGGGAGTGGGGCCCACGACCACGGCGGCGGGACGGCTGGCCGCCCTCGGGCGCGCCGAACTCACCCTGCTCGTGCGGAACCGGACCGCGCTCTTCGTGACGGTGGCCGTGCCGCTGCTCATGATCGGCTCGATACGGGGGACGCTGGACCGGGTCAGCCTGGAGAAGACCGGCTTCAGCATCGCCGAGGCGGCCATGACCGGCGGACTGGGCATGACGCTGATCATCGTCGTGTACCTCAACCTCGTCGCGGCGTACGTGTCGCGGCGCGAGGAGCTGGTGCTGAAGCGGCTGCGGACGGGCGAGGTGTCCGACGGGGAGATCCTGGCCGGCACGGCCCTGCCCCCGGCCGCAGCCGCGGTGGCGCAGTGCGTGATCCTGGTGGTGGCGGCGGTGGCGTTCCTGGACGTCCGGGCACCGCAGCGGCCCGAACTGCTGGTCGCCGGCGCCGTGGTCGGCCTCGTGCTGCTCACCGCGCTCGCCGCCGTCACCGCCGCGGTGACCAGGACCGTGGAGAGCGCGCAGATCACGACCATGCCGCTGTTCCTGGTGTCGGCGCTCGGTTCGGGGCTCTTCCTCCCGCTGGAGGTGTTCCCCGAGCGGATCGCGACCGTGTGCGAACTGCTGCCGTTCACCGGTGTGATGACGCTGATGCGGGCCGGGTGGCTCGGCGGCGGCGACGGCGCGGAGCTGCTGCGGGCCGGGGCGGCGGCGCTGGTGTGGACGGCGGTCTCGGTGTTTGCTGTCCAGCGGTGGTTCCGCTGGGAGCCGCGCCGCTGAACCTCCGGGGCAGGCGTCACCGGCCGGGACCACGGTACGGACGGCACCCCGCGGAGGAGGGCCGGTGGTCGCCGCGGCGGGCCCGGTGGGACGCCGACGGCAGGACCGAGGGGGAGGAGCACGGGGGCATGGCCGAGTTGACCGGCTGGTGGAGCCGCAGGAGCCACCCGGAGAAGGTGGAGCTGTACACCCGCTGGACCTACCACGGGCTGGCCGCGGTCGAGTTGCTGCTGGGCGGTCCCGCGGCGGCCGCCGTCGCGGTCGGGCCCGCGGAGGACGCCAGGCCGGTCGGGGGCTGGCTGCTGCTGCTCCTCCTGGTGCACACCGTGCTCGTGGCCGCCCTCTGCTCGTACGCCCTCAGCTGGCAGTTGGGGCGCAGGCCCCGCCCGCGTCGGCTGATCGCGGTCCTCACCTCGGTGACGGTGGCGGGCTGCGTCGTGGTACCGGCCCTGTTCCGGTTCGGCAGCGTCCAGGACCCGCAGATGACGGCGTACCTCCTGGGCGCCGTGGTCAGCTGGGGTGTCGGCGGGCTCGCCCTGTGCCTGGTCAAGGTGCGCCACCTGCTGGCGCTGTCCCTCGTGGCACCCCTGGGCGTGGGACTGACCTGCGCGGCGATCGGACTGCCCGCGGGAGTAGTCGCGGCACTCGCCTCGGCGACGGCGTTCGGCGCGGTGGTCTTCGCGACCACGAGCGGCTTCTCCGGGTGGCTGCTGCGGACCGTGTGGGAGCTGGACGCGGCACACCGCCTCCAGGCGCGGCTGGCCGTCGCGGAGGAGCGGCTGCGCTTCGCCCGCGACCTGCACGACGTCATGGGCCGGAACCTGTCGGTGATCGCCCTGAAGAGCGAACTGGCCGTGCAGTTGTCCCGGCGCGGGGCCGCCGAGCGGGCGGTGGGGCAGATGGCCGAGGTCCAGCGGATCGCCCAGGAGTCGCAGCGGGAGGTACGGGAGGTCGTCCGCGGCTACCGCGAGGCGGACCTGCACACCGAACTGGAAGGCGCCCGGGGGGTGCTGGCCGCGGCGGGCGTCACGTGCAGGGTCACGGCGGACGGCCTCCCCACCGAACTGCCGGCCCAGGCCCGCTCCGCCCTCGGGTGGGTGGTGCGCGAGGCCACGACGAACGTCCTGCGGCACGGGGACGCGCGGAACTGCACGGTGACCGTGACGGCGCCGACGGGGGGAGAGCAGCACGTGACCGTGGTGATCGAGAACGACGGGGCGGACGCTACGGCGGCCGCCCCGGCCGCGGGCGGGGGCAGGGGCGGGCCGAACGGCGGTGCGCAGAGCGCCGGCGGCCTCGGCGCAGGCACCGCCCGTCCCGGCGCTCCCCGCACCGGCGGGAAACCCGAAGGGCCGTCCCGTACCGGCGGGGGACCGGAAGGCGCAGCCCACACCGGCAACGGCCCCGACGACGCCTCCGGCACCGGCGGCGGGCGCCCAGCGGACGGCTCCCCCACTGGCAACCGGCCCGAGTCCCGCGGCAGCGGCGGACCCGAGGACGCGTCCCGCACCGGCGACGGACCCGCGAACAGAGCCCGCACCGGCGACGGACCCGCGGACAGAGCCCGCACCGGCGACGGACCCGCGGACAGAGCCCGCACCGACGGCGGACCCGGAAACGGCTCCCGTGCCGGGGGCGCCCGCACCGGCGCGTCCCTTGCCGGCAGCTCCGGTTCCGCCGGATCGGCCGGGGCTGCCACCGGGGGCAGCGGGCTCGCCGGACTGCGTGAGCGGCTCGTGGCGCTGGACGGAACGTTGGAGGCGCTTGCGCTGCCCGGCGGCCGGTTCCGCGTCACGGCCAGGGTGCCGCTGGCACCGGCCCCGGCTGCGGCCCGCGCCGCGGCCGCCCCCGCGCCCGCCGCGGCCGGTGACCCGGCGGCGCGTGACGCGGCCGTCGCGGCGGGAGGGACGCAGCCGCCCGCGGCGGCTGCCCACGCCCACACCGGGGCCGACGCCGCCACCCGGGGCCTCCCCGCCCCCGGCAGGCCGGGCCGCCCCGAGGCCGCGGCCGGCTGCCGCGTGCAGCGGGGCGGGCCCGTCGGCGAGGAGGGCTCCGGGTGACCGCGCACCCCGTGCGCGTCCGCGTGCTGCTGGCGGACGACGAACACCTGATCCGGGGGGCGCTGGCGGCGCTGCTCGGACTGGAGGACGACATCGAGGTGGTCGCCGAAGCGGCGTCCGGCCCGGAGGCGATCGCCATGGCGCTGACGCACCGGCCCGACGTCGCGGTGCTGGACCTCCAGATGCCCGGCGCCGACGGCGTGAGGGTCGCCACATCCCTGCGGGCGGAGCTGCCCGGCTGCCGCACCATGATCGTGACCGGTCACGGACGTCCCGGCCACCTCAAGAGGGCCCTCGCCGCGGGCGCCCGGGGCTTCGTGCCGAAGACGGTCAGCGCGCAGCAGCTCGCCGAGATCATCCGCACCGTGCACGCCGGGAACCGCTATGTCGACCCGGAGTTGGCGGCCGACGCCATCGCGTCCGGCGACTCGCCGCTGACCCCGCGCGAGGCGGAGCTGCTGGAGCTCGCGGCGGACGGGGCACCCGTCGCGGAGATCGCCCAGCGGGCGTCCCTCTCCCCCGGAACGGTCCGGAACTACCTGTCCTCGGCCGTCTCCAAGCTCGGTGCCGAGAACCGTCACGCGGCAGTGCGTCTCGCACGCGACCGGGGTTGGGTATAGTAGGTGCCGCGCGACAGCGCATGCGGACGTAGCTCAGTTGGTAGAGCGCAACCTTGCCAAGGTTGAGGTCGCGAGTTCGAGCCTCGTCGTCCGCTCGGGATCGAAGGCCCCGGTCATCACGACCGGGGCCTTCGGCGTTCCCGGAGCCGTGCGGTGCTCCCGGAGCCGTGCGGTGGTCCTGGGGGACGTGGCGCCCCGGGAGACGCGCGGCGCCGGGCAGGCCGGCGCGCCCCGCCGTTCTCGGGTCAGCGGGGCGCCGGTCGGCAGGTCACTGCCAGGCGGAGCCCGTCAACAGCTCGTACGCCTCGACGTACTTGGCGCGGGTCGCGTCCACGATCTCCTGCGGAAGCGCGGGCGGCGGCTGCTCGCTCCTGCGGTCCCACCCGGAGGCCGGGGAGGTGAGCCAGTCCCGGACGAACTGCTTGTCGTACGAGGGCTGCGCGCGGCCCGGCTGCCACTCGGCGGCGGGCCAGAACCGCGACGAGTCCGGGGTCAGCACCTCGTCGGCGAGGACCAGCCCGCCGTCCGCGTCGTGCCCGAACTCGAACTTCGTGTCCGCCAGGATGATCCCCCGGTCGCGGGCGATGTCGCGGGCCCGGCTGTAGACGGCGAGGGTGGTCTGGCGGAGCTGCGCGGCGGTCTCCGCACCGACCTGGCGGGCCACCTCCTCGTAGGAGACGTTCTCGTCGTGGTCGCCGACCGCGGCCTTCGTCGCGGGCGTGAAGATCGGGGCGGGCAGCTCGGAGCCGTCCACCAGGCCCTCGGGCAGGGCGAGCCCGCAGACCGTGCGGGACTCGTCGTACTCGACCAGGCCGGAACCCGTGAGGTAGCCGCGTGCGACGCACTCGACGGGGATCATCCGGAGGGACCGGCACACGAGGGTGCGGCCCTCCCAGTCGGCGGGGGCGCCGGCGGGCAGCTCCGTCGAGATCACGTGGTTCGGGATCAGGTCGGCGAGCTGGTCGAACCACCACAGGGACAGCCGGGTGAGGACCCGGCCCTTGTCCGGGATCTCGGTGGGCAGCACCCAGTCGTACGCCGAGACGCGATCGCTGGCGACCATCACGAGGTCGCCCGTCTCGCTGTTCCGGTACAGCTCGCGCACCTTGCCGGTGTGGAGATGCACCAAGCCCGGCACCTGCAGCGGTTCGGGCTTTTCTACGAATCCGGACACGGTTCCTCCCCGTGGGTCTGTCCCAACGCGGCAATTCTCCCGTACGGCAGGAGAGCGGCCGTGTCCGGGGGCACGGAGCGGTTCTAGTCCCGTTTGCAGATGCGGTCCAGCAGATTGGCCGTGGCGCGCTGGACACGGGCGTCGACATGACCCGGGCGGTCCAGGGCCGGGGACCAGCCGAGGGTGCCGGAGGCGAAGACGAGGGCGCCGGACGGCGCGCGGTACAGCGACGTCTCCTGGTGGCGTAAGGCCCCGCCGCCGTCCCGGTAGGGCGAGTGCGCCAGCAGGATGCGGCACTGGTGGTCGGGGAGCGGCGTGCGGGGGAAGTAGCGGTCGGCCTCGCCCGCGACGAGGCCGGGCAGCGCGTCGCCCTCGCCGGCCCCGGTGGCCTCCCACAGCCAGTGCTCCGCGTTCCGGACGACCAGGGGCTGCGGGTCCCGGACGCGGCCGGCGTACTGGATGCCGAGCAGCTGCTGCTCCGGCCTGTCGACCTCCCGCCACAGTGCGGCCTTCCCGGGGCCCTGGCGTTTTCGGCAGCTGAGCAGCCGGTCGGGGACCCCCGAGGGGGACGGGGCCAGCTCCACCTGCCAGTACATGGTGTTGGCGGACAGGAACACCAGGGACGTGCCGCAGTCCCGCGCCTGCTCGACGGCCCGGCGCATCGGCACCGACCAGTACTCGTCGTGGCCGGGGAAGACCAGGCCGCGGTAACGGGTCGGGTCGACGCGGCCCGCGTGCAGGTCGCTGGCGTCGGCGTACGCGAGGTCGTAGCCGTACCGCTCGGCCCAGCGGATCACGTCGTAGGCGTGCCCGATGTGCAGGGGCAGGCCCTGGCCGGCGTAGGGCCGGTCGAAGGAGAGCGTCGCGGCGGCGTCCGCCTCCCCGAGGAGGCCCCCGTCCGCGTCCCACGCGTGGTAGAGGCTGGCGCCGGTGCGGCCGTCCTCCGGGTAGAGGTTGTACGCCTGCCAGGTCACGTCCGGCAGCACGAGGAGCAGGTCGGCGGGGTGGCCGTCGCGGACCGTGAACGGGATGTGCGAGCGGTGTCCGTCCCTGGTGGTCAGCACGGCGACGTACGCGCCGATCGTCCAGTACGACGGGATCGGCAGCCGCCAGGACAGCCACCAGTGGTGGCAGGAGACCGTACGGCCCGCGGTGAGCGGGGGCGGCTGCACGATGCCGGACAGCCGCGGACTGGTCGTGATCTTGGCGGCGCCGTCGCCGCCGTAGTGACCTATGCGGTAGACGTCGACCGAGAACTGCTGCGGCGGGTTCACCGTGATGCGGAAGTCGATCGCCTCGCCGGGTGCCACGGCGCCGGTGGAGGCGAAGCCCTTGATCTGGAGGTGCACGTCGTCCGCCGGGCGGGGCGCGCCCCCCGAGCCGGCCGACGCGTCGCGCCCCGGGGCGACCGGCGGCACCGCGTACCAGGGCGTGAGCCGCCCGTGCTCGTCCACGTACTGCTCGGTGCCCCGCAGCCAGGGCAGTGGGCCCTGGCCGAATGGATCGTCGACGGCGTGGGCCAGCGCACCGGACTCCCACCGCCGTACCTGCTCCGCCCGCATGGTGCTGCCCCTCCCTCGACTCCCCCGCTCCGCCCGGCTCCACGCTCGGCTGTCGCGGCGCGTTCAGCGCCGGTCCCCAGCACATCACATTACGCACGCACTCCGTCACCGGTCGTCGCGAATTGACGTGAACGGAGCGAGGCATTCCGTTGTGGGTGCGCCGGTGTCACCCGTCGGGGGGATGGCCTGCCGGCACACGGCCAGAACGTCGCGGGACCGGGCGGAGGACCCGGCGAGGGCCCGGGACCGTGAGGGCACGAGACCGCGACGGCCCGGCTGGCAGGCACGATGAGCCAGGCGGCCGCGCGGCGCGCGCGCACGGCGGGCCCTGGGGGTGCGCCCCTGCCCCCAGCCACCACAGGCCCCGGCTGCACGGTCCGCGCGCACGGTAGACCCCGTAGCTGCACCAACCCAGCCACGACGGGACCGGAGCGCGCACGACCCGCACGCTCGGCAGGCCCGGGAACTGCACCTCACCCCAGCCACGACGGGACCGGAGCGGCACCGGTCTCGCGCGCACGGCGGGCCCAGGGGGTGCGCCCCCGCCCGCGTCGGCACACGCGCGGGTGCCGCAGCCGCGGGTGGCTCCGGTGGGTGCCGTCAGGTGAGGCGCAGGGGGGCCTCGGGGCGGATGCCCAGGGTGGTGAGCCAGGTGCGCAGGGGCTTCGGGTCGGCGTCCTCGACGAGCGCGAGGACTCCGGACGACACCTCGGCGCGGGCGGCCGCGCCGGCCCCGTCGACCAGCAGCGTCGGTCCGTCCAGCCAGTCCAGGCCCGGGGCCGCGCCGGCCGTGTCCACCGCAGCGCAGCACACCGTCGCCGTCACGTGGTCGGTCAGCAGGTCCCGTCCGGTGCGCGGCGGCTGGAGCGGTACGAGCGGCAGGTCGCCCCCGTCCGGGAGCAGCAGCGCCTCGGGGCCCGGGGGCCGGGACCGGGCGTCGCCGTCGGGCTGCCGGGAGTCTGCGGCGCGGGCCGTACCGGCCCCGGCCGCGTCACGTACGGCCTCCTCGCGGGCGGCGTCCTCCCGGGCGACCTCCGCGGTGAGCGCGGCAGCCAACAGGTCGCCGTCCGGCGCGGCGGCCAGGTGGGCGAAGACCCGCTCCAGCGTCGGCGCCTCGGGCGCCCCGAGCCGGTCCAGCGCCCGGTGCAGGCGCGCGGCCTCGGTCCGCCACTTCCGGTCGACGACCTCCCGCGGGTACTCCTGCCAGTCCACCGGCGCCCAGTCGGGTCCCGTCCGCGCGGGCCCGCCGTGAAAAAGCCGGGCCGCCAGCAGGGAGGCCGCCTCGTCGACGAGGCCCGGCTCTTCCAACAGGTCGCAGGCGGGCCGTTCGCCGAGCCGCGACGTGTACCCGTCGGCGAGCCGGTCGCGCCGCGACAGCTCGGTGAGCGCCGCGACCACCCCGGCGTCCAGCCGGGACGGCCAGCGGCCCATGCGCCAGGCGGGCAGCGCCACCCGGGTCAGGAGGCGGTCCCAGCCCGCGTAGGCGAGACCGACCTGTTCCTGCGCGACGATCCGCAGGCCGTAGTCGACGGCCTGGGCCCGCTCCGAGGCTGCCGCGGCGACGCCGCGCTCCATCTCGGCCACGTGCCCGCGCACCGCCGACAGCATCGGCCGGGCGACCGCTCCGGCGGCCCGCGCCCCCAGCCGCCGTACAGCGCCGAGACCGGGCCCGTCCGCAAGCGCGACCGCGGCGTCGAGCCCGCGTACGAAACGGCGGGCCGCGGCTATGTCCGGCTGTACGGACGCGCCCGTACCGGCCACGACGGGCGCGAGCACGGCCCGCAGCTCGCCCACGCGCATCCACCACAGGAACGGCGACCCTACGACCAGCACCGGCGCGGCTGTCGGCCCGGAGGAACCGGCGCCGTCCGTGCGGGTGCTGCCGCCTTCCGCGGTCGGGTGAGCGCGGTCCTCCAGCCAGCTGTCGCAGTCCGGGGTCAGCGCTATCGCCGAGGGAGCGGGCACCGACAGCCGTGCGGCGAGGTCCCGCACCATCCGGTACAGGTCGGGCGCCGCCGCCTCCGTGATCTCCACCGTGGGGGTCTGCGCCGGGCGGGCCCGGGCGATCACGGCGGCGGTGCCCGCGGCAACGGCCAGCACCAGCACGGCGACGGCCACCATGACACCGCGGGCGACATCCCAGCCGGGGCCGGTCAGATGGCCGCTCACCCCGCCGGAGAGCAGGACGACCGCGACCGCGGCGGGCAGCAGGGCCACGGCCCACGCCCTTCCGCGCACCCGGAGCACCGCGAGAGCCCGGGCGCGTGCCGCGCGCGCACCCCGCTCCTCACCCATGGCGTTCGGAGACCCCGGGAACGCCCGCGAACCCGAGGTCTCCGCGGCGCCCTTGTCCTTGCGGAAACCGGAACCGAACACAGCCGTACGTCACCCCCTCCAGCCCTGTGGCAGACGGCCCTTCCCGGGCCCGCTGCCTGCGGCGGATTTGCTCACTCCCCCACTGTGACACCCGCCCCTGACATCGCAATGCCGGTGGGCCAAGTGCCGGAACGCCTGCGCGGCACCCTAGTTGGGGCACCGGCGGGCGTCATCCGGATGGGTGAGTCGTCACTCGATGGAATGGCTTTGGCGAGAGGAAGGACGGCTGGGCGAGGCCCCCGATTCACGTGCGGCGGCCCGCCGACCGGCGGCCCGACCGGTTGCCGCGAGCCGTTGGCGACCGGCGTGCACACGGCCCCGGCGGGCAGGTCGTCCTGCGCGCCGAGGGGTCCCGGCGGGCACGTGGCTCTGCGCGCCGAGGGGTCCCTGCGGGCACCTGGTCCTGCGGGCCCAGGCTGGCTGGCGGCCCGTGGCTACGGCGGCCCGGTCGCGCAGGAGGTTCCGCCGGCGTCGGCCGACCTGGCACCGGCGGACCCGGCGTCAGCGGACCCGCGTCGGCGGACCCGGCGGAGCCACCCGCACCGGTCCGGCCTGCGTACGCGGGGTGCGGCGACCGGTCGCCCGGCGCGGCCGGTCCCCCCGAGAGGAACAACCGTCGTCCGCCGGGGCAAGAGGAGCAGCCGCCGCGCGCCGGGAAAGCAGGACCTGGTGTCACCGCGCGAGGCCGCGACGGACCAGCCTCCCCCGCCGCTACGGCGAGAGCGGTACGGCACGGCCGCCGCAGCCGCCGCGGGCGACGCCGGCGGCCTCAGGGCGGAGGCGCCGACGGTGGCCGGGCCGGTCGTGAGGACCGTGGCCGGACCGGCACGGCGAACCGGGCGCGGCCCGCGACCCCGCTGGGACCACCGCGGCCCGCCCCTGCCGGGAGAGCCGGCCGCAGCCACGTCCAGGTCAGGCGCGGCCCGTCGGGATCGGCGCCTACTCGCCCGCGGCCCGGCGCGCGATGTCCGTACGGTGGTGCGAGCCCTTCAGGCCGATGCGGTCCACCGCCGCGTACGCGCGCTGCCGGGCCTGTGCGAGGTCCTTGCCCGTCGCGGTGACCGACAGGACGCGGCCGCCGGCGCTCACCACGTGCTCACCGTCCCTCCTGGTCCCGGCGTGCAGGACGTACGCGTGCGGGGCGTCGTGCTCCGCGACCGCGTCCAGGCCGGTGACGGGATCGCCGGTGCGCGGCGACGCAGGATAGTTCTCCGACGCGACGACCACGGTCACGGCGGCGTCGTCGCGCCAGGTCAGCGGCGGCTCCGAGTCGAGCGTGCCGTTCGCGGCGTTCAGCAGGACACGGGCGAGCGGGGTGCGCAGCCGGGCCAGGACAACCTGGGTCTCCGGGTCGCCGAAGCGCGCGTTGAACTCGATGACGCGGACGCCGCGGCCGGTCAGGGCGAGACCCGCGTACAGCAGGCCGGAGAACGGAGTGCCGCGGCGGCGCAGTTCGTCGACGGTCGGCTGGAGCACGGTGTCCATGACCTCGTCGACCAGCTTCGGCTCCGCCCACGGCAGCGGCGAGTAGGCGCCCATGCCGCCGGTGTTCGGGCCCTCGTCGTCGTCGTAGGCCCGCTTGAAGTCCTGGGCGGGGGTCAGCGGCAGCACGGTCGTGCCGTCGGTGACGGCGAAGAGGGAGACCTCGGGTCCGTCGAGGTACTCCTCGATCACCACCCGCTCGCAGGAGAGCGCGTGGGCGCGGGCCTCCTCGACGTCACCCGTGACGACGACGCCCTTGCCGGCCGCGAGGCCGTCGTCCTTGACGACGTACGGGGCGCCGAAGGCGTCGAGTGCCTCGTCGATCTCGTCGGGCGTCGTGCAGACGTAGCTGCGGGCGGTCGGCACCCCGGCGGCGGCCATGACGTCCTTGGCGAACGCCTTGGAGCCCTCCAGCTGGGCGGCCTCCTGCGACGGGCCGAAGCAGGGGATGCCGGCGGCGCGCACGGCGTCGGCGACGCCCGCGACGAGCGGGGCCTCCGGGCCGACGACGACGAGGTCGGCTTCCAGGGCGCGGGCCAGGCCGGCCACGGCGGCGCCGTCGAGGGCGTCCACCTGGTGGAGCTCGGCGACCTCCGCGATTCCGGCGTTGCCGGGCGCGCAGTGCAGAGCGGTGACGTCGGGATCGAGGGAGAGGGAGCGGCACAGGGCGTGTTCGCGGGCGCCGCCGCCGATGACGAGGACCTTCACGCCAGCCAGGGTAGCCCGGAGCCCGCCCCGCGCTTTGTGCGGGCCGCCGACCGGGATGCCCTCACTCGTTCGTGTATTCGTCCAGGACGGTCGCGCCGAGCTCTCGGACGATCAGCTCGTGACTGGAGAGGGCCGACTCGACGAGGTCCGGATCGTCCTCTTCCGGTACGTCGTCCTCGGGGGCGACCTGCCGGGGCGCGGGCGGCGGTGGCGGCTCGTGGGCGGGCTGCGGCGGGGCGGCGGGCTGCCCGCCGTGGGCGGAACCCGGGC
>NZ_MKXB01000175.1 GCF_001865245.1 Streptomyces sp. CC53 | reverse complement strand
CTGGACGGGGAGCGGCCGGTGGGGTTCGCCTCAGCGGACTCGCCCCTGGCGGGCGCGGTGCGCCGGGCGGCGCGGCGCCGGCCGGGGCCCGCCCGGCTGCTCGTCCCGTACGGGGGGCGGCTGTACGAACTGCGTTTGGCCCGGCGCCCGTCGGCGACCGCCGTGGTGTGCCGTACGGTGGCCCGGCCCTCCGCGCTGACCGCGCGGGAACTGGAGGTGCTGGCGGAGCTGGCGGAAGGGCGCACCAACCCGGAGATCGCGGAGCGGCTCTGCGTCGCCCGCCGCACCGTCGCCACGCACGTGGAGCACATCCTCGTCAAGCTCGGCGTGCCGAACCGCGTGGCCGCCGCGGCCCGCGCCGTCGCGTGGGGGCTGGAACCCGCCCCGTGACACGGCCGCGGGCCTGTGGCTGCGCCCCGGCTGCCCGGGGGCGGGCAGCCGGGGCACGCCGCTACCGGCCGCTGGTCGCCGCGTGGTACTGGAGGTCCTGGACCTCCACGGACCCGCGGACGGGTTTGCGCAGCTCCACCGAGGCGATGCGGCGCCCGTCGCGCAGGGCGTCCGCGGAGACGGCCCCGACGCGCAGGGGGCTGAGCACCGGGTGCACTCCGGGTTTCAGGTCGCGTGCGGTCGTGGTGGAGCCGGCCGTGGTGCGGACGGTCGCGGGTGCCGTCAGGAAGGCGAGCACCTCGACCTGGTCGCGCGCCTTCGCGCTGCTCTCGCGCAGCGTCATCACCTTGGACTGGTCGCCGGTCGGGTCCGCGCCCGCGAACTGGGTGCGGGAGGTGAGGTACAGGGTGTCCCGCACGATCTTCGGCCAGCTGCCCGTCTTGAAGCGGGTGAGGTAGTACGACGTCAGGTCCAGGTAGGTGTGGCCGTTGTTCACGGACGGGGCGAAGTGGGTGCCCTCGGAGTAGTCGTTCCAGGTGGTGAGCTGCACCCAGTCGGCGTCGCTGTCGATGGCGCGCTCCCAGGTGGCGCGCAGCGCCGCGGTGTTGCCCGCCTCGTCGTAGACGCCCTGGTTGGGGCGGGCGTCCTGGACGGACACGGGCTGCATCCAGATCTTGCCCAGGGCGTGGGCCCGCCGGGCGTCCCCTGAGGGGCCGTCCTGCCCGGTGTAACTGCGGCTGCCCCAGTCGGAGAAGCCGTGGCTGATGGGCGCGAACGCCTCTCCCTGAGAGCCGAAGTCGATGAAGAGCGGCACGAACGCCGTGCTGATGCCGTGGCGGCTGCGCAGCCGGTCGAGGACGTCGGACCACCAGCCGACGCTCTTGGCCTCCGCCTTGAACGGGGAGACGACGAGCCGGCCGTCTTCGAGGCGGTGCGCGGCCGGGCTCTCGGCCAGGTCGGCGAGGGCGTCGGCGAGGGTCGCCGCGTCGACACTGCGCAGGGACGACATGTCCGGCATCAACATCACGGTGAACCGGGAGTCGACCGAGCGGGCCGCCTCCAGGAGCTTCTCCGACCGCTCCCAGTTCGGTCCGGAGAGGGAGAGGATGTCCAGGGTGAAGCCGTCGAGGCCCGCGTCGCGGGCGGTCCGCACCTCCTGGCGGAGGTTGGCCAGCTCCCAGTCGCCCTCCTTCGGCTCCACCGGCAGCGGGCGGTCGCGCAGCAGCCCCCCGTACTCGCTGTGCTTGCCGCGCTCCCCGTCCGGGTTGAGGTAGTTGCGCGCGTAGTAGTCGCCGCGCGGGTCCTCGTTGTCCAGGGACAGCGGGTACGGGGTGAAGTAGTGGGCGAACACCAGCTTGCCCTTGGCCCGCAGGGCGGCCCGGTCGGGCAGGTCGAAGGGCAGCGGGCCGGAGGCGGCGCTCGCCGCGGGAGCGGAGGCGGGGCCCTTCGTGCGTGTGTCCTCCGGTTTGCGTGCGGCGCCGGGCGCGCTCCCGCGGTGGACGGACCGCGCCTCGGGTGCCGCGACGGGGGCCGCGGACGCCTCTTCTCCGGACGTCTCGTCGCCGGAGCCGCCGTGCGGCACCGCGGAGGGGGCGGTGCGCGGCTGGGCGACCGCTTGGGGCTGGGGCGCGGTGTCGCGCCACGCCCAGGCGGTGACGAGCGTCGTGCACACCGCGGCCAGCAGTAAGCCCACGGCCGTCAAGGTGAGGGGCGTCCTCCTGCGGCGTGCCGCGCGGCGGTGGCCGCGGTGCGAGGCGCGCTGCGTCCCCCGGTGCGCTCCCCTGCGCCCTCGGCGTCCTGACGCCCTGCCGTCTCCCGACTGCGTCCCCATGCCTGCCTCCCTGTCAGCCCCCCGCCTCTGTACGCATGTCGTACAGCAGTAGAGCGGATGACCGCCATCCGGACAACTTATCTCCACAAGTGGAGGGCGGGGTGCTGGTGTGCCACCGGCGACATCCCGTCACCGGCGTGCGGCCTGCCCGCATGAGTCCGTCCCCGCGCACCTCCCCGGGTGCGGTGTCGGGGCGCCTGCGCCCGCCCGGGAAGGAACGCACCGCCCGGCGTGCGTCCCGCTCGCCGCGGCAGCCGGGGTGTCCGGCGGCGCCGTTCCGCGCGCACGGGACTGCCGAAGGCAGGATGCCTCCGAGGCCGGCGCAGGCCACCGTTCCCTCGCGCACAGGGCTGCCGCGGGTCCGGCCGTGCCGGCGGTCGGCCTTCTGGCGCCGGGCACGGCCGGCAGCCCGCCGGGCATCGCGCCGGTGACCGGCTTCGCCGGGCCGCGCCAGACCGTCGTCGGCTCAGCCGCGGCCGCGCCGCGCCGCACCGTCACCGCCTTCGGCCGCTGGTACTCGCGCAGCACCAGGGTGCTGAGTCCGGGTCGTGCCCCGACGCCCCGCGCCCGCCGTGCGGCAGCTCCGCCGTCTGCACCAGGTGGCGGTTCAGCCGCGTCTCCCCCGCGTCCTCGAACGGCTCCGCCCCGCACTGTCCCGGACCTTCGGCCCCCGTGTCCCGGCGCGCGTGCACGCGCCGCAGCGCACCGTGGGGCGGCTGCGCTGCCCGTGAGGGAGGCAGCGGAGCGACTCTTGGGTGAACTGCCGGTGGGCGGAGTGCACTTGGGGGTGGTGGGCGTGTCCGGCAGCGCCGGGAGGACGCGGCGGCCCCTCGCCCTCGATATCGCGCCATGTGTGCGCGGCGCCGACGGCGTCCCTGTGGGAGGTGGCTCCCTGCGCGGGGCCGGGCGGACGCGGCGGAGCACCGGACAGCCGGGCACGGGTGGCGGGGCGGGAGGCGGCGACCGGGGCCGGCCGGAGACGGCGTGGACCGGGGCCGCAGGGCAGACTGCGGGGGGCGGCGGGCGCGGGGCCGCGGGGAAGGGGCCGCCGTCGGCCTCACGGATGATCGATCGGCCGGGCGGCACGGCTTACACTCGCCGGGATGAGCGGGGGAGACAGCGGGCGGGCCACGCAGCCCGGCGAGGGGCCGTACGGCGGCGTGAAGCGCTACCGGCGTGAGGAGTTGGCGCAGGCCGCGGGGGTGAAGGTGCGGAACCTCCGCTACTACCAGGAGCGCGGGTTGCTGCCTCCCCCCGTTCGGGAGGGACGGATCGCGTGGTACTCGGAGGACCACCTGACCCGGCTGAGGCTCATCGACGACCTGCTGGGGCGCGGCTACACGGTGAACGGCATCGGTGAACTGCTGCGGGCCTGGGAGCAGGGCAGCGGGATCGCCGGACTGCTGGGCCTGGAGCGGGCGATGACCCGGGACTGGGTCCACGAGGAGCCGGTGCGGCTGCCGCTGGCGGAGCTCGTCGCCCGGTTCGGCCACGCGGCGAGCGCGGAGGACACCCGGCGGGCCGAGGAGCTGGGCTATCTGCGCGTGGACGGGGACACGGTGACGCACGCCAGCCGCCGGCTGCTGGAGGCGACGGCGGTGCTGGTGGACCAGGGCGTCCCGGTGACGGACATCCTGGACGCGGGGGCGTTCGTGCAGAGCCAGGCAGCGGCGGTCGCGGACCGGTTCGTGGACCTGTTCCGCCGTCATGTGGTCGCCGACCGTGAGCTGGAGGAACTGACGCCGCACGACGTCCAGCGGATCGTGGAGGCGGTGACGGCGCTGCGGCCGGTCGCCCGGGAGGTCGTCGCCTCCGAGTTCGCACGGGCCATGGCGGAACGGGTGGAGACGGAGTTGGGGGTGTGGCTGAAGAGGGCGGAGGGGCGGGGCGGCGGGTAGACCGAAAAGCGCCCCTCCACCAACCTTGCCAATGACCACTGGCACTCTTACATTCAACCCGTCGGTAACACCGGCGAGTACGGCCGTGCACCCACGGCGCCCCCCACGCGGCCGCCGGACGGCACACCTTTGTGCGCGGCCGTTCCCGTACAGCACACCTCACTCTTTCCTCCCGCCCCCTGCCTTGGCACCGAGAGAGGGATATTTCATGTTAAAGAGAACCGAAGCCGAGACCGGGCACGACGAGATCGTCGGCCGCATCCGCTGGAAGCGGTTCGCCGCCCTGACCGTGCCGGCCGTGGCCCTGACGGGCGCCCTGGGCGTCGCGCTGTCGAGCGGCGCGCTCGCCGCCTCCTTCGCCGTCTCCGGCCAGCAGTTCAAGGTGTCGGCGGACAGCCTCACCGGCCAGGGCTTCGTCCAGTACGGCAGCTTCGACACCAACGCGCGAGAGGAACTGCTGCCCGTCGCCGTCACCGCGATCCGGCACGCCGAACTGGCCAACCTCTGCCAGTCCGTCGTGACCTCGCTGCCGATCGTCGGCGACGTCTCCCTCAACCTGACCGCGGGCAAGAAGACGCCGGTCGTGGCCACCGACCTCTTCGTGGACGCCACCCAGCTCTCCGGCAGCGCGGACTTCACGAACATCGAGATCGGCCGGGACGCCTCCACGATGGACAAGGGTCCCGACGGTGCGCAGGGCATGCAGGACCTGTTCGGGCAGCAGGCCGACACCGTGCGGATCACCGACCTGGAGCAGGTCGCCTGGGCCACGAATGCGGGCACGTTCAAGCTGGCCGGCCTGAACATGAAGATCACCAAGGGCAAGAAGGAATGCTTCTGACATGGCGGCCCCAGTGACGGAGGGCCCCGCAGCCGCGGCACGGCCCGTCCCGCCCCCGGCCGGGCACGCGGCCGGCGACCGGAGCGGACGCACCACCCGCGCGCGCCGCGCATGGCGGCGCTGGCGGCGCAGCAGGCCCTTCTGGGGCGGCTTCGTCACCGTCCTCGCCGGCGCGGAGATCTGCGCCATCCCGCTCGCACCCGTCGAGGTGATGCTTCATCAGGGCATCGCGGGCGTCCCCTCCGTCCTGCTCGGTATTGTCATGATCATGCTAGGCGGATCGGTGTGGTTCGCCCCTCAGTACCGGTCCATGGCCGGTCTGGTGACCACGCTGCTGGCCGCCGCCGCGCTCGTCATGTCGAACCTGGGCGGCTTCCTGATCGGCACTCTCCTCGGCATCGCGGGCGGCGCCATGATGTTCGCCTGGCAGCCGGTCGCCCCGCGGAAGCACTGACCTCCGCCCCCGCCCGCTCCCCTGCTCCGGGCGGTCCCCGCCCGGTCGAACACCCCGGGCGGGCGCCGCCCGGGCGCACCGCAGCACCTTTCGGGCCCCCCACACCGAGTTCCGTGGCGCTCCGCCACACCGTTCCCCGAAGGAGAACCCCACATGGCACCCCGTACCCCGTCCCCCCGCAAGACCGTCGCGTTACTGACCGGTCTGGCCGCGGCCGGCGCCCTGGCACTCACCGGCACCACCCCCGCGCTGGCCCAGCCGGGCTCCGCCGCGGCGGGCTCCACGACGGTCACCCCCGCCGGTCACGGCTTCGCCGCCACGCTGTCGGGCAAGGCGACGCTCAAGTCCGGTTCCGTGACCGTCACCTGCTCGGTCTCGACGTCCACCGGCACCGTCCCGGCCGCCCCGGGCAACCACAACCCCGCCGGGCCGGTCGTGAGCTCCCTCACCCCGCCCACCTTCGACTCCTGCACCACGAGCATGCCGGGCGTGCGCGCCACCGTCACCACGAGCGGCTCGTGGACCGTGTCGATGCAGCACGGGTCCCCGATCGTGGCGTCGTTCACCGTGCCGACCGGCGGACTGGTCGTCAAGACGTCCGGGCTGGCGAGCTGCACGGTCACCGCGGCACCGACCGGGCCCGCGGACACCAGCGGCACCTGGGCGAACGGCGCGCCCTCCACACTGGCGTTCGCGGGCGCCTCGGTGCCCATCAAGGTCGTGGGCGGCTTCGGCTGCCCGACCAGTGCGACGAGCTCGTCGTTCTCCGCGACGTACGTCGTGACCGACACGACCGACCCGGCGCAGCAGATCACCGTCTCCGGCTAGCCGCGACCGCACCCGGCGGGAGCCGGAACCCCGCCGTGCGGCCATCCGGCGGTCCCCGCCACACCGGTGGTGCGGGGCCGGGGCCGCACGGCGGTTCCGCGCGTCAGGCGCCGGCGGCCTCGGCGGCGCGCTTGTCCTTGATGCGGGCGGCTTCCTTGCGCGCCTCCGCCTGGACGGCGCGCTCCCGCTGCAGCCACTCCGGGTTCTCCTCCCGGAGGGCCTCGATCTGTTCCGTGGTGAGCGGCTCGGTGACCCCGCCGCGAGCGAGGCCCGAGATGGAGACGCCGAGCCGCGCGGCGACCACCGGGCGGGGATGGGGGCCGTTGCGGCGCAGCTCCTGGAGCCACTCCGGCGGGTCCGCCTGCAGGGCGTTCAGCTCGTCGCGCGAGACGGCACCCTCACGGAACTCGTCGGGGGTGGCCTCGAGGTAGACCCCCAGCTTCTTGGCCGCGGTCGCGGGCTTCATGGTCTGGGAGGTTCGGTGCGACGTCATACGTCCAGGATATCGAGCATCCGAGCGGACTCCGACCACGCCCGGTGACCGGGGCCGGGTAGCCTGGCCCGGTGACAGGCACGGATGCTCCCTCCTCGTTCAGGCTCGCGTATGTCCCGGGTGTGATGCCCGCGAAGTGGGTGCGGATCTGGCAGGAGCGGCTGCCCGACGTCCCTCTGGAACTCGTGCCGGTGTCCGCGGCCGACGCGGTCGGCGTGCTGCGCGACCACACGTGTGACGCCGGCCTCGTGCGGCTGCCGGTGGACCGCGCGGTGCTGAGCGCGATCCCCCTCTACACGGAGACGACCGTGGTCGTGGTCCCCAAGGACCACGTCGTCACGGCGGCCGACGAGGTCTCCGCGGAGGACCTGGCCGACGAGATCGTCTTCCATCCCCTCGACGACACCCTCGACTGGGAGCGGCCGCCCGGCCGGCCCGCCTTCGAGCGGCCCGCGACGACGGCCGACGCCATCGAGCTGGTGGCGGCCGGGGTGGGCGTGCTGATCGTCCCCATGTCCCTGGCCCGGCTGCACCACCGCCGCGACCTGACGTACCGGCCGGTCACCGGAGTGCCGCAGTCGCAGGTGGCCCTGTCGTGGCCGGAGGCGCGGACCACGGACCTGGTGGACGACTTCATCGGGGTCGTACGGGGACGGACGGTCAACAGCACCCGTGGACGCAGGGCAGCGGAGCCGGCGGGTGGCCGGTCCGGGGGCGAGAAGTCCGCGGGCCGGGCGTCCGGTCAGCGGTCCCCCGGCAGCGGGGGCACCGGCCGGGCCGCGGGCGGCGCCCAGCCCAAGGGCGGGGCCCGGCGGCGCGGCGGCTCCGGCGGGCAGGCCGGTCGCGGCGCCGCACGCAAGGGCTCCGGCGGCGCCAAGGGCGGCGGCCGCCGGGGCCGTCCGGGCCGCTCCTCCTGAGCGCGGGCGTCCGTTCCCCGACCCTGCGCACAACGAGGCCTGCGCACGAAGAGCCCGCGCAGGAAGAGCCCGCAGGACGAAGCACCGCCGACCGCCCCCGGCCTGTGTGGCGACCGACGACGTGGCCCCGGTCCCCCTCGCCCCTGCCGCGGGCCCGCCGCGCGGCCGACGGCCGTCGGCACGACCCAGGCCGCCTGCTCCACGCGTCCGCGCGGCGGCCGACCGCCCCACGGTCCGGCTCCCGACCGCCGTGGGGAGGGGCCCTCGGGCAGACCGGGCCCGGGTGAGCCGTCCTGAGCCGGTCGGGCCGCAGGCCGGGCCGTTGAGGCCCTTCGCCGCGCCTCGCACCGCTCCGCCCCCGCGCAGATTCGTCGGGGCTCCGGGCCGGGGGCTCGGCCGGAGCGCCGGGCGGGCCGGAAGGACCGCGGGCGGGGCGCGTACCGGGAGAGGCGCAGCGCGCGGCGCGGTGCCGGCCCGTGCGCGGCGGGCCGCGGAGAGCGGGGAGGTGCGGCGTGGTGCGGCGATGTGGTGCCGGACGCGGGCGGGCGGCCCGGCCGCGGGTCGGCCGGTAACCGTCGTCGGGTCAGTCCAGTCCGCGGAAGAGGGGCGAGGTGTCCAGCAGCACGATGCCCGCGAGCAGGACGGCCACGCCCACGGCCGCACAGGTCAGGGGGACGGTCCCGGTGCGGATCGTCTCGCCGAAGACGGCGACGCCCACGGTGACGGCGACGGCCGGTTCCGTCGCGTCGATCACGGGCATGCTCGCCGCCAGCGGACCCGCCTGGAAGGCGCTCTGGATCAGTACGAGGCCGGCCACGCTCGCCACGACCAGGAGGTACGTCTGCCAGGACGACAGCAGTGCGCCGAGGCCCTCGCCCAGCCGCTCGACGGTCGCGTCCAGCAGCACGGACTGGGTGCCCATCACCAGGCCGCCCGCGAGACCGAGCAGCGACGCCTTCGGTGCGCCGGCGGTACGGCGGCCCAGGGCCAGCGTCAGGGCGACGAGGCCGCCGACGGCCGCGAGGACGAGCAGCCAGGACCGCAGCGGCACGGCGGGGTCGCCGGCGCCCGGCCTCGCCGCCGCGAGCGCGGTGGTCAGCCCGGCGGTCACCGCCAGCGTGCCCGCCCATTCCCGGGCTCCCAGGGACCGGTGCCGCAGCCGCGCGGACAGCGGGATGGCGAACAGCAACTCGCTGATGATGAGCGGCTGGACGAGGCTGAGCGGACCGAAGGCGAGCGCGACGGACTGGAACACGTAGGCCACGACGGCCAGTCCGATACCGGTGAGCCACATCGGGTCGCGGGCGAGTGCGCGGACCAGCCGGAGGGACAGCGTGTCGCCGTCGGGGCGGCGGGCGGCGGCACGCTGCTGGAGCACGCCGGCCACGGCGAAGGCCGCTCCGGCGGCCAGCGCGGCGAGGACGGTGACGACCACGCGGTCACCCTCCGGTCGCGGACAGGCCGGCGGCACCGCGCCACACCGGCAGCAGGTCGTCCGTCAGCACCCGGCCCCAGGTGCGGTGACGGGCCCGTACGGTCGTCGCGGCCCGCTCCCCGAGGGCGGCACGCAGCTCCGGCCGGTCGGCGAGCCGGCCGAGGGCGGACGCCCACGCCTCCTCCGTGTCGTCGGGCACCAGGATGCCGTCGGCGCCCGGCTCGGCCAGCCAGTGGTTGGTCGGGGTGCCGGCCGGCAGGACGACGGGCAGGCCGCAGGCCATGGCCTCGCCGACGACGTTGCCGATGGTCTCCGTCCGGGACGGCAGCGCGAAGACGTCGCCGCCGGCGACGACGCGCGCCAGGCGCTCCTGCGGCAGGGGCCCCAGGAGGGTGGCGCCGGGACCGAGCAGCGCGGCGATCCGCTCCGTGTCGGGGCCCGCCCCGGCGACCACGAGGTGCACGTCGCCGCCCCGCGCGCGCAGGCGCCGGACGGCGGCGGCGAGCAGGAGCACGTTCTTCGAGGCGTCGACGCGGCCGGCGAACACGACGGCGGTCGCGCCCCGCGGCACGCCGAGGGCGGTCAGTTCGGCGCGCGCGTCCGGGTGCGGCCGGAACACGTCGAGGTCGAGCCCCCTGCCGAGCGTGCTGACGCGGCCCCCGCCGACGAGCGCCGCCATCTCGGGTTCCTGGGAGGGCGTCGCCACCAGGAGGTGGTCGCAGGCGGCGAGGACGCGGTCGCGACGGCGCCGCATGAGGGCGGCGCAGCGGGCGGGCGGGTCGAGGGCGCGCAGGGCGGGGTGCCGGTCCAGGCACGGGCCCAGCATCCGGCGGACGTACGCCTCGGTGAGCGCCGGCATGTCGGTGTGCACGGAGCCCACCAGGCCGGCGGGGCGGGGCCGCGCGGCACGGCGCTGACGGCGGCGGAGCCGGGCCGCCGTCGACGCGAAGGCCAGGGTGTGGGTGAGGTGCCAGACGTCGTGGCGGGGCAGCAGGCGGGCGAGCGCCGGGTGGTGGGGGGCGAGGTCGGACACGTCCCCGTCGCCCCGGTTGAGGGGGGCGGTGCTGAGCACCGGGCGCAGGGCGACGAACCGGACCGCCGGCGAGAGTTCCTCGACCCGGGGACGGTCGCCGAGGACGTACAGGGTGAGGTCGACGCCCAGCCGGGCCGGGTCGGCGTCGGCCGCAGCGTCGGCGAAGTGCTCCCAGCACTTGACCTGTCCGCCCGCCAGTGGGGTCCTGAGCAGCTCGATGAGCACCGCCACGGACAGCGGCCCGCCCGGGGCCGACGGCTGTACCGGCACAGAACCCTCCTGGCGCAGGAATCGCGGGTGTGGTCGCACGTCCCGGGCGGACGCCGCGGGGCGGGGCGGCGCGACTGCTCGGCCATCCCCTCACGGCCCGGTGCCCGGCGGGGCGCGGACACGCCGTCGAGCGGCGCGGCAGGGGCCCGCCGCGGGTCCGGACGGGTGAACGCGGCTACCCGTCGCGCCCCTCCCCGCCGCCCGGTCCGCCCTCCTGCTGCTTCTCCGGCTCCTGTCCGGACCTCTCCCGCGCCCGCTCCGCCACGGCCGGCTCGACGCCCGCGGCCAGGGGGTAGTCGGTGGCGACGAGGAACCCCGTGAGCGGCCGGGCGGGAACGCCTCCGACGGTGTCGGCCACGAGCCACGCCAGGCAGGTCGACGTGCCGACGGAGGCCAGGCTGAGCGAGATGCCCGGCGCGGTCGTGGCGCTCGGCTCCTCGTCCAGAGGCGCGCGGAAGCCGTGGGAGGCCACGGCCTCCAGGAGGCTGAACACGGCGGCGGAGGCCAGCGCGAAGTACACGACGGGGGCCGCGCCGGTGACGTCGGTGCGGCTGTTCAGCAGGGCCACGGCCGCCGTGATGGACACGGAGAACCCGTACGCCTGACCGTTGTTGCGCAGGGAGGCCCGCAGGCCCTTCTTGACCTGGCGGACGTTCACGGCGGGTCACTTCCCCTCGTCCTGGCCCCCGGGCCGCTGCGGGGGCGGGGCGTCGCCCTCGCGGGCGAGGCGTTCGCGCAGCTCGTCGCAGACGAGGGCGGAACGGCGGACGGCACCGGTCCGGTAGGCGACGCGGCCGACGATCTGCGCCGTGACGGGTGCGGTCAGCAGGAGGAACAGGGCGATGAGGAGCAGGGCCGCGGAGGCCCCCGCGGGGGTGCGCAGGGCGCCGCCCGCGAGCACGCCGGCGTCCCGGACTTCCCCGCCCGGGCCGTGCCCGGGCTCCTCGTCACGCGCCATCCGTGCCCCGCCGCGCCCGGCGGTCTCGTCCTCGCGCCGAGGGCCGCCGGCGGGCTCCCGGGCCGCGGCGGTGTCCGCCGGGCGGGGCGCCCCGTCGTCCTCCGCCGGCTGCTCCCGCCAGAACGCTGCGGCCCACGCCTTCGCCAGGGCGTACAGCGTGAGCAGGCTCGCGAGGAGGGCGGTGGCGGCGAGGGCGTACGCGGTGGCCCCACCGGTGTCGGCCCGGCGCCGAGCAGCGCGACCTTCGCGACGAAGCCGGAGAACGGCGGTGTCCCGGCCAGGCTCAGGGCGGGCACCGCGAAGAGGAGGGAGAGCGCGGCGGACGGTGCGCGCGCGCCGCGCATCCTGTGCAGGGCGGGCGTGCCGGCAGGCCGAGTACGGTGCGCGTGCCGTCGGGCAGGTCCGCCGTGCGCCGGGCGAGGTCGGCGAGGTTGACGGTGCCGGTGGAGGCGTAGACGAGGGCGACGACGGTGAGCAGCAGCAGTGAGGAGGCCAGCCCGGTGATGGTGTACGTCATGCCGGAGCGGGCGCGTTCCTCCCCGGCGTCCAGGGTGATCAGCACGTACGACGACGCGAGCATCGTCTCGAACGCGACGAACAGGTTGAACAGGTCGCCGGTCAGGTAGGCCAGGGCGACTCCGGCGACGAGCAGCAGGTAGGCGGGGTGGAGGACGGCGGCGGCCGGGCCCCGGCGTTCGGCGGTGCCCTGGCCAATGGCGTACAGCAGGACGGCGAGGGCGACGAGTGCCGACACCGTCAGCAGCAGGGCCGACAGCCGGTCGGCGACCAGCACGACGCCGAGGGGTGCCGGCCAGCCGCCGGCCTCCAGGACCAGCGGGCCTTCGGCGTCGGCGCGGACCAGGAGGACGACGGCGTCGGCGAGGACCACGGCGAGGGTGCCGGTGCTCAGCAGCCGCTTGGCCGTGCGGGGCACCGGGAAGAGCGACACCGCGGCGGCGAGCAGCGGCAGCAGCACGGGCAGGGAGAGCAGCGCGGTCACGGCCACTCCCTTCCTGGTCGGCCTCCGTGGCCGGCGGTGCCGTGCGGGGGCGTCGTCTCGGCGCGGTGGACGGCGGACGGCGCGCGTTCCGCCGCGCTGCCGATCCGGCGGTCCTCGACGTCGTCGCGTACCTCGTCGTGGCCGGAGAGCAGCCACGACCGGTGGGCGAGGGCCACGAGGAACGTGGTCAGGCCGAAGGTGATCACGATGGAGGTGAGGGCCATGGCCTGCGGCAGCGGGTCCGACGCCGTGTCCGGCGGGGCGGCGCCGCCGTCGGGCACGGGAGGCGCTCCCGGGGCCCCTCCGGAGGCGAGGAGGAGCAGGTTCGTGCCGTGGCCCAGCAGGACGAAGCCGAGCACGACGCGCATCAGGGAGCGCTGGAGCATCAGGTGGAAGCCGGCGGCGTAGAGGGCTCCGACGACGACGGCCAGGGTGAGGTCGACGGTGGTCACGGGCGTGCTCCGCTCTGCTCGGCGGGGGCCCGTCCGAGGGACACGCCCACCGCGGAGAGCAGTTTCAGGGTGACGCCGACGACGAGGACGTAGACGCCGACGTCGAAGAACAGGCTGGTGGCGAACTCGACCGTGCCGAGCACCGGGAGGTGCGTGTGGACCGTCACGCTGGTGAGCGGCGGCGCCCCGGCGAGGACGGGCAGGAGGGCGGTGGCGGAGCAGAGGGCGAAGCCGGTGCCGGCGACGGTGCCCGAACCGACGGGGAGGGCCGCGCCGAGTCCGGCCCGGCCGCCGACCAGGTAGCGCAGCACGAACGCCTGGCTCGCGACGAGGCCGCCGGCGAACCCGCCGCCTGGCCGCGAGTGGCCGGAGAACAGCAGGAACAGTGACAGCACGAGGGCGGACGGGAACAACAGCCGGGTGACGACCTCCAGGAGGACGGAGCGTTCCTCGCCGGGCCGCTCGTCCGCGCCGGGGAGCCACTTGTCGGTCGGCTCGTCCCAGTGGGCGACGGGAGGCGCGGCGCGTGCTCCGGCGCCTCGGGGGCGCCGCGGGTCCACACGCGGACGAGGCTGACGACGCCGATGGCGGTCACCAGCAGGACCGCGCTCTCCCCCAGGGTGTCGAGGGCGCGGAAGTCGACGACGATCGCGTTGACGAGGTTCCCGGCTCCGGTCTCTGGGGCGAGTGCCGCGTAGCCCCCGGACACGGAGGGCGGGTGCGGCGCGGACGTGGTGACCAGGGCGAGGACGGCGACGAGGCAGCCGAGGGACCCGGCGGCCACGGCCCGTGCGATGCGCGCCGGCCAGGCCGAGCGGGCCGGCGTGAAGCGTGGCGGCATGCGGCGCAGGACCAGCACGATCACGACGAGCGTCATGGTCTCGACCAGGAACTGGGTGAGCGCCAGGTCCGGTGCTCCCCGCGACAGGAACAGCACCGCCACCGCGTAGCCGACGGCGCCGACCAGGAGGGTGCCGGTGAGCCGGTGGCGGGTGCGCAGCACGGCGACGGTGGCCGCGAGGGCCCCGGCCGCGACGGGGACCTCGACGGCCGACGAGGTCCAGTGCAGCGGGCCGATCGGCTGCGGCAGCACGGCGGCGGCGGTTCCCACCACGGCGGCTACCGTCAGCAGCAGCCCGGTGAGGTACACCGGCAGGGAGCCGACCTGGGTGCGGCCGGTGAACCAGAGGGCGGCGGCGTCGAGTCCGCCGCGGAGCCGTGCGTGGACGCGGTCGCTGTACGGGGTGCCGGGTGGTGCGGGGCCGCGGTGCACGGTCAGGGCGGCGTACAGCGCGAGGCCCGCGGCGAGGGTGAGCGCCGACAGGCCGAGGGCCGGCGTCCAGCCGTGCCACAGGGCCAGTTCGTACGGGTGGGGGCGGTACTCCGGCAGCTCGTCGGCGTACACCTGCGCGACGGCCCCCAGTCCGGCGCAGCCGATGCCGAGGGCGAGCCCGGCGGCGGCCAGCGCGGTGGCGGGCGCCACGAAGCCGGGGGCCGGCCGGTCGGTGTGCCGTCCGGTGCCTTCGGCGGCCCGGCTGCCGAAGGCACCGCGTAGGAAGCGCGCCGTGTACGCCACGGTGAGGGCGGCGCCCGCGGCGACGGCGGGCAGCGGCCAGGTGGTGCCGTGGCTGCCGGGCAGGAACGCTTCGAGGGCGGCTTCCTTCGCGACGTACCCGGCGAGGGGCGGCAGCCCGGCCATGGAGGCCGCGGCGAGTGCGGCGGTGACGAAGAGCAGCGGTGGTCGTGACGAGCAGGGCGCGGAAGGCCGCCGCACGCCGTTCGCCGCGTGCGCCGCGGCCCGCGATGAGGAAGAAGGAGACGACCGTGGTCGCCTCCCAGAAGACGTAGAGGAGGAACAGGTTGTCGGCGAGGACCAGTCCCGTCATCGCGCCGGCGAAGGCCAGCATCAGCGCGGCTTCCCGCCCGTGGTCGTGTGCGGTGTAGTGGCGGGCGTACAGCAGGACGGCGACGCCGACGCCGGTGATGATCCACAGCATGAGCAGGGACAGGGCGTCGAGGCGGAGGTCCACGGCGAGCCCGAGGGTGCCCGCCCAGGGCAGGTCCTCCTCCGGCAGCCGCCCGTTCAGTACGCCCGCCGTGTGGTACGCGGACCAGGCGAGGGTGAGCAGCGGCACCAGGGCGGCCGCGTACCAGACGCGGTCGCCGAGGCGCCGCGCCCCGGCGGGGAGGAGCGGTGCGGTGACGGCGTGCAGGGCGAGCAGGAGCAGCACAGCGCGTCTTCCCCTCGTCGCCCTCGCCGTGGTCGGGTCCGGTTCCCGCCGCCGCGGGCCTTTGCTGCCGGGCGGCGGCAGGCCCATCATGTCCGCGGACGGCGGTGGGGCGGCGCCACCACGCGGGCGTGCGGGCCGATCGGGTGGCGGGCACGACCGGGCGGGCCGGGCCCCGTGCGGGGCCGCCGGGAGGGGTGCGGGTCGGCCGGTCGGGTGGAGCGGGCGCTGCCTGCGGCGGTGCGCCGTGCCGGGCGGCGGGGGACGCCTACGGTCGGCTCCATGTCTGGTGCGGGCCGGAAGGACCTCGACCGGCGGCCGCTCGTCGGAGGCGGCCGCCGCGGTGCGGGGCTGCGCCGGGGCGGCACGTACGCGGACCCGGCGGCGCGGGCCCCGCGCGCGGGGCGGACTGCGGTGGTGTCGCGGGCGGTGCGGGCGCTGGTGGTGCTGCCGCTGCTCGCGTCCCTGCTGGCGGCCTGCGGGGGCGGCGGCTCGGGGCCGCCGACGGTGCACTGGTACAACTTCCCGGACGACTCGGGGGCGCTGGCCGAGGCGGCCGACCGGTGCAGCCGGGCCTCGGGGGGCCGGTACCGCGTGGAGTACCACAAGCTGCCGCGCACCGCCGACGGGCAGCGCCAGCAGCTGGTGCGGCGGCTGGCGGCGCGTGACGACGCGATCGACGTCATGGGGCTCGACGTCACGTGGGCGGCGGAGTTCGCCGAGGCCGGCTGGATCCTGCCGTGGACGGGTGCCCGGCGGGAGCGCGCGGAGCAGGGCACGCTCCGGGTGCCGTTGGAGACGGCGACGTGGAAGGGCCGTCTCTACGCCGTCCCGTACAACACGAACACCCAGTTGCTGTGGTACCGCGCGGATCTCGTCGACCGGCCGCCGCGCACCTGGGACGAGATGATCGCCGCGGCCCGCCGGCTCGCGGAACAGGGCAGGCCGCACTACGTGGAGGTGCAGGGCGCGCAGTACGAGGGACTGACGGTGTGGTTCAACACCCTGGTCGCCAGTGCGGGCGGCGCGATCCTCACCCCGGACGCCGATGCCCCCGCCCTGGGGGCGCCGGCGGTGCGGGCGGCGGGGATCATGCGGGAGCTGGCGCGGTCGGTGGCGGCCGACCCGTCGCTGCCGAACCAGATGGAGGACCAGAACCGGCTGGCGATGGAGTCCGGGCGGGCGGCGTTCGAGCTGAACTACCCGTTCGTGTATCCGTCGATGCGGGACAACAACCCGGAGCTGTTCCGTCACTTCCGGTGGGCGCCGTACCCGCGGGTGGACGCCGACCTCCCCGCCCGGCCCACGATCGGCGGGATCGACCTGGCGGTCGGCGCGTTCTCCCGCCACCCGGACCTGGCGTTCGAGGCGGCCCTGTGCCTGCGCAACCGCGAGAACCAGATCACCGCGGCGGTACGCGGCGGTCTGCCGCCCACCCTGCGGGACCTGTACACCGACGAGGAGTTCGTGAAGAGCTACCCCTTCGCCGACGCGATCCTGCAGGCGCTGGAGCAGGCGAGCGTCCGCCCGAAGACCCCGGCCTACCAGAACGTGTCCATCGTCATCGCCCACACGCTGTCCCCGCCGTCCGCGATCCGTCCGCGGGAGGACGTGCGGACCATCCGGGAGCAGATCCAGGACGCGCTAGCGTCGAAGGGGCTGATCCCGTGAGCCGGGTGGCCGGGGAGCCGGCGCCCCCGCCGCCCCCCGCACGGCCCGCGGCCGGGGGCGAGGCGGACCGGGTGCGCGGGCGGGAGGCGCTGTCGGAGGGGGCGCGGCAGGAGCGGCGGCTGGGCTGGCTGCTGTGCGCGCCCGCCGTCCTCGTGATGCTGGCCGTGACCGCCTATCCGATCGGGTACGCGGTGTACCTGTCCCTCCAGCGCTACGACCTCCGCTTTCCCGAGCGGGCGGAGTTCGTGGGGCTCGCGAACTACGCGGCGGTGCTGTCGTCGCCGTTCTGGTGGGAGGCGTTCTGGGTGACGGTCCTCATCACCGCCGTGTCGGTGGCGGTCGAGCTGGTGCTCGGCATGGCGCTGGCGCTGGTGATGCACCGCACGCTGCTGGGGCGGGGCACGGTGCGGACGGCCGTCCTCGTGCCGTACGGGATCGTCACCGTCGTGGCGGCCTACTCCTGGCAGTACGCGTGGACGCCCGGCACCGGGTACCTGGCGGAGCTGCTGCCGGCCGGGGAGGCGCCGCTGACAGAACAGTGGCCGGCGCTGGGCATCATCGTCCTGGCGGAGGTGTGGAAGACGACGCCGTTCATGGCGCTGCTGCTGCTCGCCGGGCTGGCACTGGTGCCGGAGGAGACGCTGCGGGCGGCGATGGTGGACGGGGCGGGGCCGTGGCAGCGGTTCACTCGGGTCGTCCTGCCGCTGATGAAGCCGGCGATCCTGGTGGCGCTGCTGTTCCGGACCCTGGACGCGTTCCGGGTGTTCGACAGCATCTTCGTGCTGACGCGGGGCGCCCACGGCACCGGGTCGCTGTCGATCCTCGGCTACGACAACCTGTTCACCGCGCTCAACCTGGGCATCGGGTCGGCGATCTCGGTGCTGATCTTCCTCTGCGTGGCGCTGATCGCGTTCACGTTCGTCAAGCTGTTCGGGGCGGCCGCGCCCGGAGCCGGGGACGGGGGCCGCTGATGGCTGCGGGAGCGGGCGGGCGGCGCCGGATGGCGGGGTGGACGGCGGCCAACACGGTGGTGGTGGTGTACGCGCTGCTGCCGGTGTGCTGGATCGCGGCGCTGTCCTTCAAGGAGCCGTCGACGCTGGGCGACGGCCGGTTCATCCCGGCGCGGTGGACGTGGGACAACTACCGGGGCATCTTCGAGACGGCCGAGTTCACGCGGGCGCTGGTCAACTCGATCGGCATCGCGCTGATCGCCACGGCGATCGCCGTCACGCTGGGGACGATGGCCGCCTACGCGGTGGCGCGGCTGCGGTTCCCGGGGAAGCGGCTGCTGATCGGGGTGTCGCTGCTGATCGCGATGTTCCCGCCGATCTCGCTGGTGTCGCCGCTGTTCGCGATCGAGCGGGCACTAAGGCTCTTCGACACGTGGGCGGGGCTGATCCTGCCGTACATGACGTTCTCGCTGCCGCTGGCGATCTACACGCTGTCGGCGTTCTTCCGGGAGATCCCCTGGGACCTGGAGAAGGCGGCGAAGGTCGACGGGGCGACGCCGGCACAGGCGTTCCGGCTGGTCATCGCGCCGCTGGCGGCGCCAGGGGTGTTCACCACCGCGATCCTGGTGTTCATCTTCTGCTGGAACGACTTCCTGTTCGCGATCTCGCTGACGTCCACGGAGTCGGCACGGACGGTGCCCGCGGCGATCGCGTTCTTCACGGGCAGCAGCCAGTTCCAGCAGCCGACGGGGTCGATCGCGGCGGCCGCGGTGGTCATCACGGTGCCCGTCGTCGTGTTCGTCCTGCTGTTCCAGCGGCGCATCGTCGCCGGGCTGACCTCCGGCGCGGTCAAGGGCTGACCGGCGCACCCCTTCGAGGAGCACCAAGGAGCACGTACCGTGGCCGAGATCGTTCTTGAGGGCGTCACCAAGCGGTTCCCCGACGGGTCCGTGGCCGTGCGCGACGTCGACCTGGCGGTGGCGGACGGGGAGTTCGTCATCCTGGTGGGCCCGTCGGGGTGCGGGAAGTCGACGACGCTGAACATGATCGCGGGTCTGGAGGGCATCACCGAGGGCACCTTGCGCATCGGGGACCGCGTCGTCAACGACAAGGCGCCGAAGGACCGGGACATCGCCATGGTGTTCCAGAGCTACGCCCTCTACCCGCACATGAGCGTGCGCGACAACATGGGGTTCGCGCTGCGCCTGGCGAAGACCGACAAGGCGGTCGTCAGGCAGAAGGTGGAGGAGGCGGCCCGCATCCTGGGCCTCACCGAGCACCTGGACCGCAAGCCGGCGCAGTTGTCCGGCGGGCAGCGGCAGCGCGTCGCCATGGGCCGGGCCATCGTCCGCAGCCCCAAGGTGTTCCTGATGGACGAGCCCCTGTCGAACCTGGACGCGAAGCTGCGGGTGCAGATGCGCACCCAGATCTCCCGGCTCCAGCAGCGGCTGGGCACCACCACCGTCTACGTGACGCACGACCAGACGGAGGCGATGACGCTCGGGGACCGCGTGGTGGTGATGCGGGGCGGGGTCGTGCAGCAGGTGGGCACGCCGCAGCACCTGTACGACGCGCCGCGCAACCTGTTCGTGGCGGGTTTCATCGGCTCGCCCGCGATGAACTTCCTGCGGGGCGCGGTGGAGGGCGGGGTGCTGCGCACGGCGCTCGGCGATCTGCCCCTGGAGCAGGAGGTGCGCGGGCGGCTGGAGGCCGCGGGCGCGCCGCGCGAGCTGGTCGTGGGGCTGCGTCCGGAAGCGTTCGAGGACGCGGCACTGGTGGACCCCGGGCGGCCGGGGGCCCGGTTCACGGCGGGTGTGGAGGTCGTGGAGTCCCTGGGGTCCGACGTGTTCGCCCACGTGGAGGCCGCGGAGGACCGGGGGCCGGCGGCCACCGCGCAGCCGGCCGAGCTGGCGGAGCTCGCGGCGGAGGCGGGGGCGGCGCCGGGCGGGCGGATCGTGACGCGGCTGAGCACGGCGACCCGGGTGCGCGAGGGCGCGCGGGCGGAGCTGTACGCAGACACGTCGGGCATGCACCTGTTCGACCCGGAGAGCGGGGTGAACCTCACGTACCGCGAGGACCGGGACGGAAGTCGGTGACGGAGGGTGATGAGCACGCTGCGGGCGCCGTGCGTACTGCTCGGTGAACCAGGCGGTAGTCACCGAAGGACCGAGGGAGAGCCACGCCGATGAGACGACCGTTCGCGTTCCAGTACGCCGTGCCGGCCGAACCCGTGGACGTCCCCGTGCCGTACGTCTACGACCCGGCGCTGCAGCTGAACGTGCTGCCCGACGGCCGGCCGGCGATCACGGACCGGGAGGTGCTGCGCGCGACGGGCACGACGACGTCGACGGCCGGCTCCCAGACGCACTTCGACGACTGAGCCGCGCGATGGGCGTGCTGGTCCTGACGTGCGAGCAGGACGTGACGGCGGATCTGGTGGTGGCCCGGCTGCTGGAGCGGTCCGTGCCGGTCGTGCGGCTGGACCCGGCCGACCTGCCCGGGAGGGCGGCGCTGTCGGCGGAGTACGTGCGGGGCGAGGTCCGCGGCTACCTGTCGGTGGACGGCCGCATGGTGAGCACGGCCGCGCTGCGCGGGATCTGGGTGCGCAGACCCGGGGAGCCGGCTGCGCGGGCGCCGGGCGCGTCGCCGTGGCTGACGGAGGAGACGCGGCAGGCGCTGTACGGGATGCTGCTGTGCACGGGCGCGCGGTGGATGAACCACCCGGGTGCGGCGCAGCGGGCCCGGTTCAAACCGTGGCAGCTTCGGCTGGCGCACCACAGCGGCTTTCCCGTGCCGCCCGCCGTGGTCACGACGTTTCCGCGGGCCGCGCAGGAGTTCGCGGCCCGGCACCGGCGGGTCGTGGTCAAGACCCTGTCGGGTCCGCCGCGGGGCGCCGGGGCGGACCCGGAGGGGCCGCTGGCGATGCCGACGTCGCTGGTCGGCCCCGAAGCGGACTTCGCCGCCGTGGCCGCGGGCCCGACGCTGCTCCAGCGGTACGTCGCGAAGCGGGCCGACGTGCGGCTGACGGCTGTCGGCGGCCGGCTGTTCGCGGCGCGGAAGGACGCGGTGCCGGGCCAGGTCGACGGGCGGTACGGCGACACGGGTGCGGTGTGGCGCCCGGTGGGCGTGCCCGAGCACGTGGAGCGGGCCGTGCGGGTCTACCTGGAGTCTGCGTCGCTGGCGTACGGGGCGTTCGACTTCGCGGAGGACGCGGCGGGGGTGTGGTGGTTCCTGGAGTGCAACCAGGGCGGCCAGTTCGGTTTCGTGGAGCTCGCGACGGCGCAGCCGATCGCGCGGGCGGTCGCGGCCTGGCTGGCGGGGCCTCCCGGCACGGGCGCGGTGCCGGAGGCGGCGGGCCGGTCACACCCGGCCGTGGGCCTTCTGGGCGCGCCGCGACAGCGAGTCGATGACGACGGCGAGCAGCAGCACCCCGCCGGTGATCATGAACTGGACGGCGCCGCGGATGCCGAGGAGGGCGACGCCGGAGGCGATCGACTGGATCACCAGGACGCCGAACAGCGCGGACCAGACCGTGCCGCGTCCGCCGAAGAGGCTGGTGCCGCCGATGACGGCGGCTGCGATGGCGTTCATGAGCAGGTTGCCGCCGCCGGAGGACTGGCTCGCGGAGGTGACGCGGGACGCGAGGAACAACCCGCCGAGCGCGGCCATGGTCCCGGACACCATGAACACGGAGATCCGGACCCGGTCGACGCTGATCCCGGCCCGCCGGGCGGCTTCCAGCCGCCCGCCGAGCGCGAACACGGTCCGCCCGTACCGTGTGCGGCGCAGCACCTGGTCGAGGACGACGAGGAGGACGAGGAAGACCAGCAGGGCGAGCGGCAGCCCCTGGAACCGGTTGAGCACGGCGGCGGTGGCGAAGGCGACCGCGGCGAGGGCGGCGGTGCGGACGGCGATCTCGCGGGTGCTGCGGGCCGGGACTCCCGCGGAGCGGCGGCGGCGCGCATCGGCCACGGCGGCGAGGAAGTAGCCGGCGACGCCGACGGCGGCCACGCCGTAGGCGACGGCCACGTACGAGAAGTAGTAGTCGGTCAGCTGGGCGACGAGCCCGTCGTCGTCGAGGTTGACGGTGCCGGTCGCGCCGAGGATGTACAGCATGAGGCCGTTCCAGCCGAGGAGGCCGGCGAGGGTGACCACGAAGGCGGGCACGCCGACCTTCGTGAACACGAAGCCCTGGAAGAAGCCGATGGCCGTGCCCAGGGCGACGGCCAGCGCCACCGCGGGCGCCTCGGGCATGCCGTGGTGGACGTTCAGCACGGCGAAGACGGCCGCCGAGAGTCCGCTGACCGAGGCGACGGAGAGGTCGATCTCGCCCAGCAGCAGCACGAAGACGACGCCGACGGCGATGAGTCCGGTGCCGACGACGTCGATGCTGAGGTTGGACAGGTTGCGGGGCGAGAGGAACGCCTCGTCGAGGCCGGCGAAGATGAGCCAGATCGCCGCGAGGCTGATCAGGACGGGCAGTGAGCCGAGTTCGCCGACACGGAGCCTTCCGGCGAGTGCTTCGGTGGAGTGGGCGAGGCGGGTCCGCACCGTCCGCCTTCCGCCTCCGGGCGGGCGGGCCGTCACAGGTCGGCCTCCCATTCGGGTGAGGTCCTGCGGGTCACGGCGTTGTCGGTCGCTCCGGTGACCGAGGAGACGATCTGCTCGTAGGAGGTCGTGGTCACGTCGAAGAAGCCGTTGTTCCGGCCGAGCCGCAGCACGGCCACGGAGTCCGCGACCGCTTTGACATCGCCCATGTTGTGGCTGATCAGGAGGACGCCGAGGCCCCGCTCGCGCAACCGGTCGACGACGTTGAGCACCTGCGTGGTCTGTTCGATGCCGAGGGCGGCGGTGGGCTCGTCGAGGAGGACGAGGCGGGGTTCGCCGAGGAGGGAGCGGGAGATGGCGATGGTCTGCCGCTGGCCCCCGGAGAGGGAGGCGACGGGGAGCCGCACACTCGGCATGCGGATGGCGAAGGAGCGCAGCAGTGCGAGGGTGCGGCGCTCCATCTCGACCTCGTCGAGGAGGCCGAAGCGGCGCAGTTCGCGACCGAGGAAGAGGTTGCCGACGACGTCGAGGTTGTCGCAGAGCGCGAGGTCCTGGTAGACGGTCGCGATGCCGAGGGCCTGGGCCTCGTGGGGGCGGGTGAGGTGCACGGCCCTGCCCTGCCATTCGATGGTGCCCCGGTCGGCGGGGTCGACGCCGGCGATGACCTTGACGAGGGTGGACTTCCCGGCTCCGTTGTCGCCGACCAGCGCGACGACCTCGCCGGCGTGGATCTCCAGATCGACGTCGGCGAGGGCCTGTACGGCGCCGTACCGCTTGCGGATGCCCCGCAGGGCGAGCAGGGGCGCCGCTGACTGGTGGGACATGGGCGTTCACTCCGTGTCGGTCAGTCCGGCCTTCTCGCAGGCGGAGGCGTACTCGGGGGTGCAGATCTCGTCGACGGTGTGGAGGCCGTCCGCGACCACGGTGTCCCGTATGGTGCCGGCGGTGACGGGGACGGGGGTGAGCAGGACGGCAGGGATGCCGTGGGTGCGGGTGCCGGGGCCACCGGAGTCGTCGCCGCTGGTCACCGTGGACGCGGCGATGCCGTCGAGGGTCTGCCCGCGGGCCAGGGCGACGGCCATGCGGGCGGCGGCGTCCGCTTCTTCGCGGAACGGCTTGTAGACGGTCATGTACTGCTCGCCGGCGACGATCCGCTGGATGGCGGCGAGCTCCGCGTCCTGGCCGGTCACGGGCGGGAGGGGATGGATCCTGGCGGACTTGAGCGCGGCGATGGCACCGGAGGCGAGCCCGTCGTTGGCGGCGTAGACGCCGTCGATGCCGTCCGCGCCGAGGGCGGCGATGGCGCCGGCCGTGTTCAGGTGCGCGTTCGTGGGCCGCCATTCGATGGTGTCGTACGACTTGGCGATCTGCACCCTGCCGTCGAGGACGGACAGCGCGCCCTCCTTGAACCATCCGGAGTTCGGGTCGGCCGGGTCGCCGTTCATCATGACGATCCGGCTGTCGGGCGCCTCGTCGCCGAGGGCGTCCAGGAGGGCCCGCGCCTGGAGGCGGCCGACCTCCTCGCCGTCGAACGAGACGTAGCCGGAGATCGGCCCCTCGGCGAGCCGGTCGTACGCGACGACGTCGATGCCCGCGTCACGCGCCTTCTCGACGGAGGAGGCGACGGACCTGCCGTCGACGGCGCTGAGGACCAGCACCCGCACCCCCTGGGTGATCATGGCGTCGATCTGCTGCCGCTGGATCGTCACTTCCTGCTGGGCGCTGGCGGACCGCACCGTGCACTCGGGGCACAGCTCGTCGATGCGCTTCTCCAGGAGGGGCCTGTCGTACTTCTCCCAGCGGTCCGTGCTGCCCGGCAGCAGCAGTCCGATGGCGTTGCCGTCCCGGGCGACGGCCTGTCCGGGCTCGCCGTCGCGCACCTGTGCCGCCTTTCCGCAGGCGGCGAGCCCGCCGCCGAGGAGCGCCACGGCCAGCGCGAGGGCCGCGGCGCCCCGTCGGGTCCGGCGGCGCCCCGGCACGGTCGGCGGGGGCGCACCGTGTCCGCGTGTCACGGCCGAGGACGCGGTGTGCCGGCGGGCCGGGCGCGGGGCCGGCGGGGGCTCCGGGCCGGTGGCGTACGGCTGGGGCGTCTCCCGGTCGGTGACGTGCCCGGGCGGGGCC
>NZ_MKXB01000174.1:21602-47014 GCF_001865245.1 Streptomyces sp. CC53 | reverse complement strand
CGGAGCATGCGCGTGTACCTCGGCTCGGACCATGCCGGCTACGAACTGAAGAACCACCTCGTCGAGTGGCTGAAGGCGCACGGGCACGAGCCCGTCGACTGCGGCCCCCACATCTACGACGCCCAGGACGACTACCCGCCGTTCTGCCTGCGCGCCGCCGAGCGGACGGCCGCGGACCCGGACGCCCTCGGCGTCGTGATCGGCGGCTCCGGCAACGGCGAGCAGATCGCCGCGAACAAGGTGAAGGGCGTCCGTGCCGCCCTGGCGTGGAGCGTGCAGACCGCCGCCCTCGGCCGTGAGCACAACAACGCCAACGTCGTCGCCGTCGGCGCCCGCATGCACACGCAGGACGAGGCCACCACGTTCGTCGAGGTCTTCCTCTCCACCCCGTACAGCGGCGACGAGCGCCACACCCGCCGCATCGACATGCTCGCCGCGTACGAGACGGAGGGCACCCTGCCCCCGATCCCGGCGCACCACCCGCAGCAGGACTGAGGCCCGTGCCCGAAGGGCATACGATCCACCGGCTGGCCGCCGACTACCGCACCCGGTTCGGCGGCCGCCGCGTCCGCGTCACCAGCCCCCAGGGCAAGTTCTCCGACGCCGCCGCCCTCCTCGACGACACCGTCCTGGAGCGCACCGAGGCGCACGGCAAGCACCTGTTCCTCGGCTTCGGTACGGGTGAGTGGGTGCACGTCCACCTCGGCCTGTTCGGCAAGGTGGCCTTCGGCGCCGCCCCCGCGCCCCCACCCGCCGACACGGTGCGGCTGCGCCTCGCCGACCCCGGGTCGTACGCCGATCTGCGCGGCCCCGCGGTCTGCGCGCTCGTCACCGAGCCCGAGAAGCAGGCGGTCCACGACCGGCTCGGCCCCGACCCGCTGCGCGCCGACGACGCCGGGGAGGAGGGCGCGGCCCGAGCCTGGCGCAGGATCTCCCGCTCCCGCACCACCATCGCCGCCCTCCTCATGGACCAGAAGGCCGTCGCTGGCGTCGGCAACGTCTACCGCGCGGAGGTCCTCTTCCGGCACGGCATCGACCCGTACCGCGCGGGCCGGGACCTGACGCCGGAGCAGTGGACCGCGATCTGGGCCGACCTGGTCGCCCTGATGCGCGAGGGTGTCCGCCTCAACCGCATCGACACGGTTCGCCCCGAGCACACCCCCGAGGCGATGGGTCGCGCACCGCGGGTGGACGACCACGGCGGCGAGGTGTACGTCTACCGTCGGGCCCGTCAGGCCTGCCACATCTGCGGCGGCGAGATCCGCACCGCCGATCTCGCCGCCCGCAACCTCTTCTGGTGCCCCGCCTGCCAGTCCGGCTGACCGACCGTCAGAAACCGTGCGGCAGCCACGGGGCCACCGCCGAGCCGAACGCCACCGACGCCTCCGCCAGCGCGCCCTCCCGCAGCTCCCGCACCCGCCCGGCCGCCGCGAGCGACACGAGCGGCACCCCGCCCAGGTAGGCGGCGCCGAGCTCCCGTACCGACAGGGCGAGGTCCGCCGGGTCGTTGGTCCCCACGCACCGCGCGCCCTTGGTGTCGCCGGTCAGACGCCAGCGCCCCGTGTTCCAGGGGCAGAAGTCGTCCACCACGTCCAGTACCAGGTCCACCGGCGCCTGGTACGTCCGCGCCTCCAGCGCCCCGCCCACGTCCACCAGCCGCACGAACATCCCGTCCCGGTGCGCCACCTGGCACCGCCGGACGTCCGACACCAGGTGCTGCCAGGCGTCGTCCACGGGCCGGTTGTGCATCCGCACCGACGAGACCAGGTCCATCTCGCACAGGTAGCGCATCAGGGCGGCGTACGAAGTGGGGTCGAGCGCCTCCAGGTGCTCCAACACCACCGCACCCCGGGCGCCCGCAGCGTCGAAGTCCGGACGCACCCGGTACAGCGCGAACCCCGCCACCTCACCGTCCCGCTCCGCGAGCACGCACGTCAGCGCCGACGCCCCGGCCCGCTCGGACGGCGGGTCCAGCAGCGACAGCCGCTCCCAGCCCGGCCGGCGCTCCAGCATGCCCGGACGGCCCGGCACCAGCCGCGCGTACACCGCCTCGCACGCCCCGGACGCCTCCGCCGGGGACGCCAGCCGCAGCCGTACGCCATCCGTCCCCTCGGGTACGGACAACCGCACCCGGCTCGTATCGATCTCCGCCCGCATCCGCAGCGCACCCAGACCGTAACCGAACCGCCCGTAAATGTCCGGTTCCGATGCCGTCAGCAGTGCCAGCGGCTCACCCAGGGCACGCACGTCGTCCAACTGCCGCCGCATCATCGAGGTGAGGATCCCCCGCCGCCGGTGCGTCGGCGCCACGCTCACCATCGTCACCCCGGCTGCCGGCACCACGGCACCGCCCGGCACGGCCACCCGGAACGAGAACGCCCCCGCCGTCCCCACGCACAGGTCGCCGTCCCAGGCGCCCACCGACCGCGCCGGCTCGGTCAGCGCCTGCCACAGCTCCTGTTCCTCGGGAGCCTCCGCGACCCCGCCGAAGGCGAGCTCCAACTGCCCATACCAGGCACCCCACTCGGACGCGCGCAATACCCGCAACTCGGTAGTCATATGCCATGCGTACCAGCCGCCGCCGCGACCGGGCGAACCGTTTTCGCACACCTGCACACGGGGGTCGCCTGCACGTGGCCCCGCCGGGTGGATAGGGTCACGTCCCGATGGCCCGTAGCGCACGACGAGTGGACACCTACCTGGCCCGGTACCGCAAGGCGGTCCACCGGGCCCGCGTCGGCCTGCGCAAATCCGCCGTCGACTACTTCCGGGGCGACGGCTCCGACTGGATCGCGCTGGCCGCCCTCTTCCTGACGATCCCGGCGCTGATGCTCGCGACGCTGGCCGCCCCGGTCTGGTTCGCGCCCGAGGCACTCGTCCTGCCCATCGTGGCCGGCGGCCTGCTGCTGCGGCCCGCAAGCCTCCTCGGCCTGTACGCGGCAGCCGCGGGCGCCCTCATCATCGAGTCCGCGGTGCTCGGCCCGTACACCGAGGGCTTCGCCCGCGTCACCCCGGGCACGGTCCTCGTGGTCGCCGCCTGCGGCCTCTTCGGGCTGCTGATAGCGCAGTTCCGCGCCCGCGTCGGCGTGCCCTGGCGGCGCGGCGGCACCATGCTCTTCGACCTGCGCGAACGCATCCGCGCCCAGAGCGCCCTGCCTCCGCTCCCCAAGGGCTGGCACCGCGAGATGGCCCTGCGGCCCGCGGGCGGCCAGTCCTTCTCCGGCGACTTCGTCGTGGCCGCCCGCACCCACGGGGGCCGCACCCTGGAGGTCGTCCTCACCGACGTGTCCGGCAAGGGCATGGACGCAGGGTCCCGCGCCCTCCTCCTGTCCGGCGCGTTCGGCGGCCTCCTCGGCTCCCTGCCGCCGCACGACTTCCTGCCCGCCGCCAACGGCTACCTGCTCCGCCAGGACTGGGACGAGGGCTTCGCGACCTCCGTCCACCTGGTGCTGGACCTGGACTCCGGCGACTACGAACTCCTCTCCGCGGGCCACCTGCCCGCCCTCCAGCTCCACGCGGGCAGCGGCCGCTGGGAGGAGATGGCCGCGGAGGGCCCCCTCCTCGGCGTGTACGACGGGGCCGAGTTCCACCCGGTGAAGGGCACACTGCGCCCCGGCGACGTCCTCATGCTGTTCACGGACGGCCTCGTCGAGGCCGCCGACCGGGACATCGCCGAGGGCGTCGACCGTCTCACCGGCGAAGCCGACCGCTACGTCACCGCCGGCTTCCAGGGCGCGGCGTGGCACCTGATCGAGGCGTGCGCCAAGGACGTCAACGACGACCGGGCCCTCCTGCTGATCTCCCGCACCGCCTGACCCGCCCGCCTCTCCCCACCGCACCTGCGGGCGGCACCGCACCGCCCCCGGCGTACAGTCGCCGCATGCCGCAGCCGCACCTCACGCCCGACCAGGTCGAAGCCCTGGCCCGCCGCGCCCACGACGGCCAGACCGACAAGGCAGGACGCCCCTACGCCGAGCACCTCCAGGCCGTCGCGGACGGCGTCCGCGCCCGAGGCGGCAGCGACGAGCAGATCACCGCCGCCTGGCTGCACGACGCCGTCGAGGACGGCGCCCTGTCGCCCCGGTGGCTCGCCGACGCCCCGCTGGCCCCGCAGGTCAAGGACATGGTCCTCGCGCTGACCAAGCGGCCGGGTGAGGACCCCGCCGACTACGCCGCCCGCATCCTGGCCGTGCCGGGGGCGCTCCTCGTCAAGGAGGCCGACCTCGCCCACAACGCCGACCCGGACCGCCTCGCCGTCCTGGACGAGGCGGTCCGGACCCGGCTGACCGCGAAGTACGCGCGCATGCGGAAGCTGCTGGGCCTCACCGCCGGCTGACGGCGGCGGGCGCGGCAGCCGCACCCGGGGACCGTCCGGCGCCGGCGGGCCCCGCGGGCCGCGGAGCGGGAACGGCCGGGGGCGGCGCCGGCCGGAACGCCCACGCGAGGCGCGGCTCCGTCACACAGCGCAGCGTCGGCCGCACCGGCCCGGTGCACAGCAGCGTCACCACCGCGGCGGCGGCCGCCGTCAGGGCGATCCGCCCCGCGGGTGACGCCAGCACCGGGTACGCCTCCACCGCGCCCCCGTACTCCAGCGCCTTCAGGGGGAAGCCGTGCAGCAGGTAGCCGCAGACACTGCCCGCCCCCAGCGCCGTGCACCACAGCCGGCGCTCCGGCACCCACGCGAGGAACGCCGCCGTGAGCACCAGCGCACAGCCCCCGAGGGCCAGGGTCATGACCGGCCCCGACCACCACGGCGCGTCGAGTTCCCGCGCGGCCGAGGTGCGGAAGAACCAGCCGAGCCTCAGCCGCGGCGCCACCGCGTAGGCCACGGCCACCGCGCCCAGCACCACCGGCACGGCCGCCGCCCTGACGACGGGCCGCCGCAGCAGCAGGACGTGCTCCTCCCGCAGCACCAGGCCGAGCACGAAGAACGGCAGGAACTGCAGCACCCGCTGGAGGTCCAGGTCGGCGCCGATGCCGGGCGCGCACGAGGCGGCGGCCGCGACGGCCACCGCGACCGGCAGCGGGTGGCGCAGCGCCCGCCACAGCGGCACGGTCAGCCGCCAGACGAACAGCGCGGCGAGGAACCACGTGAGGTAGAAGGGGTCGGTGAGCGACAGGGGGTGCTCCGGCTCGCCTCCGGCCCAGCGGCGCAGCAGCGAGTACGCTGCCTCGAACACCGCGTACGGGACGAGGACCCCGCTCACGAGGCGTCTCATCTGATCCGGCCGCCCGGCGAAGCTCCGCGAGAAGTACCCGGAGATGATCACGAACGCCGGCATGTGGAAGGTGTAGACGACCATGTAGAGCGCCCGTGTGGTACGGCTGCCGTCCATGACGGGCTCCCACGCGTGCGCCACGGCGACCAGCACGATCGCCAGGTATTTCGCGTTGTCGAAGAAGGCGTTCCGCTGCTTCTGCTTTTCGTGGGATGGGTGGGGCATTCGCCGCACACTAACCACGCCCGCGGCTCCGGGGAATTCCGGTGATCCGCCCCGAACCGCTCCACGTGAAGTCCGGAATGTTGCGATATCGCCGCATCAAAAGCCGCATGTCGTCGACACGCTCCGTGGGGCGGTGGCCACGGCGGGGCGGCCCTGCGAATGTTTCGTGAGCGTCCCGCAGTCGCCCTGAAACGAAGGGGACGCATTCCTGCGAGAAACCTCCCGAGGTCCGGCGCCCGCTTCGGTGCGCCGCTGTTCCACCCGGCGCCGCGGCCGGCCGCCGGCTTGCGGGTGCGCCGCCGGCGAGGTGTCACGGGGCAGCGCGGACGGGCAGGTTGATGGCACGATGGACGCCGAGCGGGGGGTGCCGGGCCGTGTGCCCCCGGTGTCCGCAAGGACCGACCGAGGGGTGAGCGTCGTGGTCATTTCGCTGTCCGTGGTGGTGCTGTTGGCGATCGTCCTGGTGATGATGATCCGCAGCGGTTCCATCAAGACCGGGCCGGCGTTCGTCGCCGCGCTCCTCGGATTCTTCCTCGCGTCCTCCGGACTCGGGCCGACGATCAACAACGTCCTGAGCGAGATAACGGCCTCGATCAGCAAGATCAGCTTCTGAGGCATGCGGGCTCGCCGGGTGGCACCCGCCTCCGGCGGGCCCCGAAAGGCGTGCCCGGCGGGCGTGGAGGCCGACCGTGTGCCGTGTGCCGAAGAGCCCGAGTCGCCACGCTGGGGGCCCTCGCTTCTCCGGCCCGACCGGGCGCCCCCGGGCGGCCCGCTAGCGCTTCTGGGCCCTGTACCTCTTGAGAAGCGCGGTGATCCTCGCGGGATCACGGGCTCCGTTCAGCTCCGCCGGCAGATCGTCCGGGCAGAGTGCGTACCGGTCGCCCCACCAACGCCTGCCCTCGCCGTCCCAGATGCGGTACCCGCCCGGTACCCCCTGGCCACGTACCGCCTCCTGCTCACGGCGATGCACCCCCTCTGACACGACTCGGCGCGCCGACCGTGTCCCGCGATCGGCGGAGCGACCTCGGGCCGGAGCGCCACGAGGGGGCAGACAGCAGCAGTCCGGGCACCCGGCCGGCCGAACCCGCCCGGCAGCGGCAGTCCGTCCGGGCGGCCACGCGGCGGGCCGGGTCACGGGACACGGCCGGGAACGCGCCGGGGCCGGGTCGGAGGATCACCCTCCGACCCGGCCCCGGGCTGTGCAGAGCGGGCGACGGGAATCGAACCCGCGTAGCTAGTTTGGAAGACTAGGGCTCTACCATTGAGCTACGCCCGCAAGCGGCACCCCACCTGTCACCCGACGGCGACCGGTGCGGCACGAACAGCATCGTAGCGGGTCCCACCCGCTGGTCGCACACTCCTTGAAGGGCCGACGCAGCGCCCGCGGCCATGTACCCTACGTGTCGCACCAGACGGGGTGTGGCGCAGCTTGGTAGCGCGTCCGCTTTGGGAGCGGAAGGCCGTGGGTTCAAATCCCGCCACCCCGACCACACAGGGCGCCCCGGCGCCGCCACGGCCCTCCGGGCCCGGCCCCGCGCCGCCCGCGTACGGACCTCGCACCGTCCGGCGGCCCGTTCCCGCAAGCCCGGGCCGGGCCGGCCCGCCGCGCCTCGCGCGCGCCCGCGAGGGACGCCGTCCCTGGTGCTCCCGCCGACCAAGGTCGCGTTGTGGGGCGCGTACTCCTTGCGGTTACTATGCAAGCTGCGTGCCCGTGTGTCTCATGACCGGGCCGTTCCCGATGGGGCCGCCCAACCACCGCGCCCCAGCTGAAAGCCAGAATCAGCCACCAAGGAGACCGAACCGTGAAGAGCGCCGTGGAGACCCTGAACCCGACCCGGGTTCGGCTCACTGTCGAGGTGCCCTTCGAGGAGCTCAAGGACAGCCTCGACGCGGCGTACAAGAAGATCAACCAGCAGGTCACGGTCAAGGGCTTCCGCAAGGGCAAGGTCCCCGCGCGCGTCATCGACCAGCGCTTCGGCCGCGGTGCAGTGCTGGAGGAGGCCGTCAACGACGCCCTGCCGAAGTTCTACACCGAGGCGGTCAACGAGGCCGAGGTCAACCCGCTGGGTCAGCCCGAGGTCGACATCACCGAGCTGAAGGACGGCGAGGTCCTCGCCTTCACCGCCGAGGTGGACATCCGCCCGGCCATCGAGATCCCGGACTACTCCGGCATCGACATCACCGTCGACGCCGTCGAGGTCACCGACGAGGACGTCGAGAAGTCCGTGGAGCAGCTGCGCGAGCGCTTCGCCTCCACCTCCCCGGTCGAGCGCGCCGCCGCCGAGGGCGACGTCGTGACCCTCGACCTGGAGGCCAAGGTCGACGGCGAGGTCCTGCCGGACGGCGTCGCGAACGGCGTGCAGTACACGATCGGCTCCGGCGAGCTCCTCGACGGCATCGACGAGGCCGTGACCGGCCTGGAGGCCGGTGGCGAGGCCACCTTCACCTCCACCCTCAAGGGCGGCTCCGCCGAGGGCAAGGAGGCCGAGGTCTCCGTCAAGGTCACCCAGGTCGCCGCCCGCGAGCTCCCCGAGCTGGACGACGAGTTCGCCCAGATGGCCAGCGAGTTCGACACGCTCGACGAGCTGAAGGCCGACAGCCGCAAGCGCCTCGAGAACATGAAGCAGTACGACCAGGCCACCCAGGCCCAGGAGCGCGTCCTGGACGAGCTGCTGAAGCTGACCGAGGTCCCGATCCCCGAGAAGCTGCTCGAGGACGAGGTCAACACCCGCAAGCACAACCTGGAGCACCACCAGCTCGGCCAGATGGGCCTCACGCTGGACAAGTACCTGGAGCTCCAGGGCAAGACCGCCGAGGAGTTCGACGACGAGACCCGCGAGGCGGCGGTCAAGGGCATCAAGACCCAGTTCATCCTGGACGAGCTGGTCTCCACGGAGAAGGTCAACGTCAACCAGGAGGAGCTCACCGAGCACCTCATGCGCCGTGCCGCCTCCTCCGGCATGAGCCCCGACCAGTTCGCCCAGGCCGTCGTCCAGGGCAACCAGGTCCCGATGCTCGTCGGCGAGGTCGCCCGCGGCAAGGCCCTGGCCCTGGTCGTCGAGGCCGCCAAGGTCGTCGACACCAACGGTGAGCCGGTCGTCCTCGACGACGAGGACGACGAGGAGGCCGCCGAGGCGTCCGCCGACGCCGAGGACAAGGCCGAGGGGAAGAACGAGGCCTGAGCCTCGCACTGACCTCGCACCGGCGGGCCCGGTGCCCCCATACGGCTCCGGCGCGCCCCCTGCCCGCGCCACGGCCCGGGCCAACTACCTTGCGCTCCCAGCGAACAGCTCGGGAAGCGGGATGGCGGCCGCCCACCTGCGCGTTAGGGTCCATGAATACGAGGGCAGGGGAGTACCCGCCCCCAGTACGCGACACGCTGAGACGGCCGTCAGCCGTCAAGAGACGAGCAGGTGGATACGTGACGAATCTGATGCCTTACGCCGCCGGTGAGCCGTCCATCGGTGGTGGCCTCGGCGACCATGTGTACAACCGGCTGCTCGGCGAGCGCATCATCTTCCTCGGCCAGCAGGTGGACGATGACATCGCCAACAAGATCACCGCGCAGATGCTGCTCCTTGCCGCCGACCCGGACAAGGACATCTACCTGTACATCAACAGCCCCGGCGGCTCGGTGACGGCCGGCATGGCGATCTACGACACCATGCAGTACATCCCGAACGACGTCGTGACGATCGGCATGGGCATGGCGGCGTCCATGGGCCAGTTCCTGCTCACCGGCGGCACCGCCGGCAAGCGCTTCGCCCTGCCGAACACCGACATCCTCATGCACCAGGGCTCCGCCGGCATCGGCGGCACCGCCTCCGACATCAAGATCCAGGCCGAGTACCTGCTCCGCACGAAGAAGCGGATGGCCGAGATCACCGCGCGCCACTCCGGCCAGTCCATGGAGACGATCATCCGCGACGGCGACCGCGACCGCTGGTTCACCGCGGAGGAGGCCAAGGACTACGGCCTCATCGACGAGATCATCTCCGCCGCCTCGGGCGTCCCGGGCGGTGGCGGCACCGGCGCCTGAGCCGGCCGACACCGAAAGACACGCCCCGCCCCAGCCAGCAGAACGCCCCCAGGCGAAGCCACCAGGATGGTGAACACCCCATGAGCAACTTCTCCGCGAGCGGCCTCTACACCGGCCCGCAGGTGGACAACCGGTACGTCGTCCCCCGCTTCGTCGAGCGCACCTCCCAGGGCGTGCGCGAGTACGACCCGTACGCGAAGCTCTTCGAGGAGCGCGTGATCTTCCTCGGTGTGCAGATCGACGACGCCTCCGCCAACGACGTCATGGCGCAGCTGCTGTGCCTGGAGTCCATGGACCCCGACCGGGACATCTCGATCTACATCAACAGCCCCGGCGGCTCGATGACGGCCCTCACGGCCATCTACGACACCATGCAGTTCGTGAAGCCGGACATCCAGACGGTCTGCATGGGCCAGGCCGCGTCCGCCGCCGCCGTGCTGCTGGCCGCCGGCACGCCCGGCAAGCGGATGGCGCTGCCGAACGCCCGTGTGCTCATCCACCAGCCCTCCGGTGGCACCGGCCGCGAGCAGCTCTCCGACCTGGAGATCGCGGCCAACGAGATCCTGCGCATGCGCACGCAGATCGAGGAGATGCTGGCGAAGCACTCCAACCAGCCCATCGAGAAGATCCGCGACGACATCGAGCGCGACAAGATCCTCACGGCCGAGGACGCCCTGGCGTACGGCCTGGTCGACCAGATCGTCACCACCCGCAAGAGCACGGCAGCCGCTGCGGCCTGACACTCGACCTTCCCTTGGCGCGGCGCACCGTCGCGGCGGCGGAGACCGCCCGTCGATGTGAACCGCGCCAAGGGGGGCCCGAACAGGGGGCCCGGCAAGGTACCGTCGGATATGAGGCACCAGGAGTCGGCTGCGGACAAGCCGCTCCCAGGCGAAGGGGAAGCACCTCGTGGCACGCATCGGTGATGGCGGCGACCTGCTCAAGTGCTCGTTCTGCGGCAAGAGCCAGAAGCAGGTGAAGAAGCTCATCGCGGGCCCCGGTGTGTACATCTGCGACGAGTGCATCGACCTCTGCAACGAGATCATCGAGGAGGAGCTCGCGGAGACGAGCGAGGTGCGGTGGGAGGAACTCCCCAAGCCCCGCGAGATCTACGAGTTCCTGGAGGGCTACGTCGTCGGCCAGGAGCCGGCGAAGAAGGCCCTCTCGGTCGCGGTGTACAACCACTACAAGCGGGTCCAGGCCGGCGAGAACGGCGGCGCGCAGGGCCGGGACGACGCGATCGAACTCGCCAAGTCCAACATCCTGTTGCTGGGCCCCACGGGCTCGGGCAAGACCCTCCTGGCGCAGACCCTGGCCCGGATGCTCAACGTCCCCTTCGCCATCGCCGACGCGACGGCGCTGACCGAGGCCGGCTACGTCGGCGAGGACGTCGAGAACATCCTTCTGAAGCTCATCCAGGCCGCGGACTACGACGTCAAGAAGGCCGAGACGGGCATCATCTACATCGACGAGATCGACAAGGTCGCCCGGAAGAGCGAGAACCCGTCGATCACCCGTGACGTGTCGGGTGAGGGCGTCCAGCAGGCCCTGCTGAAGATCCTCGAAGGCACCACGGCGTCGGTCCCGCCCCAGGGCGGACGCAAGCACCCGCACCAGGAGTTCATCCAGATCGACACGACGAACGTCCTGTTCATCGTGGGCGGTGCCTTCGCCGGACTGGAGAAGATCATCGAGTCCCGGGCCGGCGCCAAGGGCATCGGCTTCGGCGCCACGATCCGCTCCAAGCGGGAGATCGAGGCCCGCGACCAGTTCCAGGAGGTCATGCCGGAAGACCTGGTGAAGTTCGGGATGATCCCCGAGTTCATCGGCCGTCTCCCCGTCATCACCTCGGTCCACAACCTCGACCGCGAGGCCCTGCTGAAGATCCTCGTCGAGCCCCGCAACGCCCTGGTGAAGCAGTACCAGCGGCTCTTCGAACTCGACGGTGTGGAGCTGGACTTCGACCGCCCGGCGCTGGAGGCCATCGCCGACCAGGCGATCCTGCGCGGCACCGGCGCCCGCGGACTGCGCGCCATCATGGAAGAGGTCCTGATGTCCGTGATGTACGAGGTGCCGTCCCGCAAGGACGTGGCCCGCGTCGTCATCACCGAGGACGTCGTCCACAACAACGTCAACCCCACCCTCGTGCCCCGCGTGGTCAAGGACCAGGGCCCGGGCCGCCACGAGAAGTCGGCCTGACCCGACGTCACCGACAGGGGCGCCCGTCCGGTTGCCGAACCGGACGGGCGCCCCTGTCGTGCGCGTGGTTCACGCCTTGACGCGTACCTCCTGGCGCAGACCGGCGGCCAGCTCGGCCGCCGCCTCCTTGCCGACGCCCTGCGTCTGGTTCGGGATCACCCAGGCGAAGGTGCTGTGGTCGGACCACGCGCAGATCCAGCTGCTCTGCTGCTGCTTCGTGATCGCGTTCTCGCCCGTCGCGGCCTGGCACTTCATGATCCCGTTGAAGTCGTCCGGGGAGACCTCTTCCGGAGAGCCGACGAGCGCGAAGTCCTCGTTCTCGCCCTCCTCCTTCGACTTCTCGTTGATCTCGGCGAAGAAGCCGTCCAGGGTCTTCTCCGGGTCCGCGATGGTTCCGTGGACGCCCATGACGACGAGCGACTTGGCGGCCAGCAGCTCCGGTGACGCGGCGGGGTTGTCCGGGTCGATCTTCGTCGGGTCGATCTTCGTCGGGTCCAGCGTCGAGTACGTCCCCCGCACGGACTTGGCACCCTGCACACCGTGCTTGGCGGCGTCCGCCTCCAGCTTGCCGTCGCTCTCGTTCTCCGGCGAGCGCCGGTCGTACTCCCCGAGGACCTTCTGCGGCATCGCCAGCTTGTGCGGGCCGTCGTCCTCCAGCCCGCCGCCCAGTCCGGGGCCGAACACGAACCACGCGCCGACCGCCACCGCGGCCACGGCGGCGGTGACCCCGAGGATCAGGCCCGTCTTCTTCTTCGGTGCCTGCGGGGCCGGCGCGCCCGGGTGGCCGCCCGGCGCGCCGCCGTACGGGTTCGGCTGCGGCGGCTGTCCGTACGGCGGCTGCGGCGGCTGCGCGTACGGGTTCGGCTGGCCCGGAGGCTGCTGCGGGTAGCCGTAACCGGGCTGCGGCTGCTGCTGCGGGTAGCCGTAGCCGGGCGGCGGCGCCTGCGGCGGCGGACCGTACGGGCCCGGCTGTCCGCCCTGGGGCCCCGGCGGGCCGTACGGCCCGGGCTGCTGGGGCTGCCCGCCGTACGGGCCCGGCTGCTGGTAGCTCATCGAGAAGTTCCCCCTCCATAGGGTGGTGCGCTGCCCACATAGTGGCCGAAGGAGCGATCCCCGGGGACGACAGGGGCCGCACCCTCACCGAACATTCCCGTTTCAGTACGTGCCTGTGACACCCCTAAACTGGGCCCGTGACCGAGAACACTCAGCAGCAGCCAGCATCCGTCCCCGAACTGCCGACCCAGTACGCGCCGGCCGAGGTAGAGGGGCCGCTGTACGAGCGCTGGGTAGAGCGCGGTTACTTCACGGCCGACGCCACCGGTTCCAAGCCCGCCTACACCATCGTCATCCCGCCGCCGAACGTCACCGGCAGCCTCCACCTGGGCCACGCCTTCCAGCACACCCTCATGGACGCCCTGACCCGCCGCAAGCGGATGCAGGGCTACGAGGCGCTGTGGCTGCCCGGCATGGACCACGCCGGCATCGCCACCCAGAACAAGGTCGAGCAGCAGCTCGCCGAGGAGGGCAAGTCCCGCCACGACCTGGGCCGCGACGAGTTCGTCCGCCGCGTGTGGCAGTGGAAGGAGGAGTACGGCGGCAGGATCCTCGGCCAGATGCGCCGCCTCGGCGACGGCGTCGACTGGTCCCGTGAGCGCTTCACCATGGACGAGGGCCTGTCCCGTGCCGTCCAGACCATCTTCAAGCGGCTCTACGACGACCAGCTGATCTACCGCGCCGAGCGCATCATCAACTGGTGTCCCCGCTGCCTCACCGCCATCTCCGACATCGAGGTGGAGTACCAGGAGGACGACGGCGAGCTCGTCTCCATCCGGTACGGCGAGGGCGAGGACTCACTGGTCGTCGCCACCACGCGCGCCGAGACGATGCTCGGCGACACGGCCGTCGCCGTCCACCCCGACGACGAGCGCTACCGGCACCTGGTCGGCAAGCAGATCAAGCTGCCGCTGACGGACCGTACGATCCCGGTCGTCGCGGACACGCACGTCGACCCGGAGTTCGGCACCGGCGCCGTCAAGGTGACCCCGGCGCACGACCCGAACGACTTCGCCATCGGCCAGCGCCACGACCTCGAATCCCTGACGATCATGGACGAGCGGGGTGTCCTCACCGTCCACGGCCCCTTCCAGGGGCTCGACCGGTTCGAGGCCCGCGACGCCGTCGTCACCGCGCTGCGCTCGCAGGGCCGGATCGTCGCCGAGAAGCGCCCGTACGTCCACTCCGTGGGCCACTGCTCCCGCTGCGGGACCACCATCGAGCCGCGCCTGTCCCTCCAGTGGTGGGTCAAGGTCGAACCGCTCGCGAAGGCGGCGGGCGACGCCGTCCGCGACGGCCGCGTCGCCATCCACCCCGAGGACCTGTCGAAGCGCTACTTCGACTGGGTGGACAACATGCACGACTGGTGCATCTCGCGCCAGCTCTGGTGGGGCCACCGCATCCCCGTCTGGTACGGCCCGAACGGCGAAGTCGTCTGCGTCGGCCCCGACGAGCAGCCGCCCACGGGAGAGGGCTGGCGCCAGGAGACGGACGTCCTCGACACGTGGTTCTCCTCCGGCCTGTGGCCGTTCTCCACCCTCGGCTGGCCCGAGCAGACCCCGGACCTGGAGAAGTTCTACTCCACCGACGTCCTGCTCACCGGCCACGACATCATCTTCTTCTGGGTCGCCCGGATGATGATGTTCGGCCTGTACGCCATGGACGGCGAGGTCCCGTTCAAGACGATCGCGCTGACCGGGCTGGTCCGCGACGAGCGCGGCAAGAAGATGTCGAAGTCCTTCGGCAACGTCGTCGACCCGCTCGACTGGATGGACAAGTACGGCTCCGACGCCCTGCGCTTCACCCTGGCCCGCGGCGCCAACCCGGGCACCGACGTGCCGATCGGCGAGGACTGGGTCCAGGCGTCCCGGAACTTCGCCAACAAGATCTGGAACGCCACCCGCTTCGCGCTGATGAACGGCGCGACGGTCGAGGGCCCCCTGCCGGACGCGTCCCGCATGTCGGCGGCCGACCGGTGGATCCTGTCCCGCCTCAACGCGACGGTCGCGGAGGTCGACGCGTACTACGAGGACTTCCAGTTCTCCAAGCTCAGCGAGACCCTCTACCACTTCGCTTGGGACGAGGTCTTCGACTGGTACGTCGAGCTGTCCAAGACGACCTTCTTCGCGGGCGGCGAGCAGGCCCGGGTGTCCGCCCGGGTGCTCGGCGAGGTCCTCGACGTGATGCTGCGCCTGCTGCACCCGGTCGTCCCGTTCGTCACCGACACCCTGTGGACCACCCTGACCGGCGGGGAGTCCCTGGTCGTCGCCGACTGGCCGGCCGCCGTGCGCGTCCCCGGCGCGGACACCGCGGGCGGTTTCCGCGACGAGGCCGCCGAGCAGGAGATCGAGCTCGTCCAGCGGGTCGTCACCGAGGTCCGCCGCTTCCGCTCCGACCAGGGACTCCAGCCCGGCCAGAAGGTCCCGGCCCGCCTCGACCTGGACGGCACCGCCCTGGCCCCGCACGAGCCGGCCATCCGCCAGCTGCTGCGCCTCCAGCCGGAGGGCGAGGGCTTCCACGCCACCGCGTCCCTGCCGGTCGCCGGTGCCACGGTCGCCCTCGACCTGTCGGGCACGATCGACGTGGAGGCGGAGCGCAAGCGCCTCACGAAGGACCTCGCGGCGGCCGAGAAGGAGAAGGCGCAGGCCGAGGCCAAGCTCGGCAACGACGCGTTCCTCGCCAAGGCCCCGGACCACGTCGTCGACAAGATCCGCACCCGACTGGCCGCCGCGGAAGCGGACATCGCCCGCATCGGCAACCAGCTCGCGACCCTGCCGCAGAGCTGACCCGACGCCAGCCGCACGGGCCCCGGAACCGCACGGTTCCGGGGCCCGCGCCGTCCCCCGCCCCGGGGCGGCGCGGGCTGCTGTCGGTGCCGCTCCGTAGACTGGGCGCGTGAGCGAGCAGCCCCCGACCAGCGACCACAGCGACCTGCCGGACGACGGCGACCACGGCGACGGCTTCGACGAGATCGTCGAGGCCGAGACCTCCAGCGACCCCGACCTCGCGGTCATCGAGGCCGGCAGCCGCACCCTGCGTGCCCAGGCCGGCCCGCCGCAGGGCGACCCCGTGCCGACGCGACCCGCCGACCCCGCGGTGGACCAGGCACTGCGGGAGGTCGAGGCGGAGCTCGCCACCCGGTGGGGCGAGACCAAGCTGGAGCCCTCCGTCACCCGCATCTCCGCCCTCATGGACGTGCTGGGCGAACCGCAGCGCACGTACCCGTCGATCCACATCACCGGCACCAACGGCAAGACCTCCACGGCCCGCATGATCGAGGCCCTCCTCGGCGCCTTCGAACTGCGCACCGGCCGCTACACCTCGCCGCACGTGCAGACCATCACCGAGCGCATCAGCCTCGACGGCGCTCCCATCAGCGCCGAGAAGTTCATCGAGACCTACCACGACGTCAAGCCGTACGTGGAGATGGTCGACGCGGCCCAGGAGTACCGGCTGTCGTTCTTCGAGGTGCTCACCGGCATGGCCTACGCGGCCTTCGCCGACGCGCCGGTGGACGCCGCCGTGGTCGAGGTCGGCATGGGCGGGAGCTGGGACGCGACCAACGTCATCGACGGCGTCGTCTCCGTGATCACACCCATCTCCCTGGACCACACGGACCGGCTCGGCTCCACGCCCGCCGAGATCGCGGAGGAGAAGGGCGGCGTCATCAAGGAGCGCGCCACCGTCATCCTGGCGCAGCAGCCGGTCGACGCGGCGCAGGTCCTGCTGAAGAAGGCCGTGGACGCCGACGCCACCGTGGCCCGCGAGGGCATGGAGTTCGGCGTCGTGTCCCGCGAGGTCGCCGTCGGCGGGCAGCTGCTCACCCTGCGCGGCCTGGGCGGGGAGTACGACCAGGTGTTCCTGCCCCTGTACGGGGCGCACCAGGCGCACAACGCGGCGGTGGCGCTCGCGGCCGTGGAGGCGTTCTTCGGCATCGGCGCGCAGCAGGCGCGGCTGCTGGACGTGGACACCGTCCGGCGGGCCTTCGCGTCGGTCGCGTCGCCCGGCCGGCTGGAGGTCGTCCGGCGCAGCCCCACCGTGGTGCTGGACGCCGCGCACAACCCGGCGGGCGCGCAGGCGGCGGCCGAGGGCGTGCAGGAGGCGTTCGGCTTCTCCCGGCTCATCGGGGTGGTCGGCGCGAGCGGCGACAAGGACGTGCGCGGTCTGCTGGAGGCGTTCGAACCGATCTTCGCGGAGATCGTCGTCACCGCGAACTCGACGCACCGCGCGATGGACCCCGACGCGCTGGCCGCCGTCGCCGTGGAGGTCTTCGGCGAGGAGCGGGTCGTGGTCGAGCCGCGGCTCGACGAGGCCCTGGACGCGGCGATCACCCTCGCGGAGGAAGAGGGCGAGTACGCCGGCGCGGGCGTCCTGGTGACCGGCTCGGTGATCACGGTCGGCGAGGCCCGGCTGCTGCTGCGTGGAAAGGGCTGAGGTTCTCCTATGCGTACGCTCTGCTCGTCGACCCTGATCGGTGAGTTCTTCGTGATCGGCTTCGCCGGGCTGGTCGCGATGAAGGACGACGCACTGTCCATGACCGCGGTGTGGACGGTGTGCGGTGTCGCCATGCTGCTGTCGGTGCTGCTGTGCGGCATGGTCACCCGGCCGGGCGGCGTGCAGCTGGGCTGGGCGCTCCAGATCGCCCTGATCGCCAGCGGCTTCGTCGTCCCGATGATGTTCTTCCTGGGCGCGGTCTTCGCGGGCCTGTGGTGGGCGTCGGTCCACTACGGCCGCAAGGTCGACGAGGCGAAGGCACGGTGGGCGGCCCAGGCCGACGCGGACGCCCCGGCGGCCTGACCGTCGTCTGACCTGTCGGTCCTGCGGCTCTCCGGGGGAGGGGACCTCCTACCGGGCGGTCCTGCGCGTGAGGGGCCCTGCGGTGCGGCGGTCCTGCGCGTGGGGGAGCCTGCGACCTGGCGGTCCTCCGGCCGGCGGGCGCCCCGCCCCGGGGTGCCCGCCGGCCTGCTTTCCCGCCGCCGCGGGAGGCCGTGTGCCGGGTGCGCGAGGTGCTTGTCCGGGGTGGGTGCCCGGCCCGCCGTCACACCCTGTAACCTCTGCCGGAACCGCACATCATTCGGCCTGCAAGGAGCCGCACACATGACCCAGCGCACTCTCGTCCTCCTCAAGCCGGACGCCGTCCGTCGCGGGCTGATCGGCGAGATCATCGGCCGTATCGAGCGCAAGGCCGGCTGGAGCATCACCGCGCTGGACATGCGCAGCCTGGACCAGGACACGCTGGAGCAGCACTACGGCGAGCACAAGGGCAAGCCCTTCTACGAGCCGCTCGTCGCGTTCATGGCCTCCGGCCCCGTCGTGGCGCTCGTCGTCGAGGGCGAGCGCGTCATCGAGGGCGTCCGCCGGCTCGCCGGGCCGACCGACCCGATCGCCGCCGCGCCCGGATCCATCCGTGGCGACTACGGCACGATCGTCCGGGAGAACCTGATCCACGCCTCGGACTCGGAGGAGTCCGCCATTCGGGAACTGAAGATTTTCTTCCCCGCCATTTCCTGACCTGGTGTCAGCCATACAGCGCTGTTGACCTGGGGCGACCGAAGGAATTTCGGTCGCCCCAGGACATATGGCGGCGGTGTCCGGGAACGCATCCGTCCGACACCTCGTCACCTATACAGAGGCGGACCACCGCGCCGTGTTCGCGTCAGCGGCACTACGATGGAATCCTCCGCTCCACACGATCCAGCGCGCCGTCCTGAGAAGCCGTCAACGCTCTATTGGGAAGGCCCGGCGCTCCTCATGGGAAACAAGGGGAACTCAATGTCGTTCATCGGCCGTGACATGGCTGTCGACCTCGGGACCGCCAACACGCTGGTGTACGTCAGGGGTCGCGGCATCGTCCTCAACGAGCCGTCGGTCGTCGCCATCAACACGAACACTGGTGGCATCCTGGCGGTCGGCGCCGAAGCGAAGAAGATGATCGGCCGGACCCCCGGCAACATCGTGGCCGTCCGGCCGCTGAAGGACGGGGTGATCGCGGACTTCGAGATCACCGAGCGGATGCTCCGCTACTTCATCCTGAAGATCCACAAGCGTCGCTACCTCGCCCGCCCCCGGGTCGTCGTGTGCGTGCCCTCCGGCATCACCGGTGTGGAGCGCCGCGCGGTGATCGAGGCCTCCACCCAGGCCGGTGCCCGTCAGGTGCACATCATCGAGGAGCCCATGGCCGCGGCGATCGGCTCCGGCCTGCCCGTCCACGAGGCCACCGGCAACATGGTCGTGGACATCGGTGGCGGCACCACCGAGGTCGCCGTGATCTCGCTGGGAGGAATCGTCACGGCACAGTCCATCCGCGTCGCGGGCGACGAACTGGACAACGCGATCATCCAGCACATCAAGAAGGAGTACAGCCTCCTCCTGGGTGAGCGCACCGCCGAGCAGATCAAGATCACCATCGGTTCGGCCTTCGACCTCGGGGAGGACGAGCACACCGAGATCCGCGGCCGCGACCTGGTCTCCGGCCTGCCCAAGACCGTCGTCATCTCCGCCGCCGAGGTCCGCAAGGCCATCGAGGAGCCGGTCAACTCGATCGTCGACGCCGTGAAGACCACCCTCGACAAGTGCCCGCCCGAGCTGTCCGGCGACGTCATGGACCGCGGGATCGTCCTCACCGGCGGCGGCGCGCTGCTGCGCGGCCTCGACGAACGGCTCCGCCGCGAGACCGGAATGCCGATCCACATCGCCGAGGAACCCCTCGACTCGGTGGCGCTCGGTTCCGGAAAGTGCGTCGAGGAGTTCGAGGCACTGCAGCAGGTCCTCGACTCCCAGCCCCGCAGATAGCGCGTACGCGATCAGCCGTACGGGTGCTGCCATGCCCGTACGGCTGATCGTTGGTATAACGGCACCACGATTCCGGCACACACATTCCTACGAGGAAGGCACGGCCGCCCCACGTGAGGGACACGAAAGAGAGCCGGCTGCTTCTGGCGCTGCTGGTGGCCATCGCGTTCGCACTGATCACGGTGGACATCCGGGGCGGTGAGCAGTCACCGGTCGACGGAGCCCGGCGGGTCGCCGCCACGGTCTTCGGCCCGGTCGAGAACGGTGTCGCGTCCGCCGTCGACCCGATCGGCAACGCCATCGCGGCCGTCCGGGACTCCGACGAGCGCCACGGCCGGATCGCCCGGCTGGAGAAGGAGAACGCCGAGCTGAAGGCCAGGCTCGGCAGCGACGACCGCAACCGCAACCGCGTGCGGGAACTCGACGAGCTGCTCAAGCGTGCGGGCGCCGGCCAGTACGGCATCAAGGCCGCCGAGGTCATCGGGATAGGAGCAGCGCAGGGCTTCTCCTGGACCGTCACCATCGACGCAGGCAGCAACGACGGCATCAAGCGCGACATGACCGTCATCAACGGCGACGGCCTCGTCGGCCGGGTCACCACCGTCGGGCCGACGACCGCCACCGTGCTCCTCGCCAACGACCCCGACTTCACCGTCGGCACCCGCATAGAGCGCACCAACGAGCTCGGCTTCGCCACCGGCCAGGGCTCCCGCCCGCTGTCCGTGCAGCTCCTCAACGGCAAGGCCAAGGTCAAGCCAGGGGACCGCCTCGTCACCTTCGGCTCCCAGGCGGACCGCCCCTTCGTACCCGGTGTGCCGGTCGGCGAGGTCATCCGCGTCGACCCGTCCAGCGGAGAGCTGACCCGCCGCCTCTTCGTCCGCCCGTACGCGGCGTTCAGCCGGCTCGACATCGTCGGCGTCGTCGTGCAGGCACCCCGCACCGACCCCCGCGACACGGTGCTGCCCGCCAAGCCGAAGCCCGCGCCCACCGTCACCGTCACGGTCACCCCCAGCCCCCAGGACCCCGGTGACCAGCCACAGGGCGAACCGGACGAGCAGCCGCTCGCCGTCGAACCCGGCGCGACACCCCGGCCCGACGGCCAGGACCAGGACCAGGAGTAGAGACGATGCGCTTCAACCGGATCCTGCTCTCCACCACCCTCGTCGTCGTCGCCCTCGTCCTCCAGGTCTCCGTCCTCGCCCGGCTCCACCTGCCCGGCGCCGTCCCCGACCTGGTCCTCCTCACCGTCCTCGGCCTCGCCTTCGTGTACGGCCACGTCAGCGGCGCCCTCATCGGCTTCGGCGCCGGCCTCCTCGCCGACCTCGCCCCGCCCGCCGACCACGCCGCCGGCCGCTACGCCCTCGTGCTGTGCGTCATCGGCTACGTCGCCGGCCTCACCAAGCCCGACAACGGCCAGGTCCGCTCCGCCACCGGGCCCATGGTCATGGTGGTCGCCGCCGCCATCGGCTCCACCCTGCTGTACGCCGGGGTCGGCGCCCTCGTCGGCGACACCGGCGCACGCCACGTCGGCCTGGCCTCGCTCATCCTCACCGCCGTGATCTACGACCTGCTGCTCGCACCGTTCACCGTGCCGCTGGTCATGGCGCTGGCCCGGCGCGCCGACAGCGACCCGGTCGCCGAGTCCACCGGCACCGCCGGCGACGTGTCCACCGGCTGGGCCACCGGCGGCACCGGCCTGACCATCGGCAGCCAGCGCGGCAGTCTCCGCGGCGGCCTGCGCACCCGCGCCGCCCGCAGCCGCGCCGCCCGCGCCGCCCGCATCAAGGGGGTCAAGCGCCTGTGACCCCGCGCCGCACCAGCGCCGGAAGCACACGCCGCAGCCCAGGGGAGGGAGCGACCCCATGAGCAACATCCCGGAGACCGGCCGCACCCCGCGGGTGCAGATCCGGCTCATCGTCATCCAGGTCCTCGTCTTCTCCCTCCTCCTCACCCTCCTCGGCCGCCTCTGGTACCTCCAGATCCGCAACGGCGACGAGTACACCGACGAGGCCCGCAGCAACCACGTCCAGCAGGTCGTCCAGCCCGCCGTCCGCGGCTCCATCCTCGACGCCCGCGGCGTGCCCCTCGCCGACAACGAGACCCGCCTCGTCGTCTCCGCGTCCCGCACCGAGCTCATGCGGATGAAGGACCGCGGCAAGGCCGTCCTCACCCGCCTCGCGGCCGTCCTCGGCATGACCCCCAAGGAGGTCATGGACCGCGTCAGACTCTGCGACGCGAAGACCCCCCAGCCCTGCTGGAACGGCTCCCCCTACCAGCCGATCCCCATCACCGACGAGGCCACCACCCAGCAGGCCCTGCAGATCCGGGAACGCGCCGAGGACTTCCCCGGCATCACCGCGGAACCCACCGCCGTACGCCGCTACCCCGCCCCCGGCAAGGCCCGCACGGCGCAGGTCCTCGGCTACCTCTCACCCGTCACCGACGAGGAGATCGAGAAGGCCAAGGACACCGACTCGCCGTTCCTCCGCTCCGACCAGGTGGGACGCTCCGGACTCGAACGCACCTACGACAAGTACCTGCGCGGCAAGGCAGGCGTCACCCGCTACGAGGTCGACAACCTCGGCCGGGTCCTCGGCGAGGCCGAGAACAGCCCCGCCGTGCCCGGCGCGACCGTCGTCACCAGCATCGACGCCCGCGTCCAGGCCGTCGCCGAGTACGAGCTCGCCACCGCCATGAAGAACGTCCGCAAGGAGACCGACCGGGTCACCGGCCGCCCCTACAAGGCCGACGCGGGCGCCGTCGTCGTCATGGAGTCCAAGACCGGCCGCATCGTCGCGATGGCCTCCCAGCCCGACTACGACCCCAACGCCTGGGTCGGCGGCATCTCCGCCAAGGAGTACGCCGCCCTCACCGGCAAGGACTCCAACTTCCCCCTCCTCAACCGCGCCATCCAGGGCCAGGCACCCAGCGGCTCCGTCTTCAAGGTCGTCTCGGCCAGCGCCGCCGTGCGGGCCGGCCACGACTTCAACGACCGCTACAACTGCAGTGCCTCCTACAGCCTCGGCAGCCGCAGCTTCGCCAACTTCGAGTCCAAGGGCCACGGCCCCATCACCCTCGGCGAAGCCCTCAAGTACTCCTGCAACACCGTCTTCTACCGCCTCGGCCACCAGGAGTGGTCCAAGGACGGCGGCCTCAAGCCGAAGAAGGACGCCAAGGACTGGTTCTACCGCACCGCCCACGACTTCGGCTTCGGCTCCGAGACCGGCATCGACCTGCCCAACGAGGTCACCGGCCGCATCCCCGACCGCCAGTGGAAGCAGCGGTTCTGGGAGGCCAACAAGGACTCCTGGTGCAAGCAGGGCAAGAAGGGCGGCAGCTACGTCGAGCAGATCGCCTACGAGAACTGCCTCGAAGGCAACCAGCTCAAGGCGTTCGACAGCATCAACTTCGCCATCGGCCAGGGCGACGTCCTCATCACCCCCATCCAGCTCGCCACCGCCTACGCCGCCATCAGCAACGGCGGCACCCTCTACGAACCCACCGTCGGCAAGGCCGTGATCAGCCCCGACGGCAAGAAGGTCGAAATGATCACCCCCAAGGCCCGCGGCCGGCTCCCCGTCGACGCCGAGACCATCCGCGACCTCGACAAGGGCCTGCAGTCGGTCGTCGAACCCGGCGGCACCGCCTCCTGGCGCTTCACCCAGGTCGGCTGGCCCCAGGACAAGATCCCGCTGCGCGCCAAGACGGGCACCGCCCAGGTCTACGGCAAGCAGACCACCTCCTGGTTCGCCACCTACACCGACGACTTCACCATCGTCATGACCATCTCCCAGGGCGGCACCGGCTCCGGCGCCTCCGGACCCGCCGTGCGCAACATCTACGACGCCCTCTACGGCCTCGACGACGCCGGCAACCAGGACCTCAAGCGGGCCCTGCTCCCCACCCCCCAGAAGACCCTGCCGAAGATCCAGCCCGACGGCTCCATCGACGCCCCGGCCATCAAGCCGTACGACCCGAAGTCCCAGATCCCCGAAGGGGAAGGCGGCGTCACCGACGGCGGACAACCGGGCCTCGCGGGCCCGCCGGTGTGGAGGGACTGAACGAGCGCGATGCCCGCACAGAAGAACTCCTTCTCCGTCTCCCGCTACACCCCCGAACCCGGCGGCGTGTGGGCCAGGCTCACCGCCCGCGACTCCCTGGTCCGCCGGCTCGACTGGCCCCTGCTGTTCTCCGCACTCGCCCTGTCCCTCATCGGGTCGCTGCTCGTGTGGTCCGCCACCCGCAACCGCACCGCACTCACCCAGGGCGACCCCTACTCCTTCTTCTTCAAGCACCTCCTCAACACCGGCATCGGCCTCGCCCTGATGGTCGCCACGATCTGGCTCGGCCACCGCACCCTGCGCGGCGCCGTCCCGCTCCTCTACGGCATCTCCGTCGTGCTCGTGCTGCTGGTGCTCACCCCCCTCGGCGCCACCATCAACGGCGCCCACGCCTGGATCGTCCTCGGCGGCGGCTTCTCCCTCCAGCCGTCCGAGTTCACCAAGGTCACCATCATCCTCGGCATGGCCGTGCTCCTCGCGGCCCGCGTCGACGCCGGCGACCAGCTCCACCCCGACCACCGCACCGTCGCCAAGTCCCTCGTGCTGGCCGCCGTCCCCATGGCCATCGTCATGCTGATGCCGGACCTCGGCTCCGTCATGGTCATGGTCGTCATCGTCCTCGGCGTGCTCCTCACCTCCGGAGCCTCCAACCGCTGGGTCCTCGGACTCATCACCACCGGCGTCGTCGGCGCCGTCCTCGTCGCCGTCCTCGGCCTCCTCGACGAGTACCAGATCAACCGCTTCGCCGCCTTCGCCAACCCCGAACTCGACCCCGCAGGCGTCGGCTACAACACCAACCAGGCCCGCATCGCCGTCGGCTCCGGCGGCCTCTACGGCGCCGGCCTCTTCAACGGCCACCAGACCACCGGCCAGTTCGTCCCCGAACAGCAGACCGACTTCATCTTCACCGTCGCCGGCGCGGAACTCGGCTTCGTCGGCGCCGGCGGCATCATCCTGCTGCTCGGCGTCGTCCTCTGGAGGGCCTGCCGCATCGCCCGCGAGACCACCGAGCTCTACGGCACCGTCGTCGCCGGCGGCATCATCGCCTGGTTCGCCTTCCAGTCCTTCGAGAACATCGGCATGACCCTCGGCATCATGCCCGTCGCCGGCCTCCCCCTGCCCTTCGTCTCCTACGGCGGCTCCTCCATGTTCGCCGTGTGGGTCGCGGTCGGCCTCCTCCAGTCCATCCGGGTCCAGCGACCCATAACGGCATGACCCATAACGGTACAAGCCGCCCGCGTACTAGATTCGATGCATGGCGGACACCCGAGCTGACGCGCAGCGAACCCACGCGACGCGCGAGATCGAGCGGAAGTACGAAGCCACCACCGACACCCGCATCCCCGACCTCACCGAGGTCCGCGGCGTCGCCCGCGTCGTCCACGCCGGCACCGCCGACCTCGACGCCGACTACTACGACACCCCCGACCTGCGCCTCGCCGCCCACACCCTCACCCTGCGCCGCCGCACCGGCGGCACGGACGAGGGCTGGCACCTGAAACTCCCCGTCGCCCCCGGCGTGCGCGACGAGATCCGCGCCCCCCTCGCCGACGACGTACCGCCCGCCCTGGCCGCCCTCGTCCGCGCCAGGACCCGCGGCCGCCCCCTCCGGCCCGCCGTACGGATCCGCTCCTCCCGCGACCTCCACCACCTCCTCGACACCGACGGCACCCTCCTCGCCGAACTCAGCACCGACACCGTCCACGCGGAACGCCTCACCGGCGACGGCGCCACCGCCGACTGGACCGAGATCGAAGTCGAACTCGCCGACGGAGCCGACACCGCCCTCCTCGACGCCGTCGACAAGCACCTCCGCAAAGCCGG
>NZ_MKXB01000174.1:0-21338 GCF_001865245.1 Streptomyces sp. CC53 | reverse complement strand
CGCCGCCCCCACGACCACCGCACCCCCCGCCCCCGAAACCGCCGGCGACCACGTCCTCGCCCACCTCCACGCCCAGGCCGACGCCCTCCTCACCCACGACGCCGCCGTGCGCCGCTCCCAACCCGACGGCGTCCACCAGATGCGCGTCGCGAGCCGCCGCCTGCGCAGCGCCCTGCGCAGCTTCCGCTCCCTCCTCGACCGCACCGCCACCGACCCCCTCATCGAGGAACTGCGCTGGCTCGGCCGGGAACTCGGCGCCGAACGCGACCAGGAAGTCCTGGAGGCCCGCCTGCGCACCGCCCTGGACGCGGTCCCCCGCCCCCTGCTCCTCGGACCCGTACGCGGCCGCCTGCGCCGCTGGTCGGCGGCGCGCAGCGCCGACTCCCACGGACGCACCCTGGACGTCCTCGACAGCCCCCGCTACCTCTCCCTCCTCGACTCCCTGGACGCCCTCCTCACCGACCCGCCCCTGCGCGGCAAGGCCGCCAAGGACCCCGGGACCGTCCTCGCCGCCGCCGTCCTCAAGGACCACGCCCGCCTCGCCGACCGGGTCGAGCACGCCCTGTCGCTCCCGCCGGGACCCGACCGGGACCTCGCCCTCCACAGCGCCCGCAAGGCCGCCAAACGCACCCGCTACGCCGCGGAACTCGCCCGCCCCGCGCTCGGCAAACCCGCGAAACGCCTGGTGCGACGGCTCAAGAAGGTCCAGGACTGCCTGGGCGACCACCAGGACAGCGTCGTCGCCCGCGAAGCCCTGCGCGACCTCGCCGTCCAGGCCCACGCCGCCGGCGAGCCGTCCTTCCCGTGGGGGCTGCTGTACGGCAGGGAGGAAGCCGCCGCGGCGGCCCGCGAACAGGAGCTGCCCGAGCTGTGGCGGCGCGTCTCCGTACGCGGCCTCGACACCTGACGGGCGGGGGGCGGCTCCGAAGGGCGTTACGCTAGAGAGTCGCCCCTGCCAGACGATGAAGGTTCCGATGTCTGCCGAGTCCGTCTTCCCACAGCTCGAAGCGCTGCTCCCGCATGTGCAGAAGCCGATCCAGTACGTCGGCGGCGAGCTCAACTCCACCGTCAAGGACTGGGACGCCTGCGACGTCCGCTGGGCGCTCATGTACCCCGACGCGTACGAGGTCGGACTGCCCAACCAGGGCGTCATGATCCTCTACGAGGTACTCAACGAGCGTGAGGGCGTCCTCGCCGAGCGCACCTACAGCGTGTGGCCGGACCTTGAGCAGCTGATGCGCGAGCACGACGTGCCGCAGTTCACGGTGGACTCGCACCGCCCGGTCCGCGCCTTCGACGTCTTCGGCCTCAGCTTCTCCACCGAGCTCGGCTACACCAACATGCTCGCGGCGCTCGACCTCGCGGGCATCCCCCTGGAGGCCCGCGAGCGCACCGTCGACGACCCGGTGGTGCTCGCCGGCGGCCACGCCGCCTTCAACCCCGAGCCGATCGCGGACTTCATCGACGCCGCCGTCATCGGCGACGGCGAGCAGGCCGTGCTGGAGATCACCGACATCGTCCGCGCCTGGAAGGCCGAGGGCCGCCCCGGCGGCCGCGAGGAGCTGCTCTTCCGCCTCGCCCGCACCGGCGGCGTGTACGTGCCCCGCTTCTACGACGTCGAGTACCTGCCGGACGGCCGCATCGCGCGCGTCGTGCCCAACCGCTCCGGCGTGCCGTGGCGCGTGTCCAAGCACACCGTCATGGACCTGGACGAGTGGCCGTACCCCAAGCAGCCCCTCGTGCCGCTCGCGGAGACCGTCCACGAGCGCATGTCCGTCGAGATCTTCCGCGGCTGCACCCGCGGCTGCCGTTTCTGCCAGGCCGGCATGATCACGCGCCCCGTGCGGGAGCGAAGCATCACCGGCATCGGCGAGATGGTGGACAAGGGCCTCAAGGCCACCGGCTTCGAGGAGGTGGGCCTGCTGTCCCTCTCCTCCGCCGACCACTCGGAGATCGGCGACATCGCCAAGGGCCTCGCCGACCGCTACACGGACGACAAGATCGGCCTGTCGCTGCCCTCCACCCGCGTCGACGCGTTCAACGTCGACCTGGCCAACGAGCTGACCCGCAACGGCCGCCGCTCCGGCCTCACCTTCGCCCCCGAGGGCGGCTCCGAGCGCATGCGCAAGGTCATCAACAAGATGGTCTCCGAGGAGGACCTGATCCGCACGGTCGCCACCGCCTACGGCAACGGCTGGCGCCAGGTGAAGCTGTACTTCATGTGCGGCCTGCCCACGGAGACCGACGACGACGTGCTGCAGATCGCGGACATGGCGGCGAACGTGATCGCCAAGGGCCGCGAGGTGTCGAAGTCCAACGACATCCGCTGCACCGTCTCCATCGGCGGTTTCGTCCCCAAGCCGCACACCCCCTTCCAGTGGGCCCCGCAGCTCTCCGCCGAGGAGACCGACGCCCGCCTGGAGAAGCTCCGCGACAAGATCCGCGGCGACAAGAAGTACGGCCGCTCCATCGGCTTCCGCTACCACGACGGCAAGCCCGGCATTGTCGAGGGCCTGCTGTCCCGCGGCGACCGCCGGATCGGCTCCGTCATCCGCGCCGTGTACGAGGACGGCGGCCGCTTCGACGGCTGGCGCGAGCACTTCTCGTACGACCGCTGGATGGAGTGCGCCGAGAAGACGCTGCCCGAGTACGGCGTGGACGTCGACTGGTACACCACCCGCGAGCGCACCTACGAGGAGGTCCTGCCCTGGGACCACCTCGACTCGGGCCTCGACAAGGACTGGCTCTGGGAGGACTGGCAGGACTCCCTCGACGAGACCGAGGTCGAGGACTGCCGCTGGACGCCGTGCTTCGACTGCGGGGTGTGTCCGCAGATGGACACGGCTATACAAATCGGCCCCACCGGCAAGAAGCTGCTCCCGCTCACGGTCAAGAAGTAGCCGTGACCAGCGGCGATGCCATCCAGCGGATGGCTGAGGCGCTTGCCGAGTTACCCGAGGCGGACCGCATCGAAGCCCTCCGAGGGCTCGGCGCGACGGAGCGCGAGCAGGCTCCCCGCCGTGAGCGGCGCACGCCGCTTCCCGCCCCTCGGCGTGACCCGGGCATCGTCTCGGCGGTCGAGTGGGTGTAGACGAAGAGAGGCGTTCGGACGATCTGGTCCGGGCGCCTCTCGGCGTTCGTGGGATCCTGTTTATGCGACAACGTGCATGAGTCACGTCCGTGCATGGACGGCCGCGAGCGGCCTCCGTACGGTCCTCTCAGGCGGCCCGCCCGGGCCGACAAGTCAAGGGGGTTCCGCATGGCACGCGAAGAACTGACTCGGCTGACTGGCAACGGCAACGGCACGTGTGGAGAGGACGACTGCCCGAACGTCTACCGCACCGCTTCCGGCTCCATCGTGGTTCAGGGCGACGTGTCCGACGCCTTCACTCCCCCGCAGGGGGAAGGGCTCGTGGAGATCCCCGAGAGCGTTCTTCAGGAGGCCGTTCGTGCTCTTGGATGGTGACGAGTGGCGGGCGATGCTCCGGGGCTTCCAGTCCGAAGCGTGGCGGCTGGAGACCCTGCCCCAGTACCTCGTGCCGCAGGAGGCGGAAGAGCTCGAAGCCTTCCGGGCAGGTAAACGCGTCGACCCGCACGCCTACTCGTCCGCGTACACGGAAGACCTGAAGCGGTTGCGCGGCGAGGGCAAGAGCAAGGGGCGAGTGCACGTCTTGACTCGACCGCTCTCCGAGTACCTGCGCTTCGAGTTCTCCCGGTATTACGCCCCGCACGTGCTCGCTGGGGAGGACATCCGCATCCTTGACGTGACCGAGCGAGAGAACCCGTTGCCGGAAGTCGGGGACTTCTGGATGTTCGACCGCTCGACGGTCGTCCTGATGCACTACGAGGGCGACGGCACGCAGATCAGCCGGGAGCTGTACGAGGGTGACCCTGCGCCTTTCATCGAGTGGCAGCGCATCGCCGTTGTCGAGTCAGTTCCCTTCCTGGAGTACGCGGAGCGCATGACGGAGTGACGTTCGAAGCTGAGCAGCTTGGCGAGTCTGGCACCGAACTCGCCTCTCTGCTTCGGGACTTGCGCAAGCGAGCCGGCCTCTCAGGGGACCGGCTCGCAGCGCGCTGCAACATGTCCCAGTCGAAAGTGTCTCGCATCGAGAACGGCCGGACACGGCCGTCCCTGGTCGACGTCGAGCAGATCTTGCGAGCGCTGGACGCTCCACCGGAACTGGTCGCCGAGGTCTCTGCCCTTGCCAGGATGGCGAACACCGAGTGGCGGAACCTCCGAGAGCTTCGGCGCAAGGGGCTCGGTACGAGACAGGCTGAACTGAAGTCGCTCGAAGCGTCCTCTACGCAGATGCGCTATTTCCTGCTCTCGATGGTTACCGGGCTGCTCGCAACACCGGAGTACGTACGGGCGAGCCTTGCTCACTCGACGGCCGACACGAGCAAGGCAGAGGTGGGGAAGCTGGGACGGCAAGCCGTCCTCTACGACGCCTCGAAGCGATTCACGTTCGTTCTGACCGAGCAGGCGGTTCGCTGGCCGGTCGTCGCCCCGCTGGCACTGGCCGAGCAGATGGACCGGCTGGCGTCCCTGTCTTACCTCCCGAACGTTCAGATCGGGGTGATCCCCGTAGGAGCACCGACGCCCCGAACCCCTCTGAGTACGTTCACCATCTACGATGCCGCGTTGGTCACCATCGAGACGACGGCGGGAAGTCTCGTGCTCCGCGACGGCCGAGATGTTCAGGCGTACCTGAAGGAGTTCGCCGGGTACGAGGAGTACGCCCTCTTCGGCGAAGACCTGAGGGCACGGCTCACCGAGTGGTCCGACGCTTGCCGTGCATGACTTCAGTCGACTACGCGACTGAAGCGCCATCCCGTGCGCTCCCCGGGGGATCATCCTTCGGCAGGCGAACAGTCGGGAGGTCGCACGGATGAGCACGCCCAAGACGACGATGGTAGGGCCAGTGAACCTGACCCTTTCGGAGGGAGACCCGAACCCTGTCGCGGGATGTCGGCAGTGCCTCGGCGTCGCCGTGACCCGAGCCAATGCCCGATCGGTCGGCGACTACTCGAAGGCGACGGACGCGAACGTCGTGCTCCGCACGCACCTCCGGGAAGACCACGGGGCCGAGTGATGTCGCGCGCGGTCCTGCGGTTCGTGACGCACCGGATCACGCAGCATCCGGACACGGACGTGACCTTCGAGGCGGAGTGCCTGCACTGCACGTGGAAGGCGGAGCCGTCGACGGACAGTGCGGCGGTCGATGTCGAGTGCATGAGTCACACTGGCCTGAGTAACCACCGTGGATTCCGGCGGGTCTGTACGTCGTTCGCCATGGTCGTGCGGGCCGAGCAAGACAGATCCCCGGCGCGCTGAGGGACGGCAAGCACCACAGACCAGAGGTGCGCTGGAAGGGGTGCAGCGTGAGCGACATGCGCCCCTGTGCTGGACCCTGTCGACTTTCCCCGTGGTCGGCAGGGGCCAGCATCGTTGCAGCCGTCAGACAACGTTGTACACGACAACGGCCCCCGGCGTAGAATCGAGGGCCTGTCTGAACTGCTGTGCGCCTGCCTCAGGCGCTCTTTCCCAGGTGCCGGTACAGCGTGGCTCGGGAGACTCCGAGAGCCTTGGCGATGGTGCTGACGCTCTCGCCCTTGGCCTTCCTGGCGCGGGCTGCGGTGAGTATGTCCTCGTCCACCACGGCCGGCCGGCCGCCGGTACGGCCCTGCGCCTTGGCCGCTTCCAGCCCGGCCCGCGTGCGGTCCTTGATAAGTGCCCGTTCGAACTCCGCCATGGCGGCGATGATCTGGAAGAACAGGCGGCCGTCGGCCGACGTGGTGTCGACAGAGGAGAGCGCACCATCGAGCACGCGGAACCCTATGCCGCGCTTGCGCAGGCCATCGACGATGGACACAAGGTCGATGAGCGACCGGCCGAGTCGGTCAAGCTTCCACACGCACAGGACGTCGCCCGCTCGGGCGTAGTCCAGTACAGCAGCGAGCTGTGGCCGGTCGGTGTTCTTGCCACTGGCCTTGTCCTCGAAGATGCGGGCGCACCCCGCGCCCGTCAGCGCGTCGCGCTGCAACTGCGCTTCTTGGTCGTCGGTGGAGACGCGGGCGTAACCGATGAACTGGCCGGTGGTGGTGTTCGTCGTCATGTCGCGGACTGTCTCAGAACTCGTCTCAAAAGATCAAGTCCGAGGCGGGGGTTCCGAGACGGGTTTTGAACAGGGCTGCACCCCTGTGAGGGGCGCTCCGTCTCTCGTCTCACAAACCTTGGTTTTCGGGACGGTCCACGCTGGCCTGTGTGGGGCGACTGTCGCACCCGTCGTGATCGGGTGACTTCACTGGTAGGGGGCAGAGTGTCTCGCTAATCCTCCTTGCCCTGGTCAGCTTCATCGTCCGTCCAGGGGTACAGAGTGGCGAAGTGACGGATTCGCTCCTCCTCGGCGGCTTCGTCGGCGGCGTCGTAGTGCCGTATCTGCTTCCACCAGCGGTCGTAGTCGAAGCCGTCGCAGTGGTTGAAGTCGAGGGCGGTGCTGCGGAGCCGCTGCCACTCACGCACGATCGCAGCGCGCTGCCACGGCTCGGGCCGCTCCACCGTGAGGAGTTGGTGCAGGAAGCCCGCTGAGTCGCTGACCAGGATGAGCAGGGACCGCATCGCGAAAGAGGTCTCGCCGGTCTCACCGATCTCCTCGGACACTCGCCCCAACTGCGCGTTGAGAAACGTCTCCAGGGCGCGAACGTTCTCGGGCGTCAGATCGACGGCGTAGATGAGGGTGCGTTCAGGTGGTGGGTTCGTCATACGGATGGGGCCAACCTTTCGTGCGGTGCCAACTGGAGCACCCCGGGTGGAGCTGAATCAACCTGGTATTTCCGTGGGCCCAGAAGATCCTGGTGCGGCGGGGACCAAAGAAGTGCGTACAGACACTTGCCCCTTCGTTCACAGCAAGGCGCTTCGCGCCCGTCTCGCGGCCTGCCCCGGTGTGCGACCGGCAAGGCCCAGGCGTGCGCCCCCGCCTGGCGCTCATGCCAGCGCACAGCCGTCCGCCGGTCGATGGCCGACAGACGTGACGGCAGGGGGAGGGCGACACCCATGGGGGTATGCCCCTCTGAAGGGGGCAAGTCCGACCGCCATGTCTTAGCAGCCAAGACTCCGCCACGGTTTCAGGGTCCGTCTGCCTTGCCCGCAGGCTGCCATGGCGGGACGTATGGCCTGGTCACAGCTTTGCCCTGGCTCGTTCGCGGCGGCGGATGCCTGCAAGGAACAGGGCCTTACGGATGAAGCAGTGGGGCGCGGTAGCGCCCCCACGGGTCTTGCTGGCTTGCTCCTGTCGGCCCCTGCCGGGGCCGCACTGTTGTTGAGTGCTGCGACTGTGGCGGCCGGTAGGCCGCCCGCTGCCGCTTCTCTCTTCGCCGTTGCCCTGCCCCTGTGGGGCGCTGCCGCGCCCCTTGCTTCCCTTGCGGCTGGTCCTCGCGGCCTTCCTCAGTCGGCCCCGACAGGGGCCGCACTGCACTGGAGCCAAATAGATAAGAGAGCACGCGAACGTTTGCGCAGGTCGGGTGCCGTGCCGGTATACGCCAGACGTGCCCTGACTACACGTACCGCGTGTGGTCACCGGTCCTGATGGAGTCGGCAGGGGACCGGTGCACCCTTTCCCTTCTGGAACAGGTGGGAAGGAAGGACGAGGCAGGCGGCGCCGGAACGGGGCGACACAAGGTCCAGTTCCTTGGCGCGGGCCACCGCGTTGCGGGTGCTCTGGTCGGACAGTGGCTTGCCGTTCTTGCCCAGCAGGGTGGCCAGCCGGCCGGGCTCGAAGCCTGCGTGTCCCTGCCTGTCCGCCCATCCGATGGCGGAGAAGTGCACGCGGTAGGCGAGAGTGTGTCCTGGGTTCTGCGCCATGCGCCGGTACTCGTGCTGGGAGACTGCGCCCCACAAGCGGTCATGGCCGAAGCTGATAGCCACCGGTCGCACCCCCTTCCTGCGGGGCACGGCCGCAGTCGTGCCTCTCTCCCTCGACGAGGGGTGAGGCGCAGACCTCACAAGTCCAGACGACTTCGATCGTGATGTTCAAGGGCTGGCGACTCCTGGCGCTGGCCGAGGGCAGCACGGAGCCGCGCCTCAGCGTTGGGTGGAAGTCGCGCAGTACCGTCCTGCGCTTCGGGATGTCCTCGACGTCCCTGCGAGCCCCTCGGGATCGCGGCCCCTCACGGAGTGGCCAGCTCTACCGCCGCTGAACGGCGGGAGCTACGGTGTCCGCTCCCAGAAGGAGCGGGAGAATCTTCTTATCCGGAGCCTGCACCGGCCGTCAAGCCGGAACACCTCCGGGTCTGGCTGACCGAGCCGCCCGGAGATGGCTGTCCCTGCTCCCTCGTCAGAGCCTTGCGGCGAAGTCGTCACCCTGGATGACCAGTCGTTCGCGGACGTCGCGCGGGATCTTGAGCCGCAGGTGTACGGACGGGGCGCGCACCCCCTTGACCTTCGTGCGAGTCACCTCGCACGTGACGCCCACGCGGCGAAGGTCCTCGGCCATGGCCTCCATGCCGCCCGCTTCCCACATCTCCCGGAAGGTCTTGCCGTTGTGCACGAGGACCCAACGGTCTTGCGTGGTCTCGGGATCGATGGCGTTCAGCTCTTCCGTGAGCTTGTCGAGCGTCTTCTCCGCTCGCTCGCGAGTGAACCGTGTCTTCGAGAAGCGGCCCTCTGGTTCGAGCTCCGCCATGTAGTAGGAGATGGCATCTTCGAGCCGTTTCACTTCCGCGCGTGCCTCGGCTCCCTTCGCGTACTCCCGGACCTGGACGGGGAAGTCGCCGAGGACGCGGAGCACGTCGCCCACGAGGACGTCGTACACGTCCTGCGGGTTGGGTGCTCCGAGGCCGCCGCCCTTGCACTTGCCGCAGCGCAGGTAGGTGTAGCTCCGGCCGTTGCTCATGTTCTTCTGCACGGTCATGTTGGTCGAGCAGTCGACACAGATCAGGACTCCCAGGAACTGTGTTGCTCCGCCCGTCTGCCGGGTGGGCTGGTTCTTGCCCCGGCGGTCGAGTGCCGCTTGAAGGGTCTCGAACTCCTCCGTGGTGAAAATCGGAGGGCCGACTCGTATCGGCTTCCCGTCGTTGCCGAGCACGAGTCTGCTCCGTCGCTTCCCGCCCTGCTTGTTCTCCTCGACCCGGTACCCCATGAGTGCGGGGTTACGAAGGCGGCGGAGGAGAGTCGACGTGGTGAGTCCTGCCGACATGAGGCCGGAGCGGACGAGACAGAGGGCCATGCGGCGGGCGGAGACGCCCCGGAGTGCCATGCGCCGGGCCCAGTGCAGTGCCTTGTGTGCGCTCGGCTCGATGGCGAGTGCCGGCTTGCCGTCCGCCTTCGTCGTGACGTAGCCGTAGGTCGGCTTGCCGACGAGCCATGAGTCCTGCGTGCGTGCGTAGTCCCACAACGACATCACGCGGGTCGACGTGTTCGCCGCCTCGATCTCCGCGATGCCGCCGATGAGCGTGACCATGATCCGGCCCACGGTCGTGCTGAGGTCGATCGCGTCGTTCTTCGACACGAGGTTCTTCCCGTACCGCTCGCACCACTCGATCATCGTGGACAGGTCCGTCATGCGACGGATGAAGCGGTCGAGCTTCCAGAAGAGCAGAGCATCGAACTCCGGGGCCCGGTTGTTGAGCCACTCCCCGAGTTCCTTCCGCTTCCACGGCGGAACCTTCGTCGCCGACGCGTTGAGATCGGAGGCGACGCCGACGACGCGGTACCCCTTCTCTCTGGCCAGGAGACGCAGGTCGAGTTCCTGCCGCACCGGCGATGTCGTGTCCTCCGTAAGTACGGACAGGCGGACGGAGAGGAGTGCGCGCGGGGCGTCCTCGGGGAGCAGTGCCTCCGCCCGCTTCAGGTCCTCCAGGAGGGCCAGGTCCGAGGTGGTCCACTCGCTCTCGATGTCGTACGTCTTCATGGTCGCGGAGCGTACAGGCTGGATACTGAGCTGTCTCGCTATGGCCGCAGATGGACACGTCCATCCAGATCGGCCCGACCGGCAAGAAGCTGCTGCCGCTCACGGTCAAGAATTAGCCGTGACCAGCGGCGACGCCATCCAGCGGATGGCTGAGACGCTTGCCGACGTACCCGAGGCGGACCGCGCCGAAGCCCTCCGAGGGCTCGGCGCGAAGGAGCGCGAGCAGGCTCCCCGCCCCACGCGGCGCACGCCGCTCCCCGCCCCTCGGCGGGACCCGGGCATCGTCTCGGCGGTCGAGTGGGTGTAGGGCGTAGAGAGGCGTTCGGACGATCTGGTCCGGGCGCCTCTCGGCGTTCCTGGGGCCCGGTTTATGCGACAACGCGCGTAGTCGCGTTTCCGCATAGACGGCGTATCCGCCCTGCTCGTACGGTCGTGGCGACCGGCCCGCAGAGGGCTCGCAAGAGGGGGTTCAGCATGGCGCGCGAAGAACTCACACCGCTCACTGGAAACACCAACGGCGGCAACTGCGGGCAGGGAGACTGCCCGAACGTCTACCGGACCGCCTCCGGCTCGTTCGTCGTCCAGGGCGACGTGTCCACCGCCTTCACCCCACCCACCGGGGAAGGGCTCGTGGAGATCCCCGAGGAAGTCCTGAGGGAGGCAGTCCGTGCTCTTGGATGGTGAAGCCTGGGCGGACAAGTTCAAGACCTTCCAGACCGAAGCCTGGCGGCTTGAGACCCTGCCGCAGTACCTCGTACCGCAGGAAGCGGAAGAGTTCGCCGCATTCAAGGCGGGGGCCCGCTTCCCCGGACCGTACGAGGACGCATGGACGGACATGGTCCGCACCCGCAGCGTGGGCCGCGTCCACATCGTCACCCGGCCCCTCACGGACTACCTGCGGTTCGAGTTCGAGCGGTACTACCAGCACCAGGCCCCGGCGGGGGAGGACATCCGCATCCTCGACATCACCGGCCGGCCGAACCCGCTCCCCGACGCCCAGGACTTCTGGATGTTCGACCGCTCGACGGTCGTCCTCATGAAGTACGAGGCCGACGGTACGCAGATCGAGCGGGAGCTGTACGAGGGCGACCCCGCCCCGTTCCTCGAATACCAGCGCATCGCCCTCGCGGAATCGGTCCCGTTCCTGGAGTACGTGACCGAGTGACGTTCGAGCCCGAGCAGCTCGGCCAGTCCTCCCAGGAACTCGCCGCGACACTGCGCAAGCTGCGGAAGCAGGCCGGTCTGTCCGGGGACCGGCTCGCCGCGCGCTGCAACATGTCGCAGTCGAAGGTGAGCCGGATCGAGAGCGGGAAGGTGCGCCCGTCCCTGGTGGACATAGAGCGCATCCTCAGAGTTTCGGACGCCCCGCCGGCCTTGGTCGCGGAGGTGTCCGCACTGGCCCGCATCGCCGCTACGGAGTGGCAGGACGCGCGCTCGATGCGGCGGAAGGGTCTGGACAAGAAGCAGCTTGAGCTGGCCGGGCTCGAAGCGTCTTCGACAGAGTTCCGGTTCTTCCTGCTCTCGATGCTCACGGCTCTGCTCTCGACCCCGGAGTACATCAGGGCCAGCCTCGCCCACATCCCCGGAGACCACAGCAAGGCCGTGGCGAGGAAGCTGGAGCGGCAGGAGGTCCTGTACGACCGCCGGAAGAAGTTGACCTTCATCGTCACCGAGCAGGCGGCCCGCTCCCCGTTCGTCTCCCCGGACGCCATGGCCGTGCAGCTCGACCGGCTGGCTTCCCTGACCCACCTGCCGAACGTGCGTCTCGGCGTGCTCCCGATCGAGACGCGCCTGCCAGGGTGTCCGCTGAACACGTTCACCGTGTACGACGAGCGGCTGGCCACGGTGGAGACGACGGCCGGGGTCATGGTGTTCCGCGACCCGAGAGACGTCCGGATGTACCTCGATGAATTCGCCGGCTACGACGAACACGCCCTCTTCGGCGAAGACGCGCGGGAACGGCTGGCCGAGTGGGCGACGGCGTTCCGGTCCTGATCTTCAGTCCAGTACGCGACTGAACCTCGAATCGCCCCGTGCCGGCGGGCAAGGATGCCGTGCCATCGGAGAACGCACGGGAGGCGTACGAGATGAGCAGCGAGCAGACCACCATGTCGGGACCCGTACACCTGTCCCTTCCGTCTCCACCTCCGGACCCCGTGTCGGGCTGCCGTGAGTGCCTCGGCTTCGCGGTGAGCAGAGCGAACGCCACCTCTGTGGGCGACTACTCGAAGGCTTCGGATGTGAACGTGGCCCTCCAGGCCCACCTGCGGAGCAAGCACGGGCGGCGCTGATGGTGCGCTCGGCCGAGCGTCGCACCATGCCGCCGACCGCCGACCGCCGACCGCCGACCGCCGACCGCCGACTGCCCGCGGCGGGCCTCCGGCTGTCCTGTGGGGCGGCCGGGGGCTCCGCTCCGCTCCCCGCCGGGTCAGCGCAGGGCGCTGCGCTCGCGCCAGTCGGTCCAGGGCACGTTCCACGCACCGAAGCCGTTGCCCGGGGCGACGACGCCCTTGGTGTCCTTGCCCGTGATCTCGAACGGGTCGCCGGGGCGGACCTGGGCGTAGAACCAGGCGGCGTCGGCGTCGCTCATGCCGATGCAGCCGGAGCTCCTGTTGGCCTTGCCCATCCACTGGTCGTTCCAGGGTGCGGCGTGGGCGTACATGCCCGACCAGGTGAGCCGCATCGAGTGGTCGACCATCTTGTTGTACGCGTCGCGGAGGCCGACGGTCTCCGAGTTCATGTTGATGGTGCCCTCCTTGGCCATCAGCACGGCGGTGCCGCGCCAGGAGCGCTTGTCGCCGCCGGGAGTGCCGCCGGAGACGGGGATCGTGCGGACCTCGCGCCCGTCGCGTACCAGGGTGAGCTGCTTGCGGTCCAGGTCGACCTTCGCGACCTGGGCGGCGCCGACGGTGAAGCTGGTCGCGTAGTCGCGGACGAACCAGCCGCCGTCGCCGGAGTCCGTGCCGTCCAGCTCGGCGTTCAGTGTGACCTTGGTGCCGGGTTTCCAGTACTCCTTGGGCCGCCAGTCGACCCGGTCGCGGCCGGAGTGGTCCTCCAGCCAGGCCCAGGAGCCCTCGGTGCCGTTCGACGTGGTGAGCTTCAACTGGCGTTCGACGGCGGCCTTGTCGGTGACGGGGTGGTCGAAGACGAGGGACACGGGCTGGCCGATGCCGACGGTGGTGTTCGCCCCGGGGCGCCAGTCGACCTTGTTGACCTTGTCGGCCCCGGCCGTGGTGAACGCGGACTTCACGGTGTCCTTGCCGCCCGCCGCGGTCGTCGTCACCGCGGTGACCGTGTAGGAGGCGCCCGGGACGGCCTTGCGCCGCGAGGTCCAGCTCGCCCCGTCCGCGGCGAGCGTCCCGCTGAGGGTGCGGCCCTCCCCGTCGGTGACGGTGACCGATGTGAGCCTGCCGCCCGACGCCGCGACGGTGACGGGCCGGCCCGCCCGGACGTTCTCGCCGCGCGGTGTCACCGTCACGACCGCCGGGCGGTCCTCGGCCGCGGCGCGCCCCGCGGGCTTGCCGTCGGCGGGTGGCGTGCCCGTCCCGGACGGTGCGGAACAGGCGGCCAGCGGCACGAGCAGTGCCACGACCGATGCCGTGCGTATACGTAGCCGGTCCAAGGGGCGCCCCTGTCGCGAGTAGTGGTGGTACCGGGACTGTAGGGCCGGGGAAACCGCAGGTGGGGGCCGCTTCGGCTGTGTGACGGCGACTGATGGTGAACGGTCATGGTCCGGTCACATTCGCCGCGCGGAGCGGTCACGGACGGCTGTGAGCATCCTCGGCGTCCCCCGGGAGACCGGGCGTTCCCCACAGAGAGGCTCCCCTCGTGTCAGCGCTGCTCGTGACGGCCGACCGCGGCCGGGACATCCCGCTGGGCCCCCTCACGCCCGCCGCGTACCGCCGGTTCCTGGAGTCGCCCGGGGGTGCGGCGCTGGGCGCCGCGTTCCTGCAGTGCCCGTCCTGGGCGGACGTCAAGGAGGGCTGGCGGAGCCGGCTCGTCGGCTGGGGGCCCGATCCCGCGTCCGGGCGGCTGTCCGGGGCGGCGCTGGTGCTGCTGCGGCAACTGCCCGGTACGCGGAAGTACTTCGCCTACCTGCCGGAGGGGCCGGTCGCCGACTGGGCGGACCCCGCCGTGGACGCGTGGCTCGACCCGCTGCTGCGGTACCTGCGTGCCGAGGGCGCGTTCGCGGTACGGATCGGCCCCTCGCCCGCGTACCGCCGCTGGAGCGCGGCGCGGGTGAAGGCGGCGGCCGGTCCGGGGCGGCGGCTCGCGGACGTCCTCGCGAGCGAGGTGGACCCGCTGGGCACCGCCGTCGCGGAGCGGCTGCGGGCGCGCGGCTGGAAGCGGTGCGGCGGCGAGGAGGACGGGGACGCGCAGCCGCGGCACGTCTTCCGGGTGCCGCTCACCGGACGCACCCCCGACGATCTGTGGGCCGGGCTCAACCAGGAGTGGCGGCGCAACGTGCGGCGCGCCCGGAAGTCCGGTGTGGAGGTGGTGGTGGGCAGCGCGGCCGACCTGCCGGAGTTCTACCGGTTGCTGAGGATCACGGAGGAGCGGGACGGTTTCCGCCTTGGCCGGTCGCTCGCCTACTACGAGCGCCAGTACGCGGCCCTCAACGCGGAGGAGCCGGGGCGGATGACGCTGTACCTGGCCCGCCACGGCGGTGAGACGCTCGCCGCGCACACCCTGGTCCGGGTGGGCCGCCGCGTCTGGTACCAGACGGGCGCCTCGGCGGACCACCGCCGCGAGGTCCGGCCCTCCAACCTGCTCCAGTGGCGGATGCTGCTCGACGCCCGGGCACTCGGCGCCGACGTCTACGACATGCGCGGGGTACCCTCCACCCTCGACCCCGACGACCGCCCGTACGGGCTGCTGCGCTGGAAGCTGGGGACCGGCGGCGAGGTCGTCGAGACCCTGGGGGAGTGGGAGAGACCGTTGGACGGCACGGCCAACCACGCGCTGTACCGCGCGTTCCAGACGTACATGGCGCGCCGGTGAGCGCGGCGCGCGCCACGGCCGGCACGGAGGGAACGGCGGGCACCGGGGGCGCGACGGGTCCGGCGGACGTGCCGGGTGGTGCCCCACCAGGCGGTGCGGGAGCGTCCACCGGGGCGCCCGGCCCCACCGACCTTGCCTGGGTCGTCGGGCCGGCCGGCACCGGCCCCTCTGGTTCGCCCCGGGTCCCCGGGCCGGCCGGCACCGGAACGCGCGTGCCCGCGGGGCCCGCCCCGGTCCCCGCGCCGGTCTCCGGGCCGGCCGCGTCGGCGCCGTCCCGTACGGCGTCCGTGCTGCGCAGCGGCGTCGTCATGGCCGCCGGGTCGGTCGTGTCGCGGGCGACGGGGTTCGTGCGGTCCGCCGTCGTCGCCGCCGCGATCGGCGTCGGGACGGTCGCCGACGGGTACGCCGTCGGCAACTCCCTCCCCACCATCGTGTACATGCTCCTCATGGGCGGCGCCCTCAACGCCGTGTTCGTGCCCGAGCTGGTCAGGGCGGCGAAGGAGCACGAGGACGGCGGCGCCGCCTACACCGACCGGCTGCTCACGGTCTGCGTGCTCGCCCTGCTCGCGCTCACCGCGGCCGCGGTGTGGGCGGCGCCCGCAATCGTCGACGCGTACACCGACTACCCGCCGGGGCAGACCGCGATGACGGTCGCCTTCGCTCGCTACTGCCTGCCGCAGATCTTCTTCCTCGGGCTGTTCACGCTGCTCGGGCAGGTGCTCAACGCCCGCGGGCGGTTCGGCGCGATGATGTGGGCGCCGGTCCTCAACAACGTCGTCGTCATCGCCGTTTTCGGCCTCTATCTCGCGGCCTTCGCCGCCGGCGACGGCGGCACGCTCGGCGCCGCCGAGACCGCGCTGCTCGGCTGGGGGACCACGGCGGGCATCGCCGTCCAGGCCCTCGCGCTGCTGCCCGCGCTGCGCGCGGCCCGCTTCCGCTTCCGGCCCCGGTTCGACTGGCGCGGCAGCGGTCTCACCCGGCCGCTGCGGAACGCCGGCTGGCTGGTGCTGCTGGTGCTCACCAACCAGGCCGCGTACTGGGTCACCACCCGGCTGGCGACGGCCGCGGGCCTGCGCGCCGAGGCAGCCGGCGTCGACGGCGGCGCCGGGTTCAGCGCGTACAACCACGCCTATCTGCTGTGGGCCGTGCCGCACGGGATCATCACGGTGTCCCTCATGACGGCGCTGCTGCCCCGGATGAGCGGGGCCGCCGCGGACGGGGACACCATCGCGGTGCGGCGCGACGTGTCGTACGGGCTGCGCACCACGGCCACCGCCGTCGTCCCGGCTGCCTGCGCGCTGTTCGCCCTCGCCCAGCCCCTGATGACGCTCGTCTTCCAGTACGGCGAGACGGACGCGCGGGCCGTCACTGTCATGGCGGGCACGCTCATGGCGTTCGCGCCGGGGCTGATCGCCTTCAGCGGGCAGTACGTCCTGTCCCGCGCGTTCTACGCGCTGTCCGACACCCGCACCCCGTTCCTGCTGAACCTCGTCATCGCGGGGCTCACCGCGGGCCTGTCGGTAGCGGCACACGTCCTGCTGCCCGCCCGCTGGGTGGTCACCGGCATCGCCGGCGGGTACACGCTGGCGCTGTGGGCGGGCTGGGCCGTCACGGCGCTCGTCCTGCACCGCCGACTGGCGGCCCGGGGCGCCGCCGGGCCGGGCCCGGACGCGCCCCGGCGCGCACCCGTGGGTGCTCTCGCGGCGCAGGCGCGGCTGCTGGTCGCCGCCGTGCCGGCGACGGCCCTCGGCCACGGCGCCGCACGGTGGGCGCAGCCCGGAGGCGCCGCGGTCGCCGCCGCGGCCGGTGCGGCGGCGATCGCCTGCGTGTTCCTGCTGCTCGCCCGGCCGCTGCGGCTGGACGGGATCGACGCCCTCGTCACCAGGGCCCTCCCGCGGCTGCGCCGCCGCACGCCATGAGCCGGCCCGACACCGGACCGCCGACCCCGACCCTCTGGATGCTGTGCTGATGCCCCGTGTACTGCTTATCGAAGACGACCCGTCCGTGCGGGAGGGCGTCGAGCTCGGCCTGCGCCGCCGCGGCCACGAGGTGCGCACCGCGGCCACCGGGGAGGCCGGGCTCGCCGCGCTGCGCGAGTTCCGCCCCGACCTGCTGCTCCTCGACCTGATGTTGCCCGGCATGAACGGCGTGCAGGTATGCCGCCGGGTACGGGACGACAGCCAGCTGCCGATCATCATGCTCACCGCCCGCGGCGACGACTTCGACGTGGTGGTGGGCCTGGAGGCCGGCGCGGACGACTACATCGTCAAGCCCGCCCGCATCGAGGTGATCGAGGCCCGCATCCGCGCCGTGCTGCGCCGGATCGAGGAACCGGGCGGCGGTCGCCCCGCCGTCGAGTTCCACGGTGCCCTGGCGATCGACCGGGCGGGGCTCACCGTCACCAAGGACGGCGAGCGCCTCGACCTCGCGCCGTCCGAGATGAAGCTGCTGCTGCACCTGTCGGCCGCGCCGGAGCAGGTGTTCAGCCGCCAGCAGCTGCTGGAGCACGTGTGGGAGCACAGCTACCACGGCGACTCCCGGCTCGTCGACGCGTGCGTGCGGCGGCTGCGGAACAAGGTCGAGGACGTGCCGGGCAGCCCGCGCTACATACAGACCCTGCGGGGCTTCGGCTACCGCTTCGGACCGCTGTGAGGCCCCGCCCCACGCGGTGGCGGGGAGCGCCCGGTGAGCGGCGGCGCCCCTTCGGCCTGCGCACCCGCCTCGTCCTGGCGTTCCTGCTGGTCGCCGCGGTCAGCGCGGCCACGACCGCCGCGCTCACCTTCCGCGAGGCCCGCAACGCGGTCCTCGGCACGGCGCAGGACACGGCGGTGTCCTCCTTCCGCTCCCAGGTGCGCGACCTCGACGTCGTCCTCTTCCAGCACCGCGACCTGGACGACAAGCGCAGCATGCTGCGGGCCATCGCCCGCTCCGGCAAGCCGCGCCCCTGGTACGTGTACGCGGAGTACGGCTCGCTGCGGGTGTCCTCCGCGACCAGCCCCACGTCCACGGTGATCACTCCCGAACTGCGCCGCCGGGCCCACGCGACGCTGCACGGCAGCTTCGAGCGGGTCGTCAAGGACGGGGTGCCGTACCTCACCATCGGCATGCCCGTCGCGTTCGAGGTGGGGGGAGGCCGGACCCTGGCGTCCGGGGTCGTCCTCTTCGCGGTGATGCCGATGCCGGAGGAGCAGGCGAACGTGGAGGCGCTCGTCGTCGCCGCACGGGACGGCGCACTGCCGGGCCTCGCCGTCGCCCTCGTGCCCGCGCTGCTCGCCGCGCGCAGCGTGCTGCGCCCGGTGCGCGACCTGCGCGGGGCGGCCCGGTCCATGGGCAGCGGCCGCCTGGACACCCGGATCCCGGTCCGGGGCAGCGACGAACTCGCCGACCTGGCGGCGACGTTCAACGCGTCGGCCGGCGAACTCGAGCGGTCCGTGGGCGAACTGCGCCGCGCGGAGGCGCGCGCCCGCCGCTTCGCCTCCGACGTCTCGCACGAACTGCGCACCCCGCTCGCCGGGATGCTCGCCGTCACCGAGGTCCTCGACGAGGACGCCGACCGCCTCGACCCCGACACCGCGCGGGCCGTGCGGCTGATCAGCGCGGAGACCGGCAAGCTCGCGGTGCTCGTGGAGGACCTGATGGAGATCTCCCGGTTCGACGCGCGCGCCGCCGAGCTGAACACCGACGAGGTCGACGTGGCGCAGACCGTCCGCAAGACGCTGGAGCAGCGGCACTGGACCGGGCAGGTCCGCACCGACCTGCCGGACGGCATCCGCGCCCGGCTCGACCCGCGCCGCCTCGACGTGGTGGTCGCCAACCTGGTGGGCAACGCGCTGCGGCACGGCGGCGCCCCCGTGACGGTACGGCTGCGGGCCGCGGCGGGGGCCGACGGGGCGGGGCGGCTGGTCGTCGAGGTCTCGGACCGGGGGCCCGGCATCCGGCCGGACGTGCTGCCGCACGTCTTCGACCGCTTCTACAAGGCCGACGCGGCCCGTGCCCGCTCCGCCGGCAGCGGCCTGGGCCTCGCCATCGCCCTGGAGAACGTCCGCCTGCACGGCGGCACCCTCCGGGCCGCGAACGGCCCCGACGGGACCGGCGCCGTGTTCACGGTGGAGATGCCCCTGCAGCCGGGGGAGGCACCGGCATGAGGCGGGTCGCAGCGGCGCTGCTCGCCGTGTGCGCCGCGCTGGGGCTCGGCGGGTGCGACGTCCCGGAGACGGACGTCATCGACGCGGGCGGCCCCGCGACGGTGAAGGTGGTCCCGCGCCCGTCCACCGGGCTGTTCGTCTTCCTCCGGTCGCCGTCCGGCGGGTTGGCGCCGTCGGTCCGCTACCAGGACGCGGCCACCGACCTGTCCGACGCGTCGGGGGTGGCGACGGCGGCGTCCTGGATGGTCGCGACCCTCTTCGCGGGGCCGCTGCCGCACGAACAGGAGGCCGGGCTCACCGACGGCCTGCCCGAGCTGCCGTTCGAAGGCGGCACCCGGACGGAACCGCTGCCGGACGGCGGGGTGGAGGTGACGCTGCCGATCGCCCTCGGCGACCTCGACGACCTGGCGGTACGGCAGCTCGTGTGCACGGTCGCCTTCGCCGAGGACACCGAGGGCCGCACGCCGGTGCGCCTGCGGGGCACCGACCGGGCCCTGGCGCGGACCGTGTGCGACGCGGACCTCGACCTCGGCGCCCTCCCCGGGCAGCACCCGCCCCCGACCGCCGGAAGCACCCCGCCGGGACGCTGAGCGCGGGCAGGACGGGAGGGGGCGGGAGCCCCAGGGGGCGGCGAGCGGTACGGGGCCGCCCGCCCCACGTCTGCCGACCGTGCGGGGCGCCCCCGCAGGCTGACGCCTGCCACGGGGGGCCGGTCCGTGCGGTGCCCGGCCCCGGCCCCACCGCCGCAGCGGGGAGGAAGCCCGCCGCCGGGGTTCCCCGGGGCGCTTCCGGCACCGGCGGGAGGGGGGACGGGCCGCGGCCGCCGGGGGAGCGCGCGGCCGCGGAGCGTACCCTGGGGGATGAACGACCGCTTCCGGCGTGGCGCCCGCCCCCGAGGCCTCCCCCCCCCTCACGGCGGGGACGGCCCGGGCAGGCCCCCCGGGAGGTCCGCCCGCACCCCGTGGGCGGAGCGTGACCGCGCCCGCCCCGCACCGAGGAGAAGAACCACTGGGCAAGCGACAGCCCGTAGGCCCGCCGCCCGCACCGGCGGTGCAGCGCATCCGACTGCGCTACACCAAGCGCGGCCGCCTCCGGTTCACCAGCCACCGCGACTTCCAGCGCGCGTTCGAGCGTGCGCTGCGGCGCGCCGAGGTGCCCATGGCGTACTCGGCGGGCTTCACCCCGCACCCCAAGGTCTCGTACGCGAACGCCGCCCCGACCGGGACCGGCTCCGAGGCCGAGTACCTGGAGATCGCGCTCACCGCGGCCCGCGACCCCGAGGCGCTGCGCGCCCTGCTCGACGAGTCGCTGCCGGACGGGCTCGACGTGATCGACGCCGTGGAGGCCCGCACGTCCGGGCTCGCCGACCGGCTCACCGCCTCCGTGTGGGAGCTGCGGCTCGACGGGGTCGACCCCGCCGACGCCCAGCGGGCCGTCTCCGCGTTCCTCGCCGCCGAAACCGTCGACGTGCAGCGGATGACGAAGAACGGGCTGCGGACCTTCGACGCCCGGGCCGCCGTGGCGGGGCTCGAAGCCGATTCCGGTCCGGCTGATAGGCCCGCGGACCGGCCCTGTGCGATACTGCGGCTGGTTGTTCGGCACGTGACACCTGCCGTCCGACCCGACGACGTCCTGTCCGGTCTCCGAGCTGTGGCCGACCTGGCGCCGCCGGTCCCCGCAGCGGTGACCAGGCTGGCGCAGGGGCTCTTCGACGAGGAGTCCGGCACGGTGACCGACCCGCTCGCGCCCGACCGCGAGGCAGTCACGGCCGCCCCCTCCAAGGCCGCCGGAACCGCCGTCGCGACGGCGCCGGAAGGTGCAGGTTCCGCGTAGGAACGGTCGTCGAACGCGGCCCTGGCACTCGGGAGCCACCTGGGTCGGGCCGCGTGCAGACAGAAGACTTTCGCCAGGCCGTCCGCAGAAGGCGTACGGAACCGGCGAGCCAGACACAGAGCTCCCGTGCGGCGCCCGCGCCCCGGACGACGGTCACCGCGCACCGCGCGACGCGACCGCCGGACCGGACCACGACGCGGCGCCCGGGAGCGTGACGGGAGAACCGCCCGCATGCTCGAAGTGAACGAAGCCGGCACCGCCGGCCCCGACGAGACGAACAACGACACGCCCAGCGACACGCTGCCCCCGCGCCGCCGCCGCAGGGCCGCCTCCCGGCCCGCCGGCCCGCCGGTCGCCGCGTCCGCCGCGGACACGGTGGCGGAGACCGTCGTCGTGACCGCCGCGGACTCCGGCGCCCCCGCGGCCGAGGCCGTCGCGGAAGCGGCCC
>NZ_MKXB01000173.1 GCF_001865245.1 Streptomyces sp. CC53 | reverse complement strand
GCCCCGCAGGGAGGGCCGTACCTCCTCCGGCCCTCCCACCCCAGCCGGTCCGGCGCCCGCCCGCCCACCCCGTCCGCGCACAGCCCCGCTGCGGACGCCGGGACGGGCGGGCACCGGACGCCCCTCGCACACCCCCCGTGGTCGATAAGCACCACCATCCCCCCGCCGACAGGGGCGGGGTGAAGGAGATGATGCACGTGTCCGCTACGCCCGTGCTGGCGTTGCGCGGAGTCTCCAAGCGGTTCGGCGCCGTCCAGGCGCTGACCGACGTAGACCTGGAGATCCACGCCGGTAAGGTCGTCGCCCTGCTGGGCGACAACGGAGCCGGCAAGTCCACCCTCGTCAAGACCATCTCGGGAGTCCACCCGATCGACGAGGGCACCATCGAGTGGGAGGGCCGGCCCGTCCGGGTCGCCCGCCCCCACGACGCCCAGGACCTCGGGATCGCCACCGTCTACCAGGACCTGGCGCTCTGCGACAACCTCGACGTCGTCGCGAACCTGTTCCTCGGCAGCGAGATCCGCCGCGTCGGCGTCATCGACGAGATCGCGATGGAGAAGCGCGCCAAGGAACTCCTGGACACGCTCTCCATCCGCATCCCGAGCGTCCGCATCCCGGTCGCCTCGCTCTCCGGAGGCCAGCGCCAGGTCGTCGCCATCGCCCGCGCCCTGATCGGCAACCCCAAGATCGTCATCCTGGACGAGCCGACTGCCGCACTCGGCGTCGAGCAGACCGCCCAGGTCCTCGACCTCGTCGAGCGGCTCCGCGAGAACGGCCACGGCGTCATCCTCATCACGCACAACATGGCCGACGTCCGTGCCGTCGCCGACCGCGCCGCCATCCTGCGCCTCGGGCGCAACAACGGTGTCTTCGACGTCAAGGGCACCTCCCACGAAGAGATCGTCGCCGCCATCACCGGCGCCACGGACAACGCCGTCACGCGCCGCCAGGCCCGTACGTCCGCGAAGGGGGACGCACAGTGAGCGACCTCACCAAGACCCCGAAGCGCCAGGGCGGCGCCCACGCCGCCGGCGGCGGAAACGGTTCTGCCGCGCCCGTCCCGGCCGTCGACCCCCGCCTCCTCGTGCGCGAGGAAGGACTCAAGGGCTACTGGACGGAGTTCACCCGCAAGGTGCGCGGCGGCGAGCTCGGCTCCCTGCCGGTCCTCATCGGCCTGATCGTCATCGCGGTCGTCTTCCAGTCGCAGAACGCGAACTTCCTGTCGGCGAGCTCGATCGCGAACATCGCCGTCTACAGCGCGGGCCTCGGCATCATGGCCGTCGGCATCGTCTTCGTCCTGATCCTGGGCGAGATCGACCTCTCCGTCAGCTCCGTCGCGGGCGTCGGCGCCGCGGTCTGGGCCGTGCTCACCGTCAACAGCGGGCTCAACGACTGGCTCTCCATCGTCGCGGCCCTGCTGGCGGGCCTCGCCATCGGCCTGCTGAATGGTTTCTTCTTCGCCAAGGTCGGCGTGCCGGCCTTCGTGGTCACCCTCGCCGGCTTCCTCGCCTGGAGTGGTTTCCAGATCTGGCTGCTGGGCTCCGAGGGCACCATCAACGTGCCCTCCGGCAGCGTCGTCGAGGACCTGACCGGCTACTTCTTCGCCGACAAGGCCGCCGCCTACGGCCTCGCCGCGGTGGCCGTCCTCGCCTACGCCGGCTCGCTGCTGCGGAACGGCAAGCGCCGCCGCGCGGCCGGCCTGGCATCCCGCCCGGTCAGCGAGGTCGTCCTGCGCACGGGCGCCGTGGCCGTGCTGTGCTTCGCCGTCGCCTACGTGCTCAACGAGCCCGCCGGCGCCCGCGGCCTGCCGCTGGCCCTGGTGATCTTCCTGGCCGTCCTGCTCGTCGCGGACTTCGTCGCGCGCCGCACCACCTTCGGCCGCCAGGTCTTCGCGGTCGGCGGCGGCGCGGAGGCCGCCCGCCGCGCCGGCATCAACGTCGACCGTGTCCGCATCCTGGTCTTCGGCATCTCCGGCATGCTCGGCGCCTTCGGCGGCCTCTTCATCGCCAGCCTCCAGAGCGGCGCCAGCAAGAGCCTCGGTGGCGGCAACACCCTGATGCTGGTCATCGCGGCCGCCGTCATCGGCGGCACCAGCCTCTTCGGCGGCCGCGGCAAGGTCTGGTCCGCGCTGCTCGGCATGATCGTCATCCAGTCGATCCAGCAGGGCCTGAACATGCTCGGCATGGCCAGCGAGATCCAGTACATGATCACGGGTGCGGTGCTCCTCGCCGCCGTCGTGATCGACTCGGTCTCCCGCAGGACCCAGAAGGACGCGGGTCGCGCCTGAGCGGCGCAGATCACGTCCACGTGCCCGGCGCCGGGGAACCGGCGCCGGGCACTCGTTCGTCTTCCTACGGCGGTGTACCTCGGTACAACGGCGTACCCGTGTGTCGGCCGATGGTGTGATCATCAGGGTGACCTCCGGGGCACGACCGGATGTCCGCACTCCGGGACGGAACATTAGACTCGGCGGATCGGCACGCTCGATCCTGATCGATCCCGACCGGCTCGACACGCACGCTCGACACACGCTCGCACACACAAGGAGGCACGGGTGGCTTTGCTGACCCGTATCAGGGGACCGCGCGATCTCGACCGGCTCTCCCCGGAGCAGCTGGAGCAGCTGGCCTCGGAGATCCGCGCGTTCCTCGTCGACGCCGTCTCCAAGACCGGTGGCCACCTCGGCCCCAACCTCGGTGTGGTGGAGCTGACCATCGCGCTGCACCGCGTCTTCGAGTCCCCCAGGGACAGAATCCTCTGGGACACGGGCCACCAGTCGTACGTGCACAAGCTCCTCACCGGGCGCCAGGACTTCTCCAGGCTGAAGATGAAGGGCGGCCTGTCCGGCTACCCCGCCCGCGCCGAGTCCGAGCACGACCTCATCGAGAACTCGCACGCCTCCACCGTGCTCGGCTGGGCGGACGGCCTGGCCAAGGCCAACGAGGTCCTCGGCAGGGACGACCGCGTCGTCGCCGTCATCGGCGACGGGGCGCTCACCGGCGGCATGGCGTGGGAGGCCCTCAACAACATCGCGGACGCCAAGGACCGGCCCCTCGTCATCGTGGTCAACGACAACGAGCGGTCGTACGCGCCCACCATCGGCGGCCTCGCCAACCATCTGGCCACCCTGCGCACCACGGACGGCTACGAGCGCTTCCTCGCCCGGACCAAGGACATCCTGGACCGCACGCCGGTCGTCGGGAAGCCGCTGTACGAGACGCTGCACGGCGCGAAGAAGGGCCTGAAGGACTTCATCGCCCCGCAGGGCCTCTTCGAGGACCTCGGCCTGAAGTACGTCGGCCCGATCGACGGCCACGACCTGGCCGCCGTCGAGTCGGCGCTCCAGCGGGCCAAGCGGTTCAACGGCCCGGTCATCGTGCACTGCCTCACCGAGAAGGGCCGCGGCTACCAGCCGGCCCTCCAGGACGAGGCGGACCGCTTCCACGCCGTCGGCAAGATCCACCCGGACACCGGCCTGCCCATCGCCTCCTCCGGCGCCGACTGGACCTCCGTCTTCGCGGACGAGATGGTCGAGCTCGGCAAGGAGCGCGAGGACATCGTCGCCATCACCGCGGCCATGCTCCAGCCCGTCGGCCTGGACAAGTTCGCCAAGGCGTTCCCCGACCGGGTGTACGACGTCGGCATCGCCGAGCAGCACGCCGCGGTCTCCGCGGCGGGCCTGGCCGCCGGCGGCCTCCACCCGGTCGTCGCCGTGTACGCCACCTTCCTCAACCGGGCCTTCGACCAGGTCCTCATGGACGTCGCCCTGCACGACTGCGGAGTGACGTTCGTGCTGGACCGGGCCGGTGTCACCGGCACCGACGGCGCCTCCCACAACGGCATGTGGGACATGTCGATCCTCCAGGTCGTGCCCGGCCTGCGGATCGCCGCCCCCCGCGACGCCGACCAGGTGCGCGCCCAGCTCCGGGAGGCCGTGGCGGTCGAGGACGCCCCGACCGTCGTGCGCTATTCCAAGGGCGCGGTCGGCCCGGCCGTGGAGGCCGTGCGCCGGGTCGGCGGCATGGACGTGCTGCGCGAGGCGGGCACGGACAGCCCGGACGTGCTGCTGGTGTCCGTCGGCGCACTCGCCCCGATGTGCCTGGAGGTCGCGGACCTGCTCGACAAGCAGGGCATCTCCACGACCGTCGTCGACCCGCGCTGGGTCAAGCCGGTCGACGAGGCGATGGCCCCGCTGGCGGAGCGCCACCGGGTCGTCGTGACGGTCGAGGACAACGGCCGCGTCGGCGGCGTCGGCAGCGCCGTCGCCCAGGCGCTGCGGGACGCCGGGGTGGACGTGCCGCTGCGTGACTTCGGCATTCCGCCGCGGTTCCTGGACCACGCCTCACGCGCGGAGGTGCTCGCGGAGATCGGCCTGACGGCCCCCGACATCGCCCGCCAGGTCACCGGCCTCGTGTCGAAGATCGACGGACGGTACGAGGACGAGGACGAGGCGGCGGCCGAGCCGGTCCGCGACTGACGAACACCGCTCCGGCCCGTCGATCGGCCGGCCGCCGGGCCCCGCAGGATGCGCGGCAGGGTCGGTGGGATCATCCCCTCCTCGGGCGTCCCACCGGCCCTTCGCCGTGTCAGTGCGCCACCGCGGTCACGGCTCCAGCTTGACGGAGTTGTACGGCGTGTAGTCGTAGTCCGCGTACGTGCCGGCGCGCTGGGCGCCCTGGCAGCGGGTGCCGTTCGTGCCGAGACAGTTGCGGGCGACGGCGCCGCCCGTCTGGTTGTTGAAGAACCGCTTCATGCCGTACTGGTTGTAGATGTTGTACGCCCCGTACCGGTACCACTTGTGGCTCGGGACGCCGCCGTTCCAGCCGGCGTTCGGGTAGAGGCAGACGTACCCGGACGGGCAGCCCATGTACGCGGCTCGCTGCTCGGCCGCCTGGGCGCTGCCGCTGAGAGCCAGGACGCCGCCCGCGGCGAAGGCCAGGCCGACGGCGGTGCTCTTCCTGAGGGTGTGCCGGATGAACTTCATGGAGTGTTCCCCCTGGGGTGCGACCCCTGGTCGTGGGACGCGGCCCGGCTGGTCGGTCCGGGCCGTACTGTGCAGGCACATCTTCCCGGTCCCGCAGAGGGGTCCGGCCAGCCGATATCCGGACAACCGCTAACGTTCAGGGGCGAACGGCGCGCGGCCCGGCGCACTCCGCTCCGTGGCGCGCGACCCTTTCGCGCAGTGCGCGGTCGGCGGTGACCACGAGGCAGCGGCGGCCCCCCGCCTCCGCGGCCAGGCCCACGATCGCGTCGTCCCCGCTGCCGGGCGCCGCCACCACCCGCACACCGGCGACCGGCTCCACGCCACGGGCCCGGCCCTCCACGACCAGCACGATCTCCACCGGGCCCGGCAGCAGCCCCGGCAGTCCCTCCTCCGCCAGGCCGGTCAGAGAGTCGCGCAGCCGCTCGGTGGCCCCGCGGCGGTCGCGCCACCAGCCGTCGGGGACGGAACCGACGACGTTCGCCGCGTCGACGACCAGCAGGGGCGGAAGGGCTGAGGGGCCGGGCATGGAACCACGTTATCCACAGGCGGCGGCCGGGTTTCTCCCGGTGTCGTACGCCGCTCGTACTATTGCGTAATGACTTCCCCGCGCGCATCCGTCAGCGACCCGGCCCTGGACGTCCTCGGCCGGGTCTTCGGCTATGACTCCTTCCGGGGCGAGCAGCGGGAGATCATCGAGCACGTCATAGGCGGCGGTGACGCCCTCGTCCTCATGCCGACCGGTGGCGGGAAGTCGCTGTGCTACCAGATCCCCGCCCTGGTGCGGCCCGGCGTCGGCGTGGTCGTGTCACCGCTCATCGCGCTCATGCAGGACCAGGTGGACGCCCTGCGGGCGCTCGGTGTGCGCGCCGGTTTCCTCAACTCGACGCAGGACCCGGACGAGCGGCGGATCGTCGAGGCCCGGTTCGCGGCGGGCGAGCTGGACCTGCTGTACCTGGCGCCCGAGCGGCTGCGGGTCGAGTCGACGCTGCGCCTGCTGGAGCGCGGGACCATCGCGCTCTTCGCCATCGACGAGGCACACTGCGTCGCCCAGTGGGGCCACGACTTCCGGCCCGACTACCTCCAGCTCTCCCGGCTCCACGAGCGCTGGCCCGACGTGCCGAGGATCGCCCTCACCGCGACCGCCACGCGGGCCACGCACGCCGAGATCGCCGCCCGGCTGAACCTGGAGGCCGCCCGCCACTTCGTCGCCAGCTTCGACCGGCCCAACATCCAGTACCGCATCGCCCCCAAGAACGAGCCGAAGAAGCAGCTGCTGGCCCTGGTGAAGGGCGAGCACGAAGGCGACGCGGGCATCGTCTACTGCCTGTCCCGGGCGTCCGTCGAGAAGACGGCCGCGTTCCTGGTGGAGAACGGTGTCGACGCGGTGCCGTACCACGCGGGGCTCGACGCCCGCACGCGCGCGGAGAACCAGGCCCGGTTCCTCCGGGAGGACGGCCTGGTCGTCGTCGCGACCATCGCCTTCGGCATGGGCATCGACAAGCCCGACGTCCGCTTCGTCGCCCACCTGGACCTGCCCAAGTCGGTCGAGGGCTACTACCAGGAGACCGGCCGCGCGGGGCGCGACGGGCTGCCGTCCACGGCCTGGCTGGCGTACGGACTGAACGACGTCGTCCAGCAGCGCAGGATGATCGACACCTCCGAGGGCGACGCGGAGCACCGCCGCAGGCTCGCCGCGCACCTGGATGCCATGCTCGCCCTGTGCGAGACCGCAGAGTGCCGCCGCGTGCAACTCCTCGCGTACTTCGGCCAGGAGGGCGCCTCGGCCTGCGGGAACTGCGACACGTGCCTGACGCCGCCGAAGTCCTGGGACGGGACGATCGCCGCGCAGAAGGTGCTGTCCACGGTGGTGCGCCTCAAGCGGGAGCGGAACCAGTCCTTCGGCGTCGGGCAGATCGTCGACATCCTGCTCGGCCGCAGGACCGCGAAGGTCATCCGCTTCGACCACGACGCGCTCAGCGTCTTCGGGATCGGCGCGGACCTGACCGAGGCCCAGTGGCGGGGCGTGGTGCGCCAACTGCTGGCTCAGCGCCTGCTGGCCGTCCAGGGGGAGTACAACACGCTGTTCCTGACGGACGAGTCCGCCGAGGTCCTGGGCGGGCGCCGGCAGGTCCTGCTGCGCAGCGAGCCGGAGAAGCCGGCGCGGGCACCCAAGGCCGCGGGGGCGAAGAAGAAGGCGGCACCCGCAGACCTGCCGGAGGAGGCTCTGCCGGTCTTCGAGCGCCTGCGGGCCTGGCGTGCGGCGACGGCGAAGGAGCAGGGCGTCCCGGCGTACGTCGTCTTCCACGACGCCACGCTGCGGGAGATCGCGACGGCCCGGCCGACGGGCCTCGCGGAGCTGGGAGCGGTGAGCGGGGTCGGCGAGAACAAGCTGGCCAAGTTCGGGGAGCAGGTCCTGGAGGTGCTGGCGGTGGCGGAGGACTGAGACCTCCGGGGGTTCTCCTCCCGCGCTTCCCGCACCGGACGCCGCCCGCCCTTCGCCGCACCGGGTGTGCTGCGTCCGCCCGGCCCGGTACTGACCACCGGAGGTGCCGAAGCCGGCCCGCCCGGCATTCGAGCACGAGCACCGTCGAGACACGAACGGACGACGGCGGGCGCAGTCCCCGGCCACGCGGTGGGCCTCGTCATGGCCCGGGTCTGGCCCCCGCCCTGGGATGCGGCCTCGGTCGGCGGCGCGGTACACGGCCTCCGCCGTACGGCGAGGCGGGGTGCGGCCCTGGCCACGGGCAGGGGGCGCGGCACCGGTCGTGGGTGGGCGCGGTGGCGTGGAGCCCGGGGCGGCAGCGGCAGGCGAGGTGGGCGGCCCCGGCCGTGGGGCGGGCGCGGGCGGGCCAGGGGCGGCGGGCCCGGCGGGGCGGGCGGCCCCGGTCACGGGAACGGAAGGGACGCCGCCCGGGCCACGGACGGGCGGCGGACGACAGCGGCGGGAAGACGGCGACGGGCGGTACGGGACCAGGTCCCGTACCGCCCGTCGTGGCTGCGGCGGCAGCCGCTGCTCCGTTACGCCGGGACGCTCGCGACGCCCTGCGGGAGGAACCGCTTGCCGTTCACCCGCTCCGAGACGCCCTCGCGGTCCAGGTACGGCGTGATGCCGCCCAGGTGGAAGGGCCAGCCGGCGCCGGTGATCAGGCACAGGTCGATGTCCTGCGCCTCGGCGACGACGCCCTCCTCCAGCATCAGGCCGATCTCCTGCGCCACCGCGTCCAGGACGCGGGCGCGGACCTGCTCCTCGGTGAGGACGGTGTCGCCCTGCTTCAGCAGCGCGGCGACCTCGGGGTCGAGCTCGGGCTTGCCGCTGTCGTAGACGTAGAAGCCGCGCTTGCCCGCCTCCACGACGGCCTTCAGGTTCGGGGACACCGTGAAGCGGTCCGGGAAGGAGCGGTTCAGGGTCTCCGACACGTGCAGGCCGATCGCGGGGCCGACCAGCTCCAGCAGCACCAGCGGCGACATCGGCAGGCCGAGCGGCTCGACGGCCTTCTCCGCCGTCTCGACGGGGGTGCCCTCGTCGATGACGTTCTGGATCTCGCCCATGAAGCGGGTCAGGATGCGGTTGACGACGAACGCCGGGGCGTCCTTCACCAGCACCGCGGTCTTCTTCAGCTTCCTGGCGACGGCGAACGCCGTGGCCAGCGAGGCGTCGTCGGTCTGCTCGCCGCGGACGATCTCCAGCAGCGGCAGGATCGCGACCGGGTTGAAGAAGTGGAAGCCGACGACCCGCTCCGGGTGGGCGAGCTTCGACGCCATCTCCGACACCGACAGCGACGAGGTGTTGGTCGCGAGGATCGCGTGCGCCGGGGCGACCGCCTCGACCTCCGCGAACACCTTCTGCTTGACGGACATCTCCTCGAACACGGCCTCGATGATGAAGTCCGCGTCCGCGAAGCCCTCGGCCTTGTCCAGGACACCCGTGACCAGGGCCTTCAGGCGGTTGGCCTTGTCCTGGTGGATGCGGCCCTTGCCGAGCAGCTTGTCGATCTCCGCGTGGACGTAGCCCACGCCCTTGTCGACGCGCTCCTGGTCGATGTCCGTGAGGACGACCGGGACCTCCAGGCGGCGCAGGAACAGCAGGGCCAGCTGCGAGGCCATCAGACCGGCGCCGACGACGCCGACCTTGGTGACCGGGCGGGCCAGGCTCTTGTCGGGGGCGCCGGCCGGGCGCTTGGCGCGCTTCTGCACCAGGTTGAAGGCGTAGATGCCGGAGCGCAGCTCGCCGCCCATGATCAGGTCCGCGAGGGCCCGGTCCTCGGCGTCGAAGCCCTTCTGCAGGTCGCCGTCCTTGGCGGCCTCGATGATGTCGAGGGCGCGGTAAGCGGCCGGGGCCGCGCCGTGGACCTTGCCGTCGGCGATGAACCGGCCGCGCGCCACGGCGGCGTCCCACGCCTCACCGCGGTCGATCTCCGGGCGCTCCACGGAGACGTCGCCCTTGAGGACCTTCGCGGTCCACACCAGCGACTGCTCCAGGAAGTCCGCGCCCTCGAAGATCGCGTCGGCGATGCCCAGCTCGAAGACCTGCTTGCCCTTGAGCTGCTTGTTCTGGTTCAGCGAGTTCTCGATGACGACCGAGACCGCGCGGTCCGCGCCGATCAGGTTCGGCAGGATGGTGCAGCCGCCCCAGCCCGGTACCAGGCCCAGGAACACCTCGGGCAGCGAGAACGCGGGCAGCGCCTTCGACACCGTGCGGTACGTGCAGTGCAGACCGGCCTCGACACCGCCGCCCATCGCCGCGCCGTTGTAGTACGCGAAGGTGGGCACGGCGAGGGAGGAGAGGCGCTTGAAGACGTCGTGGCCGCCCTTGCCGATGGCGAGGGCGTCCTCGTGCCGCTTCAGCAGCTCGACGCCCTTGAGGTCGGCGCCGACCGCGAAGATGAACGGCTTGCCGGTCAGGCCGACACCGACGATCGTGCCCTCGGCGGCCTCCTTCTCGACCTGGTCGATCGCCGTGTTCAGGTTGGCGAGCGACTGCGGGCCGAAGGTGGTCGGCTTGGTGTGGTCGAAACCGTTGTCCAGGGTGATCAGCGCGAACCGACCGGCACCGAACGGCAGGTCGAAGTGGCGTACGTGCGCCTGCGTGACGACCTCGTCGGGGAACAGCTCGGCCGCACCCTTCAAAAGCTCAAGCGTCGTGCTCACTTGCTGCCTCCGGCGTCCTTGTGGTGCGGGTTCTCCCAGATGACCGTGGCGCCCATGCCGAAGCCGACGCACATGGTGGTGAGGCCGTAGCGGACCTCGGGCTGCTCCTCGAACTGGCGGGCCAGCTGGGTCATCAGACGGACGCCGGAGGAGGCCAGCGGGTGGCCGAACGCGATGGCGCCGCCGTACTGGTTGACGCGCGCGTCGTCGTCGGCGATGCCGTAGTGGTCCAGGAAGGCGAGGACCTGGACGGCGAACGCCTCGTTGATCTCGAACAGGTCGATGTCGCCGATGCCCAGGCCGGCCTTGGCGAGGGCCTTCTCGGTGGCCGGGATCGGGCCGTAGCCCATGACCTCCGGCTCGACGCCCGCGAAGGCGTACGAGACGAGGCGCATCTTGACCGGCAGGCCGTTCTCGCGGGCGAAGTCCTCGGCGGCGATGATCGACGCGGTGGCGCCGTCGTTGAGGCCGGCCGCGTTGCCGGCGGTGACGCGTCCGTGGACACGGAACGGCGTCTTCAGGCCGGCCAGGTTCTCCAGCGTGGTGCCCGGGCGCATCGGCTCGTCGGCGGTGACCAGGCCCCAGCCGGTCTCGCCGGTTTCCGGGGTGGTGCGGCGCACCGAGATCGGCACCAGGTCCTGCTGGATCTTGCCGTTGGCGTACGCCTTGGCGGCCTTCTCCTGCGAGCGCACGGCGTACTCGTCGGCGCGCTGCTTGGTGATGTGCGGGTAGCGGTCGTGCAGGTTCTCCGCCGTCATGCCCATGAACAGGGCCGACTCGTCGACGAGCTTCTCCGACACGAAGCGCGGGTTCGGGTCGGCGCCCTCGCCCATCGGGTGGCGGCCCATGTGCTCGACGCCACCGGCGATCACGGCGTCGTACGCGCCGAAGGCGATCGAACCGGCCGTCGTGGTGACGGCGGTGAGCGCGCCGGCGCACATGCGGTCGATGGAGTAGCCGGGCACCGACAGCGGCAGGCCCGAGAGCAGGCCCGCCATGCGGCCGAGGGTCAGGCCCTGGTCGCCCAGCTGCGTGGTGGCGGCGATGGCGACCTCGTCGATCTTCGCCGGGTCGAGGGCCGGGTTGCGGCGCAGCAGCTCCCGGATGGCCTTCACGACGAGATCGTCGGCGCGGGTCTCGTGGTAGATGCCCTTCGGGCCCGCCTTGCCGAACGGGGTGCGGACGCCGTCGACGAAGACGACGTCCCTGACGGTACGAGGCACGATGGCTCTCCTCCAGGGTGCGGGATGGCACTGCTGCGGCGTCACGCTGAGCGCGCGCTCAGGCCCATGCTACTTGTGGGTAACGTAACTGCCCAGTCCCCGGGCCGGGAGCGGTGAAGGTCACACGTGCGCGATCCGGCGGCGACCCCTGCGCCCATGGTGCACCCTGCCCCCGCGGTACGCCTCGGCGGCGGACCGGACGGCCGGAAATGCACGTTGCCCCGCGAGAGTCCCCGGGTACCCGCTGCGCCGCGGCCGGGCCGCCGAGCGGAGCCAAGGGCTCCGTGTGCCGTCCGTCAATGGGCGGACGGCTGCCGCCCCGTCGTTACGGCGGCTCCCGCGGCGGTCATGGCTGACGTGACCCCTGCCCCCGCACCTGGAGCACCCATGACCGACCACCCCCCGATCCCCGGATCGCCCGCCTCCGAGCCCCCGTCGCACGCCGAGCCCACCGAGGCGCGCGAGCCGCTGCCGCCCAAGGCCGACCAGACGGGCCCGGAGACCGTGAGCCCCACGGGGCAGCCCACCGGCGCCGACCAGGCCAGGACGGCCCAGTCCGGCCCGTACCTGACCAACGCGCAGGGCACCCGGCTGTACGACACCGACCACTCGCTCAAGGCGGGCCCCCGCGGCCCGGTCCTGCTCCAGGACCACCACCTGCGCGAGAAGATCATGCACTTCGACCACGAGCGCATCCCGGAGCGCGTGGTCCACGCCCGCGGCGCCGGGGCGCACGGCTTCTTCCAGGGCTACGGGACGGCGTCCACGGTGTGCCGGGCCGCCTTCCTGGAGAAGGACGTCACGACCCCGGTCTTCGTGCGCTTCTCCACCGTGCTCGGCTCCCGCGGCTCCGCCGACACCGTGCGCGACACCCGCGGCTTCGCCACGAAGTTCTACACCAGCGAAGGCGTCTTCGACCTCGTCGGCAACAACATCCCCGTCTTCTTCATCCAAGACGGCATCAAGTTCCCCGACGTCATCCACGCGGGCAAGCCCCACCCCGACCGGGAGATCCCCCAGGCACAGAGCGCCCACGACACCTTCTGGGACTTCGTCACCCTGCACACCGAGGCCACCCACCACACGCTGTGGAACATGTCGGACCGCGGCATCCCCCGCTCCTTCCGCACGATGGAGGGCTTCGGCGTCCACACCTTCCGCCTCGTCGACGCCGACGGCGGCACCACGCTCGCCAAGTTCCACTGGAAGCCGAAGCTGGGCGTGCACTCCCTCGTGTGGAGGAGGCCCAAGTGATCGGCGGCGTCGACCCGGACTTCCACCGCCGCGACCTCGCCGACGCGATCGAGGCGGGCGCCCACCCGCAGTGGGAGCTCGGCATCCAGACCTTCCCCGACACACCGGACCAGACCTTCGAGGGGATCGACCTGCTGGATCCGACGAACCTCGTCCCCGAGGAGCTCGCCCCCGTGCAGCCCGTCGGCCTGCTCACCCTCAACGCGAACCCGTCCAACTTCTTCGCCGAGACGGAGCAGGTGGCCTTCCACCCCGGCCACCTCGTCCCGGGCATCGACGTCACCGACGACCCGCTGCTGGCGGGCCGGCTGTTCTCCTACCTCGACACGCAGATCACCCGCCTCGGCGGCCCGAACTTCCCGCAGATCCCGGTCAACCGCCCGCACGCCCCCGTCAACGACATGCTCCGCGACGGCCTGCACCAGACCGCCGTGCACCGTGGAGTGGCCCCCTACCGGCCCAACTCGCTCGACGGCGGCTGCCCCTTCCAGGCGGGCGCGGACACGGGCGCGTTCGTGGAGTCCCCGGTGACGGTGCCCGAGGCGCGGAAGGTCCGCGAGGCCCCCGCCTCCTTCGCCGACCACTTCAGCCAGCCGCGCCGGTTCTGGCTCAGCATGACCCCCGTCGAGCAGGAGCACATCGTCCTCGCGTACACCTTCGAGCTGGGCAAGTGCTACGAGAAGGCGATCAAGGAGCGCGCGCTGCGCGTCCTCGCCCGCATCGACCCGGAGCTCTGCCGCAAGGTGGCCACCGGCCTCGGCCTGCCCGCGCCCGAGGCGTCCGAGCCGCTCCCCGACGTCGAGCCCAGCCCCGCGCTCTCCCAGGTCGGCCGGACCTGGCCGGTGCAGGGCAGGACCGTCGGCATCGTCGTCGGCGCCGACGCCGACACGGCGGCGGTACGGGCGGTACGGGACGCCGCCCTGGAGGCCGGGCTCGTTCCGCTGGTCGTCGCACCCGCGGGCGGGGAACTGGGTGCGGAAGGCGAGCCCGTCACGGTGCAGCGCACGTTCGCCACCGCGCGGTCCGTCGAGTTCGACGCCCTGCTGCTGGCCGGCAACCCCGGGTACGGCGCGGACGCGGACGGCGCCCGGGCCGGTGCCGACACCGGCGCGGCGGCCTCGGCGACCGACCCCCGGGTACTGCTGATGGTGGCGGAGGCGTACCGCCACGCCAAGCCCATCGCCTGCTGGTCGGGCGCCGACACCGTCCTGGAGGCGGCCGGGGTCCCGTCCGGAGCGCCCGGCGTCGTGACCGCCGGGTCGGGGGAGGACGCCTTCGGTGAGGTCCTGACCCTGATGCCCCGCCACCGGGTCTGGGAGCGGTTCCCGGCGGGCGCCTGATCCGGCCCCGCCGCGGCGTGCGCCGCCGTGCCCGCCGGCCCCGCGTCACCCGGCACGACGGCCACCGTGACGTGCCGACCGGCCCTGGTCGGCCGGCACGTCGCGGGGCTCGGCCCGGGCACCGCCCGGAGCCGAGAGGGCCGCTGCCCCGGGATGGCGCGGGCTCCCGGGACCGGCGGCGCCCGCACGCACGCGACGGCGGCCCGGCAGGCGCGCCCCTATGCGACCGGCGTTCGGGACCGTACGGGTACGAGAGGTGAGGTCCCCGCCCGGGTACGTCCGACTGCCTGTCGTCTCGGCCGGGTCCCGTCGGTCACCCCCGACCGGGCACGGTCAGGACGACGGGCGCGCGGCCGGGCTGCCGGCGGGCTGCCGGGCTCTGAGCGTGACGGTTCCCGGCGGACCGGGGGCCAGGCCGGAGGGGGAGCCGGCGGTCACCGGCGCGGTGCCGCCCGGCCGTCAGCCGTTCGCGCCCCGCAGGGCCTTCACCAGCTCCGGCGTGACCTGCTCGATCTGCCACGGCCGCGCCCCGTACCCGGCGAGAGCCGAGGCGACGGACTCCGGCGTGGGGTCCTGCGGGGGCTCCCAGCAGATCCTGCGGACCGTGTCCGGCGTGACGAGGTTCTCCTGCGGCAGGTTCAGTGCCTCCGCCAGTGCCGTCACGGCGGTACGGGCCGCCGACAGCCGGGCGGCCGCCACCGGGTCCTTGTCCGCCCACGCGCGCGGCGGTGGCGGACCGGCGACCGGCTGGCCGGGCTGCGGCAGCTTGCTCTCGGGCAGCACCCTGGCCCGGTCGACGGCCGCCTGCCACTGCTCGAGCTGGCGGCGGCCCATGCGCGCGCCGAAGCCCGGCAGGGCCGTGAGCGCCTGCACGTCCTGCGGGAGGGCGAGCGCCGCCTCGACGATCGCGGCGTCGCTGAGGACCTTGCCGGGGGAGACGTCGCGGCGCTGCGCGATGCGGTCCCGGGCGGTCCACAGCTCACGCACCACGGCCATCTGGCGGCGCCGGCGCACCTTGTGCATGCCGGAGGTGCGGCGCCAGGGGTCCTTGCGGGGAGGCGGCGGCGGGGCCGCGGCGATCGCGGCGAACTCCTGGCGGGCCCACTCCAGCTTGCCCTGCCGGTCGAGTTCCTTCTCCAGGGCGTTCCGCAGGTCGACGAGGAGCTCGACGTCCAGCGCGGCGTACCGGAGCCAGGGCTCCGGCAGGGGGCGGGTGGACCAGTCGACGGCCGAGTGGCCCTTCTCCAGGACGTAGCCGAGGACGGACTCGACCATGGCGCCGAGCCCGACCCGCGGGAAGCCGGCGAGCCGTCCCGCGAGCTCCGTGTCGAACAGCTCGCCGGGGACCATGCCTATCTCCCGCAGGCACGGCAGGTCCTGGGTCGCGGCGTGCAGGATCCACTCGGCGCCGTCCAGCGCCGCTCCGAGCGAGGACAGGTCCGGGCACCCCACCGGGTCCACGAGCGCGGTGCCCGCGCCCTCCCGGCGGAGCTGCACCAGGTAGGCGCGCTGCCCGTAGCGGTAACCCGACGCGCGCTCCGCGTCGACGGCCACGGGCCCGGTTCCGGCGGCGAACGCCTCGATGACGGCGGCGAGACCCGCCTCGTCGGCCACCACCGGCGGGATGCCCTCGCGGGGCTCCAGGAGCGGGATCGGCTCGGCGGCTTCGTCGCTGCGGGAGGCGTCTCCGTCGCCGTCCCGCACCGCAGGAGCGGCGGCGGGGACATCAGGGGAGGAACGACGGCCCGCCGCGGAACGGGCGGCCTCGTCCGGAGGGCCGCCCCCGGCGGTTCGCAGTGGTGTCTTAGCTGCGGTGTCTCGGGCGTCGGTCACCTGTCAAGGGTATCTGTGAACGGAAGCCGCCCGTCGACGGAACGTTCCGTCGACGGGCGGACCAACGGGAGGGGACGGTCAGTGGATGATGCCGGTACGGAGCGCCACCGCCACCATGCCGGCGCGGTCGCCGGTGCCCAGCTTGCGGGCGATCCTGGCGAGGTGGCTCTTCACGGTCAGGGCGGACAGGCCCATCGAGACGCCGATGGCCTTGTTCGACTGGCCCTCCGCCACCAGTCGGAGGACCTCGACCTCGCGCCCCGACAGCTCGCGGTAGCCGCCGGGGTGGCCCGGGGCGCCCGGCGGGCGGCGGTGCATCCGGGCGGCGGCGGCCCCGATGGGCGCCGCTCCCGGGCGGGTCGGGTGCCCGATGTTGGTGCGGGTACCGGTGACGACGTAGCCCTTGACGCCTCCGGCGAGGGCGTTGCGCACCGCGCCGATGTCGTCGGCGGCGGACAGGGCGAGGCCGTTGGGCCAGCCGGCGGCGCGGGTCTCGGACAGCAGGGTGAGACCGGAGCCGTCGGGGAGGTGGACATCGGCGACGCAGATGTCGCGCGGGTTGCCGATACGGGGGCGGGCCTCCGCGATGGACGACGCTTCGATGACGTCGCGTACTCCGAGCGCCCACAGGTGACGGGTCACGGTGGAGCGGACGCGCGGGTCGGCCACGACGACCATGGCGGTCGGCTTGTTCGGGCGGTAGGCGACCAGGCTTGCGGGCTGCTCAAGGAGAACGGACACCAGGCCTCCTGGGAAGGTGCGGGACACTGGCCGGCTCGGGGAAGTGGCCGGGGCGAACCGTGCAGATAGGGTCACAGACCTCTTCGGCAGCATCACCTCCCGCCTTTAGGGGAAGATCACGATTTGGTGAGTAACAATTGGGGCAATTCGGACGCGTGATCGATCATCCTACGAGCGAACCGCTTCACGTACTCCGTTCGGGTGAGCGCGGCGCCGGACGAACCTTTCCCGTCGCCCGTTCGGACCCCTCCGACCGGCGCGGTCCGGAGGCGGACGCGGTGTCGGACCGCGTGCCGCGTGCCGGTGCGTGTGGTGCGGCGGACACGTGTACGGAGGTGACGGTCGCCCGCCGGGGTGCGCGCGTCCGGTCGTCGAGGGCCCCGTCCGGCGGAGCCCGGACCTGCGGGCGGCCCTGGGTTCCCTGCCGGACCCGGTGGGTGGGGAGCGGACACGACGGGCTCGGTCGCCCGGAGGGCCGTGGCGGAGAGCCTCGCTCGGGAGCCGTGACGGGGAAGCCACCCCGGGCCGCCGCGACGGGGAAGGCACCCGGAGCGGCGTGACGGCGAGGCGCCCGTGGGGGCGGGAGACGGGCGCGGGCTGACGGTAGTGGTGGCCGTGGGACGGGGGGCGCGGAAGGGCGGCGTCGACGCTGCCGGCCTCGGCCGCCGTGGTGGCCGTGGGACGGGGAGACGGGCGCGGGCTTCCGGTGGTGGCCGAGGGGTGGTCGGGGATGTCCCGGAATCCGCTGCCGTGGCGGGGGCCACCACGGGATCACCCGAAACGGCGGGGCCGGGGACGGTCGTCACCCCGGGCATCGCCAACCCGGCAGGGCGGGGCGAGCGGCCGCCGTGGGTGCGCCCGGGTGACTCAGGGGCGTCATGGGGGCAGGGGCAGGAGCGACCGTCGCCGAGACGGCACGGACGGATGCCGTCCACGCCGTGCGAGGCATCGGAGGGCGGACGGGTCCCCGGAGGGGCGGCCTAAGGGTGGTGCGGCCCCCGACGCTGGGGCAGGGACACGACGCCCGGGCCGCCCTCGGGCCCGCCGGGGCCCGCCGGTGGCAGGCCGGCCACCTGGCACAGCAGGTCGCCCCACGCCGCCAGGTGAGCCGCCGCGTCGGGCACGCCACCCCGGCCCTCCCGCGGCGTCCACGACGCCCGGATCTCGATCTGCGTGGCCGGCCGCCGTTCCGCCAGGCCTCCGAAGTAGTACGACCCCGCGCGGGTGACCGTGCCACCCTCCGCCCCGTACGCCAGGCCGCGCGCGTCCAGCGCCCCCGTCAGCCAGGACCAGCACACCTCGGGGAACAGCGGGTCCGCCGCCATCTCCGGCTCCAGCTCCGCCCGCACCAGCGTCACCAGCCGGAACGCGCCCTGCCACGCCTCGTGCCCCGCCGGGTCGTGCAGCAGCACCAGCCGGCCGTCCGCCAGGTCCTCGCCGTCCTCGACGGCCGCCGCCTCCACCGCGTACGCGTACGGGGCGAGCCGCCGGGGCGGACTGGCCGGGTCCAGTTCGATCTCGGGGCGCGGGCGCGCCGCCCGCAGCGCTTCCACCGCCAGCCGGAAGGCGTACGGCACCGGACCGCCCTCACCCCCGCCCGTACCCTCGATACCGCCGGTAGTGTCGGAGAACCGTTCCTGAGCCGCAGCCATGCGGGGAAGAGTAGGCGCAACGCGGCCCGCGCGCAGGGAGGGACACCAGCGGGGCGCGTGCCCGGCGACCCGCACATGCGAAGATGCACGGCGTGAGTGCCAACAGCCGCCCCTCGGGCCCCCAGCCGCAGTCCCCGACGTACGACTCCGCCTTCCTCCGGGCGTGCCGACGCGAACCGGTCCCGCACACGCCGGTCTGGTTCATGCGCCAGGCGGGGCGCTCACTGCCCGAGTACCTGAAGGTCCGCGAGGGCGTGCCCATGCTGGAGTCCTGCATGCGGCCCGAGCTGGTCACCGAGATCACCCTGCAGCCGGTGCGCCGCCACAAGGTGGACGCCGCGATCTACTTCAGCGACATCGTCGTCCCGCTCAAGGCCATCGGCGTCGACCTCGACATCAAGCCCGGCGTCGGCCCCGTGGTCGCCGAGCCGATCCGGCGCCGCGAGGACCTGGAGCGGCTGCGCGACCTCACCCCCGACGACGTCACGTACGTCACCGAGGCCATCGGCATGCTCACCGCCGAACTCGGCGCCACCCCGCTCATCGGCTTCGCCGGGGCCCCCTTCACCCTCGCGAGCTACCTCGTGGAGGGCGGGCCCTCCCGCAACCACGAGCACACCAAGGCCCTGATGTACGGCGACCCCGAGCTGTGGGCCGACCTGCTGGCCCGGCTCGCCGACATCACCTCCGCGTTCCTGAAGGTGCAGATCGAGGCCGGCGCTTCCGCGTTCCAGCTGTTCGACTCGTGGGTGGGCGCCCTGGCGCCCGCCGACTACCGCC
>NZ_MKXB01000172.1:16249-24677 GCF_001865245.1 Streptomyces sp. CC53 | reverse complement strand
CGCAGCCTCCCTCGGCCGCGGCGGCGCGCCGGGCACCGGCGGCCGCGCCCTGCGCGCCGGAGCCCGCGCCTGTGCCCTCGCACCTGCCGCGGGCCGCGCCCCCGTCCGTGCCCCGCCGAGCGCCGGGGCCCCCTCCCGTGTCCACGTACGACTCCTCCCCCACCATCGGTTCCGCCCCTCGCCCTGCGCCCCGGCGCCCTACGCGGTCGCCTCGCCCGTCACGTCCCGCCACGCGCCCTGGAGCGCCTCCGCCACGTCGTACGCGGCCACCGGCGCCCCCCGTGCGGCGCGCCGGGCGGCGAGGCCGTGCAGGTACGCCGCCGCGGACCCGGCGTCACGCGGGGCGAGCCCGGCCGCCAGGAGCGAGCCCGCGAGGCCCGACAGGACGTCGCCGCTGCCGGCCGTGGCCAGCCACGACGTGCCGGTCGGGTTCACCCTCACCGGCGCTCCGGTCCCAGGATCGGCCACCAGGGTCGTGGAGCCCTTGAGCAGCACGGTCGCCCCGTAGCGGCCCGCCAGTTCCCGCACCGCGTCCAGCCGCCGGGCCTCCACCTCCTCGCGGGCCGCGCCCAGCAGCGCCGCGGCCTCGCCCGCGTGCGGGGTCAGCAGGGTCGGCCCGGCCCGGGCCCGCACCTCCTCCGGGTCCAGCTGCCGCAGGCCGTCCGCGTCGACCAGGACGGGCACGTCGGAGGCCAGCACCTCCGCGACGCCCGGGGTGTCGCCCAGGCCGGGGCCGATCACCCACGCCTGCACGCGTCCCGCCTTCCCCGGCGGGCCCGCGTGCACCAGGGTCTCCGGGTGCCGGGCCAGCACCGCGTCCCCCGCGGGCCCCACGTACCGCACGGCTCCCGCCCCGCCGCGCAGTGCCCCGGTCACGGCGAGCACCGCCGCGCCGGGGTAGCGCGCCGAACCGGCGACCACCCCGACGACGCCCCGCCGGTACTTGTCGCTCTCGGCGCGCGGCACCGGCAGCAGCCGCGCCACGTCCGCGTGCTGGAGCGCCTCCAGGTCCGGCACGTCCGGGAGGTGCGGGCCGAGGCCGATGTCGACGAGCCGCACGGGGCCCGCGTACTCGCGCGCCGGATCGACCAGCAGGCCCGGCTTGTACGCGCCGAACGTCACCGTGGCGTCCGCCCGTACGGCTTCGCCGTCCACCGCGCCCGTGTCCGCGTCGACTCCGCTCGGCAGGTCCACGGCCACCACGACCGCGTCCGAGCCGCGCGCGGCACGCACCACGGGCACCGCGTCGGGCCGCACCCCGCCGCGGCCGCCGATGCCGGTGATGCCGTCCAGGACCAGGTCGGCGCGGGCCAGCATCGCGAACGGGTCGTCAGCGACGTGCCCACCGGCCCGCAGCAGCGCGGCGAGCCCCGCCTCGTGGGCGCGCGCCCCGAGCAGCACCGCCGCCACCCCGGCACCGCGCCGCGCCAGCCGGGCCCCGGCGTGGAGGGCGTCGCCGCCGTTGTCGCCGCTGCCGACCAGCAGCACGACGCGCGCGCCGTACACCTGCCCCAGCAGCGGTGCGCAGGCGGCGGCGAGCCCCGCGGCGGCCCGCTGCATCAGGGCGCCCTCCGGCAGCCGCGCCATCAGCGCGGCCTCGGCGGCACGTACGGTCTCGACGCGGTAAGCGCTCCGCATCAGCTCAGCCTCCTTCTCGGCTCCGGCTTCCCGACCCGGCGCGAACGCCCGGCGTGCGCCTTCGGCTTCCACGACCGGCGCGAACGCCCGGCGCGCGGACCCGGCTTCCCGGCCCGGCGCGCGGACCCGGGACGGCCATCCCGCGCCCCCGCCCGATCCCTGCCCGCTCCGGCCGGTCCACTCCCGGTCCGGCCCACTCCGTACGGCCCCTCCGTGCCGGGCCGCCTGCCCCCGGTACCCCGCCCCGGTACCGCGGTGCCCGGCCTGCCCCGGACCGTCTGTCTTCGCTCCCTCTGCGCCCGGCCGCCTGTGTCCGGTGGTTCTGCACCCGGTCCACTGTGCCCGGACCCCTGCACCCGGTGGCCTTCGACCGGTCATCTGCGCCCCGTACCCGTGCGCGTCAGCCCTTCCTGGCACCGGGCGGCCACCCGACGGCGGAACCGGGCGGCGCCCCGCTCACCCCTCCGCTATCACGACCGCCGACGCCACCCCGGCGTCATGGCTGAGCGACACATGCCAGCTCCGCACACCCAGTTCGGCCGCGCGCGCGGCCACCGTCCCCCGCACCCTGAGCCGCGGCTGCCCGCTGCCCTCGACGTACACCTCGGCGTCCGTCCACTGCAGTCCGGGCGGCGCGCCGAGCGCCTTCGCGAGGGCCTCCTTCGCCGCGAACCGGGCCGCGAGCGACGCGACACCGCGCCGCTCCCCGCTCGGCAGCAGCAGCTCCCGCTCCACGAAGAGCCGGTCCGCGAGGTGCGGGGTCCGCTCCAGGGCCTGCGCGAACCGGTCGATCGCGGCGACGTCGATCCCCACCCCGATGATCATTCGACGGTGACCGACTTCGCCAGGTTGCGCGGCTGGTCCACCTCGTTGCCGCGGGCCGTCGCCAGTTCGCAGGCGAAGACCTGCAACGGCACGGTGGCGACCAGGGGCTGGAGGAGCGTCGGGGTGGCCGGGATGCGGACCAGATGGTCGGCGTACGGCACGACCGCCTCGTCACCCTCCTCCGCGATGACGATGGTGCGGGCACCGCGGGCGCGGATCTCCTGGATGTTGGAGACGATCTTGCCGTGCAGGACGGACCGGCCGCGCGGCGACGGCACCACGACCACCACCGGCAGGTCCTTCTCGATGAGCGCGATCGGCCCGTGCTTGAGCTCGCCCGCGGCGAACCCCTCGGCGTGCATGTACGCGAGTTCCTTCAGCTTCAGCGCGCCTTCGAGGGCCACCGGGTAGCCGACGTGCCGGCCGAGGAACAGCACCGTGTCCTTGTCGGCGAGGGACCGGGCCAGCTCCCGCACCGGCCCCATCGTGTCGAGCACCCGCTCGACGTCGTCCGCGATGCGGGACAGGTCCCGGATGACGGAACAGATCTCGTCGCCCCACTTGGTGCCGCGGACCTGCCCGAGGTACAGCGCGAGCAGGTAGCAGGCGACGAGCTGGGTGAGGAACGCCTTCGTCGACGCCACCGCCACCTCGGGCCCGGCGTGCGTGTAGAGGACGGCGTCGGACTCCCGCGGGATGGTCGACCCGTTGGTGTTGCAGATGGCGAGGACCCGGGCGCCCTGCTCCCGGGCGTGCCGCAGCGCCATCAGGGTGTCCATGGTCTCGCCGGACTGCGAGATGGCGATGACCAGGGTGCGGTGGTCCAGGATCGGGTCGCGGTAGCGGAACTCGCTGGCGAGCTCCACCTCGCAGGGGATGCGGGTCCAGTGCTCGATGGCGTACTTCGCGATCATCCCCGCGTGGAAGGCGGTGCCGCAGGCGACGATGACCACCTTGGTGGCCTCGCGCAGCACGGAGGCGGGGATGCGGACCTCGTCGAGCGTGAGGTGGCCCTCGGCGTCGATGCGTCCGAGCAGCGTGTCGGCGACCGCCTTCGGCTGCTCGGCGATCTCCTTCAGCATGAAGTAGTCGTAGCCGCCCTTCTCGGCGGCGGAGGCGTCCCAGTCGACGTGGTACGACCGCACGTCGGCGGGCGCGCCGTGGAAGTCGGTGACGGTGACGCCGTCCCTGCGCAGCTCCACGACCTGGTCCTGGCCGAGTTCGATGGCGGACCGGGTGTGCTCGATGAACGCGGCGACGTCGGAGGCGAGGAAGCTCTCGCCCTCGCCGACGCCGACGACGAGCGGCGAGTTGCGGCGGGCCCCGACGACCACGTCGGGCTCGTCCGCGTGCACGGCGACGAGGGTGAACGCGCCTTCGAGCCTACGGCACACCTGCCGCATGGCCTCCGCGAGGTCCGCGGTGGACGAGTGGGCCTCCGCGAGGAGGTGGGCGACGACCTCGGTGTCCGTCTCGGACTCCAGGGTGTGGCCGCGCTCCTCCAGTTCGGCGCGCAGCACGGCGAAGTTCTCGATGATGCCGTTGTGGACGACGGCGACCCGCCCGGCGTTGTCGAGGTGGGGGTGGGCGTTGGTGTCGGTCGGGCCGCCGTGGGTGGCCCACCGGGTGTGCCCGATCCCGGTGGACCCGCTGGGCAGCGGGCGGCCGACCAGCTCCTTCTCCAGGTTGACGAGCTTCCCGGCCTTCTTGGCCGCCGCCAGCCCGCCGTCGGCGAGCACGGCGACGCCCGCCGAGTCGTAGCCCCGGTACTCCAGCCTCTTGAGGCCGGCGATCACCACATCGAGCGCCGACTGCCCGCCGACGTAACCCACGATTCCGCACATGGCGGCAGCCTACGACTCCGGCGGGCGCGCCCGCGTCACCCCGGGCCCGGCCGGGGGCGTCCGGGTCAGCCCTGCTGGGCGAGCTTGGCGATCTGGGCGTCGGACAGCGCCGCCGGGTAGTCGCCGGCCTTGCCGGTCACGACGAAGCCGAGGTCCTGGACCGGGAAGGTGGCCAGCGTGGCGCCCTGGCGGACGGCTGCCGCCTGGTAGAGGCTCGGGGTGCCGTCCACCTCGGCCGTCACCTTCCAGCCGGTCGCCTCGTCGCCGCCGGACACCTTCAGCTCCTCGAGCTTGGTGACCTTGACGGCGGCACCGTCCTGCGTGACGGTGAACCCGCCCGCGCAGGCCGCGCCGGCGGCGCGCAGGGAGGCGAGCGCCTCCTCGGCGCCCTTGCCCTCGTACGAGGCGAGGCCGACCAGCGTCATGCTGCCGCCCAGCTTGCCGGCGGCGAGGTCCTCCTTCTTGGGGCTCTGGTTCGCCATGGCCAGGGCCCGGGCGGCGGGCTCGCCCATCGGGACCGACGTGAGGAGGCGGGCGAGCGGCTCGCACTCGGCCTTGTCCGTGGACACCTTGCTCTTCGCCAGCGCCGCGACCTGGGCCGTGTCACCGGCCTTGATCTTGAAGCCCTCCAGGTCGGCGTCGGTGACGAGCGCCTTCTTCAGCTCCGCCTCGGAGAGGACCTTGGCGGCGGGCTCGGCGGCGGACGGCGCCGCGGACGCGGACGCGGCGCCGGCCCTGTCCTCGGGCGCGGCGTCGGCGTTGTCGTCCTTGCTGCCGCCGCAGGCGGTGACCAGCAGGGCGAGGGAGACCGCGGAGGCGGCGACGGCGGAACGGCGGACGAGCATGGATCGCATAGGTCTTCTGATGTTCTTTCTGTGTGAAGTTGTGAGCACCCTATGTGCCACCACTGACACCAAAGCCGTCGATCTCATGGCGGGTTCATGACGGCATCAGACCGTGATGCCGCCGTGATCACGGATCGCCGCACGGGGCACCATCCGGCCCCCGGTAGGCTCGGGCCGTCGGCGTCGTCGGGCCACGGAGGGAGACACGATGAAGGTCCTCATCGCCGGAGGAGCCGGATACATCGGCAGCACCGTCGCCTCGGCCTGCTCCGACGCGGGGATCGACGTGGTGGTCCTCGACAGCCTGGTCACCGGGCGCCGCGAGTTCGTCGCCGACCGGCCCTTCTACGAGGGCGACATCGCCGACAGCCCCCTCGTCGACCGGATCTTCGCCGAGCATCCCGACATCGACGCCGTCGTCCACTGCGCGGCGCTCATCGTCGTCCCCGACTCGGTGGCCGACCCCGTCGGCTACTACCGCGCCAACGTCGCCAAGAGCCTCGACTTCGTCGAGCACCTGCTCCGCAACGGCTGCTCCCGCATGGTGTTCAGCTCGTCCGCCGCCATCTACGGCGCCGAGCCGGACCTCACCGTGACCGAGGACTCCGCCCTCGACCCGCAGAGCCCGTACGCCCGGACGAAGGCGGTGTGCGAGGGCATGTTCGCGGACATCACCGCCACCCGGCCGATCCGCGTGCTGTCCCTGCGCTACTTCAACCCGATCGGCGCCGACCCGCGGATGCGCACCGGCCTCCAGCTGCGCCGCCCCAGCCACGCACTGGGCAAGATGATCGAGGCGTACGAGGAGAAGACCCCCTTCCCCCTCACCGGCACCGACTTCCCCACCCGCGACGGCTCCGGCATCCGCGACTACATCCACGTCTGGGACCTCGCCACCGCCCACGTGGCCGCGCTCCAGCGGTTCGACGCCGTCCTGGAGCGGGGCAGCCTGGCGATCAACCTCGGCACCGGCACCGGCACGACCGTCCGCGAGCTGCTGGACGCCTTCAACAGCGTGGCCGACGAGCCCGTGGCCGCCGTCGAGCTGGAGCGCCGCCCGGGCGACGTCGTCGGCGCCTACACCCGCAGCGACCGCGCCCGCAGGCTCCTCGGCTGGGAACCGCGCCACTCCGTCGCCGAAGGCATCCGGCACTCCCTGGAATGGGCGAAGGTCCGCGACAAGGTCCTAACCTCATAGCGGCAGCACCCGCACCCTGGCACCCGGAGAGGCAGCCAACAATCATGCCTTCGTCCGTCCCAGCTCCCCTTCAAACCGCCCGCTGCGAAGGGCGTCGAGGAAGCAACCGAGACTCTCAGGGCTTATGGAGGCGATCATCTCGGGCGTCTTGCTGTCCCTGAGCAGAATCGTTCCATCGGCTCCGACGGCGAGACACACGCAGTTCGCGCCTTCGGCGCTGTATGACGACTTCCACCAGTTCAGTTCACTCACGACACGTTCCTCCATCAGACCTCGCGGGCGACACGGTGGATGAGCGCCCGCGACGCCTCAGGTGAGAGTGCCCGCGTCTCCATCCGGTCCAGAACAGCTCGGTATCGAGCCAACTGGGCTTCGGCATCCAGGAACTCACACGTATGGTCCGAGTCGAGGACGACCGTGTCGAGTTGTGGAACCGCCCCGGACGCATAGGTGATCGGCTGGCCGGATGCCGGGAAGGAGGCCTGGCCGAACGGCACCACCCGGACCGAGACGTTGTCCCGCTCACTGGCCTCCGCGAGCGCCGCGAGCTGTTCGCGAGCCACCTCCGGCCCGCCGAACGCCATGCGCAAGGCCGCTTCATGCACGATCGCCGTGTAAGGGATCGACTCCGCACCGAAGAGGACGGCCTGCCGCTTCATACGGTACGAGACCCGGTGCTCTATCTCGTGTGGCCGCATGGGCGGAACGCTCTCCGCCATGACGGCTCTCACGTGTGCCGGCGTCTGCAAGAGCCCGGGCATGTGCAGCACCACGGCGACCCTCAGGGCGCTGGCGTGGTGTTCGAGTTCGGCGATGTCGATCAGAGCAGGCGGCAGCACATCTTGGTACTCCTCCCACCACCCTCTGACGCGAGCACCCGTCATGGAGGTCAACGCGTCAACGTACGCCTCGTCCGCACAGGCGTAGTTACGCGCCATCGCGCGCACACGGTCTGCGCTCACCGCGTACCGGCCCGCTTCGATGTTGCTGATACGAGACTGCGGCCCACCCAGGAGGGACGCTGCCTCGGTCGAGCTGAAGCCCGCACGCTCACGAAGTTTGCGCAGCTCAACGCCGAGGCGCTGCTGGCGAAGAGTCAGAGAGGGGCGGGATGGCATGGTTCTTCCCAATGGTCACCCACAGGAGTGGAATTATAAGTTCTTCCAAGGGATCGCTGTAATACCTTACAGCGGCGGCGCTACGGTATGACCCAAGCCACAACCGAGCCGACCGGGCAAGCCGGAAGCGCACCAAACCACACAGGCATGGCGCTGCCACCGCACGGCCTCGGCCGCAGTCAGTGATCCAACTCCACCTCCCCTCAGGAGACTTCCGTGGACACCGTATCGCCGGACCCCGCCTGGTCGTATCTGCTCCAACTGCCGCGCGATCCCCGCGCACCACGCGTCGCACGTGTCACCCTGCGCGCCGTGCTCACCGGACACGGCATGAACAACCGCGTGGAGGTGGCCGAGCTACTCGCCAGCGAACTGGTCACCAACGCGTACCGCTACTCGGAAGGCCCCGCGACGATGCGGCTCCGCCGCATGGAGGACGACTGGCTACGCATCAGCGTCTGGGACACGAATCCGGTGATCCCGGCTCCCTTCAACCGCCCGGCCACCCGACTCCACGCCGTCCCCACCTCCGCCACCACCGAAGACCTCGGTGGCCGAGGCCTCCTCCTCGTACGCGAGTACGCCGACAACTGGGGCGGCCACCCCCTCGGCGACGACCTCTTCGGCCGTGGCGGCAAGCTCCTGTGGTGCGAACTGGCGCCACCCGACCAGCACCTCGAACTCACAGCCGCAAACCCAACACTCACCACTCCCCGAGCCAAAATCGCATAACTCCACCGCTTCCAAGGGATCGACGGGTCGCCACCGGTGAGCAGCGAGCAGACGCACGAGGCGCTCCACCACGTCAGCGCGGGACGTCGAGCGCGGCAACAGAGGAGTCGGCTGAGCCGCTGCAAGACTCCGGAACCGCAGCAGCGGGTTGGCCATCTTGTGGTGCTCCGCCCGCGGTCGGCGTTGGATGGCGCGTAGGCGGTTCTTCACGAGCGGGGTCAGCTCGTC
>NZ_MKXB01000172.1:12814-16239 GCF_001865245.1 Streptomyces sp. CC53 | reverse complement strand
TCGCCGCGAGCGTCCAGGACCGTGACGGCGCGCGACGTCCGTTGCTGTGGACCCGCCTCGACCACCCGGGTGTGAAGAAGATCTGGGCGGACCAGGGGTTCGCCGGGCGCCTGGTCGACTGGACAGCCTCAGTCCTCTGCCGCGAGCTGGAGATCATCCGCAAGGACCCCGGCCAGAAGGGCTTCCAGGTCCAGCCCAAGCGCTGGGCGGTCGAGCGGACGCTGTCATGGATCACCGCACACCGCCGCCTCGCCCGGGACTACGAACAGCAGCCCGCCCACTCCGAGACCATGATCCGCTGGGCGATGATCGGCATCATGGTCCGCCCACTCACCCGCGGCCGACCGGCAACCCGACCCGGCCCCCGACGACTCTCACACGTCAATCAGTGAGATCTCAAACGCGGTCTGAGCAACCCCATGATATCACGAGTTCAACCTCAGTAGGATTTATGGAAGGACCCGTCAAACAAAGGTGTCGAGGAAACCAACCGCGTCGGCCAAAGTGCCAAACGTCGCCTGGATGACGTCTCCGTTCGTGTACGCGATCCGAATCTCGAATCGCAGGAATGGAGCAGCCTCCACACCGCAGGAGTAGGACCTGACACCCTGAATAGCATCGCGAACAGACGCGTATTGCGTACCGTTTCCATGCAATGGAGTGACGACGACGTAATCAATGCTCCTCACTACGCGGCACTCCAGTTCGGCGACAAATTCGCGGAACTCGTCAGCGTGAGCGGTGCGCAACGCAGTTGCCAACTCCCGCTTTTCAGCGTAGGACTTGTTAGTATAAGCATCGCACTGCTCCTGCCAGAAGTCGTCTGGCGTGCCTTCACCGAGTCCCTCAATATCGATACCAGCATCACGGAAGACCTTCGCCGTGGTCGGGAACTGGAGATGCAGCACCACGAATCCGCTTGACCGCATCTGCTGCAGGGACGGCGCCGACCACTGTCCGGCCACCACCGCAGCAGGCGTCGGCTTAACGTTATTCCACTTCGCAAGCACTGGGAGCACAGCTCCCTGAATCTCCTGCGCCTTCGCCCTGGAGTGCTTCGTGTACCGCCGCCACGCCGCCTCTATGAAGGCCGCTGGATTCCCAGCCTTTCTGGGGCTGCCTCCGCGCTCCAGCACGAAGTCAAGGTCGTGGCTGTTCCCCAAGTCATCGGTCCATGTAACCAGCGTGCCGGGGCGCACTCCGGGACGAGGACCTTTACTGTCGAGGTACAGGTCATGACGGCCAGCGACGTCCTGGAGGACCGGCTTCAGCGCTTCCTCCATGACGTTGCCGATGATCTGCCCGAGGAGGTGACCCGGTGCTGTCGCCATTCTCAGCCCTCAATCCAAAGTCGACCCTCGTGGAGGGGGTGATCGTGTTTCCGGTTCTTCCACTTGGTGTTACGGTCGCGCACCTTCTCGAAGCGCCACTCGTTGAACCCCGCCGAGAGTGCGAGCTCTCCAAGCCAGCGCTCGACCGGCACATGAACGCCATACGGGGCTGAATCCCCAACGACGTAGCAGACCTTTACGCCTGGCGCGCTCGCCCGCCGGAGCGCTTGCCAGACCTGCGCAGAGTCCAAGAAGTAGCCCGCAACCATGAGATCGTAGGCCTTCTTCCCGCCCTTCGTGCTCCTGACTTTCGCCAGCTCAGCGAAGACGGCCAACAGCTCTTTGCGGATCGGCTCCAGCAGTGGCGACTCCAGCGCCTCAGCAGGGTCCCAACCGCCCATGTGCTGGGTCGCTGACTTCATCAGCTTCTTCCGCAGCGGCTTCAAATCGCCCCAGCCGACAATCTCTCCGAGGAACGACTGTTCCAGTCGCGTCGCGTCGGCATAGTCGAAGTTGTTTGCGTACGGCGGCGACGTGACAATGAGGTCTGCCCATCCATCCGGGACACCCTCCAGTGTCCGAGCATCGGCTTCGATGATCTGCCCCTCGGGAGCTGATCTCCTGGAGCCCATTGCCCACATGTCCTGCGCGAAGAGTTCGACGCGGGCCTCGAATGCCGCAAGCGGCTCCGCTACACGGCTCTTCGTCTTGTTCGGAAGCACGTACTGCCACTGTGCGGTCCCAGCAGGAGAACAGGCACGAATGATGCTCACGAACGCCAGCCACAGCAGCTCGTCGTACTCGTCCCCAACTCGGAGGCGCTCGATGGCATCGCGTACACGCAGCAGGTCAAGCAGGGCCTCCCGGTCGGGGAAGCACTTGGCAATCAGCGGCGAGGACGGCTCCGTTACGGGGCTGCCTTTCCCAACCTCAAGTCGAACCTCGTCGGCGCGCTTGATGAGAACGTCGGGATCGGCTCGCCATGCGAGCTTGGCTTTCGCGATGCGGGTGACGAACGGGTGCACGTCGACGCCGACGCCAGTAGCTCCCACTGTCTCGGCAGCGATGACGCTGGTGCCAGAGCCACCAAAGGGGTCGAGCACATGCTTCGCCTCGGACTCCGCAATCACCGTCGCAGCCCACTGGGCTGAGAAGCCAGCGCTGTATCGGAACCACCGGTGCACTGGAAGCCGCATGTTGTCCACGAACGTGGTGGTGTTGGCCGCTCGTTTCGCTTGCGGAACATCCATCGGCAACGGTGGTTGAGTCACGTCGATCCTCCTAGCAACGGGTCGTCCGTATGCCCGCCTGCACTGAGATGCTCGCAAGGGTATCGGAGCGCTCCGACAGCCTAGTACTCCAGCCGTAGAACTTGATCTTCATGCCCAAGGTGTCCTGTCGTTGGCGCCCTGATCCTTGTGGACAATCTGTCGCCGGTAGGACTCCGATAGCGCCTTGGCCTGTGCGTTCTCCCACTTCGCCGCCGGCCTCCGGAGCCGCTGCTCAGGTTCGAATCCTGTCTCCAGCTCGGACAGCGTGACCAAGCCGCTGACCAGCAAGAGTGCGAAACATGGAGACCCGGACTCAGTCCCACTGAGTCCAGGTCTCTGTCGTCGTGTGTCACTGATCACGAGTGAGTTGCGAATGAGGGCCGGACACGCCGGCGCCCATCGCCCGCCCGGCCCCACACCCCCACCCCGTACAACCTACGTTGCTTCTGAGGTTGAAAGGGCAGGGTGACGGGGCTACGGGGGCTCCAGTCCGAATCCGGTCTCGGCTATGAAGCCGTTGAGGATCTGCGGTCGGTGTTGGATGGCGCGTAGGCGGTTCTTCACGAGCGGGGTCGGCTCGTCGATCGTGCGGGGTGCGGGGTTGGCCAGGGACTTCTTCAGGTGGGCCCACACGCCTTCGACGGGGTTGAGGGCGGGTGCGTAGGGCGGGAGCTTGATGATGGTCAGCCAGTCGCTGTTGCGTTCGCAGAACTCCCACAACGCCTTGGCGTGGTGGGTGCTGGCGTTGTCCCACACCACGATCAGCGGGGCATCGCCGAGTTGCCGGCGGGCAGAGGTCAGCAGGTCCGCGAACTCGCGGGCT
>NZ_MKXB01000172.1:12690-12804 GCF_001865245.1 Streptomyces sp. CC53 | reverse complement strand
GGCCAGGGACTTCTTCAGGTGGGCCCACACGCCTTCGACGGGGTTGAGGGCGGGTGCGCAGGGCGGGAGCTTGATGATGGTCAGCCAGTCGCTGTTGCGTTCGCAGAACTCCCG
>NZ_MKXB01000172.1:12537-12680 GCF_001865245.1 Streptomyces sp. CC53 | reverse complement strand
GGTGCGGCCTTTGCCGGGTTTCAGGTCCCGCCCGGCCTCGTCCTCGAAGACTATCCACACGCCCAGGAGCTGGACCGTCCTCCTACCCGTGACCACTGCTCCGTCCGCCACCGTGCTACGGCCTGCTCGTCGCGCTCGACCGA
>NZ_MKXB01000172.1:0-12527 GCF_001865245.1 Streptomyces sp. CC53 | reverse complement strand
CCTTGGCGTGGTGGGTGCTGGCGTTGTCCCACACCACGATCAGCGGGGCATCGCCGAGCTGTCGGCGGGCGGAGGTGAGCAGGTCCACGAACTCGCGGGTCCGGAAACCCTTCTTCTCGCCGGTGCGGCCCCGGTATGTCTGCGTCCGGTAGATCAGACGGGTCTCACGCCCCGGTCTGACACAGATCATCCCGGCCATCAGGACCCGGCCCGAGCCCTTCCCGGTCGCCCTGACCAGCGGCGTCCGCCCGCGCCGTGACCAGGTGCGGCCTTTGCCGGGTTTCAGGTCCCGCCCGGCCTCGTCCTCGAAGACTATCCACGCGCCCAGGAGCTGGACCGTCCTCCTACCCGTGACCACTGCTCCGACCGCCACCGTGCTACGGCCTGCTCGTCGCGCTCGACCGCCCGGTGCGCGGGGACCTGCGGTGACCAGCCCGGCCGGTGCAGCAGATACGACACCCCGCGCGGGGTGTACCGGTGCCCGAACAGGCGGTGGATCAGCTCCGCGACCCTCGCCAGGGTCCACCGCTGGTCCTCCAGCCAGCCGTGCGCCGCCGGTCCCGCTTCCAGCTCGGCCTGCAGCTGTTCTGCCTGGGCATCGTCCAGTCGGCACGGAAAGCCGCCGGCCCCTTGGAGGCCAGGGCCGCGCTGCCGCCCTGGCGCCAGGCGGTGTGCCGGGCGTAGGCCGGCTTCCGCGACACCCGTAGCCTGCGGGTCACCTCCGGCGGCCGCACCCCCTGCCCGAACATCTCCGCGGCCTCAAAGCGCACCGCTTCACGCGTCGCCCGCCCCGCGGCGGTCAGCCCGCCGCCATCCGCGTACCTCATGACGAGGATGTAGCACCGCCAACGCCGACTGTCACCCCACCCTTTCAACCTCAGCTTCAGTGCGCGACCCGAATCCCGTTCATTCTCTGCTGGCGATGCTCGGCCGCGATTTCGGCGCAGGTCTTCGTCAACTTCACCGTCCGCGCGCAAGATTGCATGCATGAGCTGCGGTTCTCTTGACCCAGGGCAAGCGTTCGCGGCCTCCCCCACCGCTGAAAACGCCAGCCCCACGTCTTTGCGCGGATGCCGCGGTACTCCACACACCCGCTGCGTCCTCAGCCAGGGGAGTCCATGACTTTCCGATCAATGACGATCAGCACGTTGGGATCTGGAGATGACAGTAACCGTGCCGCCCTTGTTGCGAATCCACTGCTCTAGGTCAGCGCCGCCGATCGTTGTGAGCTTTTCGCCAGTCGAGACTTCAACCGGGCCGAAGATCGACCCTGAGAAACCCTGCAGAATGACAGTTTCGTCGAGTCTCACCCTGAAGGAGTTCTCCATCACGGTTGCGTCGGTCAGATCCGCTCCACAGAGGTTGGCGTCCAGCAGTGAGGCTCCCATGAGTCGCGCACCACGGAAGCTCGCCCCTGATGCGTCGACGCCATAGAGGGACGCCTTGACGAAGTCTGCGCCATCGAGAACAGCCGCCCTCATCACGGAATCATCAAGGTTAGAACGCACAAGGGAAGCGCCAGCCAGATCAGCCCCCGAGAGGTCAGCCCCCTGCATGTCAGCGCGATAGAAGTCCGCCTCCTTCAGCACAACTCCCGCCAACTTAGCGTCACTGAACCAGGACTCAGAGAAGTCGCCTCCCGTAAGGTCGGCACCCCTGAGATCGAGACCCACTGCGTCGAGGCTGCCCCCGCCCTCCTGTAGCCATTCCTGCAGTCGACGGGCGGCAGTACGGTCGACTGGAAAGGCCCGAGGCGCCCAGCCCCTACGGGTACCAAATGACATTGTTCTCCCAGCCGTTCTTCTCGACGATGGACCGTATGTCATCAATTGCTGCCTGATTTGCGTTACGAACGTCAAGGATAACAGTGCGCTCCTTGTCGACGATCTGCTCCTCAAGCTTCCTGACCCATCTACCGTTATTGGCGGGATCGTAGGCCCCTCTGAAGGGCTGAGACTTGTCTCGAACGTTGTTGAACGGCGGCCAGTCTGAGTGAACACCCTTAATGTCGTAGTACCTGCCCGTGCTCGGTGAGTAGAACTCCCCGCGATCTGGCTCGGCGGGACGTTGGATATCAGCAGGGACCCGCCCCTGCTCACGAAGATCCAATCCCACCCTCGCCTCATCCTTGGACGGCTCCGAGATTCCGCCGTTCTTGTCCGGATCCCGCTGCAGGTGGTCAAAATCAGCGGGGCTCCGCTGCTCCACCTCGTCGAGATGCAGCCAGTGATCAGCACGCTCCTGCGTCGACAGTTCTGGGAGCGGTTCGTTCACCCGGCTCGGCAGGTCGGCCGACCACGATGGGTCGACGTTGGATCCGGTTCGCCCTCCTCCGTTCGGCGGCTCGGCTACCGGAGGCTGACCCTGCGGGGGCATTGTGTCAGCGGTGCCCCCACCTGGCAGGGGCGTGTCCGGACCATTCCACGCCTCACCTCCGGAGTCACCCGTTGAAGTACCGTCGCGGAGTCCGGTGTCGGCTGTGCCGCCATCCGGTGTGTTCCGGTCCGCGCTATTGCCGGGCATGCCCTCCGGGGCCGTGCCGCCCGGGGTGGTGTCCGGGCGGGCAGTCGGGGTGTTGTCCGCGGGGCGGTGGAGCGGGTCGGGGGTGTCCGAGCCGAGGCGGAGTACGTCGTCGTTGCCGCGGGCGCCGACTGCGGCCGGTTCGCGTTCCGGTACGGCCGCCGTGGCGGGTGTGTCGGGCTTCGGGGCGGTCGTGTGCGGGGCGTTGGCGCCTGTGGGGGGCTCGGCTTCCCTGGGGGCATCCTCGGCCCGCTGGACGAGGGTGCCGTCGGCGTCGTAGAGGTGGCCCTTGGGGTCCATGAAGCGGGCGGGGCCGTCCACCGGCAGGGTGACCGTGCCCGGCGGGAGCGTCGCGGTTCCTTCCGGGAGTCTGACGGTGCCGTCGGGGAGCTTGAGTGCGCCGTCCGGGACGGGGGTGCCGGAGGGAAGGTCGAGCGTTCCGTCGGGCAGGACCCTCGCGCCGTCCGGGAGGGCGAGTGCTCCGTCGAGGTTGATGCTGGGGATGTCGAGGGCCCCGGCGCCCTTGAGGCCGGTCATGATGTCGCCGATCTTGACCACGCCCGCGCCCGCGCCCTTGGAGAGGTACGTCATCGGGTCGACGGCCTTGCCGGCCTTGCCCGCCAGGGACAGCGTCCTGGCGACCGCGCCCGCCTTGCCGGCGCCAGCGACCGCGCCGCCGGCACCGCCGGTGAAGACGGTGGTCAGGACGTTGAAGGTGACCTCGCCCGCGGCGCGCGAGGGGTTGGAGCCCCACTTGTCCCAGGCCAGCAGGGCCTTGCCGGTCTCCTTCACCGCGGTGCGCGAGTCACGCAGCCAGGCCGGCAGCTTGTCCTCGGGCATCGCCCAGTACGCGGCGCCGACGCCGGGTATCGCGGTGATCACCACGCCGGTGAGGAGCTTGCCGAGGCCGGTCCACGCCTGGCCGGCCGCGTCCCAACCGTCGAAGCCGACCAAGGTGCCCAGGCCCTTGATCGTGCCCCACACGCCGTCGACGATGACGCCCTTGCCGAACTCCCAGGCGTGCTCGTGGATGTGGTACCAGGGGATCGACTCCTGAACGGCGTCGCCCCAGGGCAGGCTCTCGGACTGCTTGAGGGCCTCGGCGTCGTAGCCGTACATGCCCTTGCCGTTGGAGCCGTCGTTGACCTTCAGGGGCTCGCCGCCCACCAGTGCGACGATCTTCGCATGGCAGGAACGTTCCGCCTCCTGGAACTGCGCCCACACCTCCGCGATCGCGTTGCGGCGCTCGAGGTTCTCGTCGATCAGGTCGCCGTCCTCGCGCCACTCGTCGTCGCCGGCGATCCGCTCCCGGAAGGTCACCGCCTGCGCGCGCAGATCGTCCAGGCGCTTGACGAGAGGCCGGATGGTGCTGGCGTACGTGCCGAGCGCTCCGGCGATCACGCACATGTCGGAGCTCAGGTCGAGGCCCTTGTCGGCGACCGGCTTGGTGGTCGCGAACAGCTGCTCGGCCTCGGGCGCCCGGTAGAAGGCCCGCAGTCCGCCGAAGGCGCTGTGGATGTCACCGGCCGCGGTGGAGACCTTGAGCCCGTGGCCGCTCAGCGCCTTCACCTTCGCGTCGAGCTCCTCCTCGTTGCCGGTGAAGACGGGCACCTCTCCCGGGATGACCGGCTCGTTGCCGCTCACTTCTTCCCCCCGAGGTCCTTCAGCAGGTCCAGGCGCACCGAGCGCGCCGCGTCCTGGGCTTCCTTGGCCGTCTCCAGGTCGCCTTCGACGTACGCGTTCGTGGCCTTGGCCGCGCCGAGCACCGCTGCCTGGGTCCGCTCGGCCATCGACCTGAACTCCTTGCCGCGCTTCTCCACGTACTGCGCCAGCGCCGCGGCGACCGGCCCCTGGGCCTTGCGCTCCAGGTTGTCGGACGACGACGGCGGGCCCTGGAGCCGTGTGGTGGCCGCCGAACCGGGCACCGCCGTCCCGGCGGCCGCGGCCGCCGCCTGTATGTCGCCGAGCATCGCCTGCAACGCCTTCTCCAGCTCACCCGCCTTCGTGCCGGTGAGCCGCAGCTGGCCCTGTACGCCCTGCGGCTTGATGTCCCACCCCGTCATGCACGCACCCCCGTACGCGTGTCAGTCAGCGCTCAGCCGATGTTGTCGACCGCCGCCTTGGCCCGCGCCAGTGTCTGCTGCGCGGTCGCGTCGTTCTTCTCCAGCGTCGTCTTCAGCAGCCGGATGATGTTCTTGACCTCCTGCGAAGCGCTGTTCCAGCGCAGCTCCTTCGCGTGGTATTCGTCCGACACTCCGTCGGCCTGGAAGTCCTTCATCGCGGCCTTCACCTGCGCGTCCCGCGCCGAGATGACCTGCTCCAGACGCGCGATGACCGCCTGGATGTTGGTCTGCGCCTCCGTCGACGCCGAGACGTCGTACGAACGGCGGTCGCTACCCGATGCCATCGAAAGTCCACTCCCCCGCAGTGATGCGTCAGTAGGTGTCAGTGGTGCCCGCCCGGGCGGGACACCGCACGTCAGCGGCGGCCGGAGAAGCGGGCCGCGTCGAAGTTCGCCGTCGACATCTGCGACCGCGCGTTCTCTCCCTGCTCCTGCTCACCGGAGCCGAAGGCCGACTCCATGCCGGACTGGCCGCCGAGGATCGCCCGCAGCGACGCGTTCAGCTCGGCCGTGATCTCGTCCGACCGCGACTTGAACAGGTCGAACGACGCCTTGCCCGCACCGTTGAACTTGCCCTCCAGCGGCGCCGCCGCCTGGATCAGCTGGCGGATCAGCAGACCCAGGTCATTCGTCGACAGATTCGACTGCTGCAGCAGGGTCGTCAGGACCTTGGAGCCCATGTCGAACTTCATCAGCTTCCCCCCAACCGGTCTGATGTTCGGCTACTGACCCATGTGTATCAACCGTGCGGACGTGTTTGCAGTTCGGAACCGCGGCTCCGTGACACATATATGACAGGGCGCCAGTTGGGTTATTCGCCCTTCAGGTGCCTCATCAGTGCCTCGAAGTCCGCCCAGCCCGACAGGTCCGAAGGGTTCCCCGGCAGCGGGTAGTACAGGCCCGGGCGGGCCTTCGGGCCGAGTTCCACCGGTGCTTGGGGCAGCGGGGTGCGCCGGGCGCGGTCACCCGGCACGGCCCGCACCTCCTCGGCCCCGAGGACGAACGCCAGGGGTACGCCGGGGCCTTCGAAGCGGTACCGCGAGGTCGCGCCGGGCCCTGCGGATCTGTACGAGCATCGACTGCAGGCGGTGGCGGGTGGCGAGGGCCTCCGCGGCGCGCGGCACGGCGTCCACCGGCGGTTCCTCGCCCGCGCCGTAGCCGAGCGCCAGGGTGATCTCCTCCTCGATCCCGGCCGTGGTGCGGCGTACCCGCACCGTGGCGAGGCCCGGCCGGTCGGGGTGCCCGACCACGACGCACCACGTGGGCCGGGGCGCCCGTGCGCGGGCCACGTCGGTCAGGCGGCGCGGCGACCACGGCAGGTTGGCGGGCTCGGCGGTGCCCCAGCCGGCCGGCGGCTCCCCCGTCAGCTCCCGCCAGACCGCCTCCAGGCCGCCGCCCAGCACCAGACGCTCGTCCGCCGGGTGCACGGCGCGGTAGGTGATCGCGAGCTGCCGCTCGCCGGTGCGTGCCACCTCCCGGAAGGCGCCGGCCACCGGAGGCGCCGGGGCCGCCGACTGAGCCGGGTGTGTCGGAGCCAGGGGCGCGAACATGCCGTCCTGCCAGCGGAGAACGGCTCCGGTCAGGCCGTCGTAGTAGCCGTCCCTCTCGTCCTGCACGACCCACCGCGACGGCCAGCCGCCGAGGCTGTCGCGCACGGCGGGCGACATGAACGTGCCGGGCGGGCTGACGACCTGGAGGCCCAGGCCCGCTTCGGCCGCGGCGCGGAAGGCGTCCGCGAGCCAGGCCGTCATGGCGACGACCGGCCGGTCCTGGATGACGACGGCGACCTTGTCGGTGAGCACGTCCACCGCGGGTTGCGCTGCTGCCGGCTCGGGCGCCACGGTCACCCCCTCCGTGGGCACCACCTCCAGCGACCCCGCGGTGTCCGGCGGCCACGCGGAGCCCCCCGCGAGGTCGGCGAGGCGGGCCGCGAAGGTGCCGGCGAGCCGCTCTGCGTCCGGCACGCCGGTGGTGGCACGGGCCTCCGTCCACCAGAACGGGACGGGGGGCGGCGCCGCGCCGAGCAGGCGCTCGGCCTCGCCCGCGACCTGGACGAGCAGCGGCGCCTCGACCGAGACGAGCGGCCGGCCCGTCTCGTCGCAGAGCTGCACGACGGCGCCCTCGCCCGTGAGGCGCCCCAGCATGTCGGGGCCGCCGGCGAGCAGCCCCGCGAGCACGGTCGCCGGGTCGGGCATGCGGCGGGTCAGGGCGATGACGTCCTTGGTCATGGGGTCCTTCGGTTCCTCGGGGCTCTCGGGTCGTTCGGGGCGCACGGGTGGCCCGGGTCGTTCGGGGCTCACGGGTGGCTCGGGGCGCCCGGGGGTTTCGGGTGGCTCGGGTCGCTCTGGGGGGCGGGTCGCTCCGGTCGATTGCGGCGTTTGCGTCGCTCGGGTCGTTCGGGCTTCGCCTCGCCTTCGGGTCTCTCGGGTCTCTCAGGTCTCTGGGGTCTCTCAGGTCTCTCAGGTCTCTCGGGTCTCTCGCGGTTCGTGTGCACCGTGCGACGGCCCTGTAGGCGTACGGCCGGCAGCGGCGCTGCGGGTGACCGGTCGGCGCCGGGCTCCGCAGCACGTGCAGGTGGTCTGGATCAGGGGGTGCAGGCCGTCCGGATCAGGGCGGTACGGATCCCGCGGTGCACGCGGTCGGGTCAGGGGCTGTAGGCGGTCTGGACGAGGCGGTTGGCGTGGCCCCTGCGGACGAGGACGCCCCGGCCCGGTGGCTGCGGCGAGGCGTAAACGCCCGGGTAGAGCTGGCCCTCGCCGCGGTCGCCGTCCATCACGAGGGCCGAGGCGCCGGACTCGCGCAGGCCCATGACGAGCGGCTCGTACATGCCGCGTGAGGCGCCTGCGACCCGGCGGGTCAGCACGAAGTGCAGGCCGATGTCGACGGCGGACGGGATGTAGGGGAGGAACGGGGTGAGCGGTGCCTGCCCGGCGGTGGTGAGGACGTCGTAGTCGTCGACGAGGACCACGATGCGGGGGCCGCCGCCCCAACTGCCCGGCTCCAGGTCGTCCAGGGAGGCGCCCTCGTCGGGCAGCCGCTTCTCCAACTCGGTGGCGATGCCCGCCGAAAGCCCCGCGCACAGCTTGCCGTTGTACGCGTACCCGCCGAGGAACTCCTCGGGGATGACGCCGCGCAGGCCCCTGCGCGGGTCCATGACGGCGAACACGAGGTCGTCCTCGCCGTGCCGCTCCATCAGGCCCGTCGCGACCGTTCTGAGCAGGCTGGTCTTGCCGCACTCGCTGTCGCCGAGCACCAGGAGGTGCTGGTCGTGCGCGAACAGGTCGAGCAGCACGGGCGCGAGGCCGGTCTGGTCGAGGCCGATCGGGACCCGGCGCGGTTCCGCGGCCGGTCCGGGGAGCAGGGCCGGTTCCAGGACGTGCGGGAGGACGCGCACCGGCTGGGCGACGTCGCCGCTCCAGGTGGCACGGACCGTGCCGGCGGTGCGCTCCAGGACCGTGCCGAGTTCGGCCGCGTCGGCGAGGCCGTCCGTGCGGGGCAGGGCTGCCTGCGCGAACAACTTGCGGTCGGTGAGGACCCGGCCGGGCTCGTCGGGAGCCAGGGTCTCGGCGAGTTCGCGGTCGATGCTGGACTCGCCCGGGTCGTTGAGCCGCAGTTCGACGCGGGTGCCGAAGTTCGACTGGACGGCGATGCGCACGTCGTTCCAGCGGAGCATGCCCGCCACCACGTGGATGCCGTAGCCGCCGCCCCGCTTGAGGAGGTCGGAGACGGTGTCGTCCAGTTCCTCGAAGTCGTCGCGGAGCGCCCCGAAGCCGTCGATGACGAGCACGATCTCGGCGGACGCCAGCTCGGGGAGGCGCCCGGTGGCGTGCAGGGTCCGCAGCTGTTCGACGGAGTCGATGCCGTGGGTGCGGAAGAGTTCCTCGCGCTGGGCGAGCATGCCGCGCACCTCCTCGACGGTGCGGGCCGCGCGTTCCCGGTCGGCGCGGGTGGCGACGCCGCCGACGTGCGGCAGCCCGGACAGCGCCTGGAGGCCGCCGCCCACCAGGTCGAGGGCGTAGACGCCGACTTCCTGCGGCGTGTGGGTCAGGGCGAGCGACAGGACGAGGGTGCGCAGCAGGGTCGTCTTGCCGGACTGGGGGCCGCCGATGACGGCGGCGTGGCCGCCCGCGACCGTGAGGTCGAGGAACCACTCGCCCTGCCACTGCTTCGTCGGGTCGTCGAGCAGCCCGAGCGGCACCTGGAGGGGGCCGCGCCGCCTCCGCAGCTGCATGCCGCGCCGGGCCGACGTCCAGCGGGCCGGCCACCCGGTCGAGCGGGAGCGCGGCCGGCAGCGGGGGCAGCCAGATGCGGCGCACGGGCGCGGCCGGCGCGCGTTCCAGCTGTTCCACCATCGTGCCGAGCTCGGTGGGGCCGGTCTCCCTGCGCCGGACGGGCGGCTCCTGCGCGTCTGTGTCGGATCCGGGCTCGCCCAGGGTGTTGAGCGTCGGGTACTCCAGCACGAGGGGGCCGGTGTCCTCGTCCTCGGGGCGGCGGACCGGTCCCCGGTACGCCCCGGAGACGTAGCCGGCCTTGAAGCGCTCGTAGTGGCTGGTGTCGACCTTGAGGTAGCCGAAGCCGGGCAGCGGCGGGAGGTGGAAGGCGTCCTGGGTGTCCAGGCCGGTGCGGGACTCGTCGGCGGAGAAGGTCCGCAGGCCCAGCCGGTACGACAGGTAGGTGTCGAGTCCGCGCAGCTTGCCGCCCTCGATGCGTTGGCTGGACAGCAGCAGGTGCACGCCGATGGAACGGCCGATGCGGCCGATGGACAGGAACAGGTCGATGAAGTCGGGTTTGGCGGTGAGGAGTTCGCCGAACTCGTCGATGACGACGAAGAGATGGGGCAGGGGTTCGAGGTCGGGGCGCCTGTCGGCGCGCAGGGCCGCGTAGTCGCCGATGTCGGCGACGTTTCCGGCGTCCTTCAGCACCTGCTGGCGGCGTTTGACCTCGCCGGCGAGAGAGGCGTGGACGCGTTCGACGAGGCCCGCCTGGTTCTCCAGGTTGGTGATGACACCGGCGACGTGCGGCAGCCCGGCGAACGGGGCGAAGGTCGCCCCGCCCTTGTAGTCGACGAGGACGAGCGCCAGGTCCTCCGGCGGGTGTGTGGCCGCCAGGGCGAGGACGAGTGTGCGCAGCAGCTCCGACTTGCCGGAGCCGGTGGCGCCGACGCACAGGCCGTGCGGGCCCATGCCCAGTTCGGAGGACTCCTTGAGGTCGAGGAGCACCGGTTCGCGGGCGTCGTTGACGCCGATGGGCACCCGGAGGAAGGACCGCTCCCCGCGGGGTGCCCACAGCCTGTCCAGGTCGAGGCGGGCCACGTCGTCGACGCCGAGCAGGTCCGCGAAGCCGACCGGCCCGGCCAGCGGCGCGTCCGCGAGCGACTCGGCGGACAGCCGCAGCGGGGCCAGCATCCGCGCCAGGCCCTCGGCGAACGGCGGGTCCACGTCGTCGGCGGTGCCGCGCGCGCTGACCGGTTCCTCCCCTCGCAGGTCCTCGATGACGACCCGGCCCGCGTCGACGGTGATCCGTACCCCGACGTGGCCGGGTTCCTGTATGCGCTGTTCGAGGAGGTGGACGACGGTGACGCCCATGTCGCGGAGGCCGACGGCCTCGTCGGGCAGCGGCAGTTCGACGGCGTCCTCGCCGTGGCCGTCGGAGACGACGAGCAGCCGGGACGTCATCGTCAGGGCGTCCCGGTCGGACAGTCCGCGGCGCACCTCGGCCGCGTAGGAGGCGCGGCGCCGCAGCTCAGGGCCCAGCCGGCGGGCGAGCTGGGGGAGGGAGGGGGCGATGCGCCGGGCGGCCACCGGCCCGTCGAACCGCTCGGTGTCCAGCAGGTGGGGCAGCCACTTGGCCCACTCCCAGTCGCCGAGCCGCTCGCCGGGAGCGGCGACGGCGACGCCCACGTCGTCGGGCGCGTGGAGGGCCGCCGCCTGGACGATCAGCGCGCGGGCCACGCGCAGGCAGTCCTCGCGGGGCCCGACGACGCTGATGTTGCCCACGCGGTCGAGGGGGACGGTGAGCGGGAGTTCGTGGCCGGTGCGGAAGCGTGCCGCCAGGGCGGACGCCTCGTTCAGCATGAACCGGTCGGGTGGGCTGAGCACGGTGGACTCGGGCTGGGCGATCCGCAGGTCGCGTACGGGCATCTCCCCGGTGCCCACCCTGGCGCGGAGGAAGTCGGCGTCGGGGCGGCGGCGCTCCCACAGCCGCGCCGGGTCGCGCACGACGTCGTACAGCGCGTGCGGCGGCGGGTTGAGGACGTCCGCGGTCTCCCGCCGGTCCCGCTCCTCGGTGGCCAGTTCCTCGCGCAGGTCCTCCAGGTACGCCAGGTAGGCCTCGCGCTGGGTGCGGCGGGTGCGCTGCGCCTTGCCGCGCTGCGAGAAGACCATCACGAGGGAACCGAGGACGGTGACGACGAGGAGGAGCGCGCCGAGTGCGGCGAACTGGCTGTTGCGGACGACCGTCATCATCACGACGGACGACATGACGCCGGCGACCGGCAGCAGCGACATGGCGACGTTGCCGGCCTTGCCCTCGGGGAGGTTCGGTGGGGCCTCGACGACGCGGGGCTCCGAGGCGGCGGGCGGGCGTGTGGTCCGGGCCGGGCGGTGGATCAGTCGGGTGCTCATCAGCTGCTCAGACGGGGTTCAGTGGCGCCGCAGGGACATCTGGAAGACGTCGGCGGCGAAGCGGGTGACGGACTGCCGGGTCGGCTCGGCCAGCAGGTCGGTGCGGATGGTGCCGCCGGCCGCGAGGTGCCGGTCGTACGGCAGGACGTGCACGGACACCCCCGTCGACGCCAGGCTGCGGGCGGCCTCGTCCACGTCGAGGCGCGCGTGCGGGGTCGCTTCGGTGAGGACGACGACGGTGCCGGCGATCACGTGCTGGGGCAGTCCGCGCATCCACTCCAGGACCGTGCGGGTGCTGGAGACGCCCTCCGGTGTGGCCGGCGCGGTCAGGACGCGTGCCTGGGACGCGGAGACGGCGACGCGGGCCACCTTGGCGGGCAGGGTTTCGCAGTCGACGACCGTGACGCCGAAGTAGCGGCGCAGGGCGACCATGACGCGCCCGTACGTCGTGCTGTCCAGCATCGCGCCGATCTGGCCCTGGCTGGCGGGGAGGAGCCAGGCGTCGCCGGGCAGCCGGGTCAGGTAGCCGGTGACGTCCAGCAGGGACATCTGCGGTTCGACGATGTCCGCGATGTCGGCCGTGGTCCACCGCACGTGCTCGGCGCCGAGCCGCAGCGGCAGGGACCCGAGGGACGGGTCGGCCTCCACGATCAGGACGGGGTCCTGGCGGTAGTGGGCGTAGGTGGTGCCCAGCAGGGCGGCGACGGTCGACTTGCCGGCGCCGCCGCGTATCGAGGTGACCGCGATCTGCCGGCCGGTGGTGACCGGCTGCTGCAGCGTCTCGGCGGTACGGGTCGCGTCGGCGACCTCGCGCGCCGCCGATGAGGAAACGATTCTCCGTACGGTGCGGACGATGCGGGCGGTGCGGGACTCGCCGTGCTGCGGCCTGCGGACGGCCCCGGCCAGGTGCTCGTCGGCCACCGGCCGGGAGTCGGGGGTGGGGCGCGTCCGGGAGGCTCCTCCTGGGCGGTGGGCCGCCACCGGCTGGGCGGCGGGCGCGGGTACCGGATGGGCGGGGGTGCCGGCCTGGGCGGGTGCCGGATGAGCGGGAGAACCGGTCTGGGCCGACGCCGGGTGGGCGCTGGGCGCGGGCACGGGGTGGCCGGGAGCGGGGTGGGCGCCGGGCTCACCTCCCTGGGCGGGGCCGTACGTGGCAGGCGCGGCGGCAGGGCCCGGCCCGGCGGAGGACCGGGCAGCACGCGGCGCGGCGGGGCCGGGCACGGGACGGGCGGGCGGGCGGACCGGCCTGGGCGGGCGTGGGG
>NZ_MKXB01000171.1 GCF_001865245.1 Streptomyces sp. CC53 | reverse complement strand
GTGTGCTGCTGGTCCTCGGCCGCGAGCGGCTGCTGCTCCTCGCCCTCACCCCCCTGATCGCGGGGGCCGCCGCGCTGCCCTGGTGGGAACCCGGCCCCCTGCTCCGGTCCGCCCTGCCGCTGCTGGCCCTGCTGGCGGTCCTGGCCGCGGCGGCACGCGCCCTCACGGCCTGCCTCACAGCCCCGGCCGCCACCTCCGCCGACCCGCGGCCCCCGCTCCGCGCGTCCGTCCCGTACGGCCTCTTCGGGCTGGCAGCGGCCGTCCTCACCCTCCTGGAGGGGCGGCACGACCCCTTCGCGGTGCTCGCGCTCACCCTCAGCATGGGGCCCGCCGAATGGCTGCTCTACCGGTACCGGGGCTGGTCGGTGACCGCGCTGCGCGCCTCCTCCACCCCCGCCGCCTTCCTGCTCCGCTCCTGCGGCGTCCTCGCCCTCTGCCTCACGGCCTACCTCCTGGTCCTCCTCCCGCCCGCCCGGCTCATCGCCACCGGCCCCGCCGCGCTGCTGTGCCTGGCGGCGGTGCTGTGGACGGCCCTGCTGCTCCAGGCGTTCGGGGTGGCCTGGCCGCCCGCCCTCGTCTGCCTCGCCGCCGCCGCGGCGGCCGGCACCGCCACCCTGACCGCTTCCCCGCCGGGGCCGGCGGCGCTGCTCCCCGCGGTCTGCGCGCCGACCGCGGTCTGCCTCACGGCACTCGCCGTCGTCCACCTGGGGAGGCCCGCCCCGCACGCCTGACCTCCGCCCGCGGACCACCGCCACCGCCCGGCTTCCGCCGGGCGACCACCGCTACCGACCGGCTGACACCGGCCCGTCCACCACCCGCACCCGGACCCCCGCCCAGCGACCAGCCCGGACGCCCGACATCCCGCCCGGCGTCCGACCCCGCACGGCGCGTCCCCCGCCCCCGTCGAAAGGAACACCGTGACCTCCGCACCCCTGGCCGCCGTCACCGGAGCCGAGGGCTTCATCGGCTCCCACCTCACGGAGGCCCTCGTCGCCTCCGGACACCGCGTGCGCGCCATGGCCCAGTACAACTCCTTCTCCTCCTACGGCTGGCTGGAGACCCTCCCGGCCGACGTGCTCGACCACGTGGAGATCGTGCTCGGCGACGTCCGCGACCCCGGCTCCGTGCGCGCCCTCCTCGACGGCGCCGACTGCGCCTACCACCTCGCCGCGCTCATCGCGATCCCGTACTCCTACCAGGCGCCCCACAGCTACGTGGACACCAACGTGACGGGCACCCTCAACGTCCTCGAAGCCGTGCGAGCCCTGGAGACGCCCCGCCTCGTCCACACCTCCACCAGCGAGACCTACGGCACCGCACGGACCGTGCCCATCACCGAGGACCACCCGATCCACACCCAGTCGCCCTACGCCGCCTCGAAGGCGGGCGGCGACCGCCTCGCCGACAGCTACCACGCCAGCTTCGCCACCCCCGTGGTCACCCTCCGCCCCTTCAACACCTTCGGGCCCCGCCAGTCGATGCGGGCGGTGATCCCCACCGTCATCGGCCAGGTCGCCGCGGGCGAGCGCACCCTCACCCTCGGCGACCTGCGCCCCACCCGGGACTTCACCTTCGTCGAGGACACCGCGCAGGCGTTCCTCGCCGTCGGCACCGCACCGGCCGAACGGGTCGTGGGCCGCACCTTCAACGCGGGCACGGGCGGCGAGATCTCCGTCGGCGACCTCGTCACCCTCATCGGCAAGGTCATGGACGCCCCGCTGGAAGTACGCGAGGACCCCGAGCGGCTGCGGCCCGCCGCCTCCGAGGTGATGCGGCTCGTCGCCGACGCCTCCCGGCTGACCGCCGCCACCGGCTGGCGGCCCGGCCACTCCCTGGAGGAAGGGCTCGCCCGGACCGCCGCATGGTTCACCGACCCCGCCCACCTCGCCCGGTACAAGACCGGCATCTACAACATCTGACCCCCCCGACACCCACCGCAGGAGGTTTGCCATGCACGCTGTGATCCTGGCCGGAGGCAAGGGCGTCCGGCTGCGTCCCTACACCACCGCACTGCCGAAGCCGCTCGTCCCGATCGGTGACGAGCACGCCATCCTGGAGATCGTGCTGCGCCAGCTGTCCGGCGTCGGCTTCACCCACTGCACCCTGGCCATCGGCCACCTGGGCGAGATCATCCGCGCCTATGTCGGCGACGGCTCCCAGTGGGGCATGAGCATCGACTACGCCACCGAGGAAAGCCCGCTCGGCACGATGGGCCCCCTCCTCACCCTCAAGGACCGCCTGCCGGAGCACTTCCTCGTCATGAACGGCGACATCCTCACCGACCTCGACTACGCGGACGTCCTGCGGCGCCACCGCCGGTCCGCCGCCCCCCTCACCATCGCCACCTACCCCCGCGAGGTCCGCATCGACTTCGGCGTCCTCACCACCGACGCCGGCAGGGTCGTCGCCTTCACCGAGAAACCCAGCATCGACTACCGCGTCTCCATGGGCGTCTACGGCGTCTCCCGCAGCGCCCTCGACCCGTACCTGCCGGGTCTGCCGCTCGGCTTCGACGAGCTCGTCCTCGACCTGATCGCCGCCGGCACCCCGCCGCACGCCTACGCGTTCGACGGCTACTGGCTCGACATCGGCCGCCCGGACGACTACGACCGGGCGAACGCGGAGTTCACCAGCCGCAAGTCCCTCCTGCTCAAGGGGGCCTGACCAGCCGTGCGGATCCTCGTCCTCGGCGCCGGCGGCTACCTCGGCCGCCACGTCGCCGACCGGCTGCGCACCCGGCCGGGCACCCGGGTGCTCCTGGGCGGGCGCGCACCGGGCGCCGACGTCCCCGCCGACCTCGCCACCGTCCCCCCGGACGCCCTGGCCCGCGCCGTCGCCGCGGCGGCCCCCGACGCGGTGGTCAACTGCGCGGGCGCCACCGGCGGCGACGCCGTCCACCTGGCGGAGGTCAACGCACGCGGACCCGCCGTGCTCTGCGCGGCCCTGCGCGAGGCGGCCCCCGCCGCCCGGCTCGTCCACCTGGGATCGGCGGCCGAGTACGGGCCCGGAACCCCCGGCCGGGCCGTACCGGAGACCGAGCCGTGCGCCCCGGCGGGCCCGTACGGCGCCACCAAACTGGCGGGGACGGCCGCCGTGACCGCCTCCGGCCTCGACGCGGTGGTGCTCCGGGTGGGCAACCCGGTCGGAGCCGGCGCCCCGCGGTCGGGACTGCCGGGCAGGGTCGCCGCCCTGCTCGCCGAGGCCGGCACGCGACCGGACGCCGAACTGCGGCTCGGCGACCTGTCCGCCCACCGCGACTTCGTCGACGCCCGGGACGTGGCTCACGCCGTGGACCTGGCGACCACCGCCGACGGCCCCCTCCCGGCCGTCCTCAACATCGGCGGGGGAGGGGCCAGGCCCGTCCGCGATCTCGTCCGGGGCCTCGCCGACGCGGCCGGATACCGCGGCAGGATCACGGAGACCGCCGACGGCTCCGCCCGGTCCGCGCAGGTGTCGTGGCAGTGCTCCGACATCACCGCGGCCCGCGACGCGCTCGGCTGGCGGCCGACCCACTCCCTCGCCGCCTCCGTCACCGCCCTGTGGGCGGCGTACGCACCGGAAGGAACCGCGGCGCCATGAGCCTGCTCGTCCCCCTGTACGTCCACCCGGCCCAGGACCCGGACGCCTGGCGGCGGCTCGCCACCGCCGCCGAGCGCCCCTACGGCGTCGTCATCAACCCGGCGAACGGCCCCGGGACCGCACCCGACGCGGCCTTCGCCGCCGCCGCCGACGCGCTGCGCGCGACCGGCACCCGACTGCTGGGCTACGCGGACACCGACTACGGCGTCCGCGACGCCGCGGACGTCCTCGCCGACCTGCGCCGCCACCAGGACTGGTACGGGGTGGACGGCTGCTTCCTCGACCGGACGACGGCCCGTCGGGAGGGACTGGCCCCCTGCCGGCGCCTGGTGCGGTCGCTGCGCCGCGCCGGAGCCTCCACCGTCGTCCTCAACCCCGGCATGCACCCGCACCCCGGCTACGCCGCGGCCGCGGACCTGATCGTCACCTTCGAGGGCCCGTGGAGCACCTACGTGTCGGGGTTCAGCCGCCCCGCGTGGACGGCGCGCCTCCCACCCGGCCGGGTCTGCCACCTCGTCTACGACGTGCCGCGCCCGCTGGTCCCGCTGGCCGTGCGGACCTCCCGGGAGCGGGGGGCCGCGGTCTGCGGACCGGTGACGGGGCAGCTCCCGAACCCGTGGTCCGGACTCACCCCGGCACTGACCGAGGCGGAGCAGTGAGGCGCCGCCCCGGCGCGGCGGCGGCTGCGCCGACGCTGCTGCTCCTGCTCGCCGTGCTCGCCGCCTGCACGGGCACCGGCCCTCCCGGCTCGTCCGCGTCCGGCCCGGCGCAGAGACCCCACGGCACGGCGGCCCCGGGCACCGCGGAGCCGCCCGCCCGCACCACGCCCCCGGAAGAGCCGGACCCGGCGGACGGGGCGGGGACGCCCCGACCCACGGGAGGCACCGGCAGCGCCGCCCGGTGGCGTCCACGACCCGGGCTGACCTGGCAGTGGCAGCTCGACGGACGGGTGGACACGTCCGTCGACGCCGACGTGTACGACATCGACGCGTTCGAGAACGACGCCGCCGACGTGACCCGGCTGCACCGTGCCGGGCGCAAGGTCATCTGCTACGTGAACGCGGGAGCCTGGGAGGACTACCGGCCGGACCGCGACGCCTTCCCCCGCTCCGTGCTCGGTGCCCCGAACGGCTGGCACGGGGAGCGCTGGCTGGACATCCGCCGGCTGGAGGTCCTGCGGCCCCTCATGGAGCGCCGCTTCGACATGTGCCGAGACAAGGGGTTCGACGCGGTCGAGCCGGACCTCCTGGAGGGGTACGCCGCCGACACGGGCTTCCCCCTGACCGCGCAGGACCAGCTCGCGTACAACCGCATGATCGCCGAGATCGCGCACGAGCGGGGGCTGGCCGTCGGCCTCAAGAACGACCTGGCCCAGATCCCGCAGCTGATCGACCACTTCGACTTCGCGGTGAACGAGGAGTGCGCCCAGTACGACGAGTGCGCCCTGCTGGAGCCCTTCGTCGCCGCGGGCAAGGCGGTCTTCCACGTGGAGTACGAGGAGCCCGTGCGCGCCTTCTGCCCGCAGGCCGAAGCGATGCGGTTCTCCTCCATGCTGAAGCGCCCGCAGCTCGACGCGTGGCGTGCCCCTTGCTGAGCGCCGTCCGGCCGCCCCGGGCGGCGCCCGCCGCCACCCGGCGGCACTGCGGGCAAGGGGCGGCCGGGGCGCCTTCCGGTGCGGCCCGCAGAACCCGTTCCCGCCCCCGCACGGCAGTGGTAGCTTCGGGGTGATCATGCCCCTGCCAGGGGCTTCTCCATCGATTCGGGGCACCTCATGACCGCTTCCCCGCCCGGTTCCGGCCGGCCGCGGCCGCGCATCCGCCGTGCGACCCCGGCCGACGGCGAGGCCGTCACCGCCGTCTTCCTCGCGTCCCGGGCCGCCGCCATGCCGTATCTGCCCCGCCTCCACAGCGACGAGCAGACCCGGGCCTGGATCGACGCCGTGGTGCTGCCCGGCAGCACCGTCTGGGTGGCCGAGCTGGGCGACCCCGCGGAGATCGTCGGCTTCGCCTCCCTCGACGGCACCGTTCTCGACCACCTGTACCTGCGTCCCGACGTGCGGCGCCGCGGCATCGGCACGGCCCTCCTGGACACCGTGCGCCGGGCGTCGCCCGAGCGGCTGTCCCTGCACGTCTTCCAGCGCAACGCGGACGCCCGCGCCTTCTACGCACGGCACGGCTTCACCGCCGGCGCGTACGACGACGGCAGCCGCAACGAGGAGAACGAACCCGACGTGACCTACCACTGGACCGCCGGGTGAGAGCGGGCCCCGGCCCCGCCCGCGGCCCCGCGGCCGATGCGGCAGCATGTCGCAGCAGCCGCGACGCGGACCGCGGACCGCCGGCCCCGTGCGCCCGGCGTCGGACCTGCGGCCCGCGCGGTGCCGGCCGGGAGCCGGACGGCTCCCGGCCCGGTGACGTGGCGCAGGCGGTGCCGGGTCAGATCCGCGCCGCCGTCACCGAGGCCGCGCACCACCGGTACGTCACGACGGCCGGCGTCGCCCGCCGGTCCTCGTCTTCCTCGGCCGCCGCGCCGACGCCCCCGACGGGGCCACGGGAATCCTCCGTCCCCACGGGAGCCCGGCCGGCGGCAGCGGACCGCTGAGACCCGCGGCGCCCCGGCCCGCCACGCGTGCGACGACGGCGCCCGGCCGCCCCGAGCCGGGCCCGGGCCCACCGGTCACGGCCCCCTCGACCTCGCCCGGCTACCCCTCGGGCAGCAGCAGCCGCATCAGCCGCGCCGCCGGCAGGCGCGGGTCGAGGTACACGTGCTCACCGCGCGCCTCCACCTCCCGCGCAAGGTGCCGCAGGACCGTGGTCGCCTCGTCCGTACGGCCTGTGTGGTGCAGGGCGTCCGCGAAGAAGCCCAGGTGCAGGGGGAGGCGGATCAGCGTGCCCGAGGCGCGCAGCTCGTCCAGGGCGGTGCGGAGCAGGCCGACCCCGGTGTCGGGCGCGCCGCCGTGCACGGCCGCCCAGCCCGAGCACACCGTCAGCATCGACCGCCAGTAGCGCAGCCCGTACCGGTCCGCGACCTCGCGGCCGCTCTCACCGGAGCGCCGCGCCGTCGCGACGTCGCCCTCAAGGCCGGCCAGCACGGCGTCCACGTACAGCGCGAACGCCCGGTCCCCGGGCCGGCTGTCGTGCCGGGTCAGGGCCAACAGCTCGGCCCGGCGCGCCGACGCCGCGTCCCGGTCACCCAGCAGCCAGTGCGTGAACGCGTCGTACGAACGGCACGAGATCCGCGGGTCGTGCTGGAAGTACCGCGCCGCTTGCCGGGCGCCCTCCGCCCCCAGCGCGTCGGCCCTGCCCACCGCGTCCTCCAACTCCGCCAGCGCCGCGGCCAGTTCGCCCCGGACGTGCAGCACGATGCCCCGTCCGTACCGGGCCCCCAGGTACGCCACCGGGTCCTGCGGCCGGCCCGGCATCCCGCGCAGCCGGTCGCTGAACCCGAGGGCCCCCTCGTACCGGCCCGTCACCAGGTGCGCCGTGCACAGCGACCACAGCACCGTCGGCTGGTCGGCCGCGCCCGTCACCGCGCTGAGCGCCCGGCTGCGGGTGAACGCCGCCTCCGCGTCGGCGTCGCCGTACCCGCGCGTCGTCGCCAGCATCTGGCCGAGCTGGACCTGCAGCTGCTGCTCCTGCGGCGCGGACGCGTCGTCCGCGGGCAGCAGCCGCACGAGGTCGACGGCGCGCCGCAGCCACACCTCCGCCTGCTCGTACGCGAGCCGCAGCTCCGCCTCCTCCGCCGCCCGGCACAGAACGGGCAGCACCTGCGCGGGCGGCAGGACCCGCGAGCCCTCCCAGGCGTGGTGGGCGCGCTGCCCGACGCTGTCACGCGGGCCCCCCGCCCCGGTGGCCAGGGCCTGCGCCACGTGCGCGTGGAGCCGGGCCCGCCGTTCCCGGCCGAGCTCGCCGTACAGGGTCTCCCGCACGAGGGCGTGGGTGAAGTGCAGCAGGCACGGGTCCCCCGGGTCCTCACACAGCAACTGCGCGCGGACGGCGGGTTCGAGAGCCTCCCCGGCCTCCTCGCGCTGCCCGTCGCGCCGGGCGACCTCGGCCAGCAGGCGCAGGTCGACTGCGGAGCCGATCACCGCGCACAGCCGCAGCTGGTCCCTGGTGCGGTCGGGCAGCGCGGCGAACCGCTGGGTGAGCACCTCGCGCACCCCGGACGGGACGCGCGTGAGCATCAGCCGGGCCGCGCGCGGGTCGTGCAGCCGTGTCGCGTCCCCGAGGAGCGACATCAGCTGGTGCACGAAGTACGGGTTGCCCTTGCTGCGTTCGTGCAGCCGCCGCACCGTGGCGCGGGAGACGCCCGGCCCGGAGGCGGCCGACACCAGGACGGCGACGGCGTCCTCCGGCAGCCCGACCAGCCTGACCGTCTCGGTGCGGGGACTCCACAGCGTCTCGCCGAGCGCGCCGTCGAGTTCCGGGTCGCTCTCGACCTCCCAGGCGCGTGCCGTGATCACGATGCCCAGGTGGCGGCCGTTGAGCCGGCTGGTCAGCAGGCGCAGCAGCTGGAGCGACGGGGCGTCGGCCCAGTGCAGGTCCTCCAGCATGAGCAGCAGGGGCGCGTCGTCCGCGAGGCAGAGGAGCGTCTCGCAGACGGCGTCGTAGGTGCGGAAGCGGTCCGGTGCGGCGCCCGCGGTGCGGTCGCGGCGCGCGCCGTCCTCGGCGGGCGGGCCGTCGAAGAGCGGGGTGAGGAGGTCGCCGAAGCGGTCCGCGACGGCCCGGAAGGCGTCGGGACGTGAGGTGGCGAGCTGCCGCAGGACCTGCGTCCACAGCCAGTACGGCGGCGCGCCCCGGCCGGGGAAGCAGTAGCCCCACACGGCTTCCGTGCGGTCGCTGCGCAGCCGCTGCGCGACTTCGCTCAGGAGCCGCGACTTGCCGATGCCGGGCTCGCCCAGCACGGCTGCGAGCCGTCCCTTTCCGGCGAGCACGTCGGCCACCAGGACCCGCAGGACCGCCAGTTCGTGCGTGCGCCCGGCGAACGGCCGCCGCTCGCTGGGCTCCGGGAGCGGCTCCGGGGCGGCGGACGGCCGGGGGCGGCCCCCGTCGGGCCGCTGATGCGGGGCGCCCGGCGACGTCCCGGCAGACGCCCGTGTGCCGGGCCGGGCGGAGGGGCGGGCCGGAGCGCGGGCCAGCGACTGCACGGACACCGGTGCGTCCGCGTCGTACGGTCCGGGCGCGTCGTACGGGCCCGGCGCCCCGGGCGCAGCGGGCCCCCCGTAGGGCGCGGGGCCTTCGTGGCGGGCGGGAGACGCCTGCGTGGCCGGGGCTGTGGTCGTGGCAGCGGGGCCGTACGGGTCCGGGGACGGGCCGCTCGCGTCGTACGGTCCGGGCGTGTCGGGCGCGGCGGGCGCGCCGCGCGGCGCGGGGTCGCTGGTGGAGACGCGGGCGGGCGCGGCCGGCGGGCCGTACGGGTCCGGGGACGGGGCGGTCGTCCCGTACGGGTCCACCGGGGCGTCCCGCCCGGACACGCCGTACGGGTCCACCGGGCCCGGCCGGGGCGCCGCGTGCGGCGCGCGTGAGGCGGGCCCCCCGGCGGGCGGCGCCTCCCCGGCCTGCGGCGGTCGGGCTTGGTGCGGTGGGCGCGCGGAGCGGGCGGCCGGGACGGCCGCCGCGTGGTCGCCGGGAGTGCCGGGGAGGTCCTGGCGGAGGATCGCGGTGTGGAGGAGCTGCAGTTCCTGCCCCGCGTCGACGCCGAGCTCGCGGGCGAGCCAGTCCCGGGTCCTCGCGTACACGGCCAGGGCGTCCGCCTGCCGGCCGAGCCGGTACTGCGCCGTCATCACCTGGCCCGCGAGCCGCTCCCGCCCCGGGTGGGCGCGCGACTCGGCGTCCAGCTCGGCGACCCCCTCCACGTCGCCCAGCAGGAGCGACGCCTCCGCCCACGTCTCGACGGCCGACAGCCGCACGCGTGCCAGCCGCTGGCCCTCCTCGGCGAGCGCCGGGTAGTCCGCCAGCTCTTCGAACGGCGTGCCCCGCCACAGACCCAGGGCGGCGTCCAGCCGCCTCCTGGCGTCGGCGTGCCGCCGCTCCTGGTGCAGTCGGCGGCCCTCGGCCGCGGCGTCCTCGAACCGGCAGCTGTCCACCTGGTCCCGGCGCAGGTCCAGGACGTACCCCGCGGACACCCGACGCACGAGCCGGGTCCGTGCGGCCGACGGTGCGTGCGGTGCCAGTGACCGCCGCAGGTGCGAGATGTAGCTGTGCAGGGAGGCGGGGGCCCGGTCCGGGAGCCGGCCGCACCACAGCTCCTCCAGCAACTGCTGGGCGGGCACGACGTGTCCGAGCCGCATCACGAGGAGCGCGAGCAGCGCACGGCGGCGCGGCGGGCCGAGGACGATCTCACGGCCGTCGCACTCCGCCGCCATCTGCCCGAGGAGCCGCACCCGGAGTCCGCCCTGCCGGGCGTCGGGGATTTCCGTCCTCCCCGCGGCATTCCCCGCGCGAGTGCCTGGGCGATCACCGGGAACTGACATGACTTTCCGCTTTCCTTGTCGGTCCCCCGTCCGGCGGACTGATCATGGCACAAGCGCCAAGCAGGGGCCAAGCGGACATCAAGGATCCGTCAAGGACCGCGTCAAGGATGGCGAAATGCCTTTGCCGGCGCGGTCGAGAATCCGGCAAGCCCCCCGTGCCACGTTGGTCCGGTACGCGGAGCAATACGGCCCGCGAGGAACGGAGGAGACGTGACGACTCGTGAAGCGGCCACCGGACGGGCCACCGGGACGCGGACGGCGGCGGAGCGGAAGGCCGTCCCGGCCCACGGGAACCCCCCGGCGCGGACGGCACCGGTGCGGGTCGCCGTCCACGCGGCCGACCCCCTCACCCACGCGGGCCTGGCCGGCTACGTGGAGGGCGACCGGCGGCTGCTGCTGGTCGACCGCACCGAGCAGGCCGACGCCACGGTCCTCGTCGCCGACACCGTGGGGGGCGAGACCCTCGGTGTCCTGCACCGGCTCGCCGCCACCCGGGCCACGGGGCCGTTCCTGGTCGTCGTCGGAACGCGCTGGACGGCCGACATCGCCCTGGCCGCCGAGTGCGGGGTCCGCGCGGTGCTGTGGCGGCGCGACACGACACCCGACACCTTCACCCGCGCCCTCGTGGACCTGAGCGAGGGCGGCGGATCGCTGCCGCCCGACCTCCAGGGGCGGCTGCTCGACCAGATCGAACGGACCTACCGCGACGTGCTGATCCCGCAGGGCCTCGCCCACGGCCGCCGCCTCACCGTACGCGAGGCGGACATTCTCCGGCTCATCTCGGAGGGCTGCGATCTCGCCGAAATCGCGGAGAAGTTGGCTTATTCAGAGCGAACCGTGAAGAACATTCTGTACCGAGTGATGGGCCGCCTGGAGTTGCGCAATCGGGCGCACGCCGTTTCGTACGCCATTCGCTCCGGACTCATTTGAGGCCCCGCCCCATTCGGGTGCGGGGGACTTACGGGCAGAGGCGGGGAGAAGAACGGGCACACCTGCCCGGAATCCGTGGCGGACGGCGGGACCCCCTCGCCACGCTGGTCGACGTCCCCGCAGCCCGTACCCCGAAGGATTCGCCATGACCGTTCCGGCCCCGGCAGGAAGCGAGGAATGGGTACGCCGTGTCCTCACCGCCCACTGGGGCGACCGGTGGGGCGCCCGCACCCTCACTCCGCTGACCGTCGGCGGCGCCGCGCCGCTGACCCACACGGCGGGACTCTGGGCCGTCACGGACCCCCGGGACCCGAGCCGCACCGTCGGCGCGGGCGGCACCGGCCACGTCCTCAAGGTGCAGCTGAACCCCGAAGCCGTACGGGACGAACGCTTCCCCCGGCTCAAGGACCGCGTCGTCGCCCACTGCCGCCGCCGGGGCGTCCCCGCACTGCCCGCCGTACCGGCCGCCGACGGCAGCCCCGCCGTCCGGTGCGGCGGCCTCGTCTGCGAACTGGTGCCCCGCAGCGCCGGAACCGCGCTCCGGCCCGGCACGGCGACACGGGACCAGGCCGCCGCACTCGTACGGACCGGACTCGACCTCCGGCAGGCACTGGACGCCCTGCCCCCGGACGTCGCCGACGAACTGGCCCGCGTGCACCTGCCGCCACTCGTGGACGAGGAGCACTGGCCCACCGCGCTCGACGACGCCGAACGGCGTCTCCTGCCCAAGGCCGAGCAGGGCACGGACCACTGGCACCGGGCCGCCGCAGAGAACCTGCGCGCGGTACGCGAGTCCGCACCGCTGCTCCGGCGCACCCACGCCGCCGGCACCGCATCCGCCCGCCCGTCCGTCGTCCACGGCGACCTGCACCTCCAGCACTTCCTGTTCGCCCCGCACGGCCCCGCCCGCGTCGTGGCCGTGCTCGACTTCGACAACCTGCACACAGCCGACCGGCTCCTCGACCTGGCCTGGCTCGCCGACAGCGTCGTCCACGCCTGCGGCCCCGGCACCGAGGCGGCCCGCCTCGCCCTGGACGGGCTCGTGTCCGACGGGCAGCGGCGCGGACTGCTGCGGCCCGGGGACACCGCACGGCTCATGCCGCTGCTGATGGCGCATGCGCTGCCCGTGGTCGTGGACATCGCCAAGGACATCCTCGACCGCCGCATCCTCGCACCGCAGTGGCTCGGCTACTTCGACCTGCTCTCACCGGCCCGCCGCCTCGCCGTCCACCACATGCTCACGGACCGGCCCGCGCACACCGCCGCCCGCTGACGGCGCACCCACGGCCACCGCCCCCTTCCGTCCCGCCCGCGCCACCGCCCACCGGGAGCACCAGCGGCCACCGCCCCCACCCCTCCCGCCGCATGGCCGCCCACCGTCCTCACACGGGCAACCCCCTTCGTCCCACCCACCCACTCCCGCAAGGAGCCATACCCGGGGCCCCCGGGTCCACCGATCTTACGAATGACCAGTTCAGACCCACGACTTGAAAGGTAGGGCACCACATGACCCCGCAGCAGCACCCCACTCCCCCCGGTTCCCCCTGGCCGTCCGACCTGTCCGCCTTCTGCTTCGAGGTGCCGCACTCCTCCGAAGCGCTGCTCTTCGAGTCCGGCAAGGGCGTCCGCCTGACCGACGCCACGGGCCGCAGCTACCTCGACGCCCTGTCCGGAGTGTTCGTCACCTGCTTCGGCTACGACTGCGAACCCGTCGTCCAGGCCGTCACCGACCAGCTGCGCACCCTGCCCTTCAACCCGCCCCTGCACGGCACGAACCGCGCCGCCCTCGAACTCGCCCGCGCCCTCGTCGACCTGGCACCGCCCGGCATCACCGCGGCCAAACTGGTCAACGGAGGCTCCGAGAGCATCGAGGCCGCCGTGCGCCTGGCCCGACTCCACCACCGCGCCCACGGCAGCCCCGGCAAGGTCAAGGTCCTCAGCTACTACCACGGCTACCACGGCGCCACCTTCGGCTCCCTGTCCCTCACCGGACGGCCCGACGTCACGCGGTTCGGGCCCGGACTGCCCGGCGTCGTGCACGTCTGGCCCCCGGACTGCCTGGAGGAGTTCTGGGACGTGCCGGCCGAACAGTCGGGCGCCCTCGCCGCCGCCATGATCGAGCGGACCATCGAGGCGGAAGGCCCCGACTCCGTCGCCGCCCTCGTCATGGAACCCGTCATCCACCTGCGCGGCATGGCCATCCCCACCGCGGACTACCTGGCCCGGGTCCGGGAGGTCTGCGACCGGCACGGCGTCCTCCTCGTCTTCGACGAGATCGTCACCGGCTTCGGCCGCACCGGTCAGCCCTTCGCCGCGCAGACCTTCGGCGTGACCCCGGACATCCTGTGCGTCGGCAAGGGCGTCTCCGGCGGCTACGCCCCGCTCGCCGCCGTCCTGATGGCCGAGCACATCGCCGCCGGGCTCGGCGAGCCGGGCGGACCGGTGTCGTTCGCCCCGTCCCACACCTATGCCGCGAACCCGCTGGCCTCCGCCGCCGGGCTCGCCGCGGTCACCCTGTTCCGCGAGGGCGGCTTCCCCGACCGGATCCGCGCCCTCGCCGCGCACACCGAACCCCGCCTCCGCGACACCGTCGGAGCACGCGGCACGGTGCGCGCCGTCGGGCTGCTGTACGGGGTGAAGCTGTCCGGCGGCGGCGAGCGCGTCGGGGAGCGGGTGGCGTCCGCCTGCCTGCGGCGCGGACTCATCATCCGCGGCCAGGACGACTGGGTGGTCCTCGCGCCCGCGTTCGTCACGACGAACGCCGAGGCCGACGAGATCGTCCAGGTGCTGGGCGAGGCGCTCGACGAGGTCTGCGGGGCCGACCGGTGAACGCCCTGCTCGACCGCTTCGCCGGACCCGCCCGCGAGGCGCTGCCCCGGCTGACCCCCGCCGAACGGGCCGTCGTCCACCGCGAACTCGCGGAGCTGGAGCACGGCGGCCACGGCGACGGCCCCCTCCTCGACGGCCTGCGCAAGCTCGCCGCCCAGGTCCCCGAGCGGCTGTACACCGACAGCGCCGACGTGCTGCTGCGCATGCACGAGATCGCCGGCTCCGGCAACCTCCAGAGCAACCTGTCGTCGCTGCCGCTCGTCCGCGCCTGCTTCGCGCTCGGTCTCGCCGAGGACGACGGCCGCGGGGGCCCGGCCGACCTGATCGTGGGACGCGGCCACATCGCCCCCGCCTTCCACGCCGAGCACTACGTCCGCGGCAGCTGGCCGTTCACCCCGCTGGCCACGCTCCACCAGGGCGGCCTCAGCGGAGTCGTCCACCGCGACCTCGGTTTCCGCAACACGATGCGCTACAGCCTCGGCGTCGGCGTCGCCCAGGCCGTCAGCCTGGCCTGGGAGCTGACCCGGCGCGGCGAGGACCGCAAGGTGGTGTGCCTCGCCGGGGACGGAGAACTCCACGAGGGCGTCGCCTTCGAGGCGCTGCGCTTCGCCCACGACGCCGGGCTCACCAACCTGGTCCTCGTCGTCGACGCCAACGCCAAGGGCATCGAACCGCTGGCCAAACCCGTCAACACCGGCTACCTCACCGCCTACCTGGGCCGTCTCGTGGAGGCCGACGGCCGCGACCCCTGGGCCGTCGAGGCGGCCCTCGGGGCGCTGCTGACCGTGCCCGGCCCCGGCGTCCTGGTGTGCAGGACGCGCAAGGGCGACCACAGCTTCAAGCCTGCCCCGGCCCCCGGTGCGGCCGCCGCCCCGGCGAAGCCCTCCTTCGCCGGGACCACCGGGCGGATGCTCGCGGCCCACCAGGAGCGCACCGGACGGGAAACCGCCGTGTTCACCGCCGACATGGCCGCCCGGTTCGGGCTGCGCGGCCACGTCCCCTACACGAACACCGGCCTCGCCGAGACCCTCACCGTCGGCATGACCCTGTCGCTGCCCGACGACACCCTCAAGGTCGTCGCCACCGACGCCATGTACTACATGGACTCGCTCAGCATGCTCACCGAGGCCACCACCGGGGTACGGAACCTGCTCGTCCTCGCCGGCCGCAGCTGGGGCGCCTGGGGCGGCGCGCACAACGCGGCGAACCTGCTGGGCCTGCTGCTCCACACCCGCGTGTACGAGCCCGTCACCGAGGCCGAGTTCGCCGCCTGCCTGGACCGCCTCGCCCGGGACCCGGCCACCACCCACGCCGTCAGCATGGTCGACGCGAGGTTCGACCCGCCGCCGGCCGACTGCGCCGCCGACATCGACGGCGGAGCATGGATCACCCCACCGGACGGCGACGCGCCCTGCACCGCGGCCGTCGTCACCTTCGGCTACGCGAGCGTGCTCGTCGCCGAGGCCAACCGCGACCTCGGCCTGCCCCACCTGCACTGCGCCGCGCTCACCCCCGAACTGGGCCCCGCCACGCTCGCCGTGCTGTCGGACTGCCGGCGCGTCCTGAGCGTCGAGTACAACGGCGCCGACGGCGGCTTCGGCGAGCGGCTGCGCGCCCGGCACCTGCTGCCCGTCGAGGTGCACGCGGTGCGCCGCGACATCGCCCACCGCGTCCACGCCCGCCAACTCCCGCTGCACGGCATGAGCGTGCCCATGCTGAGGGACCGGCTCGCCGGGCTGCTGGAGACCAGGGAGGCCGGGCGTGCGCCTGCACACGCATGACTACCGCGCGCCGGACACCGACGGCATCGTCGACGGCGCGGTCCTGATGCACCGCGAGATGGCGGACCTGCTGACCCGGCGGACCACCACCGCCCTCCACGACCTGACCACCGGGCCCCGCGCCGTCTCCGGCGCGGGCGGCGGCGACGTCGTGTACGCGGGGTCGGGCCCGTACGCCTTCCTCTACCACCACTGGCGGGAGCGGCACGGCGGCGACTACCGGATCGTGCGCGAGGTGCACACCGCCCTGTGGTCCGGCTACTGGGCGCAGGAGGAGCTGTGCGCGCCCCTCGTCCGCCCCGGCGACCTGGCGCTGTTCCCCACCGCGTACACACGGCGGCTGTTCCTCCACCACTTCCCCTCCGTCACCCGGGCGGGCTCCGCCGTCGCCTACCCCATGCTGGACCGCCTGCCCCGTCGCCGGCCCCGGCCCGTACCGGCGGCCGGACGGCCGCTGCGGATCGGCTACCTCGGGGCCATGTCCCTGGCCAAGAACGTCGACCAGGTCCTGTCGGTGTACGCCCGCTGCCACCGGGAGAGCCGCGGACGCGTCAGCCTGCTGTGCGCGGGCAAGCCCAACGACCCCCGCTGGGAACCCGACGCCGTGCGCGCCGCACTGCGCGCCGGGGGAGACCCGGCCGCCGTCGACGCCCTGCGCCTGGAGGGCATCTGGCCGCAGCGGCGCCTCGCCGCGTTCTTCGACGCCATCGACGTGCTGCTCTTCCCGAGCACCGCGTCCCGGGAGACCCTCGGCCGTGTCGTCCTGGAGGCCCTGGCCCACGGCGTACCGGTGCTGGCCGCCGACGTCGGGCCGGCCGTGGAGCTGCTGCCCGCGAGCAACCTCGTCCCCACCGCGCTCGACACGCACGGCACCTTCGACATGGGGCGCGTGGGCCCGCTCGGCCGCGTCGACGAGGACGCCCTCACCGAGAAGCTCCTCACCCGCGACTTCGCACCCGCGGCCCTGCGGTCCGAGGCCCCCTACACGGACGAGGCGTTCCTCAGCGCCCTGCGCGGCGATCCCCCGGGCGCGGAGCCCGGCCACGACCGCACCCTCCCGGACGCCGTCCGCGTCGCCCCGCGCCCCCCGCAGGGGCCCGGCCAGGACCCGGCGGCCGCCGCCGACCGCCTGTTCCTCGACTTCTTCCAGCGCCGCGACGAGGCCGTCCACGCCGCGCTCGACGCGCACGCCGCCCGCACCGGGCACGACGACCCCGCTCTGCGCCGCATCGTCGACGACCCCGCCCGCAACCTCGCCGACTACCGGGCCTTCCCCAGGCTCCTGGACGCCCTCGTCCTGCCCCCGCTGACCTACACCCTCGCGCCCGCCCCCGTCGGCGCCGGCAACACCACAGGAGGCACCCCATGACCGGGACGCACACCACCGACCAGCCCGGACCGGCCGACGACCTCACCGGGCGCGTGGTGCTCGTCATCGGCGGCGGCCGGGGCATCGGCGCGGCCGTCGTGGAGGGCTTCGCCCGGCGCGGCGCCCACGTCGTCGCCGCCGACACCGACCGGCTGCCCTCCGCCTACAACCACTACCGGTCGACGGCGACCACCGGCTTCGCCGAGGCGCGCGCCCTCGCCGACACCCTCGGCGGCAAGGGCCTCGCCGTGACCGCCGCCCGCGCCGACGCCACCGACGAGGACGACGTCCGAGCCCTCTACCGGGGCATCGCCGACGGGCCCGGCCGCCTCGACACGGTCGTCAACGCCTTCGGGGTCACCCACGTCAGCCCCGTGGAGCGCATGGAGCTGGCCGAGTTCCGGCAGGTCGTCTCCGGCAACCTCGACGGCGTGTTCCTGTCCTCCCGCGAGGCGCTGCCGCTGCTGCGCGCCTCCGGCGGCGGGTCCATCGTCAACTTCTCGTCCGTCTCGGGGCGCACCGGCTTCGCCAAGGTCGCCCACTACTGCGCCGCGAAGTTCGGCGTCGTCGGGTTCACCGCCGCCCTCGCCCAGGAGGTCGCGAAGGAGAACATCCGCGTCAACGCCGTCTGCCCGGGCATCGTGCGGTCCAACATGTGGCGCTACCTGCTGTCCGAGTTCACCCGCCCCGGCGAGTCCGAGGACGCCTGCTGGGAGCGCATGCGGACCATGATCCCGCAGCGGGAGTTCCAGACCCCCGAGGACATCGCCGGCCTCGTGCTGTACCTCGCGTCGGCGCCCCGGGTCACCGGCCAGGCCGTCAGCGTCGACGGCGGGATGACGGCGCCGTGACGGGCACCGGGACCGCCGCGGGACGCGCGGCGGGCGACGCGGCCCGCACCCTCGGCTTCGACGACCCGGCGTGGCGGTTCGACGGACCCGGCACCACACCCGTACGGAGCACCGCCGAACTGGCGGTCCGCGCGCCCCGCGGCGCCGACCTGTTCTCGATGCCCGGCGGGTACGAGGCGTCCGGCGTGCCGCTGCTGAGCCGGGCCGTCACCGGCGACCACACCGTGTGGGCCCGCGTCGCCGTCGACGGGGCGGCGTTCGGCGACGCGGGCGGGATCGCGGTGCACGGCACGGACGGCTGGTTCAAGGCGTGCGTGGAGCGCACCCGCACCGGCGCATGGGCGGTGGTCACCGTCGTCTCGCGGCCCGTGTCCGACGAGGCCCTCGGCCCCGCACTGTCCGGGCCGCACGCGGACCTGCTGGTCACCCGGGAAGGACCTCGGCACGCCGTGTTCTGCCGGGAACGGGCCGACGAGGACTGGCGGTTCGTCCGCACCTTTACCGGCGTGGCGGCGGCCCGCGAACCGGACGTACGCCTCGGGCTGTTCTCCCAGGCGCCGTTCTCCGACGCGTGCACGGCGACGTTCACGGCACCCGTGCACGCGCCGTGCGCGCTGCCCGACCGGCGGTGAGCGCCGTGCGCGCACGGCGCGGCGGGGACGG
>NZ_MKXB01000170.1:143674-143892 GCF_001865245.1 Streptomyces sp. CC53 | reverse complement strand
CCAGGGACTTCTTCAGGTGGGCCCACACGCCTTCGACGGGGTTGAGGTCGGGTGCGTACGGAGGCAGCTTGACGATGGTGAGCCAGTCGCTGTTGCGGCCGCAGAACTCCCGCAGGGCCTTGGCGTGATGGGTGCTGGCGTTGTCCCACACCACGATCAGCGGGGCATCGCCGAGCTGCCGACGGGCGGAGGTGAGCAGGTCCACGAACGCGCGGGCC
>NZ_MKXB01000170.1:141616-143593 GCF_001865245.1 Streptomyces sp. CC53 | reverse complement strand
ACTGGAGCCCCCGTAGCCCCGTCACCCCACCCTTTCAACCTCAGCGGCAACGCTGACGGCTCCCGGCCACCCGTCGGGGGCCGACCCCTCCCGCCCCGGCCCCCGCGTCGCCGGATTGAGCGACGCAGCAGCCCGGCCGTACGCTGCCTCGCCCACTCGGGCCCAATCCTGCCGAAAGAGCCGACCCTGCGCCGCCTCGACAGGTTGCCGCTGGTTTGCGGGCGGCGCCGTGGCATCAGGACAAAGGGGGGAGTGCGGGGGTGTGCGACGCTGGAGTGGCTGCGGTCGCGGCGACGGCACACGACCTGAACTACGAACTCGCGCTCTCGTACCCCGTGCCGTATATCATCGGCGCTATGGATAGCGGGCTGTACTCGATCGAGATCGAGCCAGAGGTGCGACTGTGGCTGGAGAACGTTCCCGCCCAGCACTACAAGCAGGTCGAACGCGTCGCCGACCTGCTGGCCGAGCAGCCCACCACGCTAGACGAACCGCACTCCCGCCATCTGGGCGGCAAGCTCCGCGAGCTGCGCTTTCGCCTCGGCGATGCCCATCAGCGGATCACCTACTGGCTGGCACCCGGCCGACGTGTCGTGCTGCTCACCGTGTTCCGCAAGACCAAGATGCGCGAGCAGGCCGAAGTGGACCGCGCCCACGCCGCACAGCGCTTGTGCGAGGCAGAGCATGAAGCCGCCGCCGAGCACGACCTCTACAGCCGCAACCTCAAGGAGAACCGGTGAACCACAGCGAATGGAGGACCCGTCGCCACCGCCAGCTGCTGGGCGAACACCTGGACGCTGACCCCGAGTACGACCGGGTCTACGAAGAGGCCGGTCTCGCCATGACGTTGGGCAAGGCCGTCTACGACCGGCGTAAGCAGCTGGGCCTGAGTGAGGCCGACCTCGCCGAGCGCATGCACATCGGCGTCGATGACATTGAAGGCATCGAGACGGCCACCGAGCTGCCGCCCATCGCGGTCATCATGCGCCTGGCCCGCGCGTTGGACCTCACGGTGGACGTGCACCTCGCCGGCGGAGACGAGCCCACCGTCACCATCGTCGCCCCAGCGGCCTGAGGCGGGGAGGAACCATGCAGGACCCGCCTTCCGTGCTCGCCCGTGAGCTCGGGCAACTCGTCCACGACCGGCGCATCGAGCTCGGGCTGTCCCAGGCCGAGCTGGCCGAGCGGTGCGGGATGAAGCAGCCGCAGATCTCCCGCTTCGAAGGCGGCGGGACCGTGCCCACACTTCCCCTCCTGCGCCGCCTGGCTCAGGCTCTCGGCGCCGACCTCACCATCAGCCTCACCCCGCACGACAAAGCCGCTTGACACGCATTCGGAATTCCTGGAGTTCCCCAGACGGTTTAGACCACCGGCGTCAGCGTTGCCGCTGAGGTTGAAAGGGTGGGGTGACGGGGCTACGGGGGCTCCAGTGCCAGTCCGTTCCCGGCGATGAAGCCGTTGAGGACTTCGGGGCGGCGTTGAATGTCGCGTAGTCGGTTCTTCACGAGCGGGGTGGGGTCGTGGATCGTGCGGGGTGCGAGGTTGGCCAGGGACTTCTTCAGGTGGGCCCACACGCCTTCGACGGGGTTGAGGTCGGGTGCGTAGGGCGGGAGCTTGACGATGGTCAGCCAGTCGCTGTTGCGGTCGCAGAACTCCCGCAACACCTTGGCGTGGTGGGTGTTGGCGTTGTCCCCGACTGCGATCAGCGGGGCATCGCCGAGCTGCCGACGGGCAGAGGTCAGCAGGTCCGCGAACGCGCGGGCCCGGAAACCCTTCTTCTCGCCGGTCCGGCCCCGGTATGTCTGCGTCCGGTAGATCAGACGGGTCTCACGACCCGGCCTGACGCGGATCGTCCCGGCCATCAGGACCCGGCCCGAGCCCTTGCCCGTCACTCTGACCAGCGGCGTCCGCCCGCGCCGTGACCAGGTCCGGCCTTTGCCGGGTTTCAGGTCCTGCCCGGCCTCGTCCTCGAAGACA
>NZ_MKXB01000170.1:141199-141355 GCF_001865245.1 Streptomyces sp. CC53 | reverse complement strand
TAACCTGCGGGCCACCTCCGGCGGCCGCACCCCCTGCCCGAACATCTCCGCGGCCTCAGACCGTGTTTGAGATCTGCCGTAGCCGTGGGCCGGGGCGGTCGTTGAGTACTGTGTGAGTGGTTCTGGGGGCGGGTATCCGTCGGATCTGACGGACGG
>NZ_MKXB01000170.1:96017-141189 GCF_001865245.1 Streptomyces sp. CC53 | reverse complement strand
CCGGTATGTCTGCGTCCGGTAGATCAGACGGGTCTCACGACCCGGCCTGACGCGGATCATCCCGGCCATCAGGACCCGACCCGAGCCCTTGCCCGTGACTCTGACCAGCGGCGTCCGCCCGCGCCGTGACCAGGTGCGGCCTTCGCCGGGTTTCAGGTCCTGCCCGGCCTCGTCCTCGAAGACTATCCACGCGCCCAGGAGCTGGACCGTCCTCTTACCCGTGACCACTGCTCCGACCGCCACCGTGTCACGGCCTGCTCGTCGCGCTCGACCGCCCGGTGCGCGGGGACCTGCGGTGACCAGCCCAGCCGGTGCAGCAGGTAACGGAGGAGTCGGCCGAGCTGCTGGAGTAGCGAGCCGGTGCCGGGTGGGTGCTACCGGGCGCCGTTCGAGGGGGAGGGCGGCGTAGGGCAGTCCACGATCTGATGGGCGTGATCATCGCCCGGGGCGAGCGCCTGTACCACTCGCTCGGCCTCCTGGCGCCGATTGGTCTCGCACAGCAACCGGAGGAGGGCGTAGAGGGCGTCCCGGTCTCCGTCGGTCGCCCGGCTGCGCAGCTCCGAGTCCATGCCGCGTTCCCTGAGCGCTCTGTTCAGTCGACGGCGTGCGTGGACATCCGCGAGAGCGCGCTCTGCCAGTTCCGCGAACCGTCCGGCGCGGGCGAGCAGGTCCATGTGCCAGAGATGGTTGTCATGCCTGTGGTGATCAATGGAGTAGCACTCGGCGTGGGGTTGTACCAACGCGATGGCCTCCTCCCAGTCCTGGCGGTGTTCTGCGGTGAGGACGCGCTCGTGCCACTTCATTGAGGGATCGTCGCCCCGGCCGCGTGCCCTTTTGAAGCCCTGCGGGGCGGGCGTCCCCTCGGCGCCTGGGCTGCCCTGCGTCACACCCCCGGCGTCCGCATCGACATGAGGAGGTGCTGGTGGGTGGGGCCTGCGGTGAGGAGGGCGCGTTGGCCGGTGCCCTGGAGGTGGAGGTGGAGGGTGGGGGCCTCGAAGGTGGTGAGGGCTTCCAGGAGGTACGCCGGGTTGAAGGCGACCGTCAGTGGGGCTTCGCCCGCCAGGTGGGCAGGGACGTGCTGGGAGGCCACGTCGTCCTCGTGGCCGGCCTGGAGGTGGACCGTGTCGCCGGTGAACGTCAGGTGGATCGGGTTGTCCCGTTCCGCCACCACCGCCACGCGCTTCACCGCCTCCGTCAGGGGCGCGCGGTCGAGCGTGGCCGTCGCCGGGGTGCCGCCCAGGGCGAAGAGCTTGTCGTGGCGGGGCAGTCTGCCCTCCAGGAGGCGGGTCGTCGCGCGGCGCGTGGAGGTCGCCAGGGCCAAGGTGCCGTCGTCGAGGGCCACGGTCAGGGTGCCCGGTTCGGTCGCGAGGGCGCGGGTCAGTTCCGCCAGGCGGCGGGCGGGGACCAGGGCTTCCAGCAAGTGGGCCTCCACCGCGGGAGCCGCAGCCGCAGCCGCAACGCCTACCGCCGTAGGGGTCTCCATCGCGGAGGCCCCAGTCTCGGGGGCGTCTGTCTCGCGCGCTTCGGTCTCCGGGGCCGCTGAGGGGAGCCCCGCAGGTGCCGTGTCCGGTTCCGTCGGCTTCCACGGGATCGTGCGGAGGGCGTAGCGGTAGCGGTCCGTCGCCGTCAGGGTGAGCGTTTCAGAGGTGAGCGCCAGGCGGAGGCCCGTCAGCGCGGGGAGCGTCTCGTCCCGGCCCGCAGCGGCCGCCACCTGTGCCACCGCCGCCGCGAACGACGGCGCGTCCACCTCTCCGCGCACCTGCGGTACGGCTGGGGGCGCCGGGTAGTCCTGCAAGGGGAGGAGGGACAGGCCGAAGCGGGCGCCCCCGGCGCCGAGCGTCAGCCGCGACGGGCTGTCCACCGCGCAGGTGACCATGCCTTCCGGCAGCACCCGGCACACGTCCAGGAGTCTGCGGCCCATGACCAGGGCCCGGCCCGGCCGTATGGTCTCCGCCTCGGTCTCGACTCCGGCCGACGCTTCGTGGTCGAGGCCCGAGACGCGGAGGCGGCCGTCCTCCGCCTCCAGCAGCAGGCCGCCGAGGAGGGGCACTGGCGACCGGGTGGGCAGGACCCTGGCCGCCCATGTCACGGCCTCGGTCAACGCGTGCTGCTCGATGCGCAGTTCCATGCCGTCGACGCTAACGGCTGCCACTGACAACGGCCGGGAGCCGCCGGTGCCGGTCCGGGTATGGGCGGCTGTGGCGGCGGATAGGCCGGGGCAGCGGGCGGCGGTCGCGGTCTCGCGGCGGGGGTACGGGCGCTATCAGCCGTCCCGGCCCTCCGGCCACGCGTACCACTCGGCGAAGGTGGGGATGCGGCCGTCCGGGCCCCGCAGGGGGATGATGCGGTCGCTCGTGGCCCGCTGGTCGAACCACATCGTGTCCCGGTACCGGCCCGAGACCACGTACAGCGTGCGGAAGCCGTGGCCGTGCTCCACCAGGTGCACCGCACCCGCCGTCTTGCGGTCCTCCAGCTCCTCGCACGCCTCGTCCCACGCCTGCCAGGCCGCCGAGAACTCCGCCCGGGCCGCGAAGTCCTCCTCCCGCGGTTCCCCGTCGGCGAGCGCCTCGTCGTCCTCCCGGTACGTGTCCGGGTGCGGGAACGGGGCGGGCAGGAGGGGCAGGACGGTGTACGGATCGTCCTCCCAGCCCCAGCCGTTCGGGCCGAGACGCAGGGGCTTGAGCATCCCGCCCGCGTGCGGTCGGCGGCCTCCGGCGCTGACGTGGAGGAGGTGGTGGCGGTACGCGGCCGGGAAGACCACCCCGAGCGCGGCTTCCGCCGTCTCCAGTTCCCGGAGGGTCAGTGGTGGGCGCGGGCCGGTGTCGTGCATGTGGTGAGCGTAGGCATGGCCGGATCGGTGTACGGAATGCGGGGCGGGCCGGGGGAGTTGTCGCCCTCGTACGACTGATCTTGTTCCAGCTCATGACCAGTGGGGAGTCGCGGCGATGGCTGCAGAGACAGAGCGGACGTTTCTTTTCGTACTGGGGAGCTCACGCCCGGACGGCAACACCGAGCAGCTCACCCGGCGAGCGGCCGAGCGGCTGCCCGCGGGTGTGCGGCAGGAGTGGGCGGACCTGCGGCAGCTGGCGCTCCCGGAGTACGTGGACCTGCGGCACACCGGGGACGGGACGCACCCGGCCCCCGACGGGGACGCCAAGTGGCTGATGGACGCCACCCTGGGCGCGACGGACGTCGTGATCGCCTCACCGCTGTACTGGTACAGCTTCTCCACGCCGGTGAAGCACTACCTCGACCACTGGACGGGGTGGATGCGGGTGCCGGGGCTCGACTTCAAGGAGCGCATGGCCGGCAAGACGCTGTGGGGGGTCAGCGTGCTGGCCGAGGAGGACCGGGCGGTGGCGGACCCGCTGGACGTGGCGCTGCGGTACACCGCCTCCTACATGGAGATGCGTTGGGGTGGGCTGCTGCTCGGCAACGGGAGTGCTCCCGGGCAGGTCCTCGCCGACGAGGGCGCCCTGGCCGAGGCGGAGGGGTTCTTCGCGCGTGAGCCGGTCGACGCTGCGGAGGCCGTGACCGCGGCTGGTTGACGTCGCCCGCGCGGCGGTCGGGGGCCTGGCCGGTGTTGCCCGGGTGGGACCTACCGGGCAGGAGGGCCACGGGTGCAAGGCCGGGACCCGGGCGAATCCGCCCTGGTCGGACCGGGTCGCGGTGGGCCGCGTCCCGGTCGCCCGGGACATCTTCCAGGGAAAGAACGAAGGAGGTAAGGCACCTTCCCCACCCACCCCTACCTACCCGTCACTCACACGAGTGGATTGTCCAACTGAGGTCAGGGTTCGGATGGTTGGGCGGCATATGCTCGCACCGAGAGCGAAGCCAACCACCGCAGACATGCGGCGGCCCCCAGCCAGGACTACCGATCCTTGGAGGGGGCCTGACCACTCAGGAATGGACGTTCCCAAATGGATACCCAGCAGCTTAGCGCGGTGCCCCCCGCAGAGGACCCGCTTCACCCGACCGCCCCACGATCAGGCGTCCTTCACGTCAACGCCCGGCACACGCACCACTTCACCGTGGTGGGCAACCACCTCGCCCAGCACCGGCGGCTCAGCCTCCTCGCCATCGGACTCGCCCTGCACATCCAGTCCCTGCCGGACGGCGCCCGGATCAGCATCCGGTTCCTCGCCGCCCGCTTCCCGGAGAGCGAGGAGCGGATCGCCGCCGGGCTGCGGGAGCTGGAGGCCGCCGGATACCTGACGCGGGAGCGCACGCGGCTCCCCAACGGCAAGCTCGTCACGCGGACCGTCTTCTACAACCAGCCCAAGAGCTGCGGCGGGGACCACCTGAAGGCCACCGCCGGCACGGCTGCACCCGGCCCGGCGCGCGGGGCGGGGGCGGGCGCCGGCCCCGGCGGGCGGGCACCGGGCGCTGTGCCCGGCGTGGGCCTGGGCGCCGTTCCCGACACGGGTCCCGCGGCCGTGCGCTCGGCTGCGCTCGACGTGGACGGGGGGTCCGTCGACGCTCACTGGGCTGCTGCTCACGCCTCCGCCCCCACCTCCGCCCCTGCCCCCGCCGCTGCTTCTGCCTCCGCCCCTGCCTCCGCCTCGGCCCCTGCCTCCGTTCGGCCGGTGGCTTCTGCTCAGCCGGTGGATCTTGCGGGGCCGGTGGTCCCCGCTCAGCCGGTGCCTCCTGCGGGGCCCGTGCCTCCTGCGGGGCCCGTGCCCCCTGCGGGGCTGGTGCCGCCTACACAACCGGTGGTTGCTGACCAGCCTGTGGTTTCTGCCTGGCCCGTGACTCCTGCTGCGTCCGCTGGGCCTGCCGTCCGGGACACCCCGCAAGCGTGCGCGACGGTGGCCTTGCCCAAGCCCGTTGGGGAGCCGGTGCCCGCCGCCACTGGGCACGGTGCCCCCGTTCGCGGGCCCGCCGTGCAGTCCGTACCCGCCGCTGGCGGGGAAGTCCCCGGCCCCGCCGCGCGGCCGGCTCCCGCCGCCCAGGCAGCCCCCGCCTACGGGGTCACGACAACCCCCGCCCCCGAGGCCAAGGCAGCCCCGTCCCTCACGGTTCGGGAAGCGCCCGCGCCTGCTCGGACCGCCGTGCCCGCCGCCGCTGCGGAGGCAGGCACGGTCACCGCCCGGCACACCGCGCCCGCCGCCAGGCGCAAAGCGCCGCTGCCCGTGCCGCGCGACGCCGATCCCGAGCGGCTGCGGGTGGCCGCCGAGCTGCTGACCGGCCTTCGCTGCCACGACCCGCGACTGCTGCTCGCCGAGGCGGACGTGCTGCGCCTCGCCCCCGCCGTCGCCGCCTGGCTGGAGCGGGACGCCGCCCCCGCCGCCGTACGCCAGGGGCTCACGCACGGGCTGCCCGAGAAGATGGCGTACCCCGCAGGGTTCCTGGCGCACCGGCTCACCGCACTCATCCCGCCGCCCCTGCCAAACCGGCCCGCTCCCGACCGGCCGCACCCCCTCCACACGTGCGAGGGCTGCGACCGCGCCTTCCGGGCCCCGCAGCCCGGCCGCTGCCGGGACTGCCTCCCGACGCCGTCCTGACCCCGCAGGCGCCTCGGCCGTCGTCGCAGCAGGTCCCGTCCCGCCCCAGGAGCAGCGACGCCGAGGCCCCTGCGGGGGGTGCCCGCCCGTCCCGTTCCGCTACGCGGGCCGGTCCCGGCCCCCGTCGCCGGTGTGCGTACGCCAGTCGCGGACCAGGTCTTCCACATCGAGGGGCTTCAGGTTCAGGGCAGGGCCCGGCGGCGGGCGGCGGACCGCGGCGGCGATCTTCTCGTTGAGGTCCGTCGCGAGGCGGCGCACCTCCGCCTCCGAGGACGCCCGGGCGATCTGCTCCAGGGCCTCCTCGGCCTCCTTGCGCAGGGCCAGCGCGGGCGGCAGGGCGGACAGGCCCTCGCGTCGCATCTTGCCCTTGATCCACCACAGTTCGTCGTACGGCGCCGAGTCGTCGGGCAGCGGTTTTCCCAGGCCCGCGAGGTCCTGGAAGGCGCCGCGCTCGGCGGCCTCGCGGATCTGCCTGTCGACCCATGACTCGAAGGTGACACCGGGAGGTTTCCGCTCGGTCATGGCTCCAGCGTACGAGGCGGCACGCCCTCCCGGGAGGACGGGCACTTCACGCCCGCGCGCCACGTTGATCACACGTCAGCCGACACGACAGGGGAGGAACCGCGTGAGCGTGAACGGACGTCTGACCGTGGCCGTGCTGGGACCCGGAGGGGTGGGCGGGCTGCTCGCCGGCCTGCTCGCACGGGGCGGGCACCGGGTGGTCTGCCTGGCGGGGGAGGAGACCGCGGGTGCGCTGCGCGACGGGGGGATACGGGTCCGCAGCGGGCAGCACGGGGACTTCCACGTGGCCGTCGAGGCCGCCACGCGGCTCGCGGACGCCCCTGACCTGGTGCTGGTCGCTGTGAAGGAGACCGCCCTGCGGGAAGCGCTGGAGCGGGTGCCCGCCGACGTGCTGCGCGACGACACCCTGGTCGTGCCCCTGCTGAACGGGATCGAGCACCTGGAGCTGCTCCGCGAGCGGTACGGGACCGGAAGGGTCGCGGCCGGGGTGATCCGGGTGGAGGCCACGCGGGTCGCGCCCGGGGTGATCGAGCACGGCACACCGTTCACGGAGGTGGAACTGGCGGGACCCGAGGCGCTGCGGGCACGGCTGGAGGCACTGGCCGGGGTGCTGCGCGGCGTCGGCGTCGGCGTGAGCGTGGGGCAGGACGTGGCGGCGGCCCTGTGGGGGAAGCTGGCGCTGCTCGCGCCGTTCGCGCTGCTCACCACGCGGTACGGCCTGCCCGTCGGCGAGGTGCGCGTGGAGCGGCGTGACGAGCTGGTCGCCGCCGTGGGCGAAGCCGTCGCCGTGGCCCGGGCCGCCGGCGTCTCCCTCGACCCCGAAGCGGTCATGGCGCGGTACGACGCGTTCCCCGCGGCCACGAAGTCGTCCATGCAGCGGGACGCCGAGGCGGGGCGGCTCCTGGAGGTGGACGCCGTCGGCGGGGCGCTGCTGCGGGCCGCCGAGCGGCACTCCGTGCCCGTGCCGGTGTTGTCCCGGCTGGTCCGGGAGATCGGCTGACGGGGCCCGTACGGATGGGGCCCGTACGGATGGGGCTCGTACGGACGGGGCCCGTACGCGTGCGACCGCCGCCACGTCCGCGGCGGCGGCCGTGCGTCCGGGCCCGGACGGGCGCCTTCCGGAGCCGAGGGGGCTTGCCGGCGGGCCGCGGTCCGGCCGGTCCGCAAGCTCCCGCCCGGGATTTGCCTTCGGGAAAAAGGGCAGGGGCCCCGTTCGCAGCAGAAACGCTGGAACAGGGCCCCTTGGGGTACTGCTAAGTCAGGAGACCGTGACGTTCTCCGCCTGCGGGCCCTTCGGGCCCTGCGTCACGTCGAAGGTCACGACCTGGTTCTCCTCAAGCGAACGGAAACCGTTCGCGTTGATCGCGGAGTAGTGGACGAAGACATCCGGGCCGCCGCCGTCCTGGGCGATGAAGCCGAAGCCCTTTTCAGCGTTGAACCACTTGACGGTTCCGGTAGCCATAAAGCCCTCCTTGGGCCAAAGGGTCGCCCTGCTCCAGAACCTGCAAACAAGTCTGAAAACTACGAGAGCCCGCGGTCACATGCTCCGCAGGCTCTGTACTGCAAGGGAAACCAAACTGCAACTTGCGTTGAGCCTAGCACGCACGGTCCGAGCAGCGGTAGAGGGAAAGATCACCCCTTCCAGATGTCACCCGGATGTTTGAACGGGGGCAGGTCGGGCCAAGGGCGGTTTTCGGGTCGCCGGTACGGCGCCCGGTCCCCGGCCGACGGGCAAGGTGGAGGAGGCGGGCGGCAGGGCATCGGCGTATCGGCGGGGCCGGAATCCCGTGGTTTCGCAGGGTACCGGCTGGGATTTCCCGCCCTTCTGTCGGGTTCGGTGCCGTCCCTGTCGGGGTCCGGGAGGGCGGTGGCAGGGTTCCGGGACGGCGGCGCATGAGGCGGGCTTCACCGGGCGGTACGGCCGGATGGGGGTAGACGGGGCTGGGCCCTCGCTTCCCGGGGCGTGGCCCGGTGGGAAGGCCGGACGGAGAAGGCTCGATCGAGGAGGCCCGATGGAGAAGGCCGGGGGAGAGCCGGACGGAAAGCCTGGGGCGTGTTGGACGGGAAGGTCCGGCAGAAGGGTGCGGCGGGGAGGGCCGGACGGAAGGGACCGGCGGGGAGGGCAGGGCGCAAGGGCCTGGCGGGGGCGCCGGGCGGGCAGGGGAGAGAAGCGTCTGCTGCTGCGCCGGTCGCGGGGCGTTCCGCGTGTCGGCGGGATGTGGGCGCGGGCGTGGCCGGCCCGCCGGGTGGGTCCCGGGGCGGCGGTAGGGGTGGCGCAGACGGGAGGCGAAGGGGGCAAGAGGGAGGGGGCGGCGGCCGCAGGAGAGGGAGGGGGCGGCGACTCCGGGACGGGTGCCGGGCGGACGGGTGCCGGGCGGGCGGTGCCAGGTGCCGGGCGGTGGGTGACGGGTCTCGGGCCGGGCAGGCTTCCGGGTCGGAAGGAACTCGGGGCGGTTCCCGCGCGGCGCGTGCCCGCTGGTGAGGGCGGCCACCCGGTGGGACGGGGGTGGTCAGGCGGGGTCTAGCCTCACCATGTGGACACAGTGGACACCTCTCGGCGTACCCGGCCCCGTGTCGGGCACATCCAGTTCCTGAACTGCCTGCCGCTCTACTGGGGGCTCGCCCGCACCGGGACCCTGCTCGACCTGGAGCTCAGCAAGGACACCCCGGAGCGGCTCAGCGAGCAGCTCGTCGCCGGGGGCCTCGACATCGGCCCGATCACCCTCGTGGAGTACCTGCGGCACGCCGACGAGCTCGTGGCCTTCCCGGACATCGCCGTCGGCTGCGACGGGCCCGTCATGTCCTGCGTGATCGTCTCCCAGCGGCCCCTGGAGGAACTGGACGGCGCCCGGGTCGCGCTCGGCTCCACGTCCCGCACGTCCGTGCGGCTCGCGCGGCTGCTGCTCGCCGAGCGGTACGGCGTGGCGCCCGACTACTACGCCTGCCCGCCCGACCTGGGCGTGATGATGCAGGAGGCGGAGGCGGCCGTGCTGATCGGCGACGCCGCGCTGCGGGCCTCCCTGCACGACGCGCCGCGGCTCGGGCTCCAGGTCCACGACCTGGGGTCGATGTGGAAGGAGTGGACCGGGCTGCCCTTCGTGTTCGCGGTGTGGGCGGCGCGCAAGGACTACCTGGCCGCCGCCCCCGAGGTCGTACGGGAGGTGCACACGGCGTTCCTGGCGTCCCGGGACCTGTCGCTGGAGGAGGTCGGGAAGGTCGCCGAGCAGGCCGCGCGGTGGGAGACGTTCGACGCGGACCTGCTGGAACGCTACTTCACGACGCTGGACTTCCGGTTCGGCCCCGAACAGCTCGCCGGCGTGCGGGAGTTCGCCCGCCGGGTCGGACCCACGACCGGGTTCCCGGCGGACGTGCGCGTCGAACTGCTGGGGCGTCAGCGCGGGTGACTCACGGGGCGGGGACGGGCGCCTGCATGTGCTTGCTGATCCACTCGATGGAGCCGTCCCCCATGCCCCGCACATAGCTCCTGGCGTTGTGGCCGCCGTCCTGGATGACCTCCAGGCGGGTCTTGACCGGGCCCTTGCCGTACTTCCCCATGAACGAGCGGAGGTTCTGCAGGCCGGACTCCTCCGAGCCGATCTGGAACGCGATGTAGACGTCCTTGGCGGGGTCGCTCGGCTGTCTCGACAGGGCCTCGGCCAGCTTCTCCGGGTTGTTCGCCTGCTTCTCCGCCTCGTGGCCCGCCCAGAGCGGTGAGTCCGGCACGGTGTCGGGGCCCGACGCGATCACCGCCTTGAACTTCTCCGGGTGCTTGAGGACCGACTTCAGGCCGACGAAGGCGCCCGAGGAGGAGCCCATGAACGCCCACCCGTCCCGCGAGGTGAATGTGCGGAAATTCGCCTTGACGAAATCGGGAACGTCTTCCGTCATCCAGGTGCCCATCTTCTCGCGGCCCGGTATGTCGCTGCCGTCGTAGTAGTGGGTGTCGTCCGGGTTGAGCACCGGCATCACGACGATGAAGGGCAGGCTCCTGCCTTCCTTCGACCACCGGCTGATGCTGCTCTGCAGCTTCAGGTCGGTGCCCATCCAGTAATTCTTGGGGTAGCCGTTGCCGCCCGGCAGGGCGATCAGCACCGGGAACCCGCTCTTGGCGTACCGCGGTTCGAAATACTGCGGCGGGGCCCAGACCCACACCTGCCCCCTGAAGCCGGACTTCCTGCCCTCCAGGGTCGTGACGGCGATCTTCGTGCCGTCCTCGACGGTGTTCGCCTCGGTGAACTCGGCGCGCGGGCCGGTCGGGAGCAGGGTCCTCGCCGCCGCCCCGTCGGCCGGGTCCCCGTTCTTCCCGGCGTCGCGCCCCGCGTGTGCGTCCCCCCGGGCGGCCGGCGGGGCGGCCGTGGCAGCCGGGGTGTCGAACGACACGGGCTCGCCGGAGCAGCCCGCGGCCAGGGTGAGCGTGCCGAGCAAGGCGGCTGCCGCGAGGGTCTTCAGCGGACGTTTCATCGAAGGTCTCCGGGACGTGTGCTTCTGGTGGCGGACGGGCGGGGGCGTTGTCGACTACGGCCAGATAGAGGGGGGATTGCCCGGATCGGTTGGCTCGCGCGGTCCGTGTTCCGGCAGGCAATCCCTGGGAGGGCGGCCGCGGCGGGCTCTACGCTGCTGTCGCGGAGCCGCTGCGAACGCCGTGGCGAACACGGTGCCGCGCGGGCGCCGCGGCACCGCCGCGGGCCACCGGGCCGCAGCGGACGTACGGGTACGGAATCGGGGGAGCACGGGCACATGCAGCCGTTGGATGCGGACGAGCCGCACGTCATCGGTCCCTACCGGCTGCTCGGCAGGCTCGGTGCGGGCGGCATGGGCCGGGTCTACCTGGCCCGCACCCAGGGCGGCAGGACGGTGGCCGTGAAGGTCGTCCACCCGCACTTCGCGCTGGACGAGCAGTTCCGCGAGCGGTTCCGCCGCGAGGTCGCCTCCGCCCGGCGCGTCGGCGCCCGGTGGACCGCGCCCGTCCTGGACGCCGACCCGGAGGCGCCCGTCCCGTGGGTCGCCACCGGCTATGTCGCCGGGCCGTCGCTCGCCGAGGCCGCCGCCGCGCACGGGCCGCTGCCCGAGCGGTCCGTGCGGGCCCTGGGCGCCGGGCTCGCGGAGGCGCTCGCCGCCGTCCACGCCCTCGGGCTCGTCCACCGCGACGTCAAACCGTCCAACGTGCTGCTCGCCCTGGACGGCCCCCGGCTCATCGACTTCGGGATCGCCCGCGCCACCGACAGCACCGCCTCCCTGACCTCCACGGGCGTGTCCGTCGGCTCGCCCGGCTACATGTCGCCCGAGCAGATCCTCGGCAAGGCGGGCGGCCAGGGCGTCGACGGGGCCACGGACGTCTTCTCCCTGGGCGCCGTGCTCGCCTTCGCCGCGACCGGAGTCCCGCCCTTCTCCGGTGACTCGTCGGCGGCGCTGCTGTACAAGGTCGTGCACGAGGAACCCGAGCTGGCGCCCGGGCTGGCGGGCACGCTGCGGGAGCTGGTGGCCGCGTGCCTGGCCAAGGACCCGGCCGCCCGCCCCGCGCCGGACGAGCTGGCCCGTGCCCTGGCACCGGACGGCGCGGCCGCGTCGATGGCGGGCGGCTGGCTGCCGCCGCCGGTCGTGGAGGACGTCAGCCGCGCCGCCGTACGGCTGCTGGACCTGGAGGCGGGGCCGCACGCCGCCGCGCCGGGGCCGGATGCGGGGCCGCACGCCGGGCCCGGAGCGGGCGCCGACTCCGGCGCGGGACCGGCCGCGGGCGCGAGTGCGGAGCCCCTGCCTGGTACGGGGCCGGGGTCGTTCACCGGCACGGCGACCCCGCCCCCGCCCACGGCCGCCGACTCCGCCGGGGCGTTCGGGCCGCCGCCCGTCGCCCACCTCCCCACCGCGGACGCGGTGCCCCCGCCGCCCCGCACCCCGCCCGTCTCCCTGTCGGTCACCACCAGCGCCGAACCCGCCGGGCCGCGCGGCGGGCGCAAGGTGAGCTGCAGCGTCGCGCTGGCCGTGGCGGGGGCGCTCGCCGCCGTCACCGTGGGCGCGGCGGTGCTCTTCGACGTGCTCCCGGGCGGCGACAGGCCCGAAGACGGACCCGTCGCCGCCTCTCAGGGGCCCAGCGCCTCCGCCTCCGCGCCCGGGGGCGGCGCTGGCGGCACCGCGCCGACCGGCCCCTCACCCTCCGGTTCCGGGTCGCCCGCGCCCGTGACCTCCGTGCCGGAGGCGTTCGTCGGCACGTGGAAGGGCCCCTTCAAGCTGACCTTCGCGGGCACCGAGATCTCCGCGGGCACCTTCACCGTGGTCATCACCGAAGGCGCCACCGGCGAACGCGTCGGCACGGTCAACCAGTTCGACGCGTTCGGCAACTTCACCTGCGAGGACGACATCACGCTCACCAGCGCCACCGAGGACACGCTGCTGGTCGAGGGCAGGGCCAGCGCCAAACCCCTCAACCGGTGCACCAGCGGCACCCACACGGTGAAGCTCACGCTGAACGGGGAGCGGCTGGAGTACGCCTCGGACGAGCCGCGCGCGGGCAATCCGTCCGCCACCCTCGACCGCTTCCGCTGAGCGCAGCGCGCCGCGCCCTCCAAGCGGGCCGGAGGCCACGGCCCCCGCCGGCACCACGTACCGGGCAGCGCCCCCCCCGCTCCGGGCGGACCGCCCCTGCGGTGAGCGGCGGAGCCCCCTGCACGCGGGCGGCCGCCGCTCCGGCCGGCCGACGCCCTTCGCTTCGGGCGGCCCGCCGCTGCGGTCAGCGAGGGACCCGGCCCACCCGGAGCCCCGCCCCTGCGCGGAGCGGTCACCCCGCGCCTGTGGTGAGCGGTGGGCGCGGCGCCTCGGGTGACTCGGCTGCGCGGGAACACCGCGCCCCTCCGGCGGACGAGTACGCGGGCCCCGCCCCTCCGGCGGACGGCTGCGCGGGCCCTGGTGCCCCGGACGGCCCGCTGCCCCCGTGGGCGAAGGCCCCGGGCAGCCCGCGCGACCCCCTGGCGTAGGCTGAACCAGTCCGCCCGCAACCCGCCGAAAGGTACGCAACCGGTGACCGAGAAGGCCGAGCTCCAGTCCGTTCTCGACCGCGCCGCCGACGGCGGGCGGATCACCCCCGAGGAGGCGCTGGAGCTGTACCGCTCCGCGCCCCTGCACGCCCCCGGGGTCGCCGCCGACGCCGTGCGGCGCCGCCGCTACGCCGGTACGGAGCACATCGCGACGTACATCATCGAGCGGAACATCAACTACACGAACGTCTGCGTCACCGCCTGCAAGTTCTGCGCGTTCTACGCCCCGCCGAAGAGCGACAAGGGCTGGACCCGCGGCCTCGACGACATCCTGCGCCGCTGCGCCGAGACCGTCGAGCTCGGCGGCACGCAGATCATGTTCCAGGGCGGCCACCACCCGGACTTCGGCGTCGAGTACTACGAGGAGCACTTCTCCGCCATCAAGAAGGAGTTCCCGCAGCTCGTCATCCACTCCCTCGGGGCGTCCGAGGTGGAGCACATGGCGCGGATCTCCGGTGTCGGCGTGGAGGAGGCCATCCGCCGCATCCACGCCGCCGGCCTCGACTCCTTCGCGGGCGCCGGCGCCGAACTGCTGCCGGAGCGGCCCCGCAAGGCCATCGCCCCGCTGAAGGAGTCCGGCGAGCGGTGGCTGGAGATCATGGAGATCGCGCACGGGCTGGGCGTGGAGTCGACCTCCACGATGCTCATGGGCACGGGCGAGACCAACGCCGAGCGCATCGAGCACCTGCGGATGATCCGCGACGTCCAGGACCGCACGGGCGGCTTCCGCGCCTTCATCCCGTACACGTACCAGCCCGAGAACAACCACCTGAAGGGCCGGACGCAGGCGACCCTCTTCGAGTACCTGCGCGTGATCGCCGTCGCGCGGATCTTCCTCGACAACGTCGCCCACATCCAGGGCTCCTGGCTCACCACCGGCAAGGAGATCGGCCAGCTGTCGCTGCACTACGGCGCGGACGACCTCGGCTCGATCATGCTGGAGGAGAACGTCGTGTCCTCCGCGGGCGCCAGGCACCGCTCCAACCGGATGGAGATCATCGACCTCATCCGCAAGTCCGGGCGCGTGCCCGCGCAGCGGTCCACGACGTACGAGCACCTCGTCGTCCACGAGGACCCGGCGAACGACCCGGTCGACGACCGCGTGGTCTCGCACATCTCCTCGACGGCCATCGAGGGCGGCACCGCCCACCCCGAACTGAAGCTGCTCGCCCCCAACTGACGGGCGGGACCGCCATGCTCACCCTGCACGCCGCGCCCCTCGTCGTCCCCCTGGCCGGTGAGCTCGTGCCGGAGGGCGCCGTGCTCGTGGACGGCGGGCGGATCGCCGCCGTCGGCCCGTACGAGGAGCTGGCCGCCGCCCGCCCCGAGGCACGGGTGCGGCGCTGGCCGGGGCTGCTGACGCCCGGGCTGCGGCAGTGGCACACCCGCTGGCTGCTCACGCGGCTCTACCACCCCGACCCCAGGGAAGCGGACCGGCTGGGCACCGAGCCCGTGCCCGTCGACGCGCTGGCCGCGCCCGAGACGTACGACTGGGCGGGCAGCGCACGGCGCGGGATCCAGCGCATGCTGGCGCACGGCACCACCGCCGTCGCCGCCGCGGGCGACTTCCCGGACCCGGTGCGCCCGGCCGTGGCCCGGTCCGGGCTGCGGGTGGTGTCCGCGCACGGCGGCCCCGGCATCCTCGTGTCCGGCCCGAACCTCGACCCGCTCGTGGAGGGCCGCGGCCTGCCGGGCGCCGTGCACGGGCCGCTGGAGGCGGGCGGCCCCGCCGACCTCGCGGTCTTCGACGTCCCGGACCCTGCCGCCCTCCTGGAACGCGGCGCGGCGACCTGCGTGGCGACCGTCCTGGGCGGCCGGCTCGTCCACCGGCGGGCCTGACGGACCGCACGGCCGGAGGGCCGCGGTCCGTGCTCGTGCGGCGGCGGCGCGGGACCACGGCGGGGCCTCCGGGCCGGCCGTGCGACGCGGGGCCCGGGCCCGGGGCGTGCCGTCCGGGCCCTGCCGCGGCCCTGCTTGAATGGGCTGCGTGACCCGAGCAAAGCTGGACAAGCAGCCGCACGAAGTCGCCTCGATGTTCGACGACGTCGCGGCCCACTACGACCTCACCAACGACGTCCTCTCCCTCTTCCAGGACCGGCGCTGGCGCAAGGAGGTGGCCGGGGCCGTCGACGCCCGGCCCGGGCAGACCGTCCTGGACCTGGCCGCGGGCACCGGGACGTCGTCCCTGGCGTTCGTGGAGAGCGGCGCCTACGTCGTGCCGTGCGACTTCTCCCTCGGCATGCTGAAGGAGGGCAAGCGGCGCCACCCGTGGCTGCCGCTCACCGCCGGCGACGCGACGCGGCTGCCGTTCCGCGACGACGCGTTCGACGCGACGACCATCTCCTTCGGGCTGCGCAACGTGCAGGACACGGACGCCGCCCTGCGCGAGCTGTACCGGGTGACGAAGCCCGGCGGGCGGGTCGTGATCTGCGAGTTCTCGCACCCCACGTGGGCGCCGTTCCGCACGGTGTACGAGGAGTACCTGATGCGGGCCCTGCCGCCGATCGCCCGCGCGGTCTCGTCGAACCCCGACGCGTACGTCTACCTCGCCGAGTCCATCCAGAGCTGGCCCGAGCAGCGGGACCTCGCCGGCATGCTGCAGAAGGCGGGCTGGTCCCAGGTGGCCTGGCGCAACCTGACGGGCGGTGTCGTCGCCCTGCACCGGGGAGTCAAGGCGCCCTGACGGCACGGGCGTTGCTGCCGTGGCGGTGCGGGGAGGGGGCAGGGCCGGTCCACGGCTGCCCGGCCCCGGCGGCGCGCCCGGGGGCGGAGAGCCGACCGGCGCCCGCGCCCCCGTACCCCGGCAGCGTGAGGGCCGGCGGGCGGAGGCCCAGCGGCAGGCGACCCGGTCGCCGCGGCGGGCGCCGCCCGAGGAGGCCGCGGGGTGGGGACAGGCAGGGGGCGGGACGGCGGCGGGTCCCCCATAGACTGCCGGGTGTCCAGTGCCCCTGCACGCGAACTCGAGCCTCGGGAGACCCGCCGTGACCGCCGTGACCGAGACCCCCTCGACCCCCTCCGAACGCACCGCGGACGTGATCGTCGTCGGGGCGGGACCGGCCGGTTCGACCGCCGCCTACCACCTCGCCAAGTCGGGTCTCGACGTGCTCCTGCTGGAGAAGACCTCGTTCCCGCGCGAGAAGGTGTGCGGCGACGGCCTCACGCCCCGCGCGGTGAAGCAGCTCGTCGCCATGGGCATCGACATCTCCGAGGAGGCGGGCTGGCTCCGCAACAAGGGGCTGCGGATCATCGGCGGCGGGGCGCGGCTCCAGCTCGACTGGCCCGACCTCGCCTCGTACCCGGACTACGGACTGGTCCGCAAGCGCGACGACTTCGACGAGCAGCTGGCCCGGCAGGCACAGAAGGCGGGCGCCCGGCTGTACGAGCAGTGCAACGTCGGCGCGCCGGTCGTCGACGACCGCACCGGGCGGATCACCGGCGTGCACGCCAAGCTCGGCGAGGAGAAGACGCCGGTCACCTTCCACGCCCCACTGGTCGTGGCCGCCGACGGCAACTCCACGCGGCTGTCGCTGGCGATGGGGCTGCACCGGCGCGACGACCGGCCTATGGGCGTCGCCGTCCGCACCTACTTCACGACCCCGCGGCACGAGGACGACTACCTGGAGTCCTGGCTGGAGCTGTGGGACCGGCGCGGCCCGCAGGACCGGCTGCTGCCCGGCTACGGCTGGATCTTCGGCATGGGCGACGGCACGTCCAACGTGGGCCTGGGCATCCTGAACTCCTCGTCCGCCTTCCGGGAGCTGGACTGGCGGGAGGTGCTGAAGGCGTGGTGCGCGTCCATGCCGGAGGACTGGGGCTTCACGCCCGACAACATGACCCAGCCCATCCGGGGCGCCGCGCTGCCGATGGCGTTCAACCGGCAGCCGCACTACACGCGCGGGCTGCTGCTGGTCGGTGACGCGGGCGGGCTGGTCAACCCGTTCAACGGCGAGGGCATCGCGTACGCCATGGAGTCCGGGCAGCTGGCCGCGGACGTCGTCGTGCAGGCCCACGCCCGCACGACGCCGGCGCAGCGGGAGCTGGCCCTGCAGAACTACCCGAAGATCCTGAAGGACACCTACGGCGGGTACTACACGCTCGGCCGCGGGTTCGTGAAGCTGATCGGCAACCCGAAGGTCATGAAGATCGCCGCCCAGCGCGGGCTGACCCACCCGATGCTGATGAGGTTCACGCTGAAGCTGCTGGCGAACCTCACCGACCCGACGGGCGGCGACGCGATGGACCGGATCATCAACGGGCTGTCGAAGGTGGCGCCGAAGGCGTGACCCCATGACGAAGGGCCGGTGCTCACCCCGTCAGGGGGAGGCACCGGCCCTTCGCCGTGCTTCCGTGGTGACCGCAGCCTGGCCCGGCCCGGTCGGGCCCGGTCATCCGGCGGGGCCCCCGGCCGTGCACGGGTCACGGCGCAGCGCAGGCCCCGAGCCGGGCAGGCCGGCAGGCCGTCCGCTCACCGGGCTGTACAGGGGCCGGGCCCGCCTGGCGCCGTCGTCCACGCGTCAGCGCACCGCGTGCGTCAGAGGATGCGCACCGCGCCCGACGGGCGGTCCCAGTCGAGGGAGCGCTCGACGACGCCCGTGCTCGGGTTCTGCGCGCCGACGAACTTGCCGCCGCCCACGTAGATCGCCACGTGGTACGAGCCGCTGCGGCTGCCCCAGTAGAGGATGTCGCCGGGCTGCAGGGCGCTCAGGGACACGGAGCGGCCCATGCTGGACTGGGAGCCGGAGACGCGCGGCAGGTCGATGCCGGCCTGCCGGTAGGCGGCCTGCACCAGGCCGGAGCAGTCCCAGGCGTTGGGGCCGGTGGCGCCCATGACGTACGCGTCGCCGACCTGGGCGCGGGCGAAGGCCACGATGGCGGCGGCGGAGCCGCTGGCGGGGGCGGAGGCGGTGCTGCTGCCCGTGCTCGCGGAGGTGGAGGCGGAAGCGGGAGCGGACAGGGTGGTGCGCTCGCTGCTGCGGGAGGCGCGCTCCTGGGCCTCGGCGCGGGCGCGCTCCTCGGCCTCGCGGGCCTTGCGCTCCTCGGCCTCCTTGGCCTTGCGCTCGGCCTCGGCCTTGCGGTCCGCCTCGTCCTTGGCCTTCTTGGCGTCCTTGGCCGCCTTCTCGGCCGCCGCGTCCTCCTGCGCCCGCAGATCCTGGACGAGGGCGTCGTGCTGGGTCGCCTCGGCGGAGGCGGCGACCGCGGTGGACAGCGCCTCGGAGAGGTCCACGCCGGCGAGCGTGGGCATCTCGACGGTCTCGGTCACCGTCTCTGCCTGGGCGGGCGAGGCGGCCACCGCGATGGTGCTGAGGACGCCACCGGCAACTCCGGCGCGCAGCGTGAGCTTCGACGCGCTGCGGCGGGGCTTCCGGTGGCTGGGTATGTGAGCGGTGTGGGACATGGGAACAACCGCTATCAGGGCGTTACGGTTCCCATCAAGAAACGTGGTGTGCGACACAGTTGTGCTTGGAGGGGTTGAATCCGCTTCCTCCGCACCTTTATTGACGCCGTAACGGACATTTCGGTCCCGAGGTGTCGGGCCTATGATCAAGGGCTTTCGGTAAAACGCCCGAATTGCCGCCCGCTTACCACTTGTTGCTGCGATTGGCCAAGCCCGTCATTTCTGACGGGTTGTCGTACGTGGCGCAGGTCACAGGACGGCAACATCGTTCGGCATGTGCTTCTCGTGAACGCGTGCACGTGGGACGTCCGCGTCCACCTCCGTACCCGGAGGGCCCTCGCGCGGGTGGGGTGAGTCCCTCTATCACCCGCAGGAGTCCATAGCGAATTTGCTTGCTACGGGAACCCTTTGATAGAGCGCACCCCCTCTGACCAGCGCTGACCGGCGCAGATGTCGCGTATCGTCACCACTTGAACACGCCTGGTGCGAGGAGGACCGTTCATCCGAATTCATGATCGTTCGCCAGGTGGCAGAGATCACAAAGACGTTGACGTACCCCGTGTCGCAGATCACAGATCGACGGGCATAGGATGCGTGGCAGACGGGCTTGTGAACTGCCTCACATGAAACCGATCTTCCCGCTCCGAGAGGGGCCGGCGGGTCTGCGGAAGCGAGGCGGCGGAACGCACGCCCGCGGTGCGGTCCAACGGTCAAGGACGACTGGAAGGAGCGAGGAGCGTGAACATCTACACGCCCATCCTCGTGCTCGGCGCCCTCGGCGCGGCGTTTGCGATCTTCTCCGTGGTCATGGCCACGCTCATCGGCCCCAAGAGGTACAACCGGGCCAAGCTGGAGGCGTACGAGTGCGGCATCGAGCCGACGCCCACGCCGGCCGGAGGCGGCCGCTTTCCCATCAAGTACTACCTGACGGCGATGCTCTTCATCGTCTTCGACATCGAGATCATCTTCCTCTATCCCTGGGCCGTCACCTTCGACGCGCTGGGGCTCTTCGGCCTCGTCGAGATGCTGCTCTTCGTCCTCACCGTCTTCGTCGCCTACGCCTACGTGTGGCGGCGGGGCGGCCTGGAGTGGGACTGAGCAGGCATCGGGGCCAGTGGGGTTACTGAGGAGTTACTGAGGGGCTGAGGGCACACTCATGGGACTCGAAGAGAAGCTGCCGAGCGGATTTCTGCTGACGACGGTCGAGCAGGCCGCGGGATGGGTGCGCAAGGCGTCCGTCTTCCCCGCGACCTTCGGCCTCGCGTGCTGCGCCATCGAGATGATGACGACGGGCGCGGGGCGCTACGACATGGCCCGCTTCGGCATGGAGGTCTTCCGCGGCTCCCCGCGCCAGGCCGACCTGATGATCGTGGCGGGCCGGGTCAGCCAGAAGATGGCGCCCGTCCTGCGCCAGGTCTACGACCAGATGCCCAACCCGAAGTGGGTCATCTCCATGGGCGTCTGCGCCTCCTCGGGCGGCATGTTCAACAACTACGCGATCGTGCAGGGCGTCGACCACGTCGTCCCCGTCGACATCTATCTGCCCGGCTGCCCGCCGCGCCCCGAGATGCTGCTGGACGCGATCCTCAAGCTCCACCAGAAGATCCAGACGTCCAAGCTCGGCGTCAACGCGCGCGAGGCGGCCCGCGAGGCGGAGGAAGCGGCGCTCAAGGCGCTGCCGACGATCGAGATGAAGGGGCTGCTGCGGTGACCGACAGCCAGGCGAACGGGCCCGAGCCGATCCGGCGCGAGTCGAACCAGCCCAAGCCGACCCGGCCGGACTCCGGGCCGCCCGAGCCCACCCGGCCCGAGCGCTCACGCGAACCCGCCGAGGCGCACGAGCCGAACCCCGAGAAGGACCTCTCCGCGCAGAACCTCCCGGGGCAGCGCGGCGAGCACGGCGAGGAGATCCGCGTCCAGCGCGGCATGTTCGGGGCGAGCAAGGGCGGCGACACCTCCGGATACGGCGGCCTCGTCCGCTCCGTCCGCCTGCCCGGCGCGGCCACCCGCCCCTACGGCGGGTACTTCGACGAGGTCGCCGACGAGCTCGAAGGCGCCCTGGACGAGCAGGGGCTCCTGCCCGAGAACGCCATCGAGAAGACCGTCGTGGACCGCGGCGAACTGACCTTCCACATCGCCCGCGAGCACCTGCCCCTCGTCGCCCGCACCCTGCGCGACGACCCGGCCCTCCGGTTCGAGCTGTGCCTCGGCGTCAGCGGGGTCCACTACCCCGGCGACACCGGCCGCGAGCTGCACGCCGTCTACCACCTGCGCTCGATCACCCACGGGCGGCGGCTGCGCCTGGAGGTCAGCGCGCCGGACGGCGACCCGCACATCCCGTCGCTCGTCGCGGTCTACCCGACCAACGACTGGCACGAGCGCGAGACGTACGACTTCTTCGGCATCGTCTTCGACGGCCACCCGGCCCTGACCCGGATCATGATGCCGGACGACTGGCAGGGCCACCCGCAGCGCAAGGACTACCCCCTCGGCGGCATCCCCGTCGAGTACAAGGGCGCCCAGATCCCGGCTCCGGACCAGCGGAGGTCCTACTCGTGACCAGCTACCACGCGCCAGAAGCGGAAGCCCGGGAGACCACCGAGGGCACCGTCTACACCGTCACCGGCGGCGACTGGGACGAGGTCGCCGAGTCCGCGGTCAAGGCCGACGACGAGCGGATCGTCGTCAACATGGGCCCCCAGCACCCCTCCACGCACGGCGTGCTCCGGCTGATCCTGGAGATCGACGGCGAGACCGTCACCGAGGCCCGCTGCGGCATCGGCTACCTCCACACCGGCATCGAGAAGAACCTCGAGTACCGGACGTGGACCCAGGGCACCACGTTCGTGACGCGCATGGACTACCTGACGTCGTTCTTCAACGAGACGGCGTACTGCCTCGGCGTGGAGAAGCTCCTCGGCATCGAGGACCAGGTGCCCGACCGGGCCACCGTCATCCGCGTCCTGCTCATGGAGCTCAACCGGCTCTCCTCCCACCTCGTGGCCATCGCCACCGGCGGCATGGAACTGGGCGCCACCACGATCATGATCTACGGCTTCCGGGACCGCGAACTGATCCTGGACCTGTACGAGCTGATCACCGGGCTGCGCATGAACCACGCGTTCATCCGCCCCGGCGGCCTCGCGCAGGACCTGCCGCCCGGCGCCGTCGACCAGATCCGCGAGTGCGTGAAGACGCTCCGCAAGAACCTGCCGGAGTACGACAAGCTCGCCACCGGCAACCCCATCTTCAAGGCCCGCATGCAGGACATCGGCCACCTCGACCTGGCCGGCTGCATGGCCCTCGGCGCCACCGGGCCGATCCTCCGGGCCACCGGCCTCCCGCACGACCTGCGCAAGTCCGACCCGTACTGCGGCTACGAGACGTACGAGTTCGACATCCCGACCGCCGACACCTGCGACTCCTACGGCCGCTTCCTCATCCGCCTGGAGGAGATGCGCCAGTCGCTGCGGATCGTCGAGCAGTGCCTGGACCGGCTCGAACCCGGCCCCGTCATGGTCGCCGACAAGAAGATCGCCTGGCCCGCCCAGCTCGCCCTCGGGCCCGACGGCCTCGGCAACTCCCTCGACCACATCAAGAAGATCATGGGCACCTCCATGGAGGCCCTGATCCACCACTTCAAGCTGGTCACCGAGGGCTTCCGGGTCCCCGCCGGACAGGCGTACGCCGCGGTCGAGTCGCCCAAGGGAGAGCTCGGCGCCCACGTCGTCTCCGACGGCGGCACCCGCCCCTACCGGGTCCACTTCCGCGACCCGTCCTTCACCAACCTCCAGACCATGGCGGCGATGTGCGAAGGCGGCATGATCGCCGACGTCATCGTCGCCGTCGCGTCCATCGACCCCGTGATGGGAGGCGTCGACCGGTGACCGACGTGACTGCGACGAGCCTCGGCATGCCCGAGCTCCCCGCACCCGACTACCCCGCCGACGTACGCGCCCGGCTCGACGCGGACGCCAAGGAGATCGTCGCCCGCTACCCCGACTCCCGCTCCGCGCTCCTCCCGATGCTGCACCTCGTGCAGGCCGAGGAGGGCCACGTCACCCGCACCGGCATGCGCTGGTGCGCCGAGACGCTCGGCCTCACCACCGCCGAGGTCACCGCCGTCGCCACCTTCTACACCATGTACCGGCGCAAGCCGAGCGGCGACTACCAGGTCGGCGTCTGCACCAACACGCTGTGCGCGGTCATGGGCGGCGACGCCATCTTCGAGGAGCTGAAGCAGCACCTGGGCGTCGGCAACCAGGAGACGACCGAGGACGGCAAGGTCACCCTCGAACACATCGAGTGCAACGCGGCCTGCGACTTCGCACCCGTCGTGATGGTCAACTGGGAGTTCTTCGACAACCAGACGCCGGAGAGCGCCAGGAAGCTCGTCGACGACCTCCGCGCCGGCCGCCCCGTCGCCCCCACCCGCGGCGCGCCCCTGTGCACCTTCAAGGAGACCGCCCGCATCCTCGCCGGCTTCCCCGACCCGCGCCCCGACGCGGTCGAGGCCACCGGCGGCGCCGGCCCCGCCTCCCTCATCGGGCTGAAGCTCGCCAAGGGCGAGGCGCTCCCGCCCCGGGTCGTGCACCCGCGCGGCGAAGCCCGGCAGGACGCCACCCGGCACGACACGAACACCGAGGGGGAGTGATGACCTTGGCACCCGAGATCGGGGAGACCAGCCCCGAGAAGCTGCTCTCACCGGTTCTGTCCGCCTTCTGGGACCAGCCCGACTCCTGGACCCTGGACACCTACCGGCGGCACGACGGGTACGAGGGCCTGCGCAAGGCCCTCGCCATGACGCCCGACGACGTCATCGCGTACGTCAAGGACTCCGGCCTGCGCGGCCGCGGCGGCGCAGGCTTCCCCACCGGGATGAAGTGGCAGTTCATCCCCCAGGGCGACGGCAAGCCCCACTACCTCGTGGTCAACGCCGACGAGTCCGAACCCGGCACCTGCAAGGACATCCCCCTCCTCTTCGCCAACCCGCACGCCCTCATCGAGGGCATCGTCATCGCCTGCTACGCGATCCGCTCCAGCCACGCCTTCATCTACCTGCGCGGCGAGGTCGTCCCCGTGCTGCGGCGGCTGCACGAGGCGGTGCGCGAGGCGTACGAGGCGGGCTTCCTCGGCAAGGACGTGCTCGGCAGCGGCATGGACCTCGACGTCACGGTGCACGCGGGCGCGGGCGCGTACATCTGCGGCGAGGAGACCGCCCTGCTCGACTCGCTCGAAGGGCGCCGCGGCCAGCCCCGGCTCCGGCCCCCGTTCCCCGCGGTCGCCGGCCTCTACGCGTGCCCCACCGTCGTGAACAACGTCGAGTCCATCGCGTCGGTTCCCGCGATCCTGAACCGCGGCAAGGACTGGTTCCGCTCGATGGGCAGCGAGAAGTCCCCCGGCTTCACGCTGTACTCGCTCAGCGGCCACGTCGCCGGACCCGGCCAGTACGAGGCGCCGCTCGGCATCACGCTGCGGCAGCTGCTCGACATGAGCGGCGGCATGCGGCCCGGCCACCGCCTCAAGTTCTGGACCCCCGGCGGCTCGTCCACGCCCATGTTCACGGACGAGCACCTGGACGTCCCCCTCGACTACGAAGGCGTCGGCGCCGCCGGGTCCATGCTCGGCACCAAGGCGCTCCAGTGCTTCGACGAGACGACCTGCGTCGTCCGGGCCGTCACCCGCTGGACCGAGTTCTACGCCCACGAGTCCTGCGGCAAGTGCACCCCCTGCCGCGAGGGCACCTACTGGCTCGTGCAGCTGCTGCGCGACATCGAGGCCGGCAAGGGGCAGCTCGCCGACCTCGACAAGCTCGCCGACATCGCCGACAACATCAACGGCAAGTCCTTCTGCGCCCTCGGCGACGGCGCCGCCTCACCGATCTTCTCCTCCCTGAAGTACTTCCGCGGGGAGTACGAGGAGCACATCACCGGCAAGGGCTGCCCCTTCGACCCGGCCAAGTCGACCGCCTGGGCGGACAACCACGTGGAGGTGAACGCATGACCGTCACCACGTCCTCCACCGGTGGAGGCGCGGGCCCGGCGGTGCCGCCGGAAGACCTGGTCTCGCTGACCATCGACGGCATCGAACTCTCGGTCCCCAAGGGGACCCTGGTGATCCGCGCCGCCGAGCAGCTCGGCATCGAGATCCCCCGCTTCTGCGACCACCCTCTCCTCGACCCGGCCGGCGCCTGCCGCCAGTGCATCGTCGAGGTCGAGGGCCAGCGCAAGCCCATGGCCTCCTGCACGATCACCTGTACGGACGGGATGGTGGTCCGTACTCAGCTCACCTCCCAGGTCGCGGAGAAGGCCCAGGTCGGGGTGATGGAGCTGCTGCTCATCAACCACCCCCTGGACTGCCCCGTCTGCGACAAGGGCGGCGAGTGCCCCCTGCAGAACCAGGCCATGTCCCACGGGCAGGCCGAGTCCCGTTTCGAGGGCCGGAAGCGGACCTACGAGAAGCCGGTGCCGATCTCCACGCAGGTGCTGCTGGACCGCGAGCGGTGCGTGCTGTGCGCCCGCTGCACCCGCTTCTCCCAGCAGATCGCCGGCGACCCGATGATCGAACTCGTCGAACGGGGCGCCCTCCAGCAGGTCGGCACCGGCGAGGGCGACCCCTTCGTGTCGTACTTCTCCGGCAACACCATCCAGATCTGCCCGGTCGGCGCGCTCACCTCGGCGGCGTACCGGTTCCGCTCCCGCCCCTTCGACCTGGTCTCCACCCCCTCCGTGTGCGAGCACTGCGCCGGGGGCTGCGCCACCCGCACCGACCACCGGCGCGGCAAGGTCATGCGGCGGCTGGCCGCCGAGGACCCGGAGGTCAACGAGGAGTGGCTGTGCGACAAGGGACGCTTCGCGTTCCGCTACGCACAGCAGCGCGACCGGCTCACCACCCCCCTGGTGCGGGGCGCGGACGGCGCCCTGCAGCCCGCGTCCTGGCCGGAGGCCCTGGAAGCGGCGGCGCGGGGCCTCGTCCGTGGCCGCACCGGCGTGCTGACGGGCGGACGGCTCACCGTCGAGGACGCCTACGCGTACGCCAAGTTCGCCCGCGTGGCGCTGGACACCCACGACATCGACTTCCGCGCCCGCGTGCACAGCAGCGAGGAGGCCGACTTCCTCGCGGCCCGGGTCGCGGGCCGGGGCGTGGACCTGGACGGCACCAGTGTCACGTACCGCTCCCTGGAGCAGGCCCCCGCGGTGCTGCTCGCGGGCATCGAGGCCGAGGAGGAGGCGCCCGGCGTCTTCCTGCGGCTGCGCAAGGCGTGGCGCAAGCACGGCCTGCGGACCTACTCCGTGGCGCCGTACGCCACCAGGGGGCTGGCCAAGGCGGGCGGCACGCTCCTGCCGGCCGCGCCCGGCACGGAGACCGAGTGGCTCGACGCCCTCGCCTCCGGCACCTCGCTCGACGGCCCCGGGGCCGCCGCCGCGGAGGCCCTGCGCACCGAGGGCGCCGTCATCGTGGCCGGCGAGCGGCTCGCGGGCGTGCCCGGGGCGCTCACGGCCGCCGTGCGGCTCGCCTCCGCGACCGGCGCCCGGCTGGTGTGGATGCCGCGCCGGGCCGGCGAGCGCGCCGCGCTGTGGGCGGGCGCCGTCCCGTCACTGCTGCCCGGCGGACGGCCCGCCACCGACCCGCGGGCCCGCGAGGAGACAGCCGTCGCCTGGGGGCTGCGGGACCTGCCGCACCGCTACGGGCGGGACACCGGCCAGATCCTGGAGGCCGCCGCCACCGGTGAGCTGGGCGCGCTGCTGGTCGCGGGCGTGGACGTCGCCGACCTGCCCGACCCGCAGCGGGCGCGCCAGGCGCTCGACGCGGCGTTCGTGGTGTCGCTGGAGCTGCGGCCCGGCGAGGTCACCGAGCGGGCCGACGTGGTGCTGCCGGTGGCCGCGGTCGCCGAGAAGCCGGGCACGTTCCTCAACTGGGAGGGCCGGGTGCGGATGTTCGAGGCCGCGCTCAAGCCGGACCAGATGACCCGGCCGCTGCCGCCGACCGACGCGCGGGTGCTGCACATGCTGGCGGACGCCATGGACGTCCACTTCGGGCTGCCGGACCTGCCGTCCGTGCGGCGCGAGATGGACCGGCTCGGCGCGTGGGACGGCGCCCCCGCGGGCGACCCGTCCGAGGCGGCGCTGCCGCTGCCCCGCGCCGGCGAGGGCGAGGCGGTGCTGGCCGGCCACCGGATGCTGCTGGACCGGGGGCGGCTCCAGGAGGGCGACGAGGCCCTGGCCGGCACCCGGCACGCCGCGGTCGCCCGGCTGTCGCCGGTCACGGCGGCGGAGAGCGGCGTCGGGAACGGCGACCTGCTGGAGGTCGGCGGCCCGTCCGGGACCGTACGGCTGCCGCTCCAGGTGACGCCCGAACTTCCCGACCGGGTCGTGTGGCTGCCGCTGAACTCGGTCGGAGGCGGCGTCCTGTCCGACACCGGGGCGGTGCCGGGCCGGCTGGTCCGCATCGGTCCCGCCGCGGTCGACGCGGCCCCCGCGGCCGCACCGGCCCCGGTGGGGACACCCGACTCACCCGACCCGTCGAACCCGTCGGAGGTGCAAGCGTGAACCCGGCCCTCCTCGCGGCCGAGGACCTGTCGATGTTCGGCCGCGACCCCTGGTGGCTCGTGGTCGTCAAGGCGGTCTTCTGCTTCGCCTTCCTCATGGTCACGGTCCTGATCTCCATCGTGATGGAGCGCAAGGTCGTCGGCTGGATGCAGCGGCGCGTCGGGCCCAACCGGCACGGCCCGTGGGGCATGCTCCAGTCCCTCGCCGACGGCGTGAAGCTCATGCTGAAGGAGGACGTGGTCGTCAAGCGCGCGGACAAGGTGATCTACGTCCTCGCGCCCGTCCTGGCCGCGATCCCCGCCTTCATGGCCGTCGCCGTCATCCCCTTCGGGCCCGCCGGCAACGAGGTGTCCGTCTTCGGGGTCCGCACCACGATGCAGCTCACCGACCTGCCGGTGGCGATGCTGTACGTCCTGGCGATCGGCTCGCTCGGCGTGTACGGCTTCGTCCTCGGCGGCTGGTCCTCCGGGTCCACCTACCCGCTGCTCGGGGGCATCCGGTCGGCGGCGCAGGTCATCTCCTACGAGATCGCGATGGGTGTGGCCTTCGCGTCGGTGTTCCTCTACTCCGGTTCGATGTCGACGTCGGCCATCGTCGAGGCGCAGCAGGACCGCTGGTTCGCCGTGCTGCTACCGGTGTCGTTCCTCGTCTACATGGTCACGATGATCGGCGAGTCCAGCCGGGCGCCGTTCGACATGCCGGAGTCCGAGGGCGACCTCGTCGGCGGCTTCAACACCGAGTACAGCTCCATCAAGTTCGCGATGTTCATGCTGGCCGAGTACATCCACATGGTCACCGTGTCGATGATCGCGGTGACCCTGTTCCTGGGCGGCTGGCGGGCCCCGTACCCGGTCTCCGCGTTCTGGGAGGGCGCCAACCACGGCTGGTGGCCGCTGCTGTGGTTCGTGGGCAAGGTCGTCGCCTTCGTCTTCTGCTTCGTGTGGCTGCGCGGCACCCTGCCGCGGGTCCGCTACGACCAGCTGATGAAGCTGGGGTGGAAGGTCCTCATCCCCGTCTCCGTGGTGTGGCTGATGCTCGTCGCGACCGTCCGCGCGCTGCGCAACGAGAACGTCGCGTTCCAGCAGATCGTGCTGTACGTCGCCGGGGCGGTGCTGGCGGTGCTGCTGCTGTCCTTCGTCGCCGACATGTTCCGCGACCGGAGGGCCAAGGCCGAGGAGGAGGCCGCGGAGGCGGCGCAGGACGCCGGCTTCGACCCGATGGCCGGCGGGTTCCCGGTGCCCCCGCTGCCCGGGCAGACCCTGCCGCCGGTGCCGCGGCGCAGGCCCAGGGCCGACCGAGAGCTGATTGTCAGTGGCGGCCCCGATACTGCCAGTGACGGAAAGGAGACGGAGGGTGTCTGACTTCCAGAACCCGGTGGCCGGCTTCGGCGTGACCTTCAAGGCCATGTTCAAGAAGCGGCTGACCGAGCAGTACCCGGAGCAGCAGAAGACCACGGCGCCCCGTTTCCACGGCCGCCACCAGCTCAACCGGCATCCGGACGGGCTGGAGAAGTGCGTCGGCTGCGAACTGTGCGCCTGGGCCTGCCCCGCCGACGCCATCTACGTCGAGGGCGCCGACAACACCGACGAGGAGCGCTACTCGCCGGGCGAGCGGTACGGGCGCGTCTACCAGATCAACTACGCCCGCTGCATCTTCTGCGGACTGTGCATCGAGGCGTGCCCCACCCGCGCGCTGACCATGACCAACGAGTTCGAGCTCGCCGACAGCTCCCGGGCGAACCTCATCTACACCAAGGAGCAGCTCCTCGCCGGCCTTGAGGAGGGGATGGTCGACAGCCCGCACGCCATCCACCCGGGGATGACCGAGCAGGACTACTACCGGGGCCTGGTCACCGAGGCCGCGCCCGGCACGGTCCGTCAGCCGGTCTCCGACGAGGGCGCGCCGCAGGAGGCCGCGTCGGACTTCGGCCCGGGCGAACCCGCCTCGGAGAAGGTGGTCGAGGCATGACCGCGCAGACCCTGGCCGCCGCGTACACCACCTCGACCGGTGAGGCCGTGCAGTTCTGGCTGCTCGGCACGGTCGCCGTGATCGGCGCCCTGTGCACCATCCTGATGAGGAAGGCCGTGCACAGCGCGCTCTGCCTGGCCGGCACCATGATCATCCTCGCCGTGTTCTACCTGGCGAACGGCGCCTACTTCCTCGGCATCGTGCAGATCGTCGTCTACACCGGCGCCATCATGATGCTGTTCCTCTTCGTCGTGATGCTCGTCGGCGTCACCGCCGCGGACTCGCTGAAGGAGACCCTCAAGGGTCAGCGCTGGCTGGCGGCGCTGTGCGCCCTCGGTTTCGGGGCCCTCCTCGTCGCGGGCATCGGCAGCGCCTCCCTGGAGACCTTCAACGGGCTGGGCGCCGCCAACTCCGGCGGGAACGTGGAGGGCCTGGCGGCGCTCATCTTCACCAAGTACGTCTTCGCCTTCGAGATCACCGGTGCGCTGCTCATCACGGCCGCGGTCGGCGCCATGGTGCTGACCCACCGCGAGCGCACCGAGAAGGCCCGCACCCAGCGGGAGCTGGCCGAGCAGCGCGTACGGGAGGGGACGCAGCTCCCGCCGCTGCCCGCGCCCGGTGTGTACGCCCGGCACAACGCGGTCGACATCGCCGGCCTGCTGCCCGACGGCACCCCGTCCGAGCTCACCGTCAACCGCACGCTGCGGGCGCGCGGCCAGGTCCGCGACGTGTCCGCGCAGGCGCTGGACGACCTCAAGGCCCTGGAGCAGCGCTCCCAGGAGCGGCTCGGCCGGGAGCAGGAGGACGTGCGCGGGCTCGGAAGCGAGCGCGACCGGTCCGCCCGGCGGGACGGAGAGGAGGCGGCCAAGTGAATCCCGTCAACTACATCTATCTCGCCGCCCTGTTGTTCACCATCGGCGCCGCGGGCGTGCTGATCCGGCGCAACGCGATCGTCGTGTTCATGAGCGTCGAGCTGATGCTCAACGCCTGCAACCTCACCCTGGTCGCCTTCTCCCGCATGCACGGCAACCTCGACGGCCAGATCATCGCGTTCTTCACGATGGTCGTCGCCGCCGCGGAGGTCGTGGTCGGGCTGGCGATCATCGTGTCGCTGTTCCGCATCCGCCATTCGGCCTCGGTCGACGACGCCAGCCTGATGAAGCTGTAAGGGGTCGCTGCATCGTGGAGAACCTGATCGCGCTGCTCATCGCGGCGCCTCTGCTCGGAGCGGCCGTCCTGCTCTGCGGCGGCCGGCGGCTGGACCGGGCCGGACACTGGCTCGGCACGCTGCTCGCGGCCGCCTCCTTCGCCCTCGGCCTGGTGCTGTTCGCCGACATGCTGGGCCGGAGCGCCGACGAACGGACGCTGAGCCAGCGGCTGTTCACCTGGGTCCCGGTGGAGGGCTTCCAAGCGGACATCGCCTTCCAGCTCGACCAGCTGTCGATGACGTTCGTGCTGCTCATCACCGGTGTCGGCACGCTCATTCACGTGTACTCGATCGGGTACATGGAGCACGACGAGCGCCGCCGCCGCTTCTTCGGCTATCTGAACCTGTTCCTCGCGGCGATGCTGCTGCTGGTGCTCGCCGACAACTACCTGCTGCTGTACTTCGGCTGGGAGGGCGTCGGCCTCGCCTCGTACCTCCTCATCGGCTTCTGGCAGCACAAACCCACCGCGGCCACCGCCGCGAAGAAGGCGTTCCTGGTCAACCGGGTCGGCGACATCGGCCTGTCGATCGCGATCATGCTGATGTTCACCACCTTCGGCACCTTCGCCTTCGGTCCGGTGCTCGGCTCCGTCGGCGAGACGTCCGAGGGCACCCTCACGGCGATCGGGCTGATGCTGCTGCTCGCCGCGTGCGGCAAGTCCGCCCAGGTGCCGCTGCAGTCCTGGCTCGGGGACGCGATGGAGGGCCCCACACCGGTCTCCGCCCTCATCCACGCCGCCACCATGGTGACGGCCGGCGTCTACCTGATCACCCGCTCCGGGGCGATCTTCAACGCGGCCCCGGACGCCCAGCTGGCCGTGGTCGTGGTCGGCGCGGTCACGCTGCTCTTCGGTGCGATCGTCGGTTGCGCCAAGGACGACATCAAGAAGGCCCTCGCCGGGTCGACGATGTCCCAGATCGGGTACATGATCCTCGCCGCGGGCCTCGGCCCGATCGGCTACGTCTTCGCGATCATGCACCTGGTGACGCACGGCTTCTTCAAGGCCGGGCTGTTCCTCGGCGCGGGCTCCGTCATGCACGGCATGAACGACGAGGTCGACATGCGCAAGTACGGCGGCCTGCGGAAGTACATGCCCGTCACCTTCGTGACCTTCGGGCTCGGCTACCTCGCCATCATCGGGTTCCCCGGCCTGTCCGGCTTCTGGTCCAAGGACAAGATCATCGAGGCGGCCTTCGCGAAGGGCGGTGCCGAGGGCTGGATCCTCGGCGCGGTCACCCTGCTGGGCGCCGGCCTCACCGCGTACTACATGACCCGCGTGATGCTGATGACCTTCTTCGGCGAGAAGCGCTGGCAGCCCGCCCCCGACGCGGACGAGGTGCCCAGCGCGGAGCCCGCCGCGGAGGCGCAGCCCGGGCGGATGCCGCACCCGCACGAGTCGCCGAAGTCCATGACCGTCCCGATGATCCTGCTGGCCTTCGGGTCGGTCTTCGCCGGCGGCCTGTTCTCGCTCAACAACGCGTTCGTGAACTGGCTGACGCCCGTCACGGACTTCGAGCACGGCCACCCGCCGGTGAGCGCCGCCGTGATCACCACGTCCACCATCGTGGTGCTGCTCGTCGGCGCCGGCCTCGCCTACGCCCAGTACGGGCGGCGGCCCGTGCCGGTGGTCGCGCCGCGCGGCTCGCTGCTCACCAGGGCCGCCCGCCGCGACCTCTACCAGGACGACGTCAACCACGTGGTCCTGGTGCGCGGTGGCGAGCACCTCACCCGCTCGCTGGTCTACGTGGACCACACCCTCGTCGACGGCGTCGTCAACGGCACGGCGGCGTCGATGGGCGGACTGTCCAGCCGGATGCGCAGGTTGCAGAACGGCTTCGCCCGCTCCTATGCGGTCTCGATGTTCGGAGGTGCTGCGGTGCTGATCGCCGCGACCCTGCTCATGAGGGGGGTGTGACCGCGATGTCCTACCTTCTGACGGCGACGGCGGCCGTGCCCGCAGCCGGTGCGATCGTCACGGCCGCCGTGCCGGCGGCCCGACGCACCGCGGCCAAGTGGGTGGCGCTCGTCTTCTCCCTCGCCACGCTCGCGCTCGCCGCGACCGTGTTCGCCCGCTTCGACCCGGGCGGCGCCCGCTACCAGCTCACCGAGTCCCACGCCTGGATCCCGGACTTCGGAGTGCGGTACGAACTGGGCGTCGACGGCATCGGCGTGGCGCTCGTCGCGCTCACCGCCGTCCTCATCCCCTTCGTCATCCTCGCGGGCTGGCACGACGCCGACGCCCCGGCCGCGTCCGACGGCGGCTCCGCCGCGGACCAGTCGAAGAGGTGGCGGCCCACCCAGGGGTTCTTCGCGCTGATCCTCATGGTCGAGGCGATGGTGATCCTCTCCTTCGAGGCCACCGACGTCTTCCTCTTCTACATCGTCTTCGAGGCCATGCTCATCCCGATGTACTTCCTCATCGGGGGGTTCGGGGACCGGGCGCACGCCGGGACCGAGGAGCACGCCGCCGCCCAGCGGTCCTACGCGGCGGTGAAGTTCCTCCTCTACAACCTGGTCGGCGGACTCATCATGCTGGCCGCCGTCATCGGACTGTACGTCGTCGCCGGCAACTTCTCCCTCACCGAGATCGCCGCCGCCCGCGCGAGCGGCGAGCTGGAGATGGCCACGAACACCGAACGGCTGCTGTTCCTCGGCTTCTTCTTCGCCTTCGCGGTGAAGGCGCCGCTGTGGCCGCTGCACACCTGGCTGCCCAACGCGATGGGCGAATCCACGGCCCCGGTCGCCGTCCTCATCACGGCCGTGGTCGACAAGGTCGGCACGTTCGCGATGCTCCGCTTCTGCCTCGGGCTGTTCCCGGAGGCGTCGAAGTGGGCGACCCCCGTGATCCTGGTCCTCGCACTGGTCAGCATCGTCTACGGGGCGCTGCTCGCGGTCGGCCAGCGGGACATCAAGCGGCTGATCGCGTACGCGTCGATCTCCCACTTCGGCTTCATCATCCTCGGCATCTTCGCGATGACCAGCCAGGGCCAGAGCGGCGCCACCCTCTACATGGTGAACCACGGGCTCTCCACGGCCGCCCTGATGCTGGTCGCCGGGTTCCTCATCTCGCGGCGCGGGTCGCGGCTCATCGCCGACTACGGCGGTGTGCAGAAGGTCGCCCCGGTGCTGGCGGGCACCTTCCTCGTGGGCGGTCTCGCCACGCTGTCGCTGCCGGGGCTCGCCCCGTTCGTCAGCGAGTTCCTGGTGCTGGTCGGCACGTTCGCCCGGTACCCGGCGGCCGGTGTCGTCGCCACCCTGGGCATCGTGCTGGCCGCGCTGTACACGCTGGTCCTGTACCAGCGGACCATGACGGGGCCCGTCAAGGACGAGGTGCGGGCCATGCCCGACCTGCGCGCCCGTGAACTGGCCGTGGCCGCACCGCTGATCGCGCTGCTGCTGTTCCTCGGTGTGTTCCCGAAGCCGGTGACCGACGTGGTCAACCCGGCGGTGCGCCACACCATGTCCGACGTCGACCAGAAGGACCCCGCACCCGAGGTCCGGCCCCAGGTGGAGGCGGCGAAGTGAGCACAACGGACTTCCACAGCCTGTGGACAGCGGCGGCCGGGCCGGTCGCGGAGCCGCTCGGCGCCATCCAGGCGCCGAAGATCGAATACGCACAGCTGGCACCGATCCTCATCGTGGTCGGCGCGGCCGTGCTCGGCATCCTCGTCGAGGCCGTGGTCCCGCGCCGCGCCCGCTACCACAGCCAGCTGTTCCTGAGCGTGGCGGCGCTGGCCGCCGCGTTCGCCGCCGTCGTCGGCCTCGCCGTCGCCGGGTACGGCACCACCAAGGCCGGGATCTCCGCGATGGGCGCCATCGCCGTCGACGGGCCCGCGCTGTTCCTCCAGGGCACGATCCTGCTGGTCGCGCTGGTGTCGGTGTTCACGTTCGCCGAGCGGCGGCTCGACCCGGCCAGGCACGGCCACAAGGTCGACTCCTTCGCGGCCGAGGCCGCGGCCGTGCCCGGCAGCGACCATGAGAAGGCCGCCGTCAAGGCCGGGTTCACCACCACCGAGGTGTTCCCGCTGGCGCTGTTCGCCGTCACCGGCATGCTGGCCTTCCCGGCGGCCAACGACCTGCTGACGCTGTTCATCGCGCTGGAGGTCCTGTCCCTGCCGCTGTACCTGCTGTGTGCGCTGGCCCGCCGCAAGCGGCTGGTGTCGCAGGAGGCCGCCGTCAAGTACTTCCTGCTCGGCGCCTTCGCCTCCGCGTTCTTCCTCTTCGGCATCGCCCTGCTGTACGGGTACGCGGGCTCCGTGTCGTACGCGCGGATCGCGGACGTCGTGGACGGGGCCGTCGGCACCGTCGACCCGGCGCTCGCCGCCACCATGGGCAGCGACGTGCTGCTGCTCATCGGCTTCGCCCTGGTGCTGATGGGCCTGCTGTTCAAGGTCGGCGCCGTGCCGTTCCACATGTGGACCCCGGACGTCTACCAGGGCGCGCCCACCCCGGTCACCGGCTTCATGGCCGCGGCCACGAAGGTCGCCGCGTTCGGCGCGATGCTGCGGCTGCTGTACGTGGTGCTGCCGGGGCTCCGCTGGGACTGGCGGCCCGTCATGTGGGGCGTCGCCATCGTCACCATGCTGGCCGGTGCGATCGTGGCCATCACGCAGACCGACATCAAGCGGCTGCTGGCCTACTCGTCGATCGCCCACGGCGGGTTCATCCTGGCGGGCGTCATCGCGGCCACCCCGTCCGGCATCTCCTCCGTGCTGTTCTACCTGGCCGCCTACTCCTTCGTCACGATCGGCGCGTTCGCCGTCGTCACGCTGGTGCGGGACGCCGGCGGGGAGGCCACGCACCTGTCGAAGTGGGCCGGGCTCGGGCGGCGCTCACCGCTGGTGGCGGCCGTGTTCGCGGTGTTCCTGCTGGCCTTCGCCGGGATCCCGCTGACGTCCGGGTTCTCCGGCAAGTTCGCCGTGTTCAAGGCGGCGGCCGAGGGCGGCGCCGGGGCCCTGGTGGTGGTCGGCGTGGTCGCCTCCGCGATCGCGGCGTTCTTCTACATCCGGGTCATCGTGCTGATGTTCTTCAGCGAACCGCACCCGGAGGGCCCGACCGTGGCCGTGCCGTCGCCGCTGACGATGACGGCGATCGGCGTCGGCGTCGCGGTCACCCTGGTGCTCGGCCTCGCACCGCAGTACTTCCTGGAGCTGGCCTCGCAGGCGGGCGTGTTCGTCCGGTAGCGCGGCGGCGGGTCGCACACAGCGGTCGGGCGGGGCGCGGTGGCGTGCCCCGCCCGACCGCTGTGTGCTGCCTCGCGGGCGGTCAGTCCGCGGGGCAGGACACGTGCGGGTTCCACTCGTGGAACATCCCCTTGGGGTTGGGCTTGTAGATCCACACGTGCAGGTCGTAGTGGGCGGCGACGCCCTCCTCGACGCCGGGCGACGGACCGAGGAAGGGCTGTCCGAACATGGCGGGCCGGTCGTCGTCCGTGCTCAGGTCCTGGTCGGCGTCTTCGACGAACCACTCGATCCCCACCAGCCGCAGCGTGCCGCCCGGCCCCGGCTCGTACATGAGGGCGGAGGGGTGCGCCGGGTCGGTGGTGTTGTTGTAGGCCGTGTTGACGTAGTGGTACCCCATGCCGCCCTCGCCCTCCCGCTCGATGCAGCCGCGCATCGGCCGGTAGCCGTCCTGGAGGGCCCGTTCGACGGAGTGGTACTTGAGCGTCGCCTGGTACGCGGTGACGAGGTCGGCGTGCGCGGACCCGCTGCCGTCGGCGGACGCGGTCCCTCCGGCGGACGAGGCGGACGCGGACTCCTCGGCGGACGCGGACGCGGCGGGTGCCGCCGGTCCTGCCAGGAGGGTCAACGAGGCGAGAGCGGTGACCGCGGCAGCGGATATGGGCCCCTTCGGGTGCATGCGGTGCTCCTTGCGACAGTGCGTGCGTGCCACCCGTCGACCGGGCGGTCCCGGGCGGCGGACCGTGCCGCCGCCGGGCCCTGCCGGACGCCGCCGGTGTGCCGGACGCGGACTCGGCCGGTCCGCACCGAGCCCGGTGTCCCCGGGGGCCGGTCGCCCGGACGGGTCCGGTCACTCGGCGGCTCAAGCCGGGCGGCCCTGCCGTGCAGGCGCCCCGACGTGGTCCGGGCGGCTCCGGTCGGTACGGGTGCGTCCGTCGGTACGGGTCCGTCCGGTCGTGAACGGGCGGCTCTGGTCGTACGGGCGGGTCCGGTCTCCGTCCGGACGAAGCCGGGCCCGGGCGGTTCCCTGCCCCGCCCCCAGCAGCATGTGCCGCCCGGCGCACCGCCGCACCCGGAGGGGGGCCGTCGGGCGGAACGTGCCCTGTCCCGGCAGGTCGCCCCGTGGCATGGTGGCCGGAGGTGATTGGTCTGGACCTGTAGGGGGTGGCGGGGATGCGACGCGGTCGGATCGCCGGGGACGCGGTGCTGCCGACGCACCGACTGGAAGTGCCCCGGCCGCAGGACCTCCCCTTCGCCGTCGGCACCTTCGACACCATCGGCCCCCTGTCCCGCGCCGCCTTCCCGCACCGGCACACCTTCTACGAGATCGTCCACGTCACCTCGGGCCGCGGCGTCCACGTCGTCGACCTCGCCCGCCAGGAGCTGCGCCCGCCGCACCTCGGGGTCGTCGCCCCGGGGCAGGTCCACCACTGGGAGGGCGCAGCCGGCCTGGACGGGTCCGTCATCCTCTTCACCGAGGACTTCCTGCTCGACCACCCCGGCGACCGCGAGCTGCTGCGCAGGCTGAGCGAGCGGCCGTGGCTCCGCCTCGACGGGGCCGCGCGCCCCGCCGTCGCCCGGCTCGTCCACGACCTCCACGACGAGTACCGCGGTGGCGCCGAGGGCTTCGCGTCCGTCCTGCGCGCCCTCCTCCACGTCCTCGTCGTCCGGGCGGCCAGACTTTCCGCGCCCTTGGCCGGCCCCGGTTCCGCGGAGGGCCCCGCCGCGCCCGCCCGGCCCGGCCGCGTCGTCGAGGAGTTCGGGCGGCTCGTCGCCCGTGGGCAGGCCGAGTCGTGGTCGGTGCGCGCCTGCGCCGACAGGATCGGCGTCACCCCGGGGTACCTCGCCGAAGCCGTCAAGGCCGCGACCGGCCGCACCCCCGGGCAGCTCGTCCGCGACGCCCGCACCCGGGAGGCGAAACGCCTGCTGGCGAAGACCGACCTGACGGTCCGGCAGGTCGCCGGACGGGTCGGCTTCGACGACCCCTCGTACTTCTGCCGCTTCTTCCGGCGCGAGACCGGGCTGAGCCCCGGGGACTTCCGGCGGGGCGCACAGGGCGGCCGGGATAAACACCACGACCACCGCATCCCGTCCCTCGCCCCGCCCGGAGGCCCCCCATAGGTTCGGTGGTGCTCCGCCCCGTCCCGCAGACCTCTTCGCCACGAGGAGCCACCGGCATGGACCACCACCCCCGGAACCCCAGCCGCAAGGCCGTGTTACGCGCCGCGCTCGCCGCCGGCGTCGCGACCCCCGCCGCGCTCATGGGCGTCCCCGCCCTCGCCCGCACCGCCACCGCCGAGACGCCCCCGGCGCTCACCCCGCAGTGCGACGACGGCGACGACCCCACGCCCCCGCAGATGGAGGGCCCCTACTTCAAGCCGGACTCCCCGCGCCGCACCTCGCTCCTGGAGCCCGGAGGCCAGGGCGTCCGGCTCGACGTACAGGGATACGTCTTCGGGCTGGCCTGCCGGCCCGTGGGCGGCGTCCTCCTGGACTTCTGGCAGGCCGACGCGAACGGCGCGTACGACAACACCGGCTTCCGCTACCGGGGCCACCAGTTCACCGACGAGCGGGGCGCGTTCCGGCTGACCACCATCGTCCCGGGCCTCTACCCCGGGCGCACCCGCCACCTCCACGTCAAGGTGCAGGCCCCCGGCCGGCCCGTCCTCACCACCCAGCTGTACTTCCCGGGCGAGCCGCGCAACCACACCGACGCGCTGTTCGACCCGCGGCTGCTGATGACCGTGCAGAGCGCGGGCGGCGCCAGGACCGCCACGTTCGACTTCGTCCTGGCCGTACCGCAGGACCCGGGGCCCTCGCCCACGCCCACCCCCACCGGCGGCACATGGGCCGCGGGGACGGCGTACCGCGCGGGCGACCGCGTCACGTACGGCGGGCGCGGCTACACCTGCCTGCAGGGCCACACCGCGCAGCCCGGGTGGGAGCCGCCGAACGCGCCCGCCCTGTGGCGGACTGACTGACCACCCAGGGGCGCGGCCCGGCTGTGGGAGCCGCGCGGGCCCGGCACCCCGTGAGCCGGGGGTGCCGGGCCCCCCGCCCGGCCGCGGATCAGACCGCGGGGGCGATCCGGCCGGTGACCTCGCCGAGGCCGACCCGCACGCCGTCGGGGCCAGGCGCCCACGCCGTGAGCGTGACCTCGTCGCCGTCCTCCAGGAACGTCCGCTTGCCGCCGGTCAGTTCCAGGGCGTCCCGGCCGTTCCACGTCAGCTCCAGCAGCGAGCCCCGCTGGTGCACCTCGGGCCCGCTGACCGTGCCCGAGCCGTACAGGTCGCCGGTGCGCAGCGACGCGCCGTTCACCGTCATGTGCGCGAGCTGCTGGGCCGCCGTCCAGTACATGGTGGAGAACGGCGGCTCGGCCACGACCTCGCCGTTGATCCGCACCGTGATGTGCAGCTCGAAGCCGCCCGGCTCGTCCTCGTCCGAGTCGTCGAGGTACGGCAGCAGCGGGAAGTCCCGGGCGGGCGGCGCCACCCGCGCCGCGTCCAGCGCCTCCAGCGGCGTCACCCAGGCCGCCACCGACGTGGCGAACGACTTGCCCAGGAAGGGACCCAGTGGCACGTACTCCCACGCCTGGACGTCCCGCGCCGACCAGTCGTTGAGGAGCGTCAGCCCGAAGACGTGGTCGCGGAAGCCGCCCAGCGGCACCGGGCGACCCAGCTCGGACGGGGTGCCGACGACGAAGCCGACCTCCGCCTCGATGTCCAGCTTCGTCGACGGGCCGAAGACCGGCGCCGCGTCCTGCGGAGCCTTGCGCTGGCCCGAGGGCCGCACGACGTCCGTGCCGGACACCACCACGGTGCCGGAGCGGCCGTGGTAGCCGATCGGCAGGTGCTTCCAGTTCGGCGTCAGCGGCTCGCCGTCGGGGCGGAACATCCGGCCCACGTTCGACGCGTGGTGCTCGCTCGCGTAGAAGTCGACGTAGTCCGCCACCTCGTACGGCAGGTGGAGGGCGACCGCGCCGGGGCCGTCCAGCGGGTGCAGCAGCGGTTCCACGGCGGCGCGGTGCGCGGGGGAGGTCACCCATGCGGTGAGGGCCCGGCGCACGTCGCGCCACGCGGTGCGGCCGGCCGCCATCAGCGGGTTGAGGCTGGGCTGCGCCAGCAGGTCCGCGTAGGGGGAGCCGAGCGCGTGCGCGGCGGCGCCCGCGTCCAGCACATGGCCGCCGATCCGGACGCCGACGCGGCGGCGCGCGGGTTCGTCCGCCGTCGAGAACACGCCGTACGGGAGGTTGTGCGGGCCGAAGGGGTCGCCCTCGGCGAGGTCGAGCGGGCTACGCGGCCTCTGTTCGGACCGCTCGGACTGCTCGGGCATCGGTGCTTGCCTCGCTTTCCACGTGTGTGGGGGACACGTTACGGCCGGGGCAGGTGCTTCTCCCAGGTGCGGTGGAGGAGGACCTCGTCACCTCCGTCCGCGCCCTCACCGACGGTGCCGGTGCAGACCAGCTCGGTGCGCACGAGCAGCCCGTCGGTGTCGTACCCCGCCTCGGCGCGCACCTCCACGGCGGCGTGCCACGGCGGGTCGAGGTCCGGGCGGTGCCAGCGCATGTGCCACTCGGCGCGCATCCGCGCGGAGAGCGGCCCGGCGCCCTCGTCGATCTCGTACGTCTCCACGGCCCGCTCGGTGAGCTCCAGACCGTCCGGGTAGGCGCGGACGCTGCCGTGCTCGCCGCTGCACGCGTCGGCCTCCAGGCGCCACACGCCCCGGGCGACGTCCCGTACGACGAGGAGCGGCGGCCGGTCCCCGTCGGGCGCGCCGAGCATGGCGGGGACGCCGACGCCCAGCGGCGGGGCCTGCTCCGGCCCGGGGAACCCGACGGTGGCGTCGTGCGGCGCCGGTGCGCGGACGGGCAGGAGCAGCGAGCAGCCCGCCGGGTCGAGGGTGAAGCCGCCGGGCGGGGTGCCTCCGGGGTCGCCGGATGGGGCGGCGGCGCGCGTGCCGTGGGCGCCGGCGGCGGGGCCCCGGGCGCGGGTGTCGCCGGGCGCCGGGGCTCCGGGGGCGGGCAGCGGCCACACCCACGGCCAGTACGCGGACGAGACGGCGACACGGATCCGGTGGCCCGGCGGGAACGCGTGGCCGCTGGCCCCGCACCGGACGGCGTGCGTGCCGGAGGCGCCCGTGGCGGTGCCCCGGGCGACGAGCACGGAGGTCCCGTCCGGGGCGACGTCGCACAGGCGGACCGTGATCCGGGCGGCGGGCCCGTCCGCCCGGACCGCGAGGCGGACCACGGGGTGGCCCAGCACTTCCACGGGCGGCCCCCCGGACGGTACGGCGACGTCGAAGCAGGCCGACAGGGCGTCCTCCGCACGCTGGTCCGGCGGCAGGTCGGCGTCCCCGCCGGAGGGCGCGAAACGCCCGGCGTCCAGACCGGTGTGCAGCGGCGAGCGCACCGGCGCGGGCCCGCCTTGGAGGGCGTACGTGACGGGGGTGACGTGCGGGGGCGGCCAGGTGTCGTCGCCGCGCCAGCCGCGGGTCCAGGAGCGCAGCAGCGGCTCGTCCATGACGCCGGTGCGCAGGCCCTTCAGATGGTGGTCCCACCAGCGCAGCGTCTCCTGGAGGAAGCCGATCGCCGGGCCCGGCGGCTCGCCCCGGTCGGGGTAGCGGCACGGCCACGGGCCGAGGACGCCCCGGACGAGGTGGCGCGGCAGGCGCTCCAGCAGGCGCAGCACGGTGTCCCGGCGCGGGTCGTGCCAGCCGGCCACCGCCAGGACCGGGACGCGCACGGCGTCGTACGCGAGGGGCGTCCCGGCGTCCTCGGGTCCCGCCGGGTCTCCCGCGTCCAGCGCGGCCAGCCGCCGGGCCCACAGGTCGGGCCACGCGTCCCCGGCGTAACGCGGGTCCGGGGGCGCGGCGGCAGCGGCGAGCGCGGCGGCCCCGGCGGTGAGGGGCGGGGCGAAGCCGCCGCTGCCCCGGTCGTGGGCGACACGCCCGCCACCGCCGCCGGGACCGTCGGCCCCGCCGTACGCGTCGTGCCCGTCGTGCGCGCCGACGGCGACCACGGCCGCGAGCGCCGGTGCGGCCTCGGCGGACAGGGCGGCCGCCCGCAGGGCCGTGTCGCCCCCCGGGCCCAGGCCGGTCATGCCGATCCGGCCGGTGCACCACGGCTGAGCGCCGAGCCACGCCACGACCGCGGCCGCATCCCCCGCGTCCGTACGCCTGTGCGGCAGCCCCTGGCTGTTGCCGCGGCCGCGCGGGTCGACCCGGACCGACGCGTAGCCGTGACCCGCGTACCAGGGGTGGCGCTGGGCGTCGCGGGGCGCGGTGCCGTCGGTGAGCCGCCCCGGGTCGTACTCCAGCAGCGCGGGGACCGGCTCGTCCGTCAGCGGCCGCCAGATCCGTGCGTACAGCAGGGTGCCGTCGGGCAGCGGGACCCGGACGTCCGTGCGGTCCGCCGGGTACGGGAAGGAGGAGCGGACGCGGGGGCGCATGAGCGGAGCCTCCTGTTCCGTACGGGCGCGCGGGGGACGGTCCGGGGGCCGGCCGGGGCACGCGCGACGGTACGCTTAAAAGCGGTTATTTCATCCGGAAACGCTGATCACGAACATACCGGGGGTGGCGGGAAGGTGCCCACGGCGATCCAAACGGGACCGGATACGCTGACGTGAGTGAATCCAGCGACACATCGACAATCCGTGTGAACGGTGAGCGTCGTGATCGTCAGCAGACAGGAGACCTCCTCGTGACCGCAGTCGGGCCGTTCGGGCTGAGCGTGCGGGACCAGGCTCTCGAAGCCGATGTCCAGACCGGATTGGCGGCGGTCGAGGCCGGGCTCCTCGATGCCACCAAGAGCGACGTGCCGTTCATCACGGAGGCGGCCCAGCACCTGGTGCTGGCGGGAGGCAAGCGGTTCCGGCCCCTGCTGGTGATGCTCGCCGCGCAGTTCGGCGACCCGCACGCGCCCGGTGTCGTCCCCTCCGCCGTCGTGGTCGAGCTGACGCACCTGGCGACGCTGTACCACGACGACGTCATGGACGAGGCGGTCGTGCGGCGCGGGGTGGACAGCGCGAACGCACGCTGGGGCAACTCCGTCGCCGTCCTCACGGGTGACTTCCTCTTCGCCCGCGCCTCACACATCCTGGCGGATCTCGGCCCCGAGGCGGTGCGCATCCAGGCGGAGGCGTTCGAGCGGCTGGTCACCGGCCAGATCCTGGAGACGGCGGGGCCGCGTGAGGGCGACGACCCGGTCGCGCACTACCTCGACGTCATCGCGGGCAAGACCGGCTCGCTGATCGCCGTCTCCGGACGGTTCGGCTCGATGATGGCGGGCGCGGACGAGCGGGTCGTGGAGGTCCTGACGCAGTACGGCGAGCGGCTCGGCGTGGCCTTCCAGCTCGCGGACGACGTGCTGGACATCGCCTCCGACTCCCACGAGTCGGGCAAGACGCCCGGCACCGACCTGCGCGAGGGCATCGCCACGCTCCCGGTCCTGCACCTGCGGGCCGAGGCGGAGCGCCACCGGCGGCCCGAGGACCTGGAGCTGGTGGAGCTCCTGGACGGCGACCTGACGGACGACGCGCGGCACGCCGAGGCACTGCGGCGGCTGCGCGCCCACCCGGCGCTGGAGCGCGCCCGCAAGGACACGGTGCGGTACGCCCAGGAGGCCCGGGCGATGCTGGCCCCGCTCCAGGAGTGCTACGCGCGGGCCGCGCTGGAGGAGCTCTGCGACCTGGTGGTCCACCGGGCGGGCTGAGCACGGGGCCGTGCCGGGGGCGCCGCGGGAGTGGTCGGGGCCGGCGCGTGGACGACGCGGGTGCGGGCACGAGGCTTGCGCGAGCGGCCCAGGGGCGGGGACCGGGTGCGCTGCCCGCGGGGGGCGGTTCCCGGTGCGTGGTTCGTGGGGGTGGTTCGGGGGCGCGGTTCGTGTGGGTGCCCCGGGGCGCGTGGTCCGGCGGTGGGCTGCCCGGCGCGCTTCCGTTGCCTGGTACCTGGTGCGGTGGTGCTGCGGAGTGGGGCTGCTGAGGTGCGGCTGGTGAGGTGGACGCGGTGAGGCACCTGAAGCGGTGCGGCGGGTTGCCGAGGTGGTCCGCCGGGGAGCGGCGGTCCGCGGAGGTGGTGCCGCCGGGGTGCGGCGCGGGTCCGCGGGAGTACCGGCACCGAGATGCGGCGGGCGGGTCCGCCGGGACGGCATGGGGGAGACCCTGAGAGGGCGTCATCCCTGAGAGGTATGCCGAGTTGATCCCGTGGACTGACGCTTTCGGGGGTGTGGCTTTGGTCAGATGGACACACCACACCACGGAGGTAGCCCACATGGAACCGAACGACAGCGCCCGCACTGCGACCCCGGCCGTCCCGGCCGCCCGCAGGAGGATGGCGCGGTACGCGGTCCCGGTCGCGGTGGCGGGGGTCGCGGCGGCGACCATCGGGCTCGTCCCCGCGCTGGCCGCGGCCGGCGACCCCGACCTGCCGGAGATCACGGCACAGGAGCTCATCGAGAAGATCGCCGCGTCCGACGTCGAGCAGATGTCCGGGACGCTGAAGGTCAGCACGGACCTGGGCCTGCCCTCGTTCGCCGGCCTCGGCGACCTGCTGGGCGAGGCCGGTGCCGGGGAGGCGAAGGAGGCGGAGGCCAAGCTGCTGGAGCTCGCGTCGGGCACCCACACCCTGCGCGTCGCGGCGGACGGACCGGACCGGCAGCGGCTCACGATCCGGGAGGGCGACGACGAGTACACGGTCGTCCACCGCGACGGCGAGGTCTGGACGTACGACAGCGAGGCCAACGAGGTCCTGCACGCGAAGGACGACGCCTACCGGAGCGGCGGCGCCGACGAGACGCACGAACCGCAGGTCACCCCGAAGGAGCTGGCGACCGAGGCGCTGAAGGCCGTCGACGGCACCACGTCGGTCACCGTGGGCGGCACGGCCCGGATCGCGGGACGGGACGCCTACCAGCTCGTCATCAAGCCGAAGCAGAGCGGCTCCACGATCGGTGCGATCAAGGTCGCGGTGGACGCGCGGAACGGTGTCCCGCTGAAGTTCACGCTCACGCCGAGCACCGGCGGCAAGGCCGCGGTCGACGCGGGGTTCACCCAGGTCGACTTCGCCAAGCCCGCCGCGGACACCTTCGCCTTCACCCCGCCCAAGGGCGCGAAGGTGACGGAGCTCGACGAGGAATCCCTGCACGCCGACGGCGCGGACGGCGAGCCCGGCGGCCCGGCAGGAAAGGAACTGGAGGAGTTCCGCAAGGGCCTCGGCAAGGACTTGGGCGGCCTGGAGTCCGCCGAGGACTTCCCCGGTCCGAACGTGATCGGCGAGGGCTGGACCACGGTCCTGGAACTTGCCGGCCCCGCGGCGCCGTCGGGCGCGGGCGGGGAGGGGCTTCCGGCGGAGGCCGACAAGCTCCTCGGCGCCCTGGGCGACCAGGTGACCGGGAAGTTCGGTTCCGGCACCGTCTTCAAGACCCGCTTGGTCAACGCCCTGCTGACGGACGACGGCAAGGTGTACGTCGGCGCCGTGACCGAGAAGGCACTGCTGGACGCCGCGAACCAGGCCGCCCGGTAGGCACCCGGCGCGCGTCGGTGATCCGGCGCACGACGCCGTGGACGCCTCCCGGGCGCGCGGCGGCCCCCCTCCGGGCCGTCGCGCACCGGGCCCCGGGAGTCGCGGGGCCCGAAGGCCGCGGGGGCCGCACCGGTGCCCGGTGCGGCCCCCGCGACGTGCACGCCGTCCGTCAGAAGGTCAGCTTGAAGCTGTTGATGTACCCGGTGTCGTAGCGGGCCGTGTCCTGCACCCGCAGCTGCCAGGTGCCGTTGGCGGTCTCGGCGGAGGCGTTCACGGTGTACGTCTCGCGGACGTTGTCGGCC
>NZ_MKXB01000170.1:0-96007 GCF_001865245.1 Streptomyces sp. CC53 | reverse complement strand
GGTACGCCGAGCCGTCGGGGGCGATCAGGTCGACGACCAGGTCACCGCGCCACGTGTGCACGATGTCGACGCCGACCTGGAGGTCCGACGGGGCGTTGCCGGTGCGGCCGGTCACGGTGAGGGACGAGGAGACCGCGGCGCCGTTGTCCGGGATCGCGACGTCGTTCGTGTTCTCGTACGTGTCACCCGTCGGCGGCTCCGTCGTCCCGCCGGAGGACAGGGTCCACACGGCGTGCGCGAGGGCGTCGCTGTTCCGGTCGAGCGCGGTGTCGTTGATGTTCGACGTGGTGTCGCACGACGAGTGGTAGCAGCGGTCGAAGGACTGACCGGCGGTGCCGCCCCACTTCTGCGCCTGCGACGAGGTCTTGGTGCGGCTGGCGCCGGTGAACAGGCCGCCGACCGGGATGCCCACGTTCTTGAAGGAGGCGTGGTCGGAGCGCCCGTCGCCCTCGGTCTCGATCTCCGTGGGGACGCCGATCCCGGCGAAGAAGTCCTTGAAGGTCTTCTCGATGACGGGGTCGTCGTCGTAGACGAAGTAGCCCGGGTTCGGCGACCCGATCATGTCGAAGTTCAGGTAGCCGGAGATCTTGGACCGCTCCGACGTCGGCAGGTTCCCGACGTAGTAGCGGGAGCCGACGAGCCCGAGTTCCTCGGCGCCCCACCAGGCGAACCGCAGGTGCTTGTCGGGCTGGTACCCCGCCCGGGACACGGCGAGGGCGGTCTCCAGGACGGCCGCGGAACCGGAGCCGTTGTCGTTGATGCCGGGGCCGGACGAGACCGAGTCGAGGTGGGCGCCGGCCATCAGCACCTGGTTGGCGTCGCCGCCGGGCCAGTCCGCGATGAGGTTGTAGCCGACGGACCCGTTGCTGGTGAACTGCTGGACGGTGGTGGTGTAGCCGGCGGCGTCCAGCTTGGCCTTCAGGTAGTCCACGGAGGCGCGGTAGCCGGGCCGCCCGTGGGCGCGGTTGCCGCCGTTCGCGGAGGCGATCGACTGGAACTGCGTGAGGTGTGCCTTGACGTTGGCCACGGGGATGTCGGGCGCCGCGGCGGCCGACGGTGCCTGGGGAGCGGACGGTGACGCGAGTGCGGTGGGCGCGGCTCCGCCGACCAGGGCGGCGAGGGCGAGCACGGCGGACGCGGTGGTGCGTCTGCGCGATATTCGGGACGCGTGGATCCTCATGTGGGGGGCTCCGAATTCCGTACGGGGATGGGACGGAACGTGCGAGCGCCCCGCGACGGCGGTGAAGCGGGGCGTTGGAGCGGGTGGTGCGCATGCGCCACGCGGTGAACGCGTGACGTTCAGAGCGTGCAGTGCGTGACGCGTGCAGTGCGTGGTGAATGGTCGGCGACGTTCTGATGAAGCGTCAAGGGTGCTTTCCGGTCACCGCTGTTCGCATAGCGGAGCCCACGCCGGCGCGCACGCCTTGGTCGTGGGCCGGACCTCGCCCGGCGGGGAGCAGGGGCGGCCTTGCCGGGGACCGGGCGTGGTGGCGGCGGGGCCGAGGGCGCGGGGAAGCGCCGGGCGCGGGTCTCAGTGCACGCAGAACTCGTTGCCCTCCGGGTCCTGCATGACGATCCATGTGCCCGCCGGCTCCTGGACGCGCCGCAGCACGGACGCGCCGAGGCCCTCCAGGCGCCTCACCTCCGCCTCCCGGTCGCGGTCGGGGCCTGTGTGCACGTCGAGGTGCACACGGTTCTTGACGGTCTTGGCCTCCGGGACGTGCTGGAACAGCAACCGTCGGCCCGTCCCCGTGCCGGTCGCCTCGTCGTAGGGGTCGTCCGGATGCCGGACGGCGGCCAGATCCCGCCATGCGTACCGGCCCTGTGCCTCGACGGTCTGGTCGGCGGACGCGTGCCCAGCGGCGAGGAGCCGCTCGATGAGGGCGCTGTGGTCCTCCACCGCATAGCCCAGTGCCTGCGCCCAGAAGGCGGCCTGCGCGTGCGGGTCGTTCGCGTCGATCACAAGCTTCCAGTGGAGTGCGTTCATGTAACTGGTTATAGTAGTTACATGATCGAGTCCGCAACAGGTCTCACTCTCCGCACACCGGAGGGACGCGCGTACCGCTTCGATCCGGGCGCCCTGTGCCTGGAGCTGCTTCTGACCGGCGGGCCCGGGCCCCTCGCACGCTACGAGGTGCTCGACACGCCCGCGGGCCTGTACGACTGGGTGGCGGCCAGCCGGCTGGACCCCGGGCTGCGGCTGGAAGCGGCGGACACCGACCTGGCCGCCGTAAGGGCACTGCGCGACGCCCTGCACGGCCTGGCCGCCGCGCGGGCGCACGCCACCCCGCTGGACCCGTCGGCGGTCGAGGCCCTCAACACCGCGGCCGCAGCGCCTCCGCTGGCCGTGCGCATGACCCCGGCGGGCCGCCGCGCGTGGGCACCGGGGGCGACGGTCGCGGGGCTGGTGTCGACGGTGGCCCGGGACGCGATCGACCTGTTCACCGGCCCCTACGCGCACCGCCTCCGCGAGTGCGGTGCACACGACTGCCACCTGCTCTTCGTCGACACGTCCCGACCGGGCCGCCGCCGCTGGTGCGCGATGGAGCGGTGCGGGAACCGCCAGAAGGTGCGGACCCACCGCGCCCGCGCGGACGCCCGGGACGGCGGCGCCAGCACCGCCGCGGCGGCCGAAGGGTGACACCGCGCCAAGCCGACCGCCGCACCCCCCAGGACCACCGAGACCGAGGAGAACGGCAGATGCCCACAGGGTTCACCAAGGACGCCGGCTGGGAGATCGGCGTCTCCAGGACGCTGCCGCTGCCGGTGGAGACGGTCTGGGACTTCGTCGCCGGCCCCGAAGGCACCGCACTGTGGCTCGGCACGGACCGTCCGCTGCCCGTGGAGAAGGGAGCGCGGTACGAGACCGCCGACGGGGTGGCGGGCGAGATCCGCAGCCACCGCCCCGGCGACCGCGTACGCCTCACCTACGGCGACACCGTCCTCCAGGTCGCCGTCTCCCCGGCGGGACCCGGGAAGGCTGTACTCCGCTTCCACCAGGAGCGCCTGGCGGGCGCCCGGGAGCGGGAGGAGCGCCGCGCTCACTGGCGGGCGGTCATGGACCGGATCGAGGCAGGCCTGCTGCCGGAAGGCGGCTGACGGGGCCCGCGGCGGCGCGTCCGCACGCGGTCCTGCGACCGCGGGGGAGGCAGGACGGGGCGGGGGCGGCAGGCACGACGTAGACGCACAGACGCCCGGACGCCGACGCGCCGGACGCCCGGACGCTCAGGCCGCGGACGCTCAGGAGAAGGGCGCTCCGGCGGCGGGCGCGCCGGCCGCCGGAGCTTCCGGCGCGGATGCTCCCGCGCGGCTCGCCTGCGCGGAAGCGGTCCCCTCCGCGGCCCCGGCGCCGGACGCCGCGGTTCCCGATGCCGGGGAGCCGGTCGCGGCGGCCCGCCGCAGCGCCTGCGCCCGCGCCCGGGAGCGCCGCGCCGTGCGCAGGGCGTCCCAGGTCAGGATGGACAGCGCCAGCCACACGAGCCCGAAGCCCGCCCAGCGCTCGGGCGGCATGGCCTCGCGGAAGTACAGGACGCCCAGCAGGAACTGGAAGACCGGCGCCAGGTACTGCAACAGTCCGATCGTGGACAGCGGGACGCGGATGGCGGCCGCGCCGAAGCACACCAGCGGCACGGCGGTGACCAGGCCGGCCGACGCCAGCAGCGCCATGTGGCCGACGCCCGCGCTGCCGAACGCCGCCGAACCCTGCGAGCCCAGCCACAGCAGGTACGCCAGCGCGGGCAGGAACTGGATCGCCGTCTCCGCGGCCAGCGACTCCAGCCCGCCGAGGTTGACCGTCTTCTTCACCAGGCCGTACGTGGCGAACGAGAACGCCAGCACCAGGGAGATCCACGGCGGGCGCCCGTAGCCGACGGCCAGCACGACCACGGCGGCGAACCCGGTGCCGACCGCGATCCACTGGGCGGGCCGCAGCCGCTCCTTCAGCAGCAGGACGCCCATGGCGATGGTGACGAGCGGGTTGATGAAGTAGCCGAGGGACGACTCCACGACGTAGCCGGCGTTCACGGACCAGATGTAGAGGCCCCAGTTGACGGTGATCACTGCGGCCGCGACCGTGATCAGGCCGAGCTTGCGCCGCTGCCGCAGCAGCCCGGGTATCCACCCCCAGCGGCGCAGGGCCAGCAGCGCCAGGGCGATGGTCGCCAGGGACCACACCATCCGGTGCGCCAGGATCTCCAGCGCGCCCGCCGGTTGGAGGAGGGGCCAGTACAGCGGGAACAGCCCCCACATCCCGTACGCGGCGAAGCCGTAGAGGAGCCCGGCCTTCCGGCCCGAGCCGGCGTCCGCCGCCCCGTCGAGCCCCGCCGCCGGCTCGCTTCCGCCCGTTCCGCTGCTGCCCTTGGCCGCCACGCGCCACCGCCCTTCCGCACGCCCTGTCCGCCTGACGGTAGCGCCGGACCGGCCACGGTGTCATGCCCGTATCGCCATACGGTCATGACCGTCCCGGGTGCGCTGCCCGGGTCCGGCCCGCCACCGCGGCGGTGTCCCACGCGTCTTGGCGGTACGGCCGCGCTCACCGCCGTGGACACGGCGAGGCCCGGCCCTGATGTGGTTCAGGGCCGGGCCTCGCCTCCGTTCCGGTGCCCGGCGGCGGCCGTCCGGTGCCGCCCACCGCCCGTCCGCGGGTGAGCACACGGGCGCCCGGGGGTCACCCGCGGACGACCAGGTGCGGGCGCACTCTCGGCCGGGCTTCAGCCGACGACGGTCCAGGTGTCGCCGCCCGCGAGGAGTGCGCCGAGGTCGCCCTTGCCGCGTTGCTGGACCGCCTCGTCGAGCTGGTCGGCCATGAGGGTGTCGTAGACGGGCCGGTGGACGCTGCGCAGGACCCCGATGGGGGTGTGGTGGAGGGTGTCGGGGTCGGCTAGCCGGGACAGGGCGAACGCGGTCGTGGGCGAGGCCGCCCGGGCGTCGTGGACGAGGACGTCCGCTTCGTTGTCGGCGGTGACGGTGACGACGTCGAGGTCGCCGGTGGCCTGGTTGCGGACGACGCCCTTGGCGCCGCCGCGGCCGAAGCGGATGGGCTGGCCGTGTTCCAGGCGGATGACGGCTTCCTCGGCCTGCTCCTTGTCCTTGAGGATGTCGAAGGCGCCGTCGTTGAAGATGTTGCAGTTCTGGTAGATCTCCACCAGGGCGGTGCCGGGGTGGTCGGCGGCCTGCCGCAGGACCTCGGTGAGGTGCTTGCGGTCGGAGTCGACCGTGCGGGCCACGAACGACGCTTCCGCACCCAGGGCCAGGGAGACGGGGTTGAAGGGGGCGTCGAGGGAGCCCATCGGCGTCGACTTGGTGATCTTGCCGACTTCCGACGTGGGGGAGTACTGGCCCTTGGTCAGGCCGTAGATCCGGTTGTTGAACAGCAGGATCTTGAGGTTGACGTTGCGGCGCAGGGCGTGGATGAGGTGGTTGCCGCCGATGGACAGGGCGTCGCCGTCGCCGGTGACGACCCAGACGGACAGGTCGCGGCGGGAGGCGGCCAGACCGGTGGCGATGGCGGGGGCGCGGCCGTGGATGGAGTGCATCCCGTAGGTGTTCATGTAGTACGGGAAACGGGAGGAACAGCCGATGCCGGAGACGAAGACGATGTTCTCCTTGGCCAGGCCGAGCTGGGGCATGAAGCCCTGGACGGCGGCGAGGATCGCGTAGTCGCCGCAGCCCGGGCACCAGCGCACTTCCTGGTCGGACTTGAAGTCCTTCATCGACTGCTCGGCCTCGGCCTTGGGAACGAGGTCGAGGAGCGTCTCAGCCATCGATGGCCTCCTTGGCCTGGTGAGGACGCGCGGCCTGCGCCTGCTGCGCCTGCTGCGTGGGGTGTGGGGTGTGCATGGCCTGCTTGAGGACCGCGGCGAGTTGTTCGGCCTTGAAGGGCATGCCGTTGACCTGGGTGTGGCTGTGCGCGTCGACGAGGTAGCGGGCGCGCACGAGGGTGGCGAGCTGTCCGAGGTTCATCTCGGGGATGACGACCTTGTCGTACCGCGCGAGGACCTCGCCGAGGTTCGCGGGCAGGGGGTTGAGGTGGCGCAGGTGGGCCTGGGCGACGTGCTCGCCGTCGCGGCGCAGCCGGCGCACGGCGGCGGTGATCGGCCCGTACGTCGAGCCCCAGCCCAGCACCAGCAGCCGCGCCCGGCCGCCGGGGTCGTCGACCGGCACGCCGGGCACGGTGACGCCGTCGACCTTGGCCTGGCGGGTGCGGACCATGAAGTCGTGGTTGGCGGGGTCGTAGGAGATGTTGCCGCTGCCGTCCTGCTTCTCGATGCCGCCGATGCGGTGCTCCAGCCCCGGCGTGCCCGGCACCGCCCAGGGGCGGGCCAGCGTCTGCGGGTCCCGCTTGTACGGCCAGAACACCTCGGTGCCGTCGGCCAGGGTGTGGTTGGGGCCGGTAGCGAACGCCACCGACACGTCCGGCAGGTCGTCGGTGTCGGGGATGCGCCACGGCTCGGACCCGTTGGCCAGGTAGCCGTCCGACAGCAGGAAGACCGGAGTGCGGTAGGCAAGGGCGATGCGGGCCGCCTCCAGCGCCGCGTCGAAGCAGTCGGCGGGTGTCGACGGCGCCACGATCGGCACCGGCGCCTCGCCGTTGCGCCCGTACATCGCCTGCAACAGGTCCGCCTGCTCGGTCTTGGTCGGCAGTCCCGTGGACGGGCCGCCGCGCTGGATGTCGACGATCAGCAGCGGCAGCTCCAGCGACACCGCGAGACCGATCGTCTCGCTCTTGAGCGCCACACCCGGACCGGACGTCGTCGTCACCGCGAGCGACCCGCCGAACGCCGCCCCCAGCGCCGCACCGATGCCGGCGATCTCGTCCTCCGCCTGGAAGGTGCGCACACCGAAGTTCTTGTGCTTCGAGAGCTCGTGCAGGATGTCGGAGGCCGGGGTGATCGGGTACGAGCCCAGGAACAGGGGCAGGCCCGCCTGGTGCGCGGCGGCGATCAGCCCGTACGACAGCGCCAGGTTGCCGGAGATGTTGCGGTACGTGCCGGCGGGGAACGCCGAAGCGGCCGGGGCGACCTCGTAGGAGACGGCGAAGTCCTCCGTGGTCTCGCCGAAGTTCCAGCCCGCCCGGAAGGCCGCCACGTTCGCCTCCGCGATCTGCGGCTTCTTCGCGAACTTGCGGCGCAGGAAGTTCTCGGTGCCCTCGGTCGGCCGGTGGTACATCCACGACAGCAGGCCCAGCGCGAACATGTTCTTCGACCGCTCCGCCTCCTTGCGGGTCAGGCCGAAGTCCTTCAGCGCCTCCACCGTCAACGTCGTCAGCGGCACCCGGTGCACCCGGTAGCCGTCCAGGGAGCCGTCCTCCAGCGGGTCGGTGGCGTAGCCGACCTTCGCCATGGCCCGCTTGGCGAACTCGTCGGTGTTGACGATGATCTCCCCGCCGCGCGGCACGTCGGCGATGTTCGCCTTCAGCGCGGCCGGGTTCATCGCCACCAGCACGTTCGGCGCGTCGCCCGGAGTGAGGATGTCGTGGTCCGCGAAATGCAGCTGGAACGACGACACACCCGGCAGCGTCCCGGCAGGAGCGCGGATCTCGGCCGGGAAGTTCGGCAGCGTCGACAGGTCGTTCCCGAACGACGCCGTCTCCGATGTGAACCGGTCACCCGTCAGCTGCATGCCGTCACCCGAATCACCCGCGAAACGGATGATCACCCGCTCCAGGCGGCGGACCTCCTTCTTCCCGGACCGCCCGCCGCCACCGGCCTGTCCGGCCTCTCCCGGCTGCCCGGCCTCGTGCGGCTCTGCGTGCTGCCCGGCCTCTCCCGGCTGCGCGGTCTCACCGGCGGGCCGAGCGGGGCCGTCGAGCGGCCCGTCCCGACGTTCGTCGGGCCCACCCCGTCCGTTGTCAGCGCCGTGGGCGCCGCCGTCCGCGGTGGGGGCGTCGCCGTCTCCGTCGCGGTGCTCGTCGGTTCGGTGGTGTCCGTCCCGGTGTTCGTCGTGTCCGTCGCGGTGAGTGCCGTGGTGCCCGTCGTGATCCGCGGAGTCGGCCCCAGAAGCCGGCGCTCCACGCTGCTCTCCGAGACCTGTCTGCTCGGCCGGGCTGCTGACCTGGTTGGTCACTGAACTGGACCTCCCTCGAAACAAGGGGTCTCTCCGCCGTCGGCGGGAGAACGCTCGGCAGGCGGCCGGCCGGCCGGTCGCCCCAACGCCCACCCTACGTCGGTAAGGGTCCCCTTCCTTAAGTACCTCATATAGTGGACGCCTGTCTGAGACGGCCGCCTGTCCAGAACCATCATGCTTCTCCATCCCCGCCCACGGGCCGGAACGGCACTCCCGGCCCGGGCTGAGTACCCGCCGCTGATCCTTTTCACGCGACGGGCCCAGGGGACGGTCTCCCGCGGGGCGGCACGGCCGGTCACAGGGCCTTTGCCAGGGCCTAGACTCCCCTGCGTACAAGACGACAGGACGACACCGGACGACACCGGACGACACGGAGAGAGGAGCGGACGGACGTGCATGTGCCGGAACGCACCGGGCTCGCGGCCGACTACTTCCAGAGCTACTCGGTCGTCGGACTCCTGGCCGTCGTCGGCGTGCTCTTCGTGGCGGTGGCCTTCGCTGCCGGGCGGCTGCTGCGGCCCGTCGTGCCGACCCAGGAGAAGTTCCTGACCTACGAGTGCGGCGTCGACCCCGTGGGGGAGGGCTGGGCCCACACCCAGGTCCGCTACTACGTGTACGCCTTCCTCTACGTGATCTTCGCGGTCGACTCGATCTTCCTCTTCCCCTGGGCGACCGTCTTCGCCGCCGCCGGGTACGGCGCGACCACGCTCGTCGAGATGTTCATCTTCCTCGGCTTCCTGGCCGTGGGCCTGCTGTACGCGTACAAGAAGGGCGTCCTGACATGGACGTGACTCCCGGGACCGCGCCCGAGCCCGTTCCGCTGCCCGAGCCGCAGAGGCTGGGCGTGCTGTCACGGCTGGCGCCCGAGCCCATGAAGGTGGTCCTGAACTGGGGCCGCCGCTACAGCCTGTGGGTCTTCAACTTCGGCCTCGCCTGCTGCGCCATCGAGTTCATCGCCGCCTCCATGGCCCGGCACGACTTCATCCGGCTCGGCGTCATCCCCTTCGCGCCAGGCCCCCGCCAGGCCGACCTCATGATCGTCTCCGGCACGGTCACCGACAAGATGGCGCCCGCCGTCAAGCGCCTGTACGAGCAGATGCCGGAGCCCAAGTACGTCATCTCCTTCGGCGCCTGCTCCAACTGCGGCGGCCCCTACTGGGACTCGTACTCCGTCACCAAGGGCGTCGACCAGATCATCCCCGTCGACGTGTACGTCCCCGGCTGCCCGCCCCGGCCGGAGGCGCTCCTGCAAGGCATCCTGAAGCTGCAGGAGAAGATCGCCCGCGAGTCTCTCGACGAGCGCTACGGCCCCCGGAGCGGCGCGTCCCGCCCCTCCTCGGCAGCCCTCCGCAGCGGCCTGGTCACCCCGCCGCCCGCCCCCGGAGGTGACCGGCCGTGACCACGCCGCACCCGCACCCGTACGACTCACTGCCCGGAGCCGTGGCCGAGATCTTCGGCCCCGGCGCCTCCGCCGAGCGGGCGTACGACCTGCTGACCGTCGACGTCCCCGCCGCCGACTGGCTCACCGCCCTGGAGACGGCCCGGGACCGGCTCGGCTGCTCGTACTTCGACTGGCTCAGCGCCGTCGACGAACCCGGCACGGGCTACCAGGTCTGCGCCCACGTCGCGGCTCTGGCACCCGGCGCGGTCCGCCGCCTCCTGCTCCGCACGACCGTCCCGCACACCGCCCCGACGCTCCCCAGCGCCGTCGGCGTCTACGCCGGAGCGGCCTGGCACGAGCGCGAGACGCACGAGATGTTCGGCGTGGTCTTCGCAGACCACCCGAACCTCACCCACCTGCTCCTCCCCGACACCTTCGAGGGGCACCCCCTCCGCAAGGACTTCGTGCTGGCCGCCAGGGTCGCCAAGGCGTGGCCGGGCGCCAAGGAGCCGGGCGAGTCCGACCACGGCGGCCCCAAGCGCCGCCAGATGCTGCCGCCCGGCGTCCCCGACCCGAACGAGTGGGGCCCGCTGAAGGGGCAGCTCCCGCCCGCCGCGGCCCGCCCGACCCGCACCGCCCGCACGACCGGCGACCGGCCGGTACGCCGTAGCCGGTCGGCGAGCGAAGGCTCCGCCAGCCAGGCCGCCGCCCCCACCCCAGAGGCGTCACCGGCCGCCACCCCACCGCGACGCGCCCGCAGCGTGAGCGAAGGCTCGGCCACGCAGCGCAGGGCCCGCAGTGCGAGCGAGGGCTCGGCCACGCAGCGCAGGGCCCGCAGCGTGAGCGAAGGCTCGGCCGGTCAGCGTTCCGAAGACGGCGAGGCGAGCCGGCCGGCAGCCCCGACACCGCCGCGCACCCGGAGCGCCGACGCGCCTTGGAACAACCCCCGCCCGGCCTTCACCGACCCGGAAGCCGAGCCGCCCGCGGAGCAGCAGCCGGAAGGGAAGCAGGGGCGGGAGCAGCAGGAGCCCGAGCCTGAGACGGGCGCGACCTCGAAGCCCCCTTCCGACACGGTCCCCGTGCCCGAGCCGGACGCCGCATCCGTACCTGCTGCCGAGGCGGAGCCCGAGCCCGGTGCCGAGCCGGAGCCGGAGCCCGGTACCGAGACCGGTGCCGCGCCCGCCTCCGCCCCCGAACCGGACCGCCCGGACCCGGAGGCCGGTCCGGCCGGTGACGGCGCACCCGCCCACCCGCGACGACACCCCGAAGGAGACGCGTGAACGACGTACTCGACGTCGCCCTCCGCCTGGTCGTCGTCTTCGCTCTCTTCCTGACGCTGCCCCTGGTGATCGGTCAGACCGAGCACAAGGTGATGGCCCATATGCAGGGCCGGCTCGGGCCCATGTACGCCGGCGGCTTCCACGGCTGGGCCCAGCTCGTCGCCGACGGCGTGAAGTTCGCCCAGAAGGAGGACGTGGTCCCGGCCGAAGCCGACCGCCGCGTCTTCCAGCTCGCGCCCGCCATAGCGCTCCTTCCGTACCTCCTCGTCCTCGTCGCCATCCCCGTCGGGCCCGGGGAGGGCGCCGTCGGCGTGGTGGTCGACGCCGGCATCTTCTTCGTCCTCGCGGTCATGGGCGTCGGCGTCCTCGGGTCGCTCATGGCGGGCTGGGCCTCCGCCAACAAGTTCTCCCTCCTCGGCGGCCTGCGCACCGCCGCGCAGCTCCTGGCGTACGAGCTGCCGATGCTGCTCGCCGCCGCCTCCGTCGCGATGGCGGCCGGCACGGTGTCCCTGCCGGGCATCCTGGACGCCTTCGAGTGGTGGTGGGTGCCGTGGCAGATCACCGGCGCGCTCGTGTTCTTCGTCGCCGGCCTGGCGGAGCTGCAGCGCCCGCCCTTCGACATGCCGATCGCCGACTCGGAGATCATCTTCGGTGCGTACACCGAGTACACCGGTCTGCGTTTCGCTCTCTTCCTGCTCGCGGAGTACGCGGGCATCGTGATCCTGTGCGGTCTGACCACCGTCCTCTTCCTCGGCGGCTGGCACGGCCCGTTCGGCGCGGAGGGCCTCGGCTGGCTGTGGACCCTCCTGAAGACGGCCGTACTCGCCTTCCTCGTGATCTGGCTGCGCGTGAGCTACCCGCGGCTGCGCGAGGACCAGCTGCAGAAATTCGCCTGGACGGCTCTGGTCCCCCTGGCACTCGCCCAGATCGCCCTCACCGGCATCGTCAAGGTGGTGATCGACTGATGGCTCCCCTTCCCGGTTCCGGCCTGGCCAAGGGCCTGGCCGTCACGCTGCGCACGATGACGAAGAAGACCGTCACCGCGCAGTACCCCGACGTCCAGCCCGAGCTGCCGCCGCGTACCCGCGGGGTGATCGGCCTGTTCGAGGAGAACTGCACGGTCTGCATGCTCTGCGCCCGTGAGTGCCCCGACTGGTGCATCTACATCGACTCCCACAAGGAGACGGTGCCCCCCGCCGCTCCGGGCGGCCGCGAGCGGAGCCGCAACGTCCTCGACCGCTTCGCCATCGACTTCGCCCTCTGCATGTACTGCGGCATCTGCGTGGAGGTCTGTCCTTTCGACGCGCTGTTCTGGTCGCCCGAGTTCGAGTACGCGGAGACGGACATCCGCGAACTCACCCACGAACGGGACAAGCTCCGCGAGTGGATGTGGACGGTCCCCGAGCCCCCCGCCCTGGACCCGGCCGCCGAAGAGCCGAAGGAACTCGCCGCCGCGCGCAAGACCGCCGAGAAGCTCGCCGCACAGCAGGCCGCCCCCAAGGCGCCCCCCACCGAAACCGGCCCCTCCCGGGGCACCCCCTCTCCAGGCACGTCCCCCACCGGCACCCCGTCCAAGGGCGTTCCCTCCACCGACACCTCCTCCACCGACACCTCCTCCACCGACACCTCCTCCACCGACACCTCCTCCACGGACACCTCCTCCACGGACACTCCGCCCGAAGGCCCCGGGCCCCACGGCACCCCGCCCCGCCGCCCGTCGGACCGGCCGGCAGAAGGCCGCGGCGGCGCCCCCGAGGGAGGTTCCGAGTGATGCTCCTCGCGCTGGCCCCGGCCGCGACCGCCCTGGCTCCGACCACCGCGGCGACCACGGCACCGCTGGCACCGGCCGCCAACGGTTTCCTCTCGCCCACCGGCGTGGAGATCACCTTCCTCCTCGTCGGCATCGTCACCCTCGGGGCCGCCGTCCTGACGGTCACCACCCGCCAACTGGTGCACGCCGCCCTCTGGCTGGTCGCGGCCCTCGGCGGACTCGCCGTCGAGTACCTCCTGCTCACCGCGGAGTTCATCGCCTGGGTCCAGGTACTGATCTACGTCGGTTCCGTCGTCGTCCTCCTCCTCTTCGGTCTCATGCTCACGAAGGCACCCATCGGCCGCTCCCCGGACGCCGACTCAGGCAACCGGCCCGCCGCCCTCGCCGTGGCCGTCGCCGCGGCAGCCGCCCTGGTCTGGGTGGTCGTCGACGCCTTCCGCACCACCTGGATCGACCTCGACGGCCCCGCCCAGGGATCCACCCGGGTGTCCGGAGAGATCCTCTTCCGGCACTGGGTCCTGCCGTTCGAGGCGCTCTCCGTCCTGCTCCTGGCCGCCCTGGTGGGCGCCATCGTCCTCTCCCGCAAGAACGCGCCGGTGGCGACCCCCGACGGCTCCTCGGGGAAGCCGTCAAAAGCTCCCGAGGGCCACGGGGACGAGACCGGTCCCGCTGACCGGGAGGGCAAGCGCTGATGCACCTCGCCTACCCGGCCGTACTCGCGGCCCTGCTGTTCTGCACCGGCCTCTACGGTGTCCTTGCCCGCCGCAACGCGATCCTGGTCCTGATGTCCGTCGAGCTGATGCTCAACGCCGTCAACCTGAACCTCGTCGCCTTCGACGTCTGGCTCCGCGACGCCCTCCACGCAGGCCAGGCCCTGACGCTCTTCACCATCGCCATCGCCGCCGCCGAGATCGGCATCGGCCTGGCGATCGTCCTGATGGTGTACCGCTCCCGCGGCACCGCAGACATCGACAAGCTCCGCGACAACGCCGAGACCGCGGGCCCCGACGACGCCCCCGTGGCTCGCACCGGCACCGGCGAGAAGGCGCAGGCCACCGCGTGACCACCACGACTCTCGCCGTCCTCGTCCCCCTCCTCCCGTTCCTCGGCGCCGCCGCAGGTCTCCTCCTCGGCCGTACGGCCCCCGGGTTCGTCCGCCCGCTCGCGGTGCTGCCTACCCTGGGCGCCCTGGCCGCCGCCGTCGTGGTCGCCGTACGGCAGGGCGGACAGGAGGCCGTCGACGCGGCCACCGAGCTCACCCCCACCGGCTCCGTCCCGATCGAACTGGCCCTGCACCTCGACGGGTTCGCGGTGCTCACGGCCGTGCTCGTCGGACTCGTCGCCTCCTGTGTGCAGATCTACTCCACGGGCTACCTCCGCGACGACCCGCGCTACCCGTCGTACGCGGCCCTCGTGTCCCTCTTCACCTCCGCGATGCTGCTCGTCGTCTACACCGGCGACCTGATGGTGCTGCTGGTCGGCTGGGAGATCATGGGCATCTGCTCGTACTTCCTCGTGGGTCACTACTGGGAGACCCCCGAGGCCCGAGCCGCCTCCCTCAAGGCGTTCCTCGTCACCAAGCTCGGCGACGTCCCATTCCTCATCGGACTCTTCGCCCTGGCCATCGACGCCGGTACGTTCCGCATCACCGGAATCCTCGGCTCCGTGGCTGCCGGCGCCATCGACCACCCGACGCTCGTGGCCCTGCTCCTGCTGGCCGGCGTCGCGGGGAAGTCCGCCCAGTTCCCGCTGCACACCTGGCTCCCCGACGCCATGGCCGGCCCCACACCGGTCTCCGCGCTCATCCACGCCGCGACCATGGTCGCCGCGGGCATCTACTTCGTGGCGCGCCTCCTCCCGCTGTTCGCGGCCTCCGCCGCCGCCCTGACCGTCCTCGCCGTGATGGCCGCCGTCACCATGGTCGGCTCCGCCCTCGCCGCGCTCGCCCAGGACGACATCAAACGCGTCCTCGCCTACTCGACCATCGGCCAGCTCGGCTACATGGCCGGCGCCCTCGCCGTCGGCGACCGCGGAGCCGCCGTCTTCCACCTCCTCTCCCACGGCGCCTTCAAGGCCGTGCTCTTCCTCGCCGCCGGCGTGGTCATCCACGCCTCCGGAACGAACTCGCTCGCCGCCATGTCCCGCATGAGCGGCCTCGCCCGACGCGTCCCCGACGCGTACTGGACGATGACCGTCGCCCTCCTCGCCCTGGCGGCCATCCCGCCCTTCGCCGGCTTCTTCTCGAAGGAAGCCGTCCTCGTCGCGGCCGAGTACACCGCCCTCGGCGACCGGGACGTCGCCCCCGCCGGCGCCGGCTGGACCGTCCTCGCGGCGGGCCTGCTCACCGCCCTCCTCACCGCCGCCTACGCGATGCGGCTCTGGCTGCTCACCTTCCGCGGCAAGGGAGCCGAGGCCCCCGACCACGGCAGGCAGCCCGTCGCCATGAACGCCGTCCTCTGGGTCCTGGCACTGCCCTCCCTCACGTTCGGTCTGGCCGCCGTCGTCCTCGACGACTGGTTCGACGGCAACGCCCTCACCCCGACGACGAACACCGCCGTCCTGAGCACGGGCGTCGCCCTCATCGGAGGACTGGTCACCTACGGCGCCTGGCGGCACACCACCGCACGGGCCACCGCCGTGCCGATGGGGGCCGTCGCGGCTCACCCCCAGGGTGAGCCCGCCGTGTCCGAAGCCGAGGCCATCGCCACCCACACCCCGGCATACGGCTCGATCGCCTCCGCGCCCGACCCCGCCGACCCCGGACGCCTGCTGCTCGGGCCACTGCACCGGCACGCCGCCGCCGGCTTCCACGTCGACGCCGCCTACCACGTGCTGTTCGTGCGGCCCGTCCAAGCGGCGGCGTCCCTGGTGCGCTTCCTGGACCGCGAGGTCGTCGACACCTACGTCCGCGGAGCCGGCCTCACCACCGGCCTCCTCGGCGCCGCCGTCCGCCGCGCCCAGACCGGCAACGTGCAGACCTACCTCAGCGTCCTGCTGGCCGGCTCCGTCGTCCTGGCGATCGCCGCCGTCCTCGTCGCCGCCGGAGCGTGAGCCGTGATCGATATCAGCGAATCCGTGATGCAGTTCCTCCTCGCGTTCATCGTCGCCGCCCCGCTCCTCGGCGCCGCCGCGGCGCTTCTGCCCGCCCCGCCCGGCCTGAAGGGCAGGTCACCCGAGCAAGCCGTGCTCCGCCACGGTGTGACCGTCACCGGTGCGGTCCTCCTCGCCGCGATCGCCCTCACCCTCGGCTTCGACCACGACCAGCCGTCGAGGATGCAGGCCACGACCGACATCAGCTGGATCAAGGCACTCGACGTGCGCATCCACCTCGGCGTCGACGGCATCTCGCTCCCCCTCCTGGTCATGACCGCGCTGCTGACCTTCCTCAGTGCGCTCTACACCTACTTCAAGCAGCCTGCGGGGCCCTCGCCGAAGGCGTTCGTGGCCCTGCTGCTGCTCCTCGAGTCCGGCACCCTCGCCACCTTCGCCGTCCTCGACCTGCTGCTGTTCTTCCTCGCGTTCGAGACGGTGCTCGTCCCGATGTACTTCCTCATCGCCCGCTGGGGCGGCGAGGGACGGCAGCAGGCCGCCTGGAAGTTCATCCTCTTCACCCTCCTCGGCTCGGTCGTCATGCTGCTCGGCCTGCTCCTCATCGGACTCAAGGCCGGCACCTTCGACATGGTGGCACTCGCCACTGACAACGGCCGCGGGCTGAGCACATCCCTGCAGGTCACCGCCGTTCTCGCGATCGGGATCGGACTCGCGGTCAAGACACCGATGTGGCCGCTGCACAGCTGGCTGCCCGACGCCCACACCGCCGCGCCCACCGTCGGCTCCGTCCTCCTCGCCGGCGTCCTGCTGAAGATGGGCACGTACGGCTTCGTCCGGATCGTCCTCCCGATCGCGCCGGACGGCATGCAGGTCTTCGCGCCGTACCTCGCAGCCTTCGCCGTCGCAGGCATCATCTACGGCTCGCTCGCCTGCCTGGCCCTCGCCCGCCCCGGCGCCTCCGGCGACCTCAAGCGGCTCATCGCCTACTCGTCCGTCGGCCACATGGGCTTCGTACTCCTCGGCATCGCCACCATGACCCCCACCGGCGTCAACGGCGCGCTGTTCGCGAACATCGCCCACGGCCTGATCACCGGACTGCTGTTCTTCCTGGCCGGCGCGGTCAAGGACCGCTTCGGCACCGCCGACCTCGACACCCTCGCAGGCGCCACCGGCGCCGCCCTGTACGGCCGCGCCCCGCACCTCGGCGGCCTCCTCGCCTTCACGGCCGTCGCCTCCCTCGGCCTCCCCGGCCTCGCCGGCTTCTGGGGGGAGATGCTCGCCATGTTCGGCGCCTTCCACCCCGCGCCGGGCCTCAGCCGCCCTGCGTTCCTCACGTTCATGGCCGTCGCCGGACTCGGCACGCTCCTCACCGCCGCGTACCTCCTGATCGTCGTGCGTCGCGTCTGCATGGGCGCCGCCCCCACCGGCACCGAACCCCGGCTCGCCGACGTCCAGGCGTACGAGTACGCGGCGTGGACCCCGCTCGCCGTGCTCACCGTCCTCGCGGGACTCTGGCCCGCCGCCCTCCTCGGCCTCACCGACCCGGCCGTGCAGCAGCTCCTCGCAGGAGGCAAGTCGTGACCCCCGCCGCCACGAGCGCCGCCCCTCTCACCACGGCGGCCGACCAGGCAGCCCCGCACGCCTCCGGCTGGGCCGCTGCGGCCGCCGCCGGCCCGTCGGCCGCAGGCGACCTCGTGCAGGCCGTCGACTGGGCGGTGATCGCCCCGCCCACCATCGCCGCCGTCGTCGCCCTGGCCGTCCTCGTCGCCGACCTGTTCCTGCCGCAGGCCCGCAAGGCCCTGCTCGCCTGGGTGTCCGTCGCCGGGCTCACCGCCGCGCTGCTCAGCCTGGTGCCGCTGCGCGCGGGGAACCGCTCCACCTTCTGCCTGACGGTCGACCCCGGCGCGTGCAGCTACGTCGCCGACCACTTCGCCCTGGTCATCCAGTTCCTGGCCCTCGGGGGAGCCCTGCTGACCGCGCTCCTCTCCGTGACGGACACCCGGGAGAAGCTGCCCGCCGGCGAGTTCTGGTTCCTGCTGCTGGCCTCCGCCGCCGGGGCCGCGCTGCTGCCCGCAGCCCGCGACCTCGCCACCCTGGTCGTCGCACTGGAGGTCGCCTCGCTGCCCGTCTTCGCGCTCGTCGGACTCAAGCGGGGCGACCGCATGTCCGGGGAGGCGGCACTCAAGTTCTTCCTGTCCTCGGTCACCGCGACTGCCGTGACCCTGCTCGGTGTCAGCTTCGTGTACGCGGCGACCGGCAGCCTCCACCTCACCGAGATCGCGCAGCGGCTCGACGACGTGCCCGCCCGGCTCGGCACCCTGACCATGGCCGGGGTGGCCCTCACCCTGGTCGGGTTCGCCTTCAAGACCGCCGCGGCGCCCTTCCACTTCTGGGTGCCGGACACCTACGTGGGAGCGCCCCTTCCCGTCGCCGCCTACCTGTCCGTCGTCGGCAAGGCGGTCGGCTTCACCGGGCTCGTCCTGGTGACCGTCATCGCCTTCCCGTCGTACGCGGACGTGTGGGGGCCCGCCCTCGCCGTCCTGGCCGCGCTCACCATGACCGTCGGCAACGTCGCCGCCCTCCGGCAGGTCCCCACGCGCGCGTGGAGCGCGGTACGCCTCCTCGCCTGGTCGTCCGTCGGGCAGGCCGGCTACCTGCTGGTACCGATCGCCGCAGCTGCCTACTCCCGGGACGACCAGGTCGGCGCCACCGTCGCGTACGCCCTCATGTACGCCGTCGTGAACCTCGGGGCCTTCGCCGTCGCCGCGCTCGTCGCCCGCACCCACCCGGCCAACCGCATCAGCGACTACCGCGGCCTGTACGCCACGCGGCCCGTCGCCGCGCTCGCCCTGGGTTTCTTCCTGCTCTGCCTCGCGGGCCTGCCGCCCGGCGTCATCGGCCTCTTCGCCAAGGTCGTCGTCTTCTCCGCCGCCGTCGACGCCGGACTCGGCTGGCTCGCGGTCGTCATGGGCGTCAACGTGGTCGTCGCCCTCTTCTACTACCTGCGCTGGACCGCCGTCCTCTTCCGCGCTCCCGAGGCGCAGCCCGGGACCGCGGCCGCCACCGGCGCGCCCGCCCCCGCCCGCAGCCGGGTGCCCGGCTCGCTCACCGCTGCCATCGCCCTCACCGGCGTCGCCGGAGTGCTGCTTTCCGGCTACCCGCAGCTCGTGCTGCGCTTCGCCGCCTCCTCCCTCTTCTGACCGCTCGCTGCCGGCGAGCCGCAGGGCGGCGACACCGCCCTGCACCGCATCACGAGTCCGGCACGCAACCCGGCCGGCTGTCCGCACCACCGCCGGCAGCCGTGCCCCTCCCACTCCCAGGGGGTGGCGTTCCCCGGTGCCTTGGCGGAGGCGGGGGCGCCCCGTACGGAGCTCAGTCACCCCAACGGCGCAGCCCACGCGCTGAACGGCCCGCGAAACACCGGGGAACCAGCCACTTCCGCCTGGCGTTGACCAGTACGGGAGGGTCCACTGGACAGTGGAGCCAGACCAGCGAAGGGTTCCCCTGCCGCACCACTTGGAGGGCGTACCGTGCACCGCCGGCACAACGGGCTGAGAACCGCCGTACTCCTCGGGGGACTGTCCGCACTCATCATCCTGATCGGCAGCTTCTTCGGGCGTACGGGACTGCTGCTCGCCGTCCTGATCGCTCTCGGCACCAACGCCTACGCGTACTGGAACAGCGACAAGCTGGCGCTGCGCGCCATGCGCGCACGGCCCGTCAGCGAGTTCGAGGCCCCGCAGCTCTACCGGATGGTCCGGGAGCTGTCCACGCAGGCCAGGCAGCCCATGCCACGGCTGTACATATCGCCGACCCAGGCCCCCAACGCCTTCGCGACCGGCCGCAACCCGCGCAACGCCGCCGTCTGCTGCACGGAGGGCATCCTGAGCCTGCTGGACGAGCGGGAACTGCGCGGAGTCATCGGCCACGAACTCAGCCACGTCTACAACCGCGACATCCTCATCTCGTCGGTCGCAGGCGCGCTCGCCTCCGTGATCGTGTTCCTGGTCAACTTCGCGTGGCTGATCCCCGTCGGCAGGTCCGAGGACGACGAGGGCCCTGGGCTGCTGGGCATGCTGCTCATCATGATTCTGGGCCCGCTCGCGGCCTCGGTGATCCAGCTCGCGGTCAGCCGCTCCCGGGAGTACGAAGCCGACGCCTCGGGCGCCCGGCTCACCGGTGACCCCCTGGCTCTCGCCGACGCCCTCCGCAAGCTGGAGGCCGGGACGCAGCGGCTGCCGCTGCCGCCGGAACCGAGGATCGAGACCGCGAGCCACATGATGATCGCGAATCCGTTCCGGCCGGGACAGGGCATGTCCCGCCTGTTCTCCACCCACCCGCCCATCTCGGAACGCATCGCCCGACTCGAACAGATGGCAGGTCACCGCCCGTGAAGATCATCCTGAACATCATCTGGCTCGTGCTCAGCGGCTTCTGGCTGTTCCTCGGGTACGTGGCCGCCGGCCTGCTGCTGTGCCTCACGATCATCGGGATCCCGTTCGGCCTGGCGGCCTTCCGCATCGGCCTGTACGCGCTCTGGCCGTTCGGCTACACCGTCGTGGACCGTCGCGACGCGGGCGCCCCGTCCTGCCTCGGCAACGTGCTGTGGCTGGTCCTCGCCGGCTGGTGGCTCGCCCTCGGCCACATCGCGACGGGCATCGCCCTGTGCGTCACGATCATCGGCATCCCGCTGGGCATCGCCAACTTCAAGCTCGTCCCCGTGTCCCTGCTGCCGCTCGGCAAGGAGATCGTGCCGACGGACCGGGCCTTCGCGAGCACCTGGCAGCGGTAGTTATCCACAGGCAGGGCGGGCAGTCGGCCGCAGGGTCCATCATGGACCCATGAGCGACTACACAGAGTCACGAACGGTTCGTCCCGGGCCGATAGCCTGCCGCGGCCTCCCGCGGAAACATGAGCCCAAGCGGAGCTGCGCCGCCACGGCCGACGCCGTTCCGTCACGGCGCCACGCGTCCACCACCGGGGCGGGCGCCGCCCACGGCACCAGCGGGCCCGCTGCCCGCTACCCCCGCGACATACGGCTGGAACGGCCACCCTCCGGCGTGCCCCCGCCCCGTACCGCGTACAGCACGGCACCCGCCGCGACGACGGCCGCGCCCGCCAGAACCGACGGCAGCGGCAACGAGAACGCCAGGACGAGGCAGCCCGCCAACCCGCCGGCCGCCAGCAGGCGGATCGACGACAGTCCAGGCGTGAGCGTCCACGCGGACGCGTTCGCGATGGCGTAGTAGAGCAGCACGCCGAACGACGAGAAGCCGATCGCACCGCGCACGTCAGCCGTGGCCGCCACGACCGCCACGACGATGCCCACGGCGAGCTCCGCGTGATGCGGCACCTGGAAACGCGGATGCACCGCGGCCAGCCCCTGCGGCAGGTGGCCGTCCCTCGCCATGGCCAGAGTCGTACGGGACACCCCGAGGATCAACGCCAGCAGCGACCCGAGCGCCGCCACCGCCGCCGCCACCCGCACCACCGGCGCCAACCCCTCGACCCCCGCGGCCCGCACGGCATCCGCCAAGGGCGCCGTCGACCGACCGAGGTCCCCGGACCCCAACACCGACAGAACGGAGACCGCCACCCCCACATAGGCCACCAGCGCGATACCCAGCGCCAGCGGAACCGCCCGAGGGATCGTCCGCTCCGGGTCCCGTACCTCCTCCCCGAGAGTGGCGATCCGCGCGTAGCCGGCGAACGCGAAGAACAGCAGCCCCGCCGCCTGCAGCACACCACCCGCCGACGCGTCGCCGGCAAAACCCAACCGCCCGAAGTCCGCCGCACCCGACGAAAGGCAGGACACCACCACGGCCGCCAGGACCGCCAGCACCACGGCGACGATCGTGCGCGTCACGAGCGCCGACTTCTGCACACCGCCGTAGTTCACGGCGGTAAGCGCCACGACCGCCGCGACCGCCACCGCATGGGCCTGCTCGGGCCACACGTAGACACCGACCGTCAACGCCATCGCCGCGCACGACGCGGTCTTGCCGACCACGAAGGACCAGCCGGCGAGATAACCCCAGAAGGGACCCAGGCGCTCCCGGCCGTACACGTACGTGCCACCCGACGCCGGATAGCGGGCCGCGAGCCGCGCCGAGGCCATCGCGTTGCAGTACGCCACGGCGGCGGCCAGCCCCAGTCCCGCGAGCAGTCCGCTGCCTGCCGCCCCGGCGGCCGGGCCGAGCGCGGCGAAGATCCCGGCACCGACCATCGATCCCAGACCGATGACGACCGCGTCGAAGACACCCAAAGACCGGCGGAGTTCCCTTGACATGCACCGCACCCTACTGACCTGGGCAACCCTCACCCGCACTCGCGGCGTCCTGTGGGACAACACCCCCGAACCACACGAGAGGAAAGGAGGACGGCATGACCGTCGTCGGCTGGATCGTCCTCGGCCTGCTGGCCGGTGTCATAGCGAAGGTCCTGCTCCCGGGGCGCGACCCGGGCGGCCTCATCGGCACGACCCTCATCGGCATAGCGGGTGCCTTCACGGGCGGTTGGCTGTCGGCCCGCTTCCTCGACCGGCCGATCAGCAACGAGTTCTTCGACGGCGCCACGTGGCTGGCCGCCATCGGCGGATCACTGGTGCTGCTCATCGGGTACCGCATCCTGTTCGGCCACTCACGCTCCCGCTAGCCGGGGTGCCGGGACCGGGCGCGGGGCCGGCCTCACGGGTGGCCCGTCGGCTCCGGCTCCGGGGGACGGTCCGTCAGGCCGGTCTCCCGCAGAGTGATGTTCAGACGACCCCCGCGCATTCCCGTGGCCGGGTCCCCCGTGCCCGAGTACACCTTCGTCACCCCGTGGTAGGCGAAGCGGGAAGGCCCGCCGAAGACCAACAGGTCCCCCGAAGCCAGTTCCACGTCGGTGTACGGCTTCCCCCGGTGCTCCGTGTTCCCGAACCGGAAGACGCAGCTGTCGCCGAGGCTGAGCGACACCACCGGGGCGTCGCATCGCTCCTCCCCGTCCCGGTGCATGCCCATCCGCGCGTCGGCGTCGTAGAAGTTCACCAGAGCGGCATCCGGCGCGTACCCGCCGTCGTCGCCGTACGCCTCCGCCACCGCCGCCCGCCCCCACTCGGCCAGCCAACCGGGGAGGGGTGCGACCCGGGCGCCGTTCACGTCGTCGGCGGTCCGGCTGTAGCGGTACGGCTGCCAGTGCCAGCCGAGGCACAGCGTCCGGACGGACATCACCCCGCCACCCGGCAGCGCCGGGTGCCGCAGCGGTACCGGGCCGCGGGCCCACGACCGGCAGGCGTCCACCAGGTCCCGCTGTTGCTCCACGGACAGCCAGCCCGGCAGGTGCACGGCCCCCGGCGCGAGCTCGGCCCGGCCGCGCGGCAAGGCGAACAGCCCGCCGCCGGTCACCGTACGCGTGCCCCTTCCCAACCGAGCAGCAGTTGCTTGCGTTCCGCGCCGGCGGCGTACCCGCGCAGCGCACCGTCCGCGCCGATCACCCGGTGGCAAGGCCGCACCACCAGCAGGGGATTGCGTCCGATCGCGGTGCCCACCGCCCGCACTCCGGCGCCGCCGATACCGACGCGGGCGGCGACCTCCCCGTACGTCACCGTCGTGCCATACGGGATGTCGTCGAGGACCCGCCACACCCGCTGCTGGAACGCGGTTGCCGTGGCCGGCATCACCCAGGGCACGTCGAAGCGGGTCCTGCTGCCGGCGAAGTACGCGTCGAGCTGCTCGACGACCGGGGTGAAAGCCGCGGGCGCGCGCCGCCCGGCGTCCCGGACGACGGCGCCGCCCTTCTGCCCGGGCAACGACACCGAGCGCAGGGCGGCGGACCCGTCGGGCTGCTCGTCGCCGACCAGCAGGATGTCGCCCAGCGGGCTTCCGACCTGCGTGTACACGGTCATGACTCGTCCATCCCTTCCTCCCCGTCAGTGTGACGCGGCGGGAAGGGCGGTTGCTGGCAGCTTTGCGACATGGAGCCGACCGGGCCCCGGTCGCGCCGGGCAGCAAGGCGGGGGCAGCCCGGCTCCGGGCCGAGCCGCCCCCGCCCCGGCGCCGCCGATCAGCGGTAGTTCCCGAACTTTCGGCCATGATCGCCTGACCTGCGCATACGCCAGATTGGCCGCTCTGACCTGCGGTAATCACTTTCGGTGATTGCCGCAGGTTTTCACGTTTTTCCGGGGCCATGTGCCCTCGCTGTGCCCTCGCCCTGACCGGTGATGCGGGCCGCTCGGTGTCGGGGCGGCGTGGGGCGGGAACGTTCATCTGAGGCCGGGCGCCGGGTGTGCCTCTGCCTCGCGTCTGTTCCGTTCGCCCCGAACGCCCGGGTGTCGGGACCTACCATCGGAGTACAGCAGCCTGAGCAAACGCACTGGGGTGATCGTGAGCAACTGGGCCGACCTTACGAACGGGCAGCGCATCAAGCACCTACGGGGCTCCGATCTGACGCAGCAGGGACTCGCGGATGCCGCGGGGGTTTCGCTCGCCCTGGTGCAGAAAGCCGAGCAGGACCGCGGCGAGCTGTCGGTGGGGTCGCTGCTCAAGTTCGCCCACGCGCTGAACACGGACGTATCCGTGATCCTGGGACAGCAGGCACCGCGCCGGGGCATGGACCAGGGCGACCGCGCCGCCCTGCGCCAACTGTCCGACGCCGTGCACGAGAGTGCCCTCGGCGAGTGGGAAGGCATCGAGGACCCGAGCACCGTCGAGGACTTGAGAGAGGCCCGCGACCGTGCGTGGGACGCGTACTGGGCGAGCGACACGGCAAAGGTCAGTAGCTACGCCTCCAAAGTCCTCATGGAAGGGCAGGTCAGGTACGCGACCGCTACGGGAAGCGAGCGCGAGCAGTTGGGATCGATCCTGGCGAGCACCTACCGCGTAGCCGCGTCCTGCTCGAACGGGTTCGGGCAACGCGACCTTGCGTTGAGCGCGCTCACGTCGGCGAAGCACCTCGCGCGGGAAGTCGATGACCCCGTGATTACAGCGCTGCTGGAGTCCACGCTGTCGTGGATCTACCTGCGCGGCGCCAAGTTGCCGCGCGCCGTCGCCGTGGCCGAGCGGGCGGCACTGGCAATCGAGCCGTCGTTCAGCAACGGGTCACGCCCGCAGTTGCTCGCATACGGGCGGCTGATGATCTCCGCGGCCGTGGCAGCGTCGCGGCGGGAGGACGAGAGCGCGGCCGACGACTACATCTCACAGGCGCACGCCGCAGCGGCGAGGCTCGGACGAGACGAGAAGCTGTACGGGACCAGCTTCGGCCCAACGGCGGCGAAGACCGAGGCGGTTGGAATCCACGTCGCCCTGAAGAACTACGGGCGCGCGCTGAAGCTCGCCAGTCACCCCGACATGAAGAAGCTGCCCAAGTCCATGTCGAAGATTGCTCGCAACCGCTACAAGCTCGATGTCGCGCTCGCGCAGTGCGCGGCCGGCCTTTACGACCAGGCCGGAGACACGCTGATCGAGGTAGCGCTCGATGCTCCGGAGTGGGTCAAGCATCAGGCGTTGCCGGGCTTCATCGGCAAGCGCCTTGCGAAGGTGTCCACGGCGCGCGTGCGGAACATCAGCGAACTCATCGGCATGCCCTTGATCGCGTGAGTCCTACGGAGCGTAGGAGCGCGGGCCCGCCGACCACGCCCGGTCGTACGCCTCATCGCTTCACCCTGGGTGATCGAATGGGCACGATTGATGCATGGTCAGCGTCGAGAGCGGACAGAGGCAGGGGCGGGCGAGGGTCCGCCGAACCGAAGGCGACCTGAGACGGCGACAGGCGCTCGCGGACGCGGCAGCGGGCGTCAGGCCGGGTGAGGCCGACGTGCCGGCCGAGGCGGCGAAAGTCGAGCGGTTCCGCTGCGTGATCTACCTGTGCGGTGCCCCCAACACGGACATCACGGCACCCCGCCAGGAGTGCACCGAGTACGCCGAGGCGTTCGGGTGGGAGATCACGGGCGTGATCGAGGAACGCGCGGGGCTGCTCTCGCCGCATGGGCGTGACGGGCTGGGACGGGCCGTCGAGCACATCAAGAGCGGCGAGGCCGGGGCAGTGCTCACGGCGTGGCGCTCGATGATCTCGTCCGTGCCGCAGGAGTACGACGAGGTGGCGCGCGAGATCGAGAAGGCCGGCGGCTTCCTGCACGTCAAGGACTCGGCGCACAGCGAGCGAAGGGTTGCGCGGTGACTCGTCGCATGTTCCGCTACGTCCCGTTCACCATCGAGCAGGACCAGACGGCAGAACCGGAGTACGGGGCCCGGTGTGTGTCCGGGGACGAAACCGAGTGCGGGGTGGAGTCCGGCACGCAGAGCGGCCCGGGACCCGTCGAGGAGTGGCAGCGCAGGCACACGCAGGAGACCGGACACCGTCGCTATCGCCGAAGCTTCGGCGACTACGCCGTGATGCGACCTCCGGCAGAACTCGCCGGCCTCGTGCGGGCGAACGGGGGCACGGCGTGACCTTCGCCCCGGCTGTTGCGCGCCCGTGGCGTGACGCCTGGCCGCTCGTCGCGCAGACGGACGACGGGAACCAGTGGGTGACCTGGGCCTGTTGGCTGTACTGCCGACGCGAGGGCGTGCGCGTCCTGTGGGTCGGCTCGGTGACGACGCCGGGCGCCACAGGTGACTTATACGCCTGCGGCCCATGCATCGCGGAGCTTGGCCACATAGTGCGTGTTCAGTCGCACGACCGGGACCGAACCGCGGACCGCGCCGCACAGTCCGCCACGCTCACCGTGCCCGCACACGCGCCCCCGCCGCGGCCCTTATCCACGGGTGCGACTGGGGGCCGTCACCGACTGCCCCGCCGTTGAAGACTCCGCCCCCTGCCGGGGACGACCAGTTCACAGGTTCTCCCACACACCCCCGGTAGGGGAGCGGGTACCACCCCGCCCCGGTCGGATCATCCGCCCGCAGCCCTTGGACAGGTCGAGCGCCGACCGGGGCGGGTCCTGCACCACAGCCACCGTACGAAGCGATCAAGGAGGAGACTTGCAAACGAGCCCCGCAGGTACGGAGACCACCGCACCGGCCCCGTGGGGGCTGCGTCGTATGGCTCCGCTGCGCAACGGTTCTCCCTCGCCGTGGCGGTACGCGGGCATCGACCCGGCCACGCAGACCGGCCGATGGGTCGGGGAGGACGGAGCGATGACGCCGGCTGAACTCGGCAAGCACGGTACGAGCGTGAACACCTACCCGCCCACGCAGGTCGGGAAGGACGGCAAGGTCGACGCCGACTCCGGTCACGACGCGACGCAGGACTAGGGGGTAGCGCCATGGACGGACGCCCGGTGCTGGTCTGCACGGAGTTCGAGGACGCAACCGCTGATCTGGTCATCGCGGAGTTGAACCGGCGCCGGGTGCCCGTCCTCCGGTTTGACCCGGGGCGCGACTTCCCGGCGCCCGTGGTGCTCGCCGCGCGCATCGGGGCGGGCGGATGGGGCGGGCGGCTGTCGGTCGGGGAGCGTACGGCCGACCTGTCCGCCGTACGCGCCCTCTACCACCGTCGGCCGAGTCCCTACCCGACGGGGAGCGGCGAGCAGGCGGCCCGGTTCGCCGCGCATGAGAACCGGCGCGGCCTGGGCGGCGTGCTGGGCGCGCTGCCGGGGTGCCTGTACCTGAGCCACCCGCAGGCCATCGCGCGGGCGGAGTACAAGCCCGCGCAGCTTGACGCGGCGACCCGGGTAGGGCTCTCGGTCCCGCCCACGCTGATCACAAGCGATCCGATGGAGGCCAAGGCGTTCTGCGCCGCACAGCCCACCATCTACAAGCCGTTGCACGCGGGGGCGTACGAGGTCGAGGGCGAGCCCGCCGGAATCTGGGCCGCCCCGGTCGAGGCGGGCGAGGTCTGCGGCGCGGTGAGCCACAGTGCGCACCTGTTCCAAGCACAGGTGCCCAAGGTTGCGGACGTGCGCGCGGTCGTCGTCGGCGAGCAGGTGTTCAGCGCCCGGATCACCGCGCCGCCCGGGGTCGTGGACTGGAGAGCCGAGTACCAGAGCCTCACCTATGAGCCGGTCGCCTGCCCGGACGGGATACGGGGGGCACTGGTGCGGTTCCTCGCTGCATTCGGGCTGAACTTCGGCGCCTTCGACTTCGCCGTGACCGCGGACGGCGCATGGTGGTTTCTGGAGTGCAACCCCAACGGTCAATGGGCGTGGCTCGAAGACGCGGCCGGACTGCCGATCACAACCGCAATCGCGGACCTGTTGGAGAACGGAGCGAGTCAGCATGAGTGAACCCCTGCCGTCGGAACACCTACGGGCCGACCTCGCGCGGCGCCTGTCCAAGGCTGGCGCCCTGCGCAGCCCGGAATGGGAGGCGGCCGTCATGGCGGTGCCCCGCGAGGCGTTCCTCGCGCGCGGCTGGTTCGAGTACGAAGGCAGGGGCTGGTACCGGCCCGCGGCCGGAGACTCCGCGGAAGGACTCGCGCGGATCTACGAAGACGACACCCTCGTGACGCAGGTGGCCGGGGGCGTCTTCCCCGACCAGGTCGAGGGGCGCATCGCGGCGGCCCCCTCGTCGTCGTCCACCCTGCCGAGTCTGGTCGTGCGGATGCTCGAAGACCTGCGGGCGACCGAGGGGACGCGCGTTCTGGAGATCGGCACGGGCACGGGCTACTCAACGGCGCTGCTGTGCCATGTCGTCGGCGAGGACAACGTGACCACGGTCGAGGTCGACGCGGAGGTGTCCGCCCGTGCTGGGATCGCGCTCGCGGGCGCCGGGTACTGGCCTGCCCGCGTGGTCGGTGACGGACTGGCGGGCTACAAGGAGGGCAGACCGTATGACCGCGTGATCGCCACGTGCGGCGTGCACACCGTGCCGGCCGACTGGCTCGCGCAGACACGGCCCGGCGGTGAGGTCCTGGTCACGGTCGGAGGATGGATGCACGCATCCGAACTCGTACGGCTCATGGTCGCTGACGACGGCACGGCCAGCGGCCCGGTTCTCGGCGGACAGGTCTCGTTCATGCTGGCCCGTCCCCATCTTCCGCCCCCGCTGGGCATACTGCCGAACCTCAGCGAGGGCGACGCGGTGCCCGTGGAGCTGGGCGCGGATGTGCTCGACGACTGGACCGCCCGGTTCGTCGCGCAGTTCGCCGCGCCGCGCGCGCAGCGGCTCACGCTGGAACGCGACGGCCGGACCGAACACGTCGTGATCGACGTGGACGCCGAGGCGTGGGCGGTCGTCTTCCAAGACGGCGGCCGGTGGATGGTCCGGCAGGGCGGCACGGCACGTCTGTGGGACGAGATCGCCGAGCGTGTCACGCAGTGGCAGGCGGACGGGCGCCCGCCTGCCGACCGTATGCGGCTGCACGTCGGCCCCGACGGGCAACGCCTCACCTGGGCGTAACCGCGGGCTGACAGCCTCCATACCGCCCCGTCCGTCCGTCGTTCCCCCGTGGCGGACGGACGGGGCTTCCTTACGCGCTCGGGGTGGGTTCCTCCGGTGCCTGCTCGGGCTTCTGCTCGGTCACGTACGTACCGCGCCCCGACACCGCGTATACGAGACCTTCCTCGGCGAGCACGGCAATCGCCCGACGGACGGTCGGGCGGGATAGGCCGTACTCGTCAGCGAGGGCGTTCTCGCTGGGCATGGCGCGGTTGGGTTTCCAGTCGCCTCGCTTCACGCGTGCGCGCAAGATCCCCGCGAGCTGCTGAAACGGCGCCTCTGGCGCGTCGCGCTCCACCTGGTCATCCGGCCCGTACTCCATGAGCCGAAGGTATCCGGCCGATCGCGCCCTGACATCCCCTGACAGGCTCATGCAGCCCTTTACAGGCTTTTGCAGGTGGGTCTAGGGTCGGCCCACAAGAAAGCCCCGGTGACGACGGGCTGGGGCCGCGAACCGGCCCGCGTCACCATTCCCGACGGCGCCAGCCTGCACGACCTACGGCACTTCTACGCCTCGCTCCTGATCAAGCACGGCGAGAACGTCAAGACGGTGCAGAAGCGCCTCGGGCACACCAAGCCGTCGATCACGCTGGACACGTACACGCATCTGTGGCCGGACGAGGAGGACACAACGAGGGCGGCGGTCGAGGCCGTTCTCGGCGATGTGCCCCCGTTGTGCCCTGCGAAGTCTGCCTAGCTCCGTCCGTGCAGGTCAGACCCGTTCATTACCGGTAGTTCACGAACTGCAGCGCGAAGTCGAAGTCCTTGCCCTTGAGTAGCGAGATGACGGCCTGCAGGTCGTCGCGGCTCTTGGAGCTGACCCGCAGCTCGTCGCCCTGCACCTGCGCCTTCACGCCCTTGGGGCCCTCGTCGCGGATGATCTTTGCGACCTTCTTGGCGTTCTCCTGGGAGATGCCCTCCTGGATGGAGGCGAAGATCTTGTACTCCTTGCCGGAGAGCTGCGGCTCACCGGCGTCCAGCGCCTTCAGCGAGATGCCGCGCTTGATCAGCTTGGACTGGAAGACGTCGAGGATCGCGTTGACCCGGTCCTCGGAGTTCGCCTGCATCAGGATCTTCTCGCCGGACCATGCGATCGACGCCCCGACGCCCTTGAAGTCGTAGCGCTGGGAGATCTCCTTCGCCGCCTGGTTGAGGGCGTTGTCGACCTCCTGCCGCTCGACCTTCGAGACGATGTCGAAACTGGAGTCGGCCATGTCCTGTGGCTCCTTGTATCGGGTGCGTAGAGGTGCGTCCGGCCCCCGCCGGCCGCAACCCCACAGCCTAGCCACCCGCGACCACCCCGTGGCTGATCGAATTCGGTGGCGGAGCACCCCCCGGGATCAGGTATTGTTTACGTCGTTGCCAGGGAGCGCCGCCGCGAGGCCGGTCTTCCCAGCGATATCCCAGGCGGTGTGCCCGAGTGGCCAATGGGAGCGGACTGTAAATCCGTCGGCTTAGCCTACCCAGGTTCGAATCCTGGCGCCGCCACAGGATGGAACGGCCCCTGATCTGCGGAAAAGCGATCAGGGGCCGTTCTGCTGTGACAGCAGGACGAAGCCCTGGCTGTCCCACCCCGTCCCGCTCGACACCGCCCGCCACCAGCCTGTGTGGACTGGGCGTGGACGGGCGTAGGGGCGTAGGCGTGGTCGGGTACGCGCGCATTCTCGATCGAGCGTCACCGTCGCGCCGCGCCGGCTGCGGCGGCCGACTGTCGACGGCCGCTGCGGGCTTCCGGCCGGCGCAGCGCGGGCCGGGCCCCCGGGGAAGGCCGGGTGGTCGCTCCGGCGTGGCAGGGCGCTGCGCTTCTCCGCACCGATGCGCCTCGTACACGGCCGCGCGAAGCCCAGCGAACACATCCGATCCCCTCGGGCGCGGACGGCGGGCCGGACGTGACGGGGCAGCGCGCACGTGCGGCGCCGGAGACCCGCCCGTCCTCGCCACCCCAGCCGAGCAGGGGCCGTCCCCGACTCCGCCGGAGCTGGGGCGCACCGGCGCCGTGACACGCGGGGCGCTCCACGCACCTCTGGTGCCACCAGGAGCGATCCCCGGGCGCCGTAGGGCCTCGTCGGGGGCTCCCGCACTGCCACCACGGGCCTCGCAGGGGCGCGCCTCGCGCTGCGGCGCAACCCGTCGGTTCCCTCCGACGCCCCGGCCCCCCGGCGGTCTGTTGCCGCGGCGAGGTGGCCCCGGGCTTCGACCTGCGTGTTCCGGGAACGGTACCGCGGTTGCGGCCCGGGCTCACGGCCGCTGCCCCGGGCCGGCCTGACGACCTGTCATGACGCGCTTTCCCGCGGGTGGTCGACCGGAGGCCACCACGCACCGGCGTAGCAGCGGGAAGCTGAGGCGTGCTCAGTTGCCCGCGACCGCCCTGACGGCCACCGCCGCCGGGACCGAGCCGGTGGTGAGTTCCAGGGTGAGGCCGGCGGTGGCCGGGGTCTCGAGGAGTTCGGCCAGCACGGCGGCGACGTCGTCGCGCGGCACCGGGCCCCGCCCGGTGGACGCCTCCAGGCGCACCAGGCCCGTGCCCGCGTCGTTCGTCAGCATCCCCGGGCGCAGGATCGTCCAGTCCAGGGAGGACTTGGCGCGGACGTACGCGTCCGCCTCACCCTTCGCCCGCAGATACGCGTCGAAGACCTCGTCGCCGGGATGGTCGGGGGCGGCGCGCATCGCGGAGACGACGACGAAGCGGCGCACACCCGCGCGTTCCGCCGCGTCGGCCAGCAGGACCGCCGCGTCCCGGTCCACGGTGACCTTCCGGGCGGCCCCGCTGCCAGGTCCGGCGCCCGCCGCGAAGACCGCCGCGTCGGCGCCTTGAAGCACCGCCGCCACCATCTCCACCGAGGCCGACTCCAGGTCCATGACGACCGGTTCGGCACCTGCCGCCCGCAGGTCGTCCGCCTGGCCGGGCGCGCGGATGAGGCCCGCGGCCTCGTGGCCGGCCGCCGCCAGCAGCCGCTCCAGGCGAAGCGCGATCTGACCGTGTCCTCCAGCGATGACGATACGCATGCTCACGACCGTACGGTCAAAAGGCGCCGCGCGCTCACGGACGGGTGTCCTGCCGGGCCTGGCGCGGCAGTTCCAGAGCCGCCGCCGAGTCGCAGTACTCGCGCACCGCGCTCGTCCTGGCCACCACCCGCCCGCGGTGGATCACGATCCTGCTGTACGCCAGGGACAGCACCGACGACAGCTGGTCGCCCCGGACCGCCAGGAGTTCCGCGGGGAACCCTGCCTCCACCCGCACCGGCGGCAGGCCCATCGCCTCCCGCGCGGCCCCGCTCACCGCCCCGTACGCCTCCGCCGGGCGCAGCCCGCTCTGGGAGGCCAGCAGGTACGCCGCCTCCAGCGGATCACCGCGCCCCACCGGGTTCGCCAGGTCGCGCAGCGCACCCCCGCCCGCCGCCAGCGGCACCCCCGCCGCCCGCAGCAGCCGGACCGGCGCCACCGCCCGCAGCTCCGTGCCCCCGCAGCCGCCCTGGGGCAGGCACATCACCGTGACGCCCGCGGCCGCCAACTGGTCCGCCACCCGGCCTTGCGCGTCCGCCGGGAGCCGGCCCAGCGCGCCGCACGGACCGATCGCCACACCCGGGCGCAGCCCGCCCGCCACGGCCGCCAGCCGGGACAGCCGCGCCGGGTCGTCCCCGTCCGTGTGCAGGTCGACCGGGCAGCCGTGCTCCGCCGCCACCTCCAGCAGGGCCTCCACGTAGCCGGCCGGATCAGGATCCAGGTCCGGGCAGCCGCCCACGACGGCCGCGCCCATCTTCACCGCGTCCCGCAGCATCGCGAGCCCGTCGGCCCCCGCCACACCTGTCAGCAGCCTCGGCACCGCCACGGCTGCCAGGTCCGCCAGCCCGCGCAGCGCCCGCCGGGCCTGCAGCACCGCCTCCAGAGGCGCGAGTTCCTGGACGTCCCCGATCCGCACGTGCGCGCGCAGCGCCGTAGCCCCGTGGCCGAGCTGCAGCAGGGCCGCCTCGGTGGCGCGCCGCTGGACGTCGTCGGCCGCGTACGAGACGGGTCCCGGCGCCGCCGCGCTGAGCGCCGTGTCGGCGTGCGCGTGCGGTTCCGCGGGGGCGGGCAGCAGGAGGTATCCGGCGAGGTCCACGCGGGCTCCGTGCGAGCCGAGGCTGCCGGGTGTGCCGACGGCCTCGATGCGGCCGCTGCTGACCCGTACGTCGACGGTGCGGCCGTCGGTGAGCCGGGCGCCGCACAGCAGCAGCGCGGTCGTGCCGGTGGTGGCGCCCTCGGGCGGCCGCGGCTGCTGGCTGTCGGAGGACATCGGGCTCCTCACGGGGAAGGGGATGGGAGCGGGGCCTGGGACGGGGCAAGATCGCGCAGCGTGAGGCGAGCCTAGGCGTCGTCCGTCCGGGCTTCGAGGAGGAGCGCAATAGTCGTACCGGCGTGGGGCACGGGTGGCGTACGAGGCGCTTCCGTGACCGGTGCGGGGCTCGAGCGGGGGAGCGGACAGCGGCCGGCGCGCGGGCGCGAACGGGGCCGCGCGGGGTGCGGGCGGTGCGGGGGAAGGCGGCGTGAGCCCGTCGTGCTTTCCTGCGGGGGGCCCAGCGGGTGGACGGCCCGGCGGCCCGGGCGGGCGCGGTCGGTGTCGCGCCGGGAGGCGCGGTCGAACCTGCCCCGCCGTTCTGCCCGGGCTGGACGATCCCACCCCGCTGTCGGCCTGCGCCGGTGCGCGGTGGCCAGCCGCTTCCGGTGGGCGGCGGAGAGGCGGGACACTGGTTCCGGGCCGCTCCACAGCAGGGTCCGGACGGTGTCCGGTCGGCCTCCCGGGGGCTCGGCGACCGGCTGCCCGGAGGGTCCTGCGGTGGGCCGCGAATCGGATTTGGGTGAACGGCCGCGGACCGTGTAATGTCTTCATCGCTCGCCCCAATAGCTCAGTCGGCAGAGCGTCTCCATGGTAAGGAGAAGGTCTACGGTTCGATTCCGTATTGGGGCTCTGGTGTGAGGTGATCCTCACCTTCGGGTGAGGTGATCCGTACATCAAAGCGGTGTAGCTCAGTCGGTAGAGCAAGCGGCTCATAATCGCTGTGTCACCGGTTCAAGTCCGGTCACCGCTACTCCTAGTAGCCGATTGTGGGGTCGGTCCTTCGATCGGCTACTCTTTTCTGCGTTAATCCGTCCATCCGTCCGTCAAGGAGCACTCACGTGGCTGCCACCGACGTCCGCCCGAAGATCACGCTGGCCTGCGTGGAGTGCAAGGAGCGGAACTACATCACCAAGAAGAACCGGCGCAACAACCCGGACCGTCTTGAGATGAAGAAGCACTGCCCGCGCTGCAACGCGCACACTGCGCACCGCGAAACGCGCTGAACCAGGCTCGTACACGAGGCCGTCCCCATCGGGGACGGCCTCGTGTCGTTTGGCCGCAGGATCACCGGGCCCGAACCCTGCGCCGGAACCCAGACCCCGGATCACCGGTTCTCCGCCCTCACAGCCCGGAGCGTGGCCGCGGGACGACCTGTTCGGGATCATGGCCGCAGGAGATCCGGGCCCCGGGAGCCGGGTCGGGGAGACCCGGTCCCCGCCCGGAGAACCACGGATCCGGGATGCCGGGTCGGATCACCGGCCCCGGGTCACCGGGGCGGTCGGCCGTCTGATTGCCTGATCACTGAGTACGACCGCAGGAGGTACCGCTTACATGGCGCTCGACCAGTCCTTCGTGGGGCGGACCTATCCGCCCACCCCTCCGTACGAGGTGGGGCGGGAGAAGATCCGCGAGTTCGCCGAGGCCGTCGGCGACCCGAATCCGGCATTCACCGACACGGAGGCGGCCAAAGCGCTCGGGTACGCCGATGTGATCGCCCCGCCGACCTTCGTGTTCGTCATCACGTTCAAGGCCGCCGCCAACGTCATCGCCGACCCCCAGCTCGGCCTCGACTACAGCCGGGTCGTGCACGGCGACCAGAAGTTCGCCTACAGCCGCCCCGTGCGGGCCGGTGACCGGCTCACCGTGACCTCGACGATCGAGGCGATCAAGTCCCTCGCGGGCAACGACATCCTCGACGTCCGCGGCGAGGTGCACGACGAGACGGGTGAGCACGTCGTGACCGCGTGGACCAAGCTCGTCGCACGCGCGGCAGAGGAGGCGTGAGACACACCATGACCGCGAAGATCGCATACGACGACGTCGAGGTCGGCACCGAACTGCCGGCGCAGACCTTCCCCGTGACCCGCGCCACCCTGGTGCGGTACGCGGGCGCCTCCGGCGACTTCAACCCGATTCACTGGAACGAGAAGTTCGCCCGCGAGGTCGGCCTGCCGGACGTCATCGCGCACGGCATGTTCACGATGGCCGAGGCGGTCCGGGTCGTCACCGACTGGGCGGGGGACCCGGGCGCCGTCGTCGAGTACGGGGTGCGCTTCACCAAGCCGGTCGTCGTGCCGAACGACGACGAGGGCGCGCTCATCGAGGTCAGCGCCAAGGTCGCGGCCAAGCTCGACGACCGGCGGGTACGGGTCGACCTGACCGCCATGAGCGGCGGCCAGAAGGTGCTCGGCATGTCCCGCGCGGTGGTCCAGCTCGTCTGACCCGCGACCGGTCGGCGGGGCACCGCTGCGGGGGGCGGGCGCGTGGCGCCGGCGGGCCGTGGTGGTGCGCCCGCCGGACGGTTCGTGCCGGTAGCCGGCCGCGTCCCGGATGCTGCTCCGGCCGACCGGCCGAGCCGGTGGATTTCCGCGACCGGCGGGCCGCGGCGGTGCACGGTCACGGGTGGGGCGGCGGCCCGTACGCCCCCGCCGCGGTGCCCGGTCACTGGTCCTACCGGTCCGCCTGCCGCAGCCCGCGACCTGCCGGGCCCGCCGGCTGACCCCGGGAGCCCTTGACGTGGCTACGGCCTGCTCCGGCCGGCCATGCCCACGTGTCCAGGACCGGTGCCGGTCTCACCGGCCGCCAGAGCCTCACCGGGGTTCGGGCCACGCATCAGTGCCGAAGACGCGCCGTGTGCCCGAGCCACGGAGGCACGAGCCCCCGTGCCCCGCGGCACGCACAGCCGTGCCCAGCGCCCGAGCCGGGCAGGTCCGCGACCGCCGGACCGGCCGGGCCCCTGCCGCCTGCGACGTGCCCGCCGGGCCCGGACCCGTCCGTGACCGCCGGATCAGCCGGACCCGTCGAGCCCGCGGCCTCCGTACCAGCCCGCGCAGCCCGGACCACCCGCGCAGCGGACCCACCGACCGCCGCCCCGCGAGGCCGTGCAAGGCGTCCCGGGCCGCCGGGACGGGCCGCACCGTAGGCTTGGCGCGTGCAGGAACTCCACGACGCTCCCCTCGCCCCGCTGACCACGTTCCGGCTCGGCGGCCCCGCCAACCGGCTGCTCACCGCCACCACGGACGACGAGGTCGTCGCCGCCGTACGGGAGGCGGACGCCACCGGTACCCCGCTGCTGCTGATCGGCGGCGGGTCGAACCTGGTCATCGGCGACAAGGGCTTCGACGGCACCGCCCTGCGCATCGCCACGCGCGGCTTCCGCCTCGACGGCACCCGACTGGAGCTCGCCGCGGGCGAGGTCTGGTCCGACGCCGTCGCCCGCACCGTGGAGGCCGGGCTCGCCGGCATCGAGTGCCTGGCCGGCATCCCCGGTTCCGCGGGCGCCACGCCCATCCAGAACGTCGGGGCGTACGGCCAGGAGGTCTCCTCCACGATCACCGAGGTCGTCGCGTACGACCGGCGCGCCGGGGAGATCGTCACCCTCCCCGGTGAGGCGTGCGGCTTCTCCTACCGGCACAGCCGCTTCAAGGGCGACGCCGACCGGTTCGTCGTCCTGCGGGTCCGCTTCGGACTGGAGGACGCGCAGGGCATGAGCGCCCCGCTCCGGTACGCGGAGACCGCGCGCGCCCTCGGCGTCGGGGTCGGCGACCGCGTGCCGCTCGCCGACGCCCGCGAGACCGTCCTCGCCCTGCGCGCCGGCAAGGGCATGGTCCTGGACCCGGACGACCACGACACCTGGTCCGCCGGGTCGTTCTTCACCAACCCGATCCTCACGGACGAGGCGTACGAGGAGTTCCTCGGCCGCGTCCACGAGCGCCTCGGCACCGACGTGACGCCGCCCGCGTACCCGGCGGGGGAGGGGCGGACCAAGACCTCCGCTGCCTGGCTCATCGACAAGGCCGGGTTCACCAAGGGGTACGGCACCGGGCCCGCCCGGATCTCCACCAAGCACACCCTCGCGCTCACGAACCGCGGCGAGGCCACCACCGAGGACCTGCTCGCCCTCGCCCGCGAGGTCGTGGCGGGCGTGCGGGACGCCTTCGGCGTCACCCTGGTCAACGAGCCGGTGACCGTCGGCGTCAGCCTCTGACCCCACACTCCAGGTCTCACGTCCGCACCCACCTGAGGCCGGTACGCGCCGGGCGTGCCCGCGTCCCGCGGGGGCTCAGGCGCGCGTCACCCGGGTGTGACGCCGTCGGGAGGCCACGCGGCCGCGTGGGCGGTGCTGCCCGGCCCGGCACCCGCCGGGGCACGGCGGCAGGCCCCTGCGCCCCGCCCGGCAGGAGCGCTGCTCACACCCCCGGCCGGCCGAGTCCGGAGCCCGCGGCGCCGGGGGGCGCCGGGTCCGCGGCCAGCCAGTCGTCGATCGCCGCCAGCAGCTTCCGCCGCACGTCCTCCGGCGCCACCGAACCCCGTCCCGACTGCCGGGCCAGCTCCGCGAGCTCGGCGTCCGTGAAGCCGTGGTGGTGCCGCGCGATCTCGTACTGGTCCGCGAGCCGCGCCCCGAACAGCAGCGGGTCGTCCGCGCCCAGGGCCATCGGCACCCCCGCGTCGAACAGCGTCCGCAGCGGGACGTGCTCCGGCTTCTCGTACACCCCGAGCGCCACGTTCGACGCCGGGCACACCTCGCAGGTCACGCCCCTGTCCGCGAGCCGCCGCAGCAGCCGCGGGTCCTCCACCGCCCGCACACCGTGGCCGATGCGCGAGGCCCGCAGGTCGTCCAGGCAGTCCCGCACGGACGCCGGCCCGGTCAGCTCGCCGCCGTGCGGGGCCGCCAGCAGGCCGCCGTCCCGCGCGATCGCGAACGCCCGGTCGAAGTCCCGGGCCATCCCGCGCCGCTCGTCGTTCGACAGCCCGAAGCCCACCACGCCCTGGTCCCGGTAGCGCACCGCGAGCCGCGCCAGCGTCCGCGCGTCCAGCGGGTGCTTCATGCGGTTCGCGGCGACCAGCACCCTGATCGCCAGACCGGTATCCCGCTCCGCGGCCCGCACCGCGTCCAGGATGACCTCCAGCGCGGGGATCAGACCGCCGAGCCTCGGCGCGTACGAGGTCGGGTCCACCTGGATCTCCAGCCAACCGGAACCGTCCCGGACGTCTTCCTCGGCCGCCTCCCGCACCAGCCGCCGGATGTCCTCCGGTTCCCGCAGGCACGACCGGGCGATGTCGTACAGGCGCTGGAACCGGAACCAGCCCCGCTCGTCGGTCGCGCGCAGCTTCGGCGGCTCCCCGCCGGTCAGCGCCTCCGGAAGGTGCACTCCGTACTTGTCGGCGAGCTCCAGGAGGGTGGAGGGCCGCATCGACCCGGTGAAGTGCAGGTGCAGATGCGCCTTGGGCAGCAGTTTCAGATCGCGGACGACGTGCTCCATCCAGGGATCCTGCCGCACATCCGCGCCTCGCGGCAGCCCCTTTCTCCGATCGGGTGCGTCGGGGAACGAAGAAGCGGGCCCCGGTCCGGAAGCGTTCCCGGACCGGGGCCCGCCACGAGGAGGCGCGCAGGCGGACCGCGTCAGTCGCGGGCCTCCGCCAGCAGCTTCTGCATCCGGCTCACGCCCTCCACCAGGTCCTCGTCGCCCAGCGCGTACGACAGCCGCAGGTAGCCCGGCGTGCCGAACGCCTCACCCGGCACCACCGCGACCTCGACCTCGTCCAGGATCAGCGCCGCCAGCTCCACGGAGGTCTGCGGGCGCCTGCCGCGGATCTCCTTGCCCAGCAGCCCCTTCACCGACGGGTACGCGTAGAAGGCGCCCTCCGGCGTCGGGCAGACCACGCCGTCGATCTCGTTCAGCATCCGCACGATGGTCTGGCGGCGCCGGTCGAACGCCTCGCGCATCGCCGCCACCGCGTCCAGGTCGCCGGAGACCGCGGCCAGCGCGGCGACCTGCGCCACGTTGGAGACGTTCGAGGTGGCGTGCGACTGGAGGTTCGTCGCCGCCTTCACGACGTCCTTCGGACCGACGATCCATCCCACGCGCCAGCCCGTCATCGCGTACGTCTTCGCCACGCCGTTCACCACGATGCACTTGTCCCGCAGCTCCGGTACCAGCGCCGGGAGCGAGGTGAAGACGGCGTCGCCGTACACGAGGTGCTCGTAGATCTCGTCCGTCAGCACCCACAGCCCGTGCTCCGCGGCCCAGCGGCCGACGGCCTCGGCGTCCTCGCGGGAGTAGACGGCGCCGGTCGGGTTCGACGGGGAGACGAAGAGGACGACCTTGGTGCGCTCGGTGCGCGCCGCCTCCAGCTGCTCCACGGACACGCGGTAGCCGGTGGTCTCGTCGGCGACGACCTCCACGGGCACGCCGCCGGCGAGCCGGATCGACTCCGGGTACGTGGTCCAGTACGGCGCCGGGACGATGACCTCGTCACCCGGGTCGAGGATGGCGGCGAACGCCTCGTAGATCGCCTGCTTGCCGCCGTTCGTCACGAGGATCTGGGACGGGTCCACCTCGTAGCCGGAGTCGCGCAGCGTCTTGGCGGCGATCGCGGCCTTCAGCTCGGGCAGGCCGCCTGCCGGGGTGTAGCGGTGGTACTTCGGGTTGCGGCAGGCCTCGACCGCGGCCTCGACGATGTAGTCGGGGGTCGGGAAGTCGGGCTCGCCCGCGCCGAAGCCGATCACGGGGCGTCCGGCCGCTTTGAGGGCCTTGGCCTTGGCGTCCACGGCCAGGGTGGCCGACTCGGAGATCGCGCCGATGCGGGCGGAGACCCTGCGCTCGGTCGGGGAGGTCGGAGGAGTTGCAGCGCTCATGCGGCCCATGCTCCCAGACCCCGCCGGGGCCCGGTACACGGGTTTCACCGTACGAACCGGTACCGCCGGCGCGTCGCGCGGGCACCCCTCGGCGAGACCCCGGGGCGGGGCCGTACGGCGGGGGGACGGCGGGCTCGCGGGGGTATCTGTTCGACGCGGCGGCGCTGACCACGTACACTCTCTGCTCGTTGGCCCTCACGAACCACACCGCACCGAGGCTTACGGAGCACTGCTGCGGATGCGGTAAGTTGGGGGAGCACCACAAAGGGTCGTAGCTCAATTGGTAGAGCACTGGTCTCCAAAACCAGCGGTTGGGGGTTCAAGTCCCTCCGGCCCTGCTACACACACCGCCAGGATGTGTGCGCAGGTATGTACTTCATTGCACCGCCGTGCGGCTCCACCCGGGCGCGGCACGGCCGACCCGGAATCAGGTGAGAGACGTGACGGACGCCGTAGGCTCCATCGACATGCCTGATGCTGAAGACGAAGCGCCGGAGTCGAAGAAGAACCGCAAGGGTGGCAAGCGAGCCAAGAAGGGCCCGCTGGGCCGTCTCGCGCTCTTCTACCGCCAGATCGTCGCCGAGCTGCGCAAGGTCGTCTGGCCCACTCGTAGCCAGCTCTCGACCTACACGACCGTTGTGATCATCTTTGTTGTCATCATGATCGCCATGGTGACCGTGATCGATCTCGGCTTCACGGAAGCAGTCAAGTACGTCTTCGGCTGATTCCCGCGGAGGGCGCCCACCCCGGCGCCCCTTTTCGCATGTTCCACCCCATCTGTATCCAGGAAGAAGCAGCCACCGTGTCTGACCCGAACCTGAACGAGTCCGCCCAGGACGAGCTCGACGTCGTCGAGGCGGCCGACGAGGACCAGGCGGAAGCTGCGGACGCCGCTGCCGACGAGGCGGCCGAGGGTCACGCCGAGGCCGGCGAGACGGCGGATGACGCCGAGGACGCCGACGAGACGGAGTCCGAGGACGAGGTCGAGGCCGAAGAGGCCGACGAGGACGTCCAGGACGAGGCCGCCGAGGCTGACGACGAGTCCGAGGACGAGGCTGAGGCCGCCGCCCCCGTCGATCCGGTCGCCGCCCTCCGCGAGGAGCTGCGCGGCCTCCCGGGCGAGTGGTACGTGATCCACACCTACGCGGGCTACGAGAAGCGCGTGAAGGCGAACCTGGAGCAGCGTGCCGTCTCGCTGAACGTCGAGGACTTCATCTACCAGGCCGAGGTCCCCGAGGAAGAGATCGTCCAGATCAAGAACGGCGAGCGCAAGAACGTCAAGCAGAACAAGCTGCCTGGCTATGTGCTCGTCCGCATGGACCTGACGAACGAGTCCTGGGGCGTCGTCCGCAACACGCCCGGCGTCACCGGCTTCGTCGGCAACGCCTACGACCCGTACCCGCTGACCCTGGACGAGATCGTCAAGATGCTCGCCCCGGAGGCCGAGGACAAGGCCGCCCGCGAGGCCGCGGAGGTCGCGGGCAAGCCCGCCCCCGCCCGCAAGGTCGAGGTCCAGGTCCTGGACTTCGAGGTCGGCGACTCCGTCACCGTCACCGACGGTCCGTTCGCCACGCTGCAGGCGACCATCAACGAGATCAACGCCGACTCGAAGAAGGTCAAGGGCCTCGTCGAGATCTTCGGCCGCGAGACCCCGGTCGAGCTCAGCTTCGACCAGATCCAGAAGAACTGAGGCCAAGCCGGGCCCACCCGGCGTTCTGAAGGCTTCCGGACAGGTCAGAGGTGGGGCTTCCCACTTCTGACCTGCTCGGTTTTTGGACGTGCACCGATACCCGTTATCGTTGTGCGGTATGCCTCCATCCGGATGATGCCGGGTGGCGGCGGAACACTCTCACTAGGACCCGGAGAGAGCAATGCCTCCCAAGAAGAAGAAGGTCACGGGGCTTATCAAGCTCCAGATCCAGGCCGGCGCCGCCAACCCGGCCCCGCCGGTCGGCCCGGCGCTGGGCCAGCACGGCGTCAACATCATGGAGTTCTGCAAGGCCTACAACGCCGCGACCGAGTCGCAGCGCGGCTGGGTGATCCCGGTGGAGATCACGGTCTACGAGGACCGCTCCTTCACCTTCGTCACCAAGACTCCGCCGGCCGCGAAGATGATCCTCAAGGCCGCGGGTGTGGAGAAGGGCTCCAGCGAGCCGCACAAGACCAAGGTCGCCAAGATCACCGAGGCGCAGGTCCGCGAGATCGCCACCACCAAGATGCCCGACCTCAACGCGAACGACCTGGACGCCGCCGCGAAGATCATCGCCGGCACCGCCCGTTCCATGGGCATCACGGTCGAGGGCTGACCAGCCCCCTCGCAGTGACCTCTGTGGTAGGGCCAGGCGCTGGCCCGCACCACGACTCCACCCCTGAAACACAGGAGAAGCAGTGAAGCGCAGCAAGGCTCTGCGAGCCGCGGACGCGAAGATCGACCGGGCGCGCAACTACGCCCCCCTCGAGGCCGTCCGCCTCGCCAAGGAGACCGCCAGCACCAAGTTCGACGGCACCGTCGAGGTCGCCATGCGTCTGGGCGTCGACCCGCGCAAGGCCGACCAGATGGTCCGCGGCACCGTGAACCTTCCGCACGGCACCGGCAAGACCGCCCGGGTCCTGGTCTTCGCGACCGGTGACCGTGCTGCGGCCGCGGAGGCCGCCGGCGCCGACATCGTCGGCTCCGACGAACTGATCGACGAGGTGGCGAAGGGTCGTCTGGACTTCGACGCCGTCGTCGCCACCCCGGACCTCATGGGCAAGGTCGGCCGCCTCGGCCGCGTCCTCGGCCCGCGTGGTCTGATGCCGAACCCGAAGACCGGCACCGTCACCATGGACGTTGCCAAGGCCGTCACCGACATCAAGGGCGGCAAGATCGAGTTCCGTGTCGACAAGCACTCGAACCTGCACTTCATCATCGGCAAGGTGTCGTTCGACGAGACGAAGCTGGTCGAGAACTACGGCGCGGCCCTGGAGGAGATCCTCCGTCTGAAGCCGTCCGCCGCGAAGGGCCGCTACGTCAAGAAGGCGACCCTCACCACCACCATGGGCCCCGGCATCCCGCTGGACCCGAACCGCACCCGGAACCTCCTCGTCGAGGAGGACCCGGCCGCGGTCTGAGCCTGACGGCTCACCCGGTTCGCCGACCGGCCCCCGCCCTTCTCCGGAAGGGCGGGGGCCGGTTTGTGTGGCGGCCCCCGTTCCTCTCCCCTGAGGGCCGGGGGCCGGCCCCATCCAGAGGGGGTGCCGGCCCCTTGGGTTGCCGTGCAGGTGCTCGTGACCGAGGTCTGGGTCAACGGGGACGGCTGCCCCGTCAAGATGGACGCCGGCATGGAGTCGGCACAGGGCACGGTGAAGGTCACCGCCGAGTACTCCGACTACGGCACCGAGGCGGCCGTGACGGCGCCGCCGGCCGACGAGACCGTCGACCTCGTCAAGATGCTCGAAGGGATGACGGGCGCCGCGGACGAGGGCACGGGTGCCGACGGCACGGGCGCTGGCGAGGACCCGTTCGCCGACGCGGCCTGACGCGCGGCCCCCGGGAGCGGTCGGCGCCGATTTGCCTGTCGGCGTCACCCTCCCGTACGCTGCCTGGGAAGCCAAAGACCGCTGGTCGCTGCTGTGCCCGTACGGGTGCGGCGGCCGAAGGATCCGCTAGCTGCGGACGACCCGCGCAGGTGACTCAGGAGTGCTCCCAGGATTCTCGTCCTGGTCGAGTGACGCCCCGTGTGCCTGCGCCGGGGCGTTTCGTTTTGCCCAGTCTCCTTCCTTCAGCCACTGCGGTCCGAATCACCCGGAAGGAGGCCGAGGCTCATGGCGAGGCCCGACAAGGCTGCCGCGGTTGCCGAGCTGACGGACAAGTTCCGCAGCTCCAGCGCCGCTGTGCTGACCGAGTACCGCGGTCTCACCGTGGCGCAGACCAAGCAGCTGCGCCGTTCGCTCGGTGAGAACGCCCAGTACGCCGTGGTGAAGAACACGCTGACCAAGATTGCGGCCAACGAGGCCGGGATCAGCACGCTCGACGACCTGTTCAACGGTCCGACGGCGGTCGCCTTCGTCACCGGTGACCCGGTCGAGGCGGCGAAGGGTCTTCGTGACTTCGCCAAGGAGAACCCGAATCTCGTCATCAAGGGCGGTGTCCTTGACGGCAAGGCGCTGTCCGCCGACGAGATCAAGAAGCTTGCGGACCTCGAGTCCCGCGAGGTTCTGCTCAGCAAGCTGGCCGGTGCCTTCAAGGCGAAGCAGTCCCAGGCTGCCTCCGTCTTCCAGGCGCTGCCGTCGAAGCTCGTCCGCACCGTGGACGCGCTGCGCGCCAAGCAGGCCGAGCAGGGCGGTGCCGAGTAATTCGGCTCGCACTCTGATCGCCGCCTGATCCCCGGCGGCGGTCACCGCGGGCCAGACGTACGCCCGCCTCACATGTACATCCCGGCACCTGCCGAATGAGTGGAAGGACCGCCATCATGGCGAAGCTCACCCAGGACGAGCTGCTCGCGCAGTTCGAGGAGATGACCCTCATCGAGCTCTCCGAGTTCGTGAAGGCCTTCGAGGAGAAGTTCGACGTCACCGCCGCCGCTGCCGCGCCGGTCGTCGTCGCCGGTGGTGCCGCTGGTGGCGCCGCCGCCGAGGCCGAGGAGGAGAAGGACGAGTTCGACGTCATCCTCACCGGCGCCGGCGACAAGAAGATCCAGGTCATCAAGGTCGTGCGCGAGCTGACCTCCCTCGGCCTGAAGGAGGCCAAGGACCTGGTCGACGGCACCCCGAAGCCGGTCCTGGAGAAGGTCAACAAGGAGGCCGCCGAGAAGGCCGCCGAGTCCCTCAAGGGCGCCGGTGCCTCCGTCGAGGTCAAGTGACCTCCTGCGGGTCTCCTGACTCGTTCTGACGCCCCTCAGCGGGCGTGAGGAAGGGCGATCACCCATTGGGGTGGTCGCCCTTCCGTCGTTGCGTGGCAGCCGGGTTGCACTGGGGCTCCAGGGGAGTATGGTGATCTTCGCCGTGCGCCGCGCACAGCCCGGGGCCTTGACGAACCGCACGCCGCGCGCAATTCTCAGGACGCGTCGGCAGCCGATCCAGATCCGAGGCATGGATCGGTGACCGAACGGGCAGTATCGATGTGCGCCGACGGCGCGAGGTGCGCGAAGTTGAGAACAACGAGGGTCGCGATCTACTCGCCCTGGACATCAGTGGGCCAAGTGGCTACACTGACCCTTTGCGCTGCCTGTTAGCTGCTCCCTGCCCGTCACCAGGGGCATCCCCTCGCAAGAGCACAGTTGACCGAGTGCCCTGACCAGGCCCTTTGGCCCCTTCAGGAACATTCGTCGTCTCTGCGCCCGGCTGGGAACCGGTACGCGCGTAGTGAGTCCGAGCCCTCGGAAGGACCCCCTCTTGGCCGCCTCGCGCAACGCCTCGACCGCGAATACGAACACCGGCGCAAGCACTGCTCCGCTGCGCATCTCCTTTGCAAAGATCAAGGAGCCCCTTGAGGTTCCGAACCTTCTCGCCCTGCAGACCGAGAGCTTCGACTGGCTGCTCGGCAACGCGGCGTGGAAGGCTCGTGTCGAGGCGGCTCTTGAGCGGGGAGAGGACGTCCCCACCAAGTCCGGTCTTGAGGAGATCTTCGAGGAGATCTCCCCGATCGAGGACTTCTCCGGGTCGATGTCGCTCACCTTCCGCGACCACCGCTTCGAGCCTCCGAAGAACTCGATCGACGAGTGCAAGGAGCGCGACTTCACCTACGCCGCGCCGCTCTTCGTCACGGCCGAGTTCACGAACAACGAGACCGGCGAGATCAAGTCCCAGACGGTCTTCATGGGCGACTTCCCGCTCATGACGAACAAGGGCACCTTCGTCATCAACGGCACCGAGCGTGTCGTGGTGTCGCAGCTCGTCCGCTCGCCGGGCGTCTACTTCGACTCCTCCATCGACAAGACGTCCGACAAGGACATCTTCTCGGCCAAGATCATCCCGTCCCGGGGTGCCTGGCTGGAGATGGAGATCGACAAGCGCGACATGGTCGGCGTCCGCATCGACCGCAAGCGCAAGCAGTCCGTCACCGTCCTCCTCAAGGCGCTCGGCTGGACCACCGAGCAGATCCTGCAGGAGTTCGGCGAGTACGAGTCCATGCGCGCCACCCTGGAGAAGGACCACACCCAGGGCCAGGACGACGCGCTGCTCGACATCTACCGCAAGCTGCGCCCGGGCGAGCCCCCGACGCGTGAGGCCGCGCAGACGCTGCTCGAGAACCTCTACTTCAACCCCAAGCGCTACGACCTGGCCAAGGTCGGCCGCTACAAGCTGAACAAGAAGCTGGGTGCGGACGAGCCGCTGGACGCGGGTGTCCTGACCGTCGACGACATCATCGCGACGATCAAGTACCTGGTGCAGCTGCACGCCGGTGAGACCGAGACCGTCGGTGCCAACGGCTCGACGATCGTCGTCGAGACCGACGACATCGACCACTTCGGCAACCGCCGCCTGCGCAACGTCGGCGAGCTCATCCAGAACCAGGTCCGCACCGGTCTGGCCCGTATGGAGCGCGTCGTCCGCGAGCGCATGACGACCCAGGACGTCGAGGCGATCACGCCGCAGACCCTGATCAACATCCGGCCGGTCGTCGCCTCCATCAAGGAGTTCTTCGGCACCAGCCAGCTGTCCCAGTTCATGGACCAGAACAACCCGCTGTCCGGGCTGACGCACAAGCGTCGTCTGTCCGCGCTCGGCCCGGGTGGTCTGTCCCGTGAGCGGGCCGGCTTCGAGGTCCGCGACGTGCACCCGTCGCACTACGGCCGCATGTGCCCGATCGAGACCCCCGAAGGCCCGAACATCGGTCTGATCGGCTCGCTCGCCTCCTACGGCCGCGTCAACGCGTTCGGCTTCGTCGAGACCCCGTACCGCAAGGTCATCGACGGCCAGGTCACCGACGACGTCGACTACCTGACCGCCGACGAGGAAGACCGCTTCGTCATCGCCCAGGCCAACGCGCCGCTGACCGAGGACCTCCGGTTCGCCGAGCCCCGCGTCCTGGTCCGCCGCCGCGGCGGCGAGGTCGACTACCTCCCCCCCGAGGACGTCGACTACATGGACGTCTCGCCGCGCCAGATGGTGTCGGTCGCGACCGCCATGATCCCCTTCCTGGAGCACGACGACGCCAACCGTGCCCTCATGGGCGCGAACATGATGCGCCAGGCCGTGCCGCTCATCCAGGCCGAGTCCCCGCTCGTCGGTACCGGCATGGAGTACCGCTCCGCCGTCGACGCCGGCGACGTGGTCAAGGCCGAGAAGGACGGTGTGGTCCAGGAGCTCTCCGCCGACTACATCACCGTCGCCAACGACGACGGCACGTACATCACGTACCGGCTGGCCAAGTTCGCCCGCTCCAACCAGGGCACCTCGGTCAACCAGAAGGTCATCGTCGCCGAGGGCGACCGGGTCGTCGAGGGCCAGGTCCTCGCCGACGGCCCGGCCACCGAAGACGGCGAGATGGCGCTCGGCAAGAACCTCCTCGTGGCCTTCATGCCGTGGGAGGGCTACAACTACGAGGACGCGATCATCCTGTCGCAGCGCCTCGTGCAGGACGACGTCCTCTCCTCGATCCACATCGAGGAGCACGAGGTCGACGCCCGCGACACCAAGCTGGGCCCCGAGGAGATCACCCGGGACATCCCGAACGTCTCCGAGGAGGTCCTCGCCGACCTCGACGAGCGCGGCATCATCCGCATCGGTGCCGAGGTCGTCGCCGGCGACATCCTCGTCGGCAAGGTCACCCCGAAGGGCGAGACCGAGCTGACCCCCGAGGAGCGCCTGCTCCGCGCGATCTTCGGCGAGAAGGCCCGCGAGGTCCGCGACACCTCGCTGAAGGTGCCGCACGGTGAGACCGGCAAGGTCATCGGCGTGCGCGTCTTCGACCGCGAGGAGGGCGACGAGCTGCCCCCGGGCGTGAACCAGCTGGTCCGCGTCTACGTGGCGCAGAAGCGCAAGATCACCGACGGTGACAAGCTCGCCGGCCGCCACGGCAACAAGGGCGTCATCTCCAAGATCCTGCCGATCGAGGACATGCCGTTCCTGGAGGACGGCACCCCGGTCGACATCATCCTCAACCCGCTCGGTGTGCCGTCCCGAATGAACCCGGGACAGGTCCTGGAGATCCACCTCGGCTGGCTCGCCAGCCAGGGCTGGGACGTCTCCGGCCTCCAGGAGCAGTGGGCCGAGCGGCTCCAGTCCATCGGCGCCGACCGCGTCGAGCCGGGCACCAACGTCGCGACCCCGGTCTTCGACGGCGCCCGCGAGGACGAGCTGGCCGGTCTGCTGGAGCACACCATCCCGAACCGCGACGGCGACCGCATGATGCTGCCGTCCGGCAAGGCGCGCCTGTTCGACGGCCGCTCCGGCGAGCCGTTCCCGGACCCGATCTCGGTCGGGTACATGTACATCCTCAAGCTGCACCACCTGGTCGACGACAAGCTGCACGCCCGGTCGACCGGTCCGTACTCGATGATCACCCAGCAGCCGCTGGGTGGTAAGGCTCAGTTCGGTGGCCAGCGCTTCGGTGAGATGGAGGTGTGGGCGCTGGAGGCTTACGGCGCCGCATACGCCCTCCAGGAGCTGCTGACCATCAAGTCCGACGATGTCACCGGCCGCGTGAAGGTCTACGAGGCCATCGTCAAGGGCGAGAACATTCCCGAGCCCGGCATCCCGGAGTCCTTCAAGGTGCTCATCAAGGAGATGCAGTCCCTGTGCCTCAACGTGGAGGTGCTGTCCTCGGACGGCATGTCCATCGAGATGCGCGACACCGACGAGGACGTCTTCCGCGCTGCGGAGGAGCTCGGCATCGACCTGTCCCGGCGCGAGCCGAGCAGCGTCGAAGAGGTCTGACGGGTCGGCCGGCCGGACCCCCCGAGGTCCGGCCGGCCACCCCGCGACCCGTACAGACCATGGATTGACACAAACCCTGAGAGGGATTGACGCATAGTGCTCGACGTCAACTTCTTCGACGAGCTGCGGATCGGCCTGGCCACCGCGGACGACATCCGCCAGTGGTCCCACGGCGAGGTCAAGAAGCCGGAGACCATCAACTACCGCACCCTGAAGCCCGAGAAGGACGGCCTCTTCTGCGAGAAGATCTTCGGCCCCACCCGGGACTGGGAGTGCTACTGCGGCAAGTACAAGCGTGTCCGCTTCAAGGGCATCATCTGTGAGCGGTGTGGCGTCGAGGTCACCCGCGCGAAGGTGCGCCGTGAGCGGATGGGCCACATCGAACTGGCCGCCCCCGTCACCCACATCTGGTACTTCAAGGGCGTCCCGTCCCGGCTGGGCTACCTGCTGGACCTCGCCCCGAAGGACCTGGAGAAGGTCATCTACTTCGCGGCGTACATGATCACGTACGTCGACGAGGAGCGCCGCCAGCGCGACCTGCCCTCGCTGGAGGCCCACGTCTCCGTCGAGCGCCAGCAGATCGAGCAGCGCCGCGACGCCGACCTCGAGGCCCGCGCCAAGAAGCTCGAGACCGACCTGGCCGAGCTGGAGGCCGAGGGCGCCAAGGCCGACGTGCGCCGCAAGGTCCGTGAGGGTGCCGAGCGCGAGATGAAGCAGCTCCGCGACCGCGCCCAGCGCGAGATCGACCGCCTCGACGAGGTGTGGAGCCGCTTCAAGAACCTCAAGGTCCAGGACCTGGAGGGCGACGAGCTGCTCTACCGCGAGCTGCGCGACCGCTTCGGCACCTACTTCGACGGCTCGATGGGCGCCGCCGCGCTGCAGAAGCGCCTGGAGTCCTTCGACCTGGACGAGGAGGCGGAGAAGCTCCGCGAGATCATCCGCACGGGCAAGGGACAGAAGAAGACCCGCGCCCTCAAGCGGCTCAAGGTCGTCTCCGCGTTCCTGCAGACCTCCAACAGCCCCAAGGGCATGGTCCTGGACTGCGTCCCGGTCATCCCGCCGGACCTGCGTCCGATGGTGCAGCTGGACGGTGGCCGCTTCGCGACCTCCGACCTGAACGACCTGTACCGCCGCGTCATCAACCGGAACAACCGCCTGAAGCGGCTTCTCGACCTCGGCGCGCCCGAGATCATCGTGAACAACGAGAAGCGCATGCTCCAGGAGGCCGTCGACGCGCTGTTCGACAACGGCCGCCGCGGCCGCCCGGTCACCGGACCCGGCAACCGCCCGCTGAAGTCCCTCAGCGACATGCTGAAGGGCAAGCAGGGCCGCTTCCGTCAGAACCTGCTCGGCAAGCGCGTCGACTACTCGGCCCGTTCCGTCATCGTCGTCGGCCCGCAGCTCAAGCTGCACCAGTGCGGTCTGCCGAAGTACATGGCGCTGGAGCTGTTCAAGCCGTTCGTGATGAAGCGCCTGGTCGACCTGAACCACGCGCAGAACATCAAGTCGGCCAAGCGCATGGTCGAGCGCGGCCGCACCGTCGTGTACGACGTCCTCGAAGAGGTCATCGCCGAGCACCCGGTGCTGCTGAACCGTGCCCCCCCCCTGCCCCGCCTCGGCATCCAGGCCTTCGAGCCGCAGCTGGTCGAGGGCAAGGCCATCCAGATCCACCCGCTCGTCTGCACCGCGTTCAACGCGGACTTCGACGGTGACCAGATGGCCGTCCACCTGCCGCTCTCCGCGGAGGCGCAGGCCGAGGCCCGCATCCTGATGCTGTCCTCGAACAACATCCTCAAGCCCGCCGACGGCCGCCCGGTCACCATGCCGACCCAGGACATGGTGCTCGGCCTGTTCTTCCTCACCACCGACGAGGAGGGCCGGGAGGTCAAGGGCGCGGGTCGCTCCTTCGCCTCGACCGCCGAGGCGATCATGGCCTTCGACGCCCGCGAGCTGTCGCTCCAGGCGAAGGTCGAGATCCGCTTCCCGATCGGCTCGGTCCCGCCCCGCGGCTGGACGCCGCCGGCCGCGGAGGAGGGCGAGCCCGAGTGGCAGCCGGGTGACGGGTTCCGTCTGGAGACGAGCCTGGGCCGCGCGCTCTTCAACGAGCTGCTGCCCGAGGACTACCCGTTCGTCGACTACCAGGTGGGCAAGAAGCAGCTCTCCGAGATCGTCAACGACCTCGCCGAGCGCTACCCGAAGACGATCGTGGCGGCGACGCTCGACAACCTGAAGGCGGCCGGTTACCACTGGGCCACCCGCTCCGGTGTCACCGTCGCCATCTCCGACGTCGTCGTGCCCGAGGCGAAGAAGACCATCGTCGCCGGCTACGAGGCCCAGGACGAGAAGGTCCAGAAGCAGTACGAGCGCGGTCTGATCACCAAGGACGAGCGCACTCAGGAGCTCATCGCGATCTGGACCAAGGCGACCAACGAGGTCGCCGAGGCGATGAACGAGAACTTCCCGAAGACGAACCCGATCTTCATGATGGTCGACTCGGGTGCGCGCGGAAACATGATGCAGATGCGTCAGATCGCCGGTATGCGCGGTCTGGTGTCGAACGCCAAGAACGAGACCATCCCGCGTCCGATCAAGTCCTCGTTCCGTGAGGGCCTGTCCGTGCTGGAGTACTTCATCTCCACGCACGGTGCGCGTAAGGGTCTGGCGGACACCGCTCTGCGTACCGCCGACTCGGGTTACCTCACCCGTCGTCTCGTCGACGTCTCCCAGGACGTCATCATCCGCGAGGAGGACTGCGGCACCGACCGCGGTCTGCGTCTGGCGATCGCCGAGCGCGGCGCGGACGGCGTCCTGCGGAAGACGGAGAACGTCGAGACCAGTGTGTACGCGCGCTGCCTCGCCGAGGACGTCGTCGTCGACGGCAAGGTGCTGGCCCCGGCCGGTGTCGACCTCGGTGACGTGCTCATCGAGCAGCTGGTCGGCGCCGGCGTGGCGGAGGTCAAGACCCGCTCGGTCCTGACCTGCGAGTCCGCCGTCGGCACCTGCGCCATGTGCTACGGCCGCTCGCTGGCCACCGGCAAGCTGGTCGACATCGGTGAGGCGGTCGGCATCATCGCCGCCCAGTCCATCGGTGAGCCCGGCACCCAGCTGACGATGCGTACCTTCCACACCGGTGGTGTGGCCGGTGACGACATCACCCAGGGTCTGCCGCGTGTCGTCGAGCTCTTCGAGGCCCGTGCCCCCAAGGGCATGGCGCCGATCGCCGAGGCCTCCGGCCGCGTGCGGATCGAGGAGACCGAGAAGACCAAGAAGATCGTCATCACGCCGGACGACGGCAGCGACGAGACGGCCTACCCGATCTCGAAGCGCGCCCGTGTCATGGTCGGCGAGGGCGACCACGTCCAAGTGGGCCAGAAGCTCACCGTGGGTACCGAGAACCCGCACGACGTGCTGCGCATCCTCGGCCAGCGGGCCGTGCAGGTCCACCTGGTCGGCGAGGTGCAGAAGGTCTACAACTCGCAGGGCGTGTCGATCCACGACAAGCACATCGAGATCATCATCCGGCAGATGCTGCGCCGTGTGACGATCATCGAGTCGGGCGACGCAGAGCTGCTGCCCGGCGAGCTGGTGGAGCGCTCGAAGTTCGAGACCGAGAACCGTCGCGTGGTCCAGGAAGGGGGCCACCCGGCCTCCGGCCGTCCGCAGCTGATGGGTATCACCAAGGCGTCGCTGGCGACGGAGTCGTGGCTGTCCGCGGCCTCCTTCCAGGAGACGACCAGGGTCCTGACGGACGCGGCGATCAACGCCAAGTCCGACTCCCTGATCGGCCTCAAGGAGAACGTCATCATCGGTAAGCTCATCCCGGCCGGTACGGGCCTGTCCCGTTACCGCAACATCCGGGTCGAGCCGACCGAGGAGGCCAAGGCCGCGATGTACTCGGCCGTCGGCTACGACGACATCGACTACTCGCCGTTCGGCACGGGCTCCGGCCAGGCCGTTCCGCTGGAGGACTACGACTACGGTCCGTACAACCAGTAAGGCGTACGTCTGACGAAGGGCGGTCACCCCGTGCGGGTGGCCGCCCTTCGGCGTGTCCGGGGCCCGGGGGAGTCCCGGGTGGGACCGCCGCCCCCCAGCGGGTCTGCCGCGGCGTGCGGGCCTCCGTGAAGCGTGGTGGGCGCGGTCGGTCCTCGCGCCGCCCCCTACGGGACCAGCGCGAGGTGGACGCGGCGCAGGGCGCGTACGCCGACGGCCAGCACCGGTGGGACGTCCTCCGCCGGGACGCGGCGGGCCAGGGCGAAGGCGTCGACCGCGACGGCGTAGTCGTCCACGACGGGCCGCGGGGTGTCCGGGGCGGTGGCCGCGGTGGCGTAGTCGGCGAGGACGTCGCCGTACGCGATCACGGTGAGGCGGACGTCCACCTCCACCACGTCGTACCGCTGCTGCGGCTGCTCGTCCGCCATCGTCCACCCCCGTGTGCCGAAGATCGCTGAGAATGCATTGTCCGGGCAGGGCGACGGAGGCGGCAGGGGGCTGTCTGCGCCGTCTTCGTCCGGGCAGGCTGCCGGGTGTCGGCAAGGTGGCCGGAGGTCCGCGTGTGCCCGCGGCATGGGGGGAGCGGAGGGGCCGGGGATGCCGCAGCCGGTTCTTGCCGGGCGGGGTGCCCGGGGCGTCTCCCGTGGTACTTCGTGCGGCGACGACACCGCAGGAGGTGCGGCGGGTACGGCTCGTGCGGCTGAGGCGGCACCCCGTGCGAGGGGGATGGGCGCGCGGGCATCGGGCCGGGCGCGAGGCCCGCGCTCCGCCCGGGTCCACCACGAGGGGCCGGACGGCCGGTCGCGGATGACCGGGGCAGGTTCACGGCGGCTGCCGGGCCGATCCGGCGGCCCCCGACCGGGCCCGTACGGGCGACCACGGCACGTGCACGGCCCCCGCCGCGGGCCGGTCGTCGTGCGGGGCTGCCGGTCCGGGCCGAGGGCGGGCGCGCCGGCCGTCCCCGTGGTCGACCTGCTGGTGGCGGCCACGGAGGCTCCCCGCCCCTGTTCGGGGGTTGCGCGGCCGGTTCGGGGCCCTGGCATTTGTTTTGACCGGAGTCCATGCGATAGGTACGCTCAGACCTTGTGCCTGGGGTGTGCCTGGGCTCCTGTGCGTGTCCTCAGCCGCACGGGCAGCCAGCAAGGGCCACCGCAATCTGTGCTCGTTCCCGCCCTGCGGCGGGGGCCCGCCTGATTCGACACACCCGACCGCGTGGGTCGGCGAAGTTCCAGGTTAGCTTTACTTATACGGCACACAGAAACCGGAGAAGTAGTGCCTACGATCCAGCAGCTGGTCCGCAAGGGCCGGCAGGACAAGGTCGAGAAGAACAAGACGCCCGCCCTTGAGGGTTCCCCTCAGCGCCGCGGCGTCTGCACGCGTGTGTTCACGACCACCCCGAAGAAGCCGAACTCGGCCCTGCGTAAGGTCGCGCGTGTGCGTCTGACCAGCGGGATCGAGGTCACCGCTTACATTCCGGGTGAGGGACACAACCTGCAGGAGCACTCCATCGTGCTCGTGCGTGGTGGCCGTGTGAAGGACCTGCCGGGTGTTCGCTACAAGATCATCCGCGGCTCGCTCGACACCCAGGGTGTCAAGAACCGCAAGCAGGCCCGCAGCCGCTACGGCGCCAAGAAGGAGAAGTAAGAATGCCTCGTAAGGGCCCCGCCCCGAAGCGCCCGGTCATCATCGACCCGGTTTACGGTTCTCCTCTGGTGACCTCGCTGATCAACAAGATCCTCCTGAACGGCAAGCGCTCCACCGCCGAGCGCATCGTGTACGGCGCCATGGAGGGCCTGCGCGAGAAGACCGGCCAGGACCCGGTCATCACGCTGAAGCGCGCCCTCGAGAACGTCAAGCCCGCTCTTGAGGTCAAGTCCCGCCGTGTCGGTGGCGCCACCTACCAGGTGCCGATCGAGGTCAAGCCCGGTCGTGCCTCCACCCTGGCGCTGCGCTGGCTGGTCGGTTACTCCCGCGCCCGTCGCGAGAAGACCATGACCGAGCGCCTGATGAACGAGCTGCTCGACGCCTCCAACGGCCTCGGCGCCTCGGTCAAGAAGCGCGAGGACACGCACAAGATGGCCGAGTCCAACAAGGCCTTCGCGCACTACCGCTGGTAGTCGCAACCCCCATCGAGACCGAGAGAAGACTGAAGCCTTATGGCTACCACTTCGCTTGACCTGGCCAGGGTGCGCAACATCGGCATCATGGCCCACATCGACGCGGGCAAGACGACCACCACCGAGCGCATCCTCTTCTACACCGGTGTTTCCTACAAGATCGGTGAAGTCCACGACGGCGCTGCCACGATGGACTGGATGGAGCAGGAGCAGGAGCGCGGCATCACGATCACGTCCGCCGCGACGACCTGCCACTGGCCGCTCGAGGACGTCGACCACACCATCAACATCATCGACACGCCGGGCCACGTCGACTTCACCGTCGAGGTGGAGCGTTCCCTGCGCGTGCTCGACGGCGCCGTCACCGTGTTCGACGGTGTCGCCGGTGTGGAGCCGCAGTCCGAGACCGTCTGGCGTCAGGCGGACCGCTACGGCGTTCCGCGTATCTGCTTCGTCAACAAGCTCGACCGTACGGGTGCCGAGTTCCACCGCTGCGTGGACATGATCTCGGACCGCCTGGGCGCGCAGCCGATCGTCATGCAGCTGCCGATCGGTGCCGAGGCGGACTTCAAGGGCGTCATCGACCTGGTCCGCATGAAGGCGCTGGTCTGGTCCGCCGAGGCCGCCAAGGGCGAGATGTACGACGTCGTCGACATCCCGGACACCCACGCCGAGGCCGCCGAGGAGTACCGCAACAAGCTCGTCGAGGCTGTCGCGGAGAACGACGAAGAGATCATGGAGCTGTACCTGGAGGGCCAGGAGCCCTCCGAGGAGCAGCTGTACGCCGCGATCCGTCGTATCACCATCGCCTCCGGCAAGGGCACCGGCACCACGGTGACCCCGGTGTTCTGCGGCACCGCGTTCAAGAACAAGGGCGTCCAGCCCCTGCTCGACGCGGTCGTGCGCTACCTGCCGTCGCCGGTCGACATCGAGGCCATCGAGGGCCACGACGTCAAGGACCCGGAGGAGGTCATCAAGCGCAAGCCGGCCGACTCCGAGCCGCTCGCCGCCCTGGCCTTCAAGATCATGAGCGACCCGCACCTGGGCAAGCTCACGTTCGTCCGCGTGTACTCCGGCCGCCTGGAGTCCGGCACCTCGGTGCTGAACTCCGTCAAGGGCAAGAAGGAGCGCATCGGCAAGATCTACCGCATGCACGCCAACAAGCGTGAGGAGATCGAGTCGGTGGGCGCCGGTGACATCGTCGCCGTCATGGGTCTGAAGCAGACCACGACGGGTGAGACGCTGTGCGACGAGAAGAGCCCGGTGATCCTGGAGTCCATGGACTTCCCGGCGCCGGTCATCGAGGTCGCGATCGAGCCCAAGTCCAAGGGTGACCAGGAGAAGCTGGGTGTCGCCATCCAGCGTCTCGCGGAGGAGGACCCCTCCTTCCAGGTGCACACCAACGAGGAGACCGGCCAGACCGTCATCGGCGGTATGGGCGAGCTTCACCTCGAGGTGCTCGTCGACCGCATGAAGCGCGAGTTCAAGGTCGAGGCCAACGTCGGCAAGCCGCAGGTCGCGTACCGTGAGACCATCCGCAAGACGGTCGAGCGCGTGGACTACACCCACAAGAAGCAGACCGGTGGTACCGGTCAGTTCGCCAAGGTGCAGATCGCGATCGAGCCGATCGAGGGCGGCGACGCCTCGTACGAGTTCGTCAACAAGGTCACCGGTGGCCGCATCCCGAAGGAATACATTCCTTCCGTGGACGCCGGTTGCCAGGAGGCCATGCAGTTCGGCATCCTCGCGGGCTACGAGATGACGGGCGTGCGCGTCACCCTCCTCGACGGTGGCTACCACGAGGTCGACTCCTCCGAGCTCGCCTTCAAGATCGCCGGTTCGCAGGCCTTCAAGGAGGCCGCGCGCAAGGCATCCCCCGTGCTCCTTGAGCCGATGATGGCCGTCGAGGTCACCACGCCCGAGGACTACATGGGTGAAGTCATCGGTGACATCAACTCCCGCCGTGGCCAGATCCAGGCCATGGAGGAGCGTGCCGGCGCCCGTGTCGTCAAGGGCCTGGTGCCGCTGTCGGAGATGTTCGGCTACGTCGGCGACCTCCGCAGCAAGACCTCGGGTCGCGCAAGCTACTCGATGCAGTTCGACTCCTACGCCGAGGTTCCGCGGAACGTCGCCGAGGAGATCATCGCGAAGGCCAAGGGCGAGTAACTCCACCGAGTTCACGCTTTAGGCTTGTCACCGGATACACCGGGGCGTTCGCCGCGATTCGCTGAAGAGCGGCGCGCGCCCCGGGGCCGGCATCCCAGCAAAGATCACCTGGCGCCGATGAGTAAGGCGTACAGAACCACTCCACAGGAGGACCCCAGTGGCGAAGGCGAAGTTCGAGCGGACTAAGCCGCACGTCAACATCGGCACCATCGGTCACATCGACCACGGTAAGACGACCCTCACGGCCGCCATTACCAAGGTGCTGCACGACAAGTACCCGGACCTGAACGAGGCCTCGGCCTTCGACCAGATCGACAAGGCTCCTGAGGAGCGCCAGCGCGGTATCACCATCTCCATCGCGCACGTCGAGTACCAGACCGAGTCGCGTCACTACGCGCACGTCGACTGCCCGGGTCACGCGGACTACATCAAGAACATGATCACCGGTGCCGCGCAGATGGACGGCGCCATCCTCGTGGTCGCCGCCACCGACGGCCCGATGCCGCAGACCAAGGAGCACGTGCTCCTGGCCCGCCAGGTCGGCGTTCCGTACATCGTCGTCGCCCTGAACAAGGCCGACATGGTGGACGACGAGGAGATCCTGGAGCTCGTCGAGCTCGAGGTCCGTGAGCTGCTCTCCGAGTACGAGTTCCCGGGCGACGACGTTCCGGTCGTCAAGGTCTCCGCTCTGAAGGCGCTCGAGGGCGACCCGGAGTGGGCCGAGTCGGTCCTCAACCTGATGAACGCCGTCGACGAGGCCATCCCGCAGCCGGAGCGCGACGTCGACAAGCCGTTCCTCATGCCGATCGAGGACGTCTTCACGATCACCGGTCGCGGTACGGTCGTCACCGGCCGTATCGAGCGTGGTGTCCTGAAGGTCAACGAGACCGTCGACATCATCGGCATCAAGACCGAGAAGACCACCACCACGGTCACCGGTATCGAGATGTTCCGCAAGCTGCTCGACGAGGGCCAGGCCGGTGAGAACGTCGGTCTGCTGCTCCGCGGCATCAAGCGCGAGGACGTCGAGCGCGGCCAGGTCATCATCAAGCCGGGCTCGGTCACCCCGCACACCGAGTTCGAGGCGCAGGCCTACATCCTCTCCAAGGACGAGGGTGGCCGCCACACGCCGTTCTTCAACAACTACCGCCCGCAGTTCTACTTCCGTACCACGGACGTGACCGGCGTCGTGACCCTCCCCGAGGGCACCGAGATGGTCATGCCGGGCGACAACACCACCATGTCGGTCTCGCTGATCCAGCCGGTCGCCATGGAGGAGGGCCTCAAGTTCGCCATCCGTGAGGGTGGCCGGACCGTCGGCGCCGGCCAGGTCACCAAGATCGTCAAGTGAGTCCCCGGACTCCCTGACGGCCTGAACGGCTGACCTGGTTGCTCCCAGGAGCACCTGGAGCATCAGCAAGGGCCCCGCACCTTTCGGTGCGGGGCCCTTTGCCGTGCGCAGAAGCAGGTCTCCCGGGGGCCGGACGCGCACGCGGTGACCAGTGCCGGCATCCGTACGCGTGCGAGCCCCCGTACGGATGCGTACGGGGGCTCGGTGCTGACCCGCGCGGCCCGGGAGGGTCCGGCAGGCGGGCTCACGGGCGGGGCGGGGCGGGCCCGGTGGCGCCGCCGTGGGTGCCGTCGCGCGGCGCTGGTCAAGCCGCGTCGCCGTGCGGCGCCCACGACCACGGGTAGGCGTCCGCCCCGATGCCCACCGCCACGGCACCCTGCGGGCCGAGGTGCAGCGTCGCCGCCCCCACCGGGACCACGCCGTGCGCCCGGGTGGTCCGGCGCCCCCCGGCGTGCAGCTGCATCCGGCCGCGCAGGTCGCGGCCGAGCAGCACCGGGCCGCTCGGCGTGCCGGCCGCGTGGGTCCGCCCGTACCCGTGGAACACGGGGCCGGAGGAGGGCCGGGCGGCGGTGCCGTCGATCCGTACCGCGGCCAGTTCCTTGCGGGTGGGGCGCCGGTAGTACAGCTCCAGCGTCCCGTCCGGTGCCGTCGTCACGGCCACCGGACCGTCCGGCGCGGGCAGGCCGGCGACCGGGCGCCACGTGACCGGCTCCCCGTGGTCGCCCTGCGCCCAGTGGTGCACGCCGCGGCGGCCCGCAGCGAACAGATGCACCAGACCGCGGCCGTCGACGACGGCCGTCAGACCGTCCTGGACGTCGCCCCCGCCCAGGTCGCGCCACGGGCCCCAGGTGCCGTCCGTCTCCCGTACGCGGCTGCTGACGGCCTTGTCGGCGTTCCGCACGAACAGGTGCACCCGTCCGTCCGGGGCGGTCACCGCCACCGGCACGCCGATGCGCCGGCCCCGGTCGTCGCTGCGCTCCGGGTTGCCGAGCCCGCTCCACGCCAGGAACGGGCCGCCGGGCGCGCGCTGTTCCAGCACCGCGATCTCCCGGTCGTTCGCGGCCCGGTGCCCGGCGAGCGCCGAGAACCGCAGGCCGAAGAGCAGCTGACGGCCGTCCGGCAGGGCCGCCGCGCCGAGGCCCGGCGCGAGCGGGCCGCCGCCCAGGTCGTCCGGCTGCTCCCACTGGCCGCTGCCGGCCTCCGTCTCCCTCCAGCGGACCGCGCGCAGCCCCAGCACCCCGTACACGACGAGCCGCCCGTCCTGGCCGGCGGTCACGACGGGGCCCGCCCCCGCGTAGCGGTGGTGGGTGGCGCGGACCCAGCCCTTCTTGTTGGTGAGCGGCCGCCTGCCGCCCACCATGTAGTCGCCGCACCCGCTGGGGTTGCCGCACTGCCACTCCGGGTCGCCGCCGTACGGGACGAGGTGCGCGGCCTTCCGCTTGAGGACCGCCTCGGGGAGGTTCTTCGGCCAGTGGCGGTTGTAGTACCCGCGGAAGGACGTGGCGACGAAGCCGGGTATCGCGCCGCCGTCCCTGCTGGCCTCCGCGGCCCAGCGGACCAGGGCGGCCCAGCTGAACGACGCGACGGCGGTGTGGTCGGCGTGGTCGGAGTAGCCGGGCTGCTCGGAGTCCTTCCTGCGGGTCTCCTCGTCGCTGTGCTGGAGGTCCGGGTCCGGGTCCAGCGTGTGCACGACGGTGGGCTGGTAGCGCTCCATCAGCCCCACCAGCACGTCGATCAGCCCGTCGTGGTCGTACCGGGACGACCGGCGCACCGGCGAGTCGGACGCGACGACGGTACGGACCGTCGTCGCCCGCTCCCCCCACAGCGAAGGCACGGCGTGGTACGTGCGCGGCTCGTGCATCGCGAGGTTCAGGAAGACCAGCTCCACGCGGCGGTTGCCGTGGGTCAGGGTGTCGACCTCGGCCTGCCGGTCGCCGCGCAGCGTCATCACGCCCTTCTGCCACGGCGTGAACATGTCGAGCCCCAGCATGGCGGCGTACGCCTGGCGAAGGCCCTGGTGGCGCGCGGACGAGTAGCCCGGCCGGTCCGCGGGCGGCGGCGTCGGGGACCCGGGGACGCGGTTGAGCCCGTTGTGCTCGCCCGCCGTCACGTAGACGCAGACCAGTGGCACCCCGGAGTCCACCATCTGCCGGCAGTCCGGGTTCATGAAGTACAGGTCGTCGTCCGGGTGCGCCATGATCTGCATGAGCTGGGCCCGACGGGTGCTCGTGATCGGCATGCCCGGGGCCGGGTCCGCGGTGGGGCCCGTCCGCCGCGGTGCGGGTACGGTGCAGCCGCCGAGGCCGGCGGCCGCCACGGTGACACCGGCCGCGGCGGCGGTCGCGGACGCCAGGAAGCGGCGCCTGCCGGGACGGAAGGTCCGGAGCGCGCGGAAGGTCCGGAAGCGGGCCGGTCGGCCCGGAGCGGCCTGGGAGTCCCGCTCGGCGGCCTGCGGGCCCCGCTCGCCCTGGACGAGGGCAGGGCGGAGCTCGGTTCCCCTTGAGTCGTTCACGTGGTCCCCGTGGCGAGAGAGTGGAGCTGGCTGCGCGGCAGAACACCCCTGGTCACAGCCGTGCCCCCGCGACCAGCAAGACTGGCATTCGATACGGGGGGTTGTGTGCGAAGGGTGTGACGTCCGAATCGTTACCGGGGTCGCGGGCCTTGACCTCAAGTCGAGTCGAGGTCGTAGCGTCCGCGGCATGACGGAGACGATCACCGACTTGAACCGGGCCGTGCACGCGGCCACCGACTCCACCGGCGCCCACCAGTCCGTGCTCTCCCCGGCGGTCGCCGACCCGCAGGCGGCGGACGCCGAACTGGCCGCGCAGCCCATCGGTTACTGGGCGGGCATGACCGGCCGGGTCGTGGTCGGCCTGCTGCGGGACGAGATGGCCCGCCTCGACGTGACCCAGCCCATGTGGTGGGCGCTGAACCGGATCCTGGCCGCGGGTGAGCAGGGCGCGACCCGGGAGGCGGTGGCGGCCCAGCTCGCGGAGGTCGCCGACGACCCGTACACGGTGCCGCGCGTCCTCGACCAGCTGCTCCACCGCGCATGGGTCAGCGCGGACACGGACGGCTCCCTGCACCTCACCGACGCGGGACGGGCGGGCCACGCCGCCGTGAAGCGTCTGGTCACCGGCCTACGCGCCCGGGTGCACGAGGGCGTGCCGGACGAGGAGTACGTGGCGGCGCTGAAGGTGCTGCGCAGGATGATGGCGAACGCGAGGGCGGCCGCGGCCGCCGCCTCCGCGGTGCCGCCCGTCGCCTCCGTGGTGCCGGCAGCCGCTTCCTCGGTGCCGCCCGCCTCCTCCTCGGGGCTGCCCGCCGCTTCCTCGGGGCTGCCCGCCGCTTCCTCGGACTCGGTGCCGTCCGCCGCTCCCTCCGCGGATACGTCCGCCGTTCTTCCTTCCGAGGTGTCCGCCGCTTCTCGTCCCGAAGCGTCCGCCGCCTCCTGAGGCCCCGCCGGGCCCGCGGTCCGGCCTTCGTGCCCGGCAACTCCCTTGAGGGTGCGCGGGGCGCCGCCTCAGCCGAGTGTCGGCACCTCGCCCCCGTCGGCCAAGGTCAACGTCGTGTCCGGCAGGCCGTGCAGCCAGCCGTCGCCGAGACGGGCGAGGGTCGCGCGGTCGGGCGGCGCGGCACCCAGGCCGATGGCGTACCCGACGGCTCCGGCCCGGCCCGCGCGGGGGGCGATGGGGTGGGGCCAGGCATGCGCGTCCCGGACGCCCGCCTCCTCCAACGCGGCGAGCAGGGCGCGCATACGGCCCCGGGCGCGCCCCTCCGCCACACCGGCGGGCACGGTCAGCACGGCCCACGCCGCGTGGCGGCGGTGCAGCGGCGGCGGGTCGAGGAGCCGCGCCGCGCGGGACTCCTCCAGCAACTCCCACGCCCGGTACAACTCCTGGACCAGCAGGTCCCGCATTCCGGCGCCGACCTGCGCGGTGCAGGAGCGGACGGGTGCGGTCGGGGTCAGCACGGTGACGGGTGCAGGGGGCGGGGCCGCCGGGCCGTCGCCGGTCAGGCTCACCGGCCGCTGCCAGTCCCAGGCCGCCCACGTCCCGAAGAACGCGCCGAGCAACGGCCCGGTCCGCAGGGCGTCGGCATCCTCCGCGTCCCGTACGGTACGGGCCGCCAGCACCGTCCACGCCAGCCCCGGCAGCCCGCCGAACGGTGCCGAGTCCAGCCCCCTGGCCCGCGCCCACCCCTTGACCTGCCGGACCAGCCGCGCGAACGCCTCCCGCCGGTCGCCGACCTGCGCCACCACGGCCTCCGCGTCGCTCACGGCGCTGAGCGCCACCGCCGCCGCGTCGCCCAGTTCGGTGCGCCGGGCCACCGCGTCCCGGGGCGGCAGCCCGCCGGCCGCCACGACGGCGAGGTCCACACCGAGGCCGCCCGTACGGAACCGCAGCCCGGGCACGCGCGCCCCGACGACCTCGCGCAGGCCGACGCAGTCCGGCAACGCGGCGGCGACCCGGTCCCTCATCCGCGGCAGGTCGGCCTCTCCCGGGACGACCGCGACGAGGTCGACGTCCGCTCCGGGCAGTGCGCACCCCATGCTGCGCGAACCGGCCAGGTGCAGCGCGCCTCCGTCCCGGGCGGCGGCACACGTCACGGAGCGGACGATCTCCTCCACGTGCTGCGCCGACCCCGCCGGGCGCTCGGATCCGCTCGTGCGCCCCGGCCCTGGCGGGCGCTCCTTCTCTGCCGGGTCTGCCGGGTCTGCCGGGTCTGCCGATGTCGCCGGGCGCTCAGATCCGCGCGGGCGCCCCGGCCCTGTCAGGCGCTCCCTCTCTGCCGGGTCTGCCGATGTCGCCGCACGCTGCGTCTCTGTCGTGTGCCCCGGCCCTGACGTGCGCTCCGACCAGGCCGTGTGTCCCGGCCCCGTAGGGTCTCCTGGCGTCGCCGCACGCCCCGGCTCTGCCGCACGCCCCGGCTCTGCCGGGCGCCCCGACCCCGCCGTGTCCCCGTGCGGGTCCGGGTTCCCGTCCGTCGGGTGGTCGACGGCGTCGTGCCACCGCACCTCGCCCGTGCCCAGCGCCACCGTCGCCCGCACCCGCATCGGTTCGTCGCCACGCCGCGACAGCAGGGCCACCTCGCCCACGCGGGCCTCCAGCGGTCCGCCCAGCCGGGCCTCGCACTCCGCGGTGACGGCCAGCGGCTCCGCCGTGCGGCCCAGGCTCAGGTGCGGGGTGAATCCGTGCCGGTGTCCCCGGCAGCGCGGGAACCGCTGCTCCAGCGCCCGGCGCAGCTCCGCCCACGGGCTCGCGCCGCCGGCCGCCGGGTCCAGCCACACCGTCGCGTACTCGCGGTGCCCGAAGCTGTGCACCCCGTCCAGCAGCGCGTCGAACGGCGCCATCCCCTCCACGGCGGCGGCCACCAGCTCCGCCGCGCGCTCGAACTGTGCCTCGGGGACGAACCCGTACAGCAGGTTCACGTGCGGCGGCCAGCGCCGGATCTGCGGGTCGTGGTCCCGGCGGATGGCCTGCACCGGCGGCCACAGCTCGTCCGGCGGCAGCCAGGCCAGCGCCGTGCGCGCGGACGGCTCGGCGTCCAGGACACCCGCGGGCCCCGCACCGTCGAGGCCCAGGTCGACCGCCACCCCGTAGTGGTCCGAGACGTACAGGCCGCCCGGTCCTGCGGGCCGGTCGCCCACCAGCACCGCGGAGTCCACCCGGGCACGGTCGGCGCGCAGCAGCACCCGGTCGAGGCGCGCGGCGCGACCGGTCAGCGACGACACCGCGGCGAGCGGGTTGGCGACCGGGTCGAACGTCGGCGTCCCGTCGCCCGGCCCGTGCGCCTCGGTCCACGCGTCGCGCATGCCGAGCGTGGTCTGCGGGAGGTCGCCGCCGTCGTTGAAGTCGCCGACCAGCACCACGTCCGCCTGGACGCCGGCCAGCCCCTCGGCGAGCCGGCCCAGTTCGGCGTCCCGCCGGGCGGCACCGCCCTCGGAGTGGTCGCTGCTCAGGTGGGTGACCGCCACGACGAGCGGGCCCGTCGCGGTGTCGACGGCCACGGCCGCCACCGCCTTGTGCGGGCCCAGCAGGTGCACGCCCGCCTCCCGCACGGGCAGGCGGCTGAGCAGCAGCAGACCCGTGTCGGCCACGTCCGGCGAGGCCGGGTCGGTGGCGACGACGTACTCCCCGCGCACCCAGTCGGCCTCCAGCAGCAGGCGCAGCAGCTCCGGCTCGGCCTCCTGGAGCGCGATGACGTCGGCGTCCGCGTCCCGCAGGGCCTCCATCAGGAGGGGCCGCCGCCGGGCCGTGTCGATGCGGTCGCTGTCGTACCGGTCCCACAGGGTGTTCCAGGTCAGCACGCGCAGCGCACCCGCGCCGGGCGACGCAGCCCGGGGAGGCGCGGGCCGCCAGCTCCCGGAGGCACCGGCGGCGCCGGACGCGGGCCGCCGGCTCCCGTCCCACGCGTACGGCTGCCGGGCGGTGAAGAACGGCGCCCGCAGCAGCCGGGCCTCCCGGACGCGGCCCGCGTCGGTGGCGTCGATGCGGTCGACGCCCGACCGGCGGTCCCAGACGACCTCCCCGTCCGCTTCGATGAACAGCACCCGGTGCCACGGGATCTCCCCGCCGGGCACGAACGCGGGCAGCGGCACCCGCTTCGGGCCGGCCCCGCGCTGCATGACGCCGACGACGAACCGCGCCGGGTCGAAACGGCTGTCCCACCGCACCCGGTGGTAGATCTCCTCGCTGGTACGCACCGCTCTACGCCTCCTCTTCCACGGTCCCACCGGCCCCGACGTACCAGGTGCGGTGCGCCTCGCCCGGGTGCGGCGGCACGAACCGCCGCAGCTGGGCCGCGAGCACGCCGGGCGGCACGGGATGCTGCCGGGTGGCGTTCCGCCGCGTGAGCTCCCGCTCGTCGACGAGCAGCACGGCGTGCGTGACCAGCGCGTCGCGGCGGCGGGCGACGGCGTGGACCAGGGAGCGCTGGTGCCGGTTCAGCGACGTGGCGTCCCACACGACGGTGCCGGTCCCGGCGGCCAGCGCCGCGTCGAGCCGGGCCAGCCCCTCCCGCAGCACGTCGCCGTTGCCCCGCTGGTCGGCCCGGCCGCCGCGTTCCTCCCGCAGCTCGTCGAGCGACACGTACGCGCTGACGCCGGGCAGCCCCCGGGCGAACGCGCTCTTCCCGCTCCCGGACGGCCCCACCAGGTGGACCAGCCGCGGGAACGCCCCGTCCCGCCACCGCCAGGTCGCGGCGACGGCTTCCTCCTCGGTCGTGATGCGCCCGTCCGCGTACGCGAGGCGGGCCTCGCCCCGGCAGCGTGCGGCGGCCTCCGGCTCCAGGCCGGCGAAGGCCCGCCCGAACGCCGGGGGACCGCTCCCGAGAAGCCCGGCCTCCTCGGCCAGGAGCGCCGACCAGTCGGTCTGCTCGCGCGCCCCGGCGTCCGGGGCCGTGGCCCAGGCGACGGCGTGCAGGACGTCCAGGTCCACGGCGTACCCCATCCGTACGAGCCCGGCGCGGCGCTCCCCGTCCGGGTACGGCCGGTGCAGTTCCGCGTGCAGGCCGACGAGGTCCGCGACGCGCCGCGCGGGCGGCAGCCCCAGCGCGGGCGCGAGCCGCCCCGCCAGCGTGCCGCGCGGCTCCCGGTGCAGGAGCCCGGCCAGCACCCCGGCCAGCCGCGCGTCACCGAGCCGCGCCCCGGCCGACGCGGCCACCTCGGCGGCGGCCGCCGCGTCCCCGTGCTCCGCCCCGACGGCGGAGAGCAGCGCCCCGGCGTCGGGCGCACCCCCGGACCGCACGTCCCACAGCGCGGCGCGGGGGCCGAGCCGGTTGGGGGTCACCGCGGTGTGCATCCAGTGCGTGCCGGTCTGCACGTGCCCCGGCCGCACCCACTTGGCCACGTGCCGCCCGAAGTCGTCGGCCGTGAAGCCCTCTGCGGTGCGTACGACGTATCCCTCCTGCCGCCCGGTGTCCACCGCCAGCCGTCGCAGGGCCCGTTCGTCGAAGACACCGCGCCACAACACGCGCGGGGTGGGGATCCCGATGTTCTTCAGGAAGTCCACGGTGAAGTCCCACCCGGGGCACCAGTGGAGCTCGTCCCACACGGAGAAGCCGTAGAAGTAGCTGTCCAGGTCCTCGTACGGGAGGGAGTGCCGGGCGTACAGGTTCTCGCCGCAGACCCGCCAGCCCTCGGGGATGCGCTGCCCGATCCGTCCCTGGAGCGCCTTCACCCAGGCGCGGGAGGGGTGGTGCGCGGAGTCCGGGGACCGGGCGTGCAGCCCGTCCGCGTACAGGGTGGTGTTCTCGCCGTCGAGCTTCTCGGTGACCACGACCTCCCGCCCGGTGAACCCGGTGAGGTCCGCGACCCGCACGTCGTCCCGGGACGCGCCCGGGGACCACGGCAGGTGCGGGGTGCGCGGATAGTGCGTACGCATGACGGAAGGCCCCCCGGGACGGGATGTGGTGCCCGGCCACTGTAGGGAGCGGGGGAGTGCGGCTCGACCGATTAACGCGTGGGCGACGCGGGGCGCGGGGTGGGGACGGCGAGGCTCCGGGACCATCGCGGTCCCGGAGCCTCGCCCTGTCCTGCGGGGGTGCGGTCAGGCGGCCAGCAGGCTCCTGACCGCGGCCACCACGGGTGCGCCCACCTCGGCCAGCGCCGCGATGCCGTTGATCTGCTGGAGCAGTCGCCTGAAGCGGCTCGGCTCCGGGTCGGCGCCGAGCTCCTCGACGGCCTCGTCCATGGCGGCCCGGTCGTCGTCGCTCAGGTGCGGCTTCAGGGCCTGGATCTCGGCCAGGAGCTGTTCGAGCCGCGGGTCCGCCGACGCGGCGGAGCCGTCGCCCTTGCCCCCGGCGACGATGTCACCGGAGCCGTGGTGCTCGGCCTTGCCGATGCTGTGGGCTCCGTACTGGTTGAACACGTCCCCGCTCATCGTCCTCCGATGTTCCCTTGTCCGTAGTGCTGCGCCTTGCCGATGCTGTGGTCCCCGTACTGGTTGATCACGTCGCCCTGCACGGCGTGCTCCACGTTGAACACGACCTGGGCCGTGTCCGGGTGACCGAGGGCCCTGGCGACTTCTGCCACCAGCGCGTCGATCTCCTTCTCACTCGTCGACCAGACCGCGTCGAACTGGGTGCCCGACGTGTTCAGGATCAGTCCGTACAGCGGCGGCTTCCGCAGGTCGCTGACCAGGCTCCAGATGATCAGGCCCTCCACGCCCAGCAGGATGATCATGCCGATCGTGTCGAAGACGGCGGCGATGATCCCGCCGACGATGAGCCACCCGAAGGTCATCTGGAAGAAGTCCTTCCAGGCTTTGCCCGTGTTGACGACGAGCCCGCGCTTCGCCACGTGCGAGATGTTGCGCAGCGGGTAGGCGTCACCGCCGACCCACAACACACCCTCATTGATGGTGATTTGACTCATAGCGGCCTCCCCGAGCCCCCGATTGCCACTGCACCTGATTGTGTCTCAGATCCCTGGCGCCTCGACAGCCCTGCCTGCCGGGAGGCAGGCCCGTTATGCGATCGTCACGTCCCGGGCTCACGTCTGCGGAACGCCTCTCGACCTCCGAGGAGTTGCCCTGCCTGACAGCGGGATGGTGCGGCGATGGCGAGGCGAGGGGGACGACGCTCGGAGGTCCCGGAGGGCGACCCGGCCGCCGGCCGTCCCGACGCCGGGGACGGGCGGCCCTCTGGGCCGGCTCGGGGCAGGCGAATCCCGCGGCATACGGGACGACACCGGGCATGCTGCGCCCGGACGGACAGCCGTGTGGTCTCCGCCGACAGCGACGGAGGCAGAGGCAGAGGCAGAGGCGCGCGTGCGCTCTCCCCCGACGGCCCCGTCGCGCCTCATGCCCGGCGCCGACCACACGGGCGCCCGAGCCGCAGGGCGCCCCCCCGCCTCGGCCCGTGGCCGCAGGGCCGCTGGTGGCGCGCCGGGGAGGGCGGCGACGCCACCAGGGCCTGACACCCGATACGGGGGGCGGGCTACGCGTCGCCGAAGATCTCTTCCGCGGTGGTGGCGGTGAGGGCGCGCACGAGCCAGTCGTGCAGCTCGTCGGGGTCCTCACAGCCGGTGACGCGCTCACGCACATGGGCGGACACTTCGAGGCCCCGCTGCTCCAGGACGGTCAGGACATCCTTGGCGCCGCGCTGCACTTCGCCCTGCTCGCGGCCCTGCTCTCGGATCTCTTCGGACAGAGGCGACTTGTAGAAGGAAAGGTCCACGGCCACCAGTTTGCTCCAGATGTGAGAGGCCGGGCGGTTGCCCAGGCCCTGTGCGGTGAATTCGACGACGGGATTGACGAGGTCGTCGGGCATGCCCCGCAGCGCGGTGGACAACGCCTTCAGTATCCCGGCGACCTCCGGATGGGCCGCGTGGGTGATGGCCGACAGGGTGGCGAGGACGAGATCCTCACGTGCCTCGGCCGGATCGGTGATCACGGGCATGTTGTGGGGTCCTACGACAAGCGGGTACAGGCTGAAGGTCGTCCATGCGTCGTGACCGAAGTGGAAGGGCTCTGCCGCCCACTCGGCCGTGGGCCGGTCCTGGCAGATGACCAGAAGCAATGGCGGCAGCCCGTACTTCTCGTGCAGGTACGAGCAGTAGTACGCCCAGCTGCCGGGCTTCGCGAGATCCTTCTTCCCCTGGGCTTCGACGGCGACGAGGAACGCGCCGGCCGTCTCCGTCTCGAAGCGCAGCAGGGTGTCCACGCGGCGTTCGACGGGCTTCGTCTCGGTGAGGTCGGTCGGCATGACCGTGATGGATGTGGGCTGAGGGAAGTCGATGCCGAGCACTTTGGAGACCCGGGAGAAGAGCTCCGGGAACTCCTGGAAGATGCGGTGCATCGCCTCGTGCGGTGAGCTGACCACAAGGCTCCTTTCAGAGGGGTGAGGCGTGGGTTCGGGGCGCGGTGCGGCAGGCGCGGCACAGGCCCGGTTCGGGGGCGCGGAACGCGTGGTCGCAGAGGTCGCAGTTCTGGAGCGGGTCCGTGCGGACCGGTCGCGTGCTGGGCGGCGGCAGCGCGTCGGTGAGCCGGTGGGCCAGGAAGGCGGCCGGGCGGCGCAGCGGCTCCGGCGGCAGGTGGGCGGTGAGGGCGTGGCGTACGGCCTCGGGGCTCGCGTCGCGTTCCAGCCATGCGGCGACCCCGGGGGCGAGCTGCTCGATGTCGCGGCCCGACAGCATCAGCCGCGGTTCTTCGCGGCGCAGCCCCGCGAGCAGGTCGGCCGCGGACTGGAGCAGTGCCGCCGCGGGGAAGGCGGGCTGTGGTACGCGCAGGGTCGCGGGGTGCCGCCGGGGCGGCCGTGCGGGTGCGGAGGCGCACGCGCACGCGGCCGGAGGCTCGGCGGCGGGCTTCGCCGTGGGCGTGACGGACCCTGTGGTGGGTTTCGCCGCGGGCTCGCCGGCCGGGCCTGCGCCAGGCTGGGCGGCCGGGCCTGTACTGGGCACGGTGTCTGCTGCGGGCGGCTCCGCGGTGCGCGGCGTGGGTTCGGCGGCCGGCTTCCCGGTGGGTTCGGTGGCGGGCTCGACGCTGGGCGTGGCCGACGCTGGGGGAGGCTCCGCAGTGGTCGCTGCTGCCGCTGCGGGCTCCCCGGCGGGCTCGTCCTGCGGGGCGGGCCCGGCCTCGGGGACGGGCTCCGGGTCTGCGACCAAGGCCGGGCCCGAGGCCGGGTCCGAGGCCAGATCCGAGGTCAGGTCAGGGGCCGAGTCCGGATGCGGAGCTGAGTCCGGGGCCTTGTCGCCCGCGCCCGGCTGGTTGCAGGAGTACGTGCGGGTCCTGACGCGGCCGTCCGGCCCGCGCTCCCGTACCCGGCGGAAGTATCCGTGCGCCTCCAGTTCGCGCAGGCTAGCGGCGATGCGGGCGGCGCTCTCGGGGAACCGGGCCGTGAGCGTCTTGATGTCCACGGACGTGCCGGTGGGCAGCGACTGGATGTGGACGGCGAGCCCGATGGCCAGCAGTGAGAGCTCGCGGTGCTGGGCGAGGTGGTTGCCGATGACGGTGAAGCGGCTGGTGTGCCGGGTGTTGAGGTGGACGACCCCGGACGAGTGGTGTCGGGCCGGCTTCCGGGTTACGGGGCGCGAGGTCCGTAAGGGCGCGCTAGGGTGCTGCGTATCCATCGGGAAGGTCTTTGCTTCCTGCGTGGTCAGGCCCTCGCCCCGGGGTGCTAGCCCGGGCGGGGGCCGACGTATGTCTGCGGTATATGCATGGTGAGCCTAGAACGTCCAACCCGCCCCAGCGCCAGCCCAATTGACCTTTTTCACCCGAGAGGGTGAGGGCGTCCTGAACGGGGGGAGGGGTGGGGTTTGGAGGGGTCCTTTCCTTCCGTTCGTTCCTTGGAAGGACTGGCGAGCCCACCGGAGCACGGTTCTCCGGGTTCCGGTGCGAGGTCCAGTTCCGCCCACACCGTCTTGCGCGGCGGCGGGCCCGTGGTCACGCCCCACCGGCAGGCCAGACCGTCGACGATCAGCAGCCCGCGCCCCGACTCCGCGTCGCCCGCGGGCGGCTGTGGGCGTGCGGGCGGGATCCGGTCGCCCCGCGTGTCGGTCACCTCGACCCGCAGCACGCGGCCACCGTCTGCGAGGCGCAGTTCCAGGAGGGCGTCCCGCCCCGGCACCCGCCCGTGCAGCGCCGCGTTGGCGGCCAGCTCCGCCACGATCTGGACGGCCGCTTCCGCCGCGGGGCGGGGCAGGCCCCTGCGCCCCAACCACCAGGCGGCGAGCTCCCGCGCGAGCCGGGCACCCGGACGCGAGGGGTGCATGCGAAGGCTGAACTGCCTTTCGTCGGAAACCTCTTGAGAGGCAATGTGACTCATGTCACGAGATCGTGGAGGGGATACCTTCGTGGCCGCTAGTGGTGCCACGGTTGCGTACAGTCACTGTCCGCTGGCTGTCCGACCGTGTCCGGCCTGTCCGGAGGGGGTGGAAGGCTCCAGCGCACGGGTGCGGTGACACGTCGGGAGGTGACGCGCGGATGGCGACAGACCTGAAGGGTGAAGCGGACGAACCGGGCTGGGAGGTCGACCCGGACGACGAGTCCGGTGCGGCGGTCGTGGCGGCGGTGGGCCGCCAGCTCAAGCTGCGTCGCGAGATGCTGGCCATGAAGGCTGCGGAGTTCGCGAACGCCATCGGGTATGGAGAGGACCTGGTCTACAAGGTGGAGGCGGGTAGGCGGATTCCCCGCCCGGAGTACCTGGACAAGGCGGACAAGGTCTTGACGGCGGGCGGCCTCGTCGCCGCGATGAAGAAGGACGTGGAGGAGGTCCGTTACCCGAGGAAGGTGCGGGAGTTGGCTGCCCTTGAAGCCAGGGCGGTGGAGATCGGCATGTACGAGTGCAACACCGTCCATGGCCTGTTGCAGACGCCGGAACACGCACGGGCGCTGTTTGAAGCCCGGCAACCCGCCTACACGCATGACGAGGTGGAGCGCATGGTGGCTGCTCGCATCTCACGGCAGTCGATCTTCGAGCGGTCGCCCGCACCGGCGCTGAGCTTCGTCCAGGAAGAGGCCACTCTGCTGCGCCCGATCGGGGGCACAATGGTGTGGCGACAGCAGCTTGAACATCTGCTTGAGGTGGGCCAGTTGCGCAACGTCTCGCTACAGGTCATGCCGACGCGCGCTGGGCCCCACGCCGGGCTGGACGGAAGGATCGAGGTGCTGAAGTTCGAGGACGGCACCGCCGTGGGCCGTTCCGACGGCGCGTTCAATGGACGCCCTACCTCGGATCCGAAGCAACTCCGCATCCTGGAACTGCGCTACGGCACCGTCCGGGCGCAAGCTCTCCGCCCGGTGGAGTCGCTTACCTTCATCGAGCAACTGCTGGGAGAGACATGATCCGCAAGTCCCATGACGAGGAAGCGTCCGCGCTGGAGTGGCGCAAGAGCAGCCACAGCGGCGGCACCGAAGGCGATTCGTGCGTCGAGGTCGCCGCCACCCCCACCACCGTCCACATCCGCGACTCCAAGGACACCAGCGGCCCCCGCCTGGCCGTCGCCCCGCAGGTCTGGGCCCGCTTCCTCGGCTACGCCCGGAAGCCCTGAGAAGGGCACGCCGTACAGGTGGGGCCATCGACCATGAAGGCCGGCAGCACCGGGCTGCGGGGCGAGGCGCGCCGGGACCCCCGACCTCGTAACCCGGCCGGTGAGGGGGCCGGCGCGCCGACCCCGCGCCCCGCGGTCCTGAGCGAGCCGCCGCCGCGCCATCCCGCCCGGCACGCGGTCACGTGATCGTCACGTTTTCCCCGTTCGCTTGCGGACGGCACCGTTCATACGTGAAATGCCCAGGTCAACACCCACAGCAGTAGACCAGGCGAGGACCCATGCCGTCGGACCACGAACAGAGCCACTCCGCACCCACGGCCCGGCGACGCAGCCGCACCGCCGCCCTCGGTGTGCTGGTCGCGCTGAGCCTCACCGTCAGCGGGTGCGCCCTCCTCGGCGGCGGATCCGACGGCCGCCCGGCCGCCGCGCCCCTGCCGCCGGAGACGGCCCGCCCCAGCAGCGCCCCTCCGGAGGAGATCTTCCCCGACGCGCCCACGGTGAAGGAGCCCTTCCGGGGCTCGCCCGCCCTCCGCTGGGCCGACGGCGCCGCCGGGATCGAGGTGCCCGAGGCCAAGGCGGTCGGCGGCTTCTCGCAGAAGCAGGTCACCCAGGCCCTGGCCGCGGTCAGGGAACTGCTGGTCGAGGCGAACATCAAGCCCGCCACCCTGCGCGGCGAGCACCCGAAGGCGGCGCTCGACCTGCTCGACCCGCTGCAGAAGGACGGGCGCGGGCTCATGGAGAGCGGTCTGCGCAAGCCGACCAAGGACGCCGACCCGGTCATGCTGTTCAGCCGCTTCGACCCGACCGAGACCCGCGTGCTGCGCGACCTCGTCAAGACCCGGGGCCGCATCACGTACGAGAAGGGCGAGACCGACGGGGAACTCCTGATCCGCGCCGACTTCTCGTTCGTCTACCCGGTGGTCAAGGTCAAGACGGGCAACCGGGAGGTCGACCGTTCCGTCATCCGCCGCGAGCTGACGTTCGCGCTGTACGACCCCGAGGAGTACGAGACGACCCCCGGCAAGCTGTTCATGGTCGAGTGGGCGATGTCCTCCGGCAACGACGACTGCGCCCGCTCCGTCGACGGCTTCCTGCACCCGACGTTCCCCTCGGACCGCATAGGCCAGCCGGACACGTCCGCCGCCCCCTCCGGTGAGGCGGTCGACCCCTACGACCGCAGCAAGTCCCTGGACGACATGCCGCAGGAGTGCGCCGAGACCACCCGCAGCTGACCCGGTCCGCCCGGGATGCCCGGCCGGTGCGTCCCGCCACGCCCGGCCGGTCGGCGGCGACACGGTCCGCGGGTACGTTCCGCCACCCGGCCGGTACGGCGGCAGCGGCCGGTCCGCAGGTGGGGACGGCCCGCCCCGCGTACGCGACCCGCAGCGGCCACCGGGCTCCTGCGGCACGCGACGCCCCGCGCCCTGCGACTCCGGCTCCGACGACACGCCACGCCCCGGTCCCTGCGACTCCGGCGGCACACAACGCCGCGGGGGACAACGGCAGCCCTGCGGGTCCGGCCCCGCAGCCGGCACCGCGCACGCCACTCCGCCTGTGCTGCCTACGCTGCCCGCCCCTCCCGCACCCCCGCACGTCCCGTGCGGCAGAGCGGAGGGCGGGGCCGCCCGCAGGGCACAGACCCGGGCCGGAGCCGTGGGGCGCGGCCCGAGAGGGCCCGGAAACGGCCCGCCCGCGGGCCGGAGGCGCGCCCCGCTCGCGCCTCGGTTTGATCGGTCCCGGCCTCGGGGTAAGCTCTTCGGCTCGATTGGCGGACAGGCTGCCCCGTATGGCAGACTGTCCGGGTTGCTCGGTTGAGTGCCGATGCTGCGCGCCTCCCGCCGGGAGGACCGGAAGCGAGTCCCACAGTACTCGTCGCCCCTGCGTGGGGCGGACGTACGGGAATCTTCCGGGAAGCGTGGGCGGGGCCCTCACCAGGCACCCGGTGGGCTCCGCCGCGGATCCGGAAGGATCATGCGGTTCCCCCGGCACTGCGGGCCCGGGTCCGTTCCCCCTTGGTTGGGATCTCCTCTATGGGAGATCTGCGTAGAGGGGGCGCGACACGCCCGACCGCGGGGGTCGGAGGGCCAGGGGTCGCCCACCAGGTTCCGGAGCGTTACGAGAGACAGGACTACTGAGTAGCCATGGCGGGACAGAAGATCCGCATCCGGCTCAAGGCCTACGACCACGAGGTCATCGACTCCTCGGCGAAGAAGATCGTCGAGACGGTGACCCGTACCGGTGCGTCGGTCGCGGGCCCGGTGCCGCTGCCCACTGAGAAGAACGTGTACTGCGTCATCAAGTCGCCGCACAAGTACAAGGACTCGCGCGAGCACTTCGAGATGCGTACGCACAAGCGCCTCATCGACATCCTCGACCCCACGCCGAAGACGGTCGACTCGCTCATGCGTCTCGACCTGCCGGCCGGCGTCGACATCGAGATCAAGCTCTGAGGTGACGCGCGAGATGGCTAAGAACATTAAGGGCGTCCTGGGCGAGAAGCTCGGCATGACGCAGGTGTGGGACGAGAACAACCGCGTCGTCCCGGTCACCGTCGTCAAGGCCGGCCCCTGCGTCGTCACCCAGGTCCGCACCAACGACACCGACGGCTACGAGGCGGTCCAGATCGCCTTCGGCGAGATCGACCCGCGCAAGGTGAACAAGCCCCTCAAGGGCCACTTCGCCAAGGCCGACGTCACCCCGCGCCGCCACCTTGTCGAGATCCGCACCGCTGACGCCTCCGAGTACACGCTCGGCCAGGAAGTCACCGCCGAGGTCTTCGAGGCCGGCGTGAAGGTCGACGTCACCGGCAAGAGCAAGGGCAAGGGCTTCGCCGGTGTCATGAAGCGCCACAACTTCCGTGGCCTGGGCGCCGGTCACGGCACCCAGCGCAAGCACCGCTCGCCCGGTTCCATCGGTGGCTGCGCCACCCCGGGCCGCGTGTTCAAGGGCCTCCGCATGGCGGGCCGCATGGGCAACGAGCGGGTCACCACCCAGAACCTGACCGTCCACGCCGTTGACGCGGAGAAGGGTCTGCTGCTCATCAAGGGCGCGGTTCCCGGTCCGAACGGCGGCCTCGTCCTGGTCCGTACCGCGGCCAAGGGGGCCTGAGGTAACCGATGAGCACCATTGACATCCTTTCGCCGGCTGGCGAGAAGGCCGGGACCGTCGAGCTCCCCGCGGAGATCTTCGACGCGAAGGTCAGCGTCCCGCTGATCCACCAGGTCGTCGTCGCGCAGCTGGCCGCTGCCCGCCAGGGCACGCACAAGACCAAGACCCGCGGCGAGGTCCGTGGCGGTGGCAAGAAGCCGTACCGCCAGAAGGGCACCGGTCGCGCCCGCCAGGGTTCGACCCGCGCGCCGCAGTTCGCCGGCGGTGGCGTCGTGCACGGCCCCGTGCCGCGCGACTACTCGCAGCGCACGCCCAAGAAGATGAAGGCCGCCGCCCTGCGCGGTGCCCTCACCGACCGGGCGCGCAACTCCCGCATCCACGTCGTCACCGGCGTGATCGAGGGCGAGGCGCCGTCCACCAAGGCCGCCAAGACCCTGTTCGGCAAGATCAGCGAGCGCAAGAACCTGCTCCTGATCGTCGACCGGGCCGACGAGGCCGCGTGGCTGTCCGCCCGCAACCTGCCCCAGGTGCACATCCTGGAGCCGGGCCAGCTGAACACGTACGACGTGATGCGATCCGACGACGTGGTCTTCACCAAGGCCGCCTTCGAGTCCTTCGTGTCTGGCCCCAAGGCCGTTGAGACCGAAGGGAGCGACGCCTGATGTCCGAGGCGACCGTCACCAGCAAGACCTTCACGGACCCGCGTGACATCCTCGTCAAGCCGGTTGTCTCCGAGAAGAGCTACGCGCTGCTGGACGAGAACAAGTACACGTTCGTCGTCGACCCGCGCGCGAACAAGACCCAGATCAAGCAGGCCGTCGAGGCGGTCTTCTCGGTCAAGGTCACCGGGGTCAACACGATCAACCGGCAGGGCAAGCGCAAGCGCACCCGCACGGGCTTCGGCAAGCGCGCCAACACCAAGCGCGCGATCGTGACCCTTGCCGAGGGCAACCGTATCGACATCTTCGGCGGTCCGACCGCCTAAGGGCGGTCTGGATCGTCCGAATATCGGACGAGGACTGAGAAATGGGTATCCGCAAGTACAAGCCGACGACTCCTGGCCGTCGTGGCGCCAGCGTCGCCGACTTCGTCGAGATCACGCGGTCCACGCCGGAGAAGTCGCTGGTCCGCCCCCTGCACAGCAAGGGCGGCCGTAACAACACCGGTCGTGTGACCGTTCGCCACCAGGGTGGCGGACACAAGCGCGCCTACCGCGTGATCGACTTCCGTCGTCACGACAAGGACGGCGTCCCGGCGAAGGTCGCTCACATCGAGTACGACCCGAACCGCACCGCGCGCATCGCGCTCCTGCACTACGCGGACGGCGAGAAGCGCTACATCATCGCCCCCAAGGGCCTCCACCAGGGCGACCGGATCGAGAACGGCCCCGGTGCCGACATCAAGCCCGGCAACAACCTGGCCCTCCGCAACATCCCGGTCGGTACCACGATCCACGCGATCGAGCTCCGTCCCGGTGGCGGTGCCAAGTTCGCCCGGTCCGCCGGCGCCTCCGTGCAGCTGCTCGCGAAGGAGGGCTCCATGGCCCACCTCCGCATGCCGTCCGGTGAGATCCGCCTGGTCGACGTCCGCTGCCGCGCCACCATCGGCGAGGTCGGCAACGCCGAGCAGTCGAACATCAACTGGGGCAAGGCCGGCCGCAAGCGCTGGCTGGGCGTTCGCCCGACCGTCCGCGGTGTGGCGATGAACCCGGTTGACCACCCGCACGGTGGTGGTGAGGGCAAGACCTCCGGTGGTCGTCACCCGGTCTCCCCGTGGGGTCAGAAGGAGGGTCGTACGCGTTCTCCCAAGAAGGCGAGCAACAAGTACATCGTCCGCCGCCGCAAGACGAACAAGAAGCGCTAGGAGCGGGTTTAGATGCCGCGTAGTCTCAAGAAGGGGCCCTTCGTCGACGACCACCTGATCAAGAAGGTGGACACGCAGAACGAAGCAGGCACCAAGAACGTCATCAAGACCTGGTCCCGTCGCTCGATGATCGTCCCGGCCATGCTCGGCCACACGATCGCGGTGCACAACGGTAAGACCCACGTCCCGGTGTTCGTCACCGAGTCGATGGTCGGCCACAAGCTCGGCGAGTTCTCGCCGACCCGCACCTTCCGCGGCCACGTCAAGGAAGACCGGAAGTCGAAGCGCCGCTAAAGGCGGGGTGTGAACGACTGATGACTTACACCGAAGGGACAACCATGGAAGCCAGGGCCCAGGCGCGGTACATCCGCGTCACGCCCATGAAGGCCCGCCGCGTGGTGGACCTCATCCGTGGCATGGACGCCACGGAGGCTCAGGCGGTCCTGCGTTTCGCCCCGCAGGCCGCGAGCGTGCCGGTCAAGAAGGTGCTGGACAGCGCCATCGCCAACGCCGCGCACAACAACAACCACACGGACGCCTCCTCGCTGTTCATCAGCGAGGCGTACGTGGACGAGGGTCCGACCCTGAAGCGGTTCCGTCCGCGCGCCCAGGGCCGCGCCTACCGGATCCGTAAGCGGACCAGCCACATCACTGTGGTCGTCAGCAGCAAGGAAGGAACCCGGTAATGGGCCAGAAGGTAAACCCGCACGGGTTCCGGCTCGGCATCACCACCGACTTCAAGTCGCGCTGGTACGCCGACAAGCTGTACAAGGACTACGTCAAGGAAGACGTCGCCATCCGTCGGATGATGACGTCCGGCATGGAGCGCGCCGGCATCTCCAAGGTCGAGATCGAGCGCACCCGTGACCGCGTCCGCGTGGACATCCACACCGCTCGCCCGGGCATCGTCATCGGCCGCCGCGGCGCCGAGGCCGACCGCATCCGCGGCGACCTGGAGAAGCTCACCGGCAAGCAGGTCCAGCTGAACATCCTCGAGGTCAAGAACCCCGAGGTCGACGCTCAGCTCGTGGCCCAGGCCGTGGCCGAGCAGCTGTCCTCCCGCGTCTCCTTCCGCCGCGCCATGCGCAAGAGCATGCAGTCGGCGATGAAGGCGGGCGCCAAGGGCATCAAGATCCAGTGCGGTGGCCGCCTCGGCGGCGCCGAGATGTCCCGCTCGGAGTTCTACCGCGAGGGCCGTGTGCCGCTGCACACCCTCCGCGCGAACGTCGAGTACGGCTTCTTCGAGGCCAAGACCACCTTCGGCCGCATCGGCGTGAAGGTGTGGATCTACAAGGGCGACGTCAAGAACATCGCCGAGGTTCGCGCCGAGAACGCCGCCGCCCGCGCCGGCAACCGCCCGGCCCGTGGCGGTGCCGACCGCCCGGCCCGCGGTGGCCGTGGCGAGCGCGGCGGTCGCGGCCGCAAGCCGCAGCAGCAGAACGCCGCCGCCGAGGCCCCCAAGGCCGAGGCCGCTGCCGCTGCTCCGGCTGAGAGCACCGGAACGGAGGCCTGACCGACATGCTGATCCCCCGTAGGGTCAAGCACCGCAAGCAGCACCACCCCAAGCGGAACGGTATGTCCAAGGGTGGTACGCAGGTTGCGTTCGGCGAGTACGGCATTCAGGCCCTCACCCCGGCGTACGTGACCAACCGCCAGATCGAGGCGGCCCGTATCGCGATGACCCGCCACATCAAGCGTGGCGGCAAGGTCTGGATCAACATCTACCCGGACCGCCCGCTCACCAAGAAGCCCGCCGAGACCCGCATGGGTTCCGGTAAGGGCTCCCCGGAGTGGTGGATCGCGAACGTCAAGCCCGGTCGGGTCATGTTCGAGCTGTCCTACCCGAACGAGAAGATCGCGCGTGAGGCCCTCACTCGTGCGGCCCACAAGCTGCCGATGAAGTGCCGCATCGTGAAGCGCGAAGCAGGTGAGGCGTGATGTCGGCCGGTACCAAGGCGTCCGAGCTGCGCGAGCTGGGCAACGAGGAGCTTGTCGGCAAGCTCCGCGAGGCCAAGGAAGAGCTGTTCAACCTCCGCTTCCAGGCGGCGACCGGTCAGCTCGAGAACCACGGCCGTCTGAAGGCGGTCCGTAAGGACATCGCCCGGATCTACACCCTGATGCGTGAGCGCGAGCTCGGCATCGAGACGGTGGAGAGCGCCTGATGAGCGAGAGCAACGTGACTGAGCAGCAGAAGACCGAGCGCAACGCGCGCAAGACCCGTGAGGGTTACGTCGTCAGCGACAAGATGGACAAGACCGTCGTCGTCGCCGTCGAGGACCGCGTGAAGCACGCGCTGTACGGCAAGGTCATCCGCCGTACGAACAAGCTCAAGGCGCACGACGAGCAGAACGCTGCCGGCGTCGGCGACCGCGTCCTCCTGATGGAGACCCGGAAGCTGTCCGCCACGAAGCACTGGCGCGTCGTCGAGATCCTCGAGAAGGCCAAGTAAGAGTGCGGGGGCACCGCCTCGTGGATCACGAGGCGGGCCGTCCCCGCAAGCCCCCGCTGGGGCTCGCCCCAGCACTTAGTTCCGCCAGGCTCCGCCGGGGGCTGGGAGACCAGCCCCCGGCGGGGAACCGGCAGACGATCAGGAGATAGACGTGATCCAGCAGGAGTCGCGACTTCGGGTCGCCGACAACACTGGTGCGAAGGAGATCCTTTGCATCCGTGTGCTCGGTGGCTCCGGTCGCCGCTACGCGGGCATCGGTGACGTCATCGTCGCCACCGTCAAGGACGCGATCCCCGGTGGCAACGTGAAGAAGGGTGACGTCGTCAAGGCGGTCATCGTTCGCACCGTCAAGGAGCGCCGCCGCCAGGACGGCTCGTACATCCGCTTCGACGAGAACGCCGCCGTCATTCTGAAGAACGACGGCGACCCTCGCGGCACCCGTATCTTCGGCCCCGTGGGCCGTGAGCTGCGCGAGAAGAAGTTCATGAAGATCATCTCGCTCGCGCCGGAGGTGCTGTAAGCATGAAGATCAAGAAGGGCGACCTGGTCCAGGTCATCACCGGTAAGGACAAGGGCAAGCAGGGCAAGGTCATCGCGGCCTACCCCCGCGAGGACCGCGTCCTGGTCGAGGGTGTCAACCGGGTCAAGAAGCACGTCAAGGCGAACCAGCCGGGCCGCGCCTCCCAGGCCGGCGGCATCGTCACGGTCGAGGCCCCGGTCCACGTGAGCAACGTTCAGCTCGTCGTGGAGAAGGACGGCCAGAAGGTCGTGACCCGCGTCGGTTACCGCTTCGACGAGAACGGCAACAAGATCCGCGTTGCCAAGCGGACGGGTGAGGACATCTGATGGCTACCACCACCACTCCGCGTCTGAAGACGAAGTACCGCGAGGAGATCGCGGGCAAGCTGCGCGAGGAGTTCTCGTACGAGAACGTCATGCAGGTTCCCGGCCTCGTCAAGATCGTGGTCAACATGGGTGTGGGCGACGCCGCCCGCGACTCCAAGCTGATCGAGGGCGCCATCCGCGACCTCACCACGATCACCGGTCAGAAGCCGGCCGTCACCAAGGCCCGCAAGTCCATCGCGCAGTTCAAGCTGCGTGAGGGTCAGCCGATCGGTGCCCACGTCACGCTCCGTGGCGACCGCATGTGGGAGTTCCTGGACCGCACCCTGTCGCTCGCGCTCCCGCGCATCCGCGACTTCCGTGGTCTGTCCCCCAAGCAGTTCGACGGCCGTGGCAACTACACCTTCGGTCTCACGGAGCAGGTCATGTTCCACGAGATCGACCAGGACAAGATCGACCGCGTCCGGGGTATGGACATCACCGTGGTCACCACGGCGACCAACGACGCTGAGGGCCGCGCGCTCCTCCGTCACCTCGGCTTCCCGTTCAAGGAGGCGTGAGCGAGATGGCGAAGAAGGCTCTGATCGCGAAGGCTGCTCGCAAGCCCAAGTTCGGTGTGCGTGGCTACACCCGTTGCCAGCGCTGCGGTCGTCCGCACTCCGTGTACCGCAAGTTCGGCCTGTGCCGTGTGTGCCTTCGTGAGATGGCTCACCGCGGCGAGCTGCCGGGCGTCACCAAGAGCTCCTGGTAACAACCGACTTCGGTTGACGCCAGGCTCTCGGTAAGCACTCTGGCCGGCAGTCGCCCTTCTCCCCATGCCGTAGGCTTGTGGGGTTGGGCGCCTGCCGCCCATACGACTTACTACGCCGTAGGTCCCCGCGCCGCACCCGTCCCGCCCCTGAGCGGGGAGAGGGATGGCGCATACAGGAAACCCCGGCGAGAGAGGCCCAAGGCCAATTCATGACCATGACTGATCCGATCGCAGACATGCTCACGCGTCTGCGTAACGCGAACTCGGCGTACCACGACTCCGTGTCGATGCCGCACAGCAAGATCAAGTCTCACATCGCGGAGATCCTCAAGCAGGAGGGCTTCATCACGGACTGGAAGGTCGAGGACGCCGAGGTCGGTAAGAACCTCGTCCTCGAGCTCAAGTACGGTCCGAACCGTGAGCGCTCCATCGCGGGCATCAAGCGGATCTCGAAGCCCGGTCTCCGGGTCTACGCGAAGTCCACGAACCTGCCGAAGGTCCTCGGCGGTCTCGGCGTGGCGATCATCTCCACGTCGCACGGCCTCCTGACCGGCCAGCAGGCACAGAAGAAGGGCGTGGGTGGGGAAGTCCTCGCCTACGTCTGGTAATCGGGAACGGAGGAATAGCCAATGTCGCGTATCGGCAAGCTCCCCATCTCGGTTCCCGCTGGTGTGGACGTCACCATCGACGGCCGTACGGTGCAGGTGAAGGGCCCCAAGGGCACCCTGAGCCACACCGTCGCCGCGCCGATCGAGATCGCCAGGGACGAGGACGGCACCCTGCGTGTCACCCGCCCGAACGACGAGCGTCAGAACAAGGCCCTGCACGGCCTGTCCCGCACGCTGGTGGCGAACATGATCACCGGCGTGACCCAGGGGTACACGAAGGCGCTCGAGATCAGCGGTGTCGGTTACCGCGTCGCCGCCAAGGGCTCCAACCTGGAGTTCCAGCTCGGATACAGCCACCCGATCCTGGTGGAGGCCCCCGAGGGCATCTCCTTCAAGGTCGAGTCGCCGACCAAGTTCTCGGTCGAGGGCATCGACAAGCAGAAGGTCGGCGAGGTCGCCGCGAACATCCGCAAGCTGCGCAAGCCCGACCCGTACAAGGCCAAGGGCGTGAAGTACGCGGGCGAGGTCATCCGCCGCAAGGTCGGAAAGGCTGGTAAGTAAGCCATGGCATACGGCGTGAAGATTGCCAAGGGCAAGGCCTACAAGGGCGCTGCTCTGAAGCGTCGCCACATCCGCATCCGCAAGAAGATCGCGGGTACCGCGGACCGTCCGCGTCTGGTCGTGACGCGCTCCAACCGTGGCATCACCGCCCAGGTCATCGACGACATCGCCGGCCGCACGGTCGCCTCGGCGTCGCACCTGGACGCGTCCATCCGCGGCGGCGAGGGCGACAAGTCGGCGAAGGCGAAGCAGGTCGGCCAGCTCGTGGCCGAGCGTGCCAAGGCCGCCGGTGTCGAGGCCGTCGTGTTCGACCGCGGTGGCAACAGGTACGCGGGGCGCATCGCCGCCCTGGCGGACGCCGCCCGCGAAGCCGGACTCAAGTTCTGAGCCGCTTCCGTAGCTAGCGGAGAAGAGAGAGGTAATTCCAATGGCTGGACCCCAGCGCCGCGGTGGCGGCGCCGGTGGCGGCGAGCGGCGGGACCGGAAGGGCCGTGACGGCGGCGCTGCTGCCGCCGAGAAGACCGCGTACGTTGAGCGCGTCGTCGCGATCAACCGTGTTGCCAAGGTTGTGAAGGGTGGTCGTCGCTTCAGCTTCACCGCGCTGGTCGTGGTGGGCGACGGTGACGGCACCGTGGGTGTCGGTTACGGCAAGGCCAAGGAGGTGCCGGCCGCGATCGCCAAGGGCGTGGAGGAGGCCAAGAAGCACTTCTTCAAGGTCCCCCGCATCCAGGGCACCATCCCGCACCCCATCCAGGGTGAGAAGGCCGCGGGCGTCGTCCTGCTCAAGCCTGCTTCCCCCGGTACCGGTGTGATCGCCGGTGGTCCGGTGCGCGCCGTCCTGGAGTGCGCCGGCGTCCACGACATCCTGTCGAAGTCGCTCGGCTCCGACAACGCGATCAACATCGTGCACGCGACCGTGGCGGCCCTGAAGGGCCTGCAGCGTCCCGAGGAGATCGCGGCCCGCCGCGGTCTGCCGCTCGAGGACGTCGCCCCCGCGGCCCTGCTGCGTGCGCGTGCGGGAGCGGGTGCGTAATGGCTCGCCTCAAGATCACGCAGACGAAGTCGTACATCGGCAGCAAGCAGAACCACCGTGACACCCTGCGGACCCTGGGCCTCAAGCGCCTGGGTGACGTGGTCGTCAAGGAGGACCGCCCCGAGTTCCGCGGCATGGTGCACACCGTCCGCCACCTCGTGACGGTCGAGGAGGTCGACTGATCATGGCGGAGCAGAACCCGCTGAAGATCCACAACCTCCGTCCCGCCCCGGGCGCCAAGACCGCCAAGACCCGTGTGGGTCGTGGTGAGGCGTCGAAGGGTAAGACGGCCGGTCGTGGTACCAAGGGCACGAAGGCCCGTTACCAGGTTCCGGAGCGCTTCGAGGGTGGCCAGATGCCTCTCCACATGCGCCTCCCGAAGCTCAAGGGCTTCAAGAACCCCTTCAAGACCGAGTACCAGGTCGTGAACCTGGACAAGCTCGCCTCCCTCTACCCCGAGGGTGGCGAGGTCACGGTCGACGACCTGGTCGCCAAGGGCGCGGTTCGCAAGAACCAGCTCGTCAAGGTGCTCGGCCAGGGCGAGGTCTCCGTGGCGCTGCAGGTGACGGTCGACGCCGTCTCCGGCTCCGCCAAGGAGAAGATCACCGCCGCCGGCGGTACGGTCACCGAGCTCGTCTGAGCCTCGCGCTGACGCTTCACGGCCCGGGTGGCCGCCCCTTCGAGGGCGGTCGCCCGGGCCGCGGCGTTTTCCGGGGCCGGGCCGGCCGGCTGCCGGGGCCCGCGGGTGGCGCCCCGGCCCCTTCGCGGGCAGGCCCCGGGTGATGCGGTGACGCCCGCCGGCCCGTCGCGGTGTGGGACGGCGTGGCCTGGGGGCCGGGGCAGGGGAAAGGCCCGCTCGTCGGCCGCCCCGCACACCTGCGGCATGCGGTACGGCGGCGTCCGGCGGTCCCGCGCACCCGGTCTGCGCGGGGCGGCCGCTGCTCCCCTGGTTCCCGCGGTGGGCCCGCCCGGTGCAGGCAGCCGTATGGCGGTCGGCCCCGCGGTACGTCCGTCAGCTGCCCGGGACGCGGACGGCGGTCCGGTCCCGTGGTACGTCCGGCCGGCGCTTCCGGCGCTTCCGGCGCTTCCGGCGCTTCCGGCGCTTCCGGCGTGCGAGGCGCTTCGACCCGTGACCGGGCCCGGTCGTACGGCGGGGCGGGAGCCACGGGCCGGGTGCGCGCCGTGACGCGGAACGCGGGGGCGCGGGCCCTGGCCGTCCGGGGTGAGGAGCCCCAAGGCGGGAGCTACCGCAGCGGCCGAGACGTGCAGCCGCAGGGCGGGGGAGGCCGGGTCGCGGGGCTGGGGGGTGAGGCCCGGGCGGCCGGGTCGCTGGGCCGGGGGTGAAGGCCGCTCGGTGCGCCGGGTTCTGGGGCGGCCGTGGCGTGCAGCCGCTGGGCGGGAGGCGCGGCGGGGCGTGGCCGGCCGTGGTCGGTGGGGGGCGTACGCCCCGGGGGCCGCGCCGCCGGGCCGCACCGGGCGGTGGCGCGGCGGCTCCGGCCCCTGGGAGCCGAGCCGTCCGGCCGCGGTGGCGACGACCGCCCCGCCCCGGATGCCTGCGCCCGCAGCGAACCTCGCGCATGCCCCACCCGTCCTGTGGCACACGGGCGACCCGCCCCGGAGCGCCCATCCTGCGCCCCGGTCTTCCTGGAGTCGCTGCCGTCTCCGCGGGCCGGGGAGGGGCCGGGCATCGGGACCCTGTGGCACCGCTGCGGCCCCGCCGACCTGCGCTCCAGGCGGTCCCGCCCGTCCGGAGGGGACCGGGAGGCGGCGGCTGCGAGGCCGGGCCGGCCTCGCAGCGGGGGCGGGAGCCCCGGGAAACCGCGGTCGGGGAGTCGCGCTTGCGGGTGAAAGCGAGGGAGGGGGAACAGGAGCCCCCGGACCCCCGTTCAGCAGGGGCGTCCCGGCCTACGGCGGTCCGCAGATGTTTCCCGTGGCACGCAAGGGCGGGTAGGGTGGCGCCATTAATCTTCGGGCGGACTGTGCGCGCACAGTGCCGCCCTGCCAGGTAACCGCTGATTCTTTTACCCGTCGCCTCTGACGCGCTAGCTCGGGGGTCGCAGGAGGCACCGTGCTCACCGCGTTCGCCCGGGCGTTCAAGACGCCCGACCTGCGTAAGAAGCTGCTCTTCACGTTCGGCATCATCGTGATCTACCGGCTCGGTGCGCACATCCCCGTTCCCGGTGTGAACTACGAGAACGTCCAGATCTGTGTCGACCAGGCACAGCAGGGCAACAACAACCTGCTCGGTCTCGTGAACATGTTCAGCGGTGGTGCCCTGCTGCAGATCACCATCTTCGCGCTCGGCATCATGCCGTACATCACGGCGAGCATCATCCTTCAGCTGCTGACCGTGGTCATCCCGCGGCTGGAGGCCCTCAAGAAGGAGGGGCAGACCGGCCAGGCGAAGATCACGCAGTACACGCGCTACCTGACCGTCGCGCTCGCCATCCTCCAGGGCACCGGCCTGGTCGCCACCGCCAAGAGCGGTGCGCTGTTCACCGGCTGCACCGTGGGCACCCAGATCGTGCACAACCCGACGATCTTCACGATCATCGTCATGGTCATCACGATGACCGCCGGCACCGCCCTCGTGATGTGGCTCGGTGAGCTCGTCACCGACCGCGGTATCGGCAACGGCATGTCGATCCTGATGTTCATCTCGATCGCCGCCGGCTTCCCCGGCTCCCTCTGGGCCATCAAGGAGAGCGGCAAGCTCGCCAAGGGCTGGATCGAGTTCGGCACCGTCATCCTGATCGGCTTCGTGATGGTCGCCCTGGTCGTCTTCGTCGAGCAGGCCCAGCGCCGCATCCCGGTCCAGTACGCGAAGCGCATGATCGGCCGTCGGTCCTACGGCGGCACGTCGACGTACATCCCTCTCAAGGTGAACCAGGCGGGTGTGATTCCCGTCATCTTCGCCTCGTCGCTGCTCTACATCCCGATCCTGATCGTCCAGTTCGCAGGCAGCGCCAACACCGGGTGGTCTGCGTGGATTCAGCAGCATATGGTCGACGGCAAGCCCATCCACACGATCATCTACTTCTTCCTGATCGTGTTCTTCGCCTTCTTCTACGTGGCCATCTCCTTCAACCCCGAGGAAGTGGCCGACAACATGAAGAAGTATGGTGGCTTCATCCCGGGCATCCGGGCTGGTCGACCTACTGCTGAGTACCTGAGCTACGTGCTGAACCGGATCACTTGGCCGGGCTCGCTGTACCTGGGTCTGATCGCTCTCGTGCCGACAATGGCGTTGGCGGGCTTCGGCGGTGCGAACCAGAACTTCCCGTTCGGCGGGACGAGCATCCTGATCATCGTGGGTGTGGGGCTGGAGACCGTGAAGCAGATCGAGAGTCAGCTCCAGCAGCGCAACTACGAAGGGTTCCTCCGCTGATGCGAATCGTCCTCGTCGGGCCGCCCGGTGCAGGCAAGGGAACGCAGGCCGCGTTCCTCGCCAAGAACCTGTCGATCCCGCACATCTCCACGGGCGACCTGTTCCGAGCCAACATCAGCCAGGGCACCGAGCTGGGCAAGCAGGCGAAGGCGTTCATGGACGCCGGCCAGCTGGTCCCCGACGAGGTCACCATCGGGATGGCCAAGGACCGCATGTCCCAGCCGGACGCCACCGGCGGCTTCCTGCTCGACGGCTTCCCGCGCAACGTGGCCCAGGCCGAGGCGCTCGACGCCATGCTGGAGGCCGAGGGCATGAAGCTGGACGCGGTGCTCGACCTGGAGGTCCCGGAGGACGAGGTCGTGAAGCGGATCGCGGGCCGCCGCATCTGCCGCAACGACAGCGCACACGTCTTCCACGTGTCGTACACCCCGCCGAAGCAGGACGGCGTCTGCGACGTCTGCGGCGGCGAGCTCTACCAGCGCGACGACGACTCCGAGGAGACCGTCCGCACGCGGCTGGAGGTCTACCACACGCAGACCGAGCCGATCATCGACCACTACAAGGGCCAGGGCCTGGTCGTCACGATCTCCGCGCTCGGCAAGGTGAACGAGGTCACCGACCGCGCCATGGGCGCCCTGCGGGGCGAGCAGGCCGCGTAACCCTCCCTCTCCGTCGTCTCGGCCGCGGTGCCCTCTGGGTGCCGCGGCCGAGGCGTTGTCGTCGGGCGTGCGCCCGTATGGTGGTACTGCAGTCCCTTCGAACCCCCTCGTCCGTCCGAGAAAGGCGTCAGCCGACATGGTGCAGATCAAGACCCCGGAGCAGATCGCGAAGATGCGCGAGGCGGGGCTGGTCGTCGCCGCCATCCACCGGGCGACGCGTGAGGCCGCCGTCCCCGGAGCCACCACCAAGGACCTCGACGAGGCGGCGCGGAAGGTCATCGCCGAGCACGGCGCCAAGTCGAACTTCCTCGGCTACGGCGGCTTCCCCGCCACCATCTGCACCTCGGTCAACGAGGTCGTCGTCCACGGCATCCCCAGCGACGACGTCGTCCTCAAGGACGGCGACATCATCTCCGTCGACGCCGGCGCCATCATCGACGGCTGGCACGGCGACGCCGCGTACACCGCGTTCGTCGGCTCCGGGCACGCCCCCGAGCTGATCGAGCTGTCCCGGGTCACCGAGGCGTCGATGTGGGCCGGCATCGCCGCGATGAAGAACGGCAACCGACTGGTGGACATCTCCCGGGCCATCGAGACGTACATCCGCCGCCAGCCGAAGCCGGGCGGCGGCAAGTACGGGATCATCGAGGACTACGGCGGCCACGGCATCGGCTCCGAGATGCACATGGACCCGCACCTGCTGAACTACGTCACCCGCAAGCGCGGCAAGGGACCGAAGCTGGTGCCCGGCTTCTGCCTGGCGATCGAACCGATGGTGTCGCTCGGGACGCCCAGGACCGAGGTCCTGGAGGACGAGTGGACCGTCATCACGACCGACGGCACCTGGTCCTCGCACTGGGAGCACTCCGTCGCCCTCACCGAGGACGGCCCCCTCGTCCTGACGGCCCCCGACGGAGGCAAGGCCCGTCTCGCGGAGCTCGGCGTCACCGCGGCGCCCGACCCGCTCGGCTAGGCCCCCGTTCCCCGTGCGACCCGCGCCCCGCGGCGCGCGTAGGGATCATCGAGGTTGGGCAGAATTCGTCTTTCCGCGGGGCGTGGCGTAGACTGACGCGTCGGCTCTCGTGTACCCGTGTGTCCGCACACGGCTGCGGGAGTCGATCAAGGTAGCCGATTCGAAGGGCGAAGCGTGGCCAAGAAGCAAGGTGCCATCGAAATTGAGGGCACCGTGATCGAGTCCCTGCCGAACGCGATGTTCAAGGTGGAGCTCCAGAACGGTCACAAGGTCCTCGCGCACATCAGCGGCAAGATGCGGATGCACTACATCCGTATCCTCCCGGATGACCGGGTCGTCGTGGAGCTGTCTCCGTACGACCTGACGCGTGGCCGGATCGTCTACCGATACAAGTAGATCTTGTCCGTGCCCCATTCCGCGGGGCGCTGGCACTGACCCGGAGAACCTCACCCATGAAGGTCAAGCCGAGCGTCAAGACGATCTGCGACAAGTGCAAGGTGATCCGCCGTCACGGCCGGGTCATGGTCATCTGCGAAAACCTGCGCCACAAGCAGCGCCAGGGCTGACGCACGCCGACCGACCTGCACTCCGCAGTTCACGCGCGACGCAACGTTTCTTTGTACATACGCAGTGCCCGCCCGACCGGTGTCGAAACCGGTTGGCGACACCTCCGGCGGGGGCCGGGGACCCGGAACGTACCTCGTACGGCGGCCGGGAACGGCACTGCGGAAGACCCCCGAGCACACAGGAGCCATTGAATGGCACGCGTTTCCGGTGTCGACATCCCGCGCGACAAGCGCGTGGAGGTCGCACTCACCTACGTCTTCGGCATTGGCCGCACCCTGGCGCAGGAGACCCTCGCCGCCACTGGTGTGAACCCGAACACCCGCGTTCGCGACCTGTCCGAGGAGGACCTGGTCAAGATCCGCGAGTACGTGGACAACAACATCAAGACCGAGGGTGACCTCCGCCGCGAAGTCCAGGCCGACATCCGCCGCAAGGTCGAGATCGGCTGCTACCAGGGTCTGCGCCACCGCCGTGGTCTGCCGGTCCGCGGTCAGCGCACCAGCACGAACGCGCGTACCCGCAAGGGCCCGCGTCGCGCCATCGCCGGTAAGAAGAAGCCGGGCAAGAAGTAGTCCGCAGCGGACGAACCGTCCAACGGTCTTCGCTCTTCGCTGTAGGACCGACCACCTCCCGTAGGAGTTAGAGATGCCCCCCAAGGGACGTCAGGGCGCTGCCAAGAAGGTGCGCCGCAAGGAAAAGAAGAACGTCGCTCACGGCCACGCGCACATCAAGAGCACGTTCAACAACACGATCGTCTCGATCACGGACCCGTCCGGCAACGTGATCTCCTGGGCCTCCGCCGGCCACGTCGGCTTCAAGGGCTCGCGCAAGTCGACTCCGTTCGCCGCGCAGATGGCCGCCGAGTCCGCCGCGCGCCGCGCTCAGGAGCACGGCATGCGCAAGGTCGACGTCTTCGTCAAGGGCCCGGGCTCCGGTCGTGAGACCGCGATCCGTTCCCTCCAGGCCACCGGCCTTGAGGTCGGCTCCATCCAGGACGTCACGCCGACCCCGCACAACGGCTGCCGCCCGCCGAAGCGCCGCCGCGTCTGACGCCGGTGCCGTGCGGCGCCGAGCGTGTCGCACGAGGGCGTGGGCCGTGCCGGGGGTCCGGGGGTCGTCCCCCGGGTGTCCGCGGTACGGCTGCCGCCCGCCGAAGCGCCGCCGCGGCTGACGCCGCGCTTCGCTCTGCTTGAGGGTCCGGGCGGTACGCCTCTTTTCTGGCGTACCGCCCGTACCCTTGCTAAGTGACACCACCGGGCAGCCGCCCGGTGACCGAGGACGTCAAATAGCGGGCGTCCACGACTGAAGGACACATCACCATGCTGATCGCTCAGCGTCCCTCGCTGACCGAAGAGGTTGTCGACGAGTACCGCTCGCGGTTCGTCATCGAGCCGCTGGAGCCCGGCTTCGGCTACACGCTCGGCAACTCCCTCCGTCGCACCCTCCTCTCCTCCATCCCCGGTGCCGCTGTCACCAGCATCCGCATCGACGGGGTCCTGCACGAGTTCACCACCGTGCCGGGCGTCAAGGAGGACGTCACCGACCTGATCCTCAACATCAAGCAGCTCGTCGTCTCCTCGGAGCACGACGAGCCCGTCGTGATGTACCTGCGCAAGCAGGGCCCGGGCCTGGTCACCGCCGCCGACATCGCGCCCCCGGCCGGTGTCGAGGTGCACAACCCCGACCTCGTCCTCGCCACGCTCAACAGCAAGGGCAAGCTGGAGATGGAGCTGACCGTCGAGCGCGGTCGCGGCTACGTCTCCGCCGTGCAGAACAAGCAGGTGGGCCAGGAGATCGGCCGCATCCCGGTCGACTCCATCTACTCGCCCGTCCTGAAGGTGACCTACAAGGTCGAGGCCACCCGAGTCGAGCAGCGCACCGACTTCGACAAGCTGATCGTCGACGTCGAGACCAAGCAGGCCATGCGGCCGCGCGACGCCATGGCGTCCGCCGGCAAGACGCTGGTCGAGCTGTTCGGTCTCGCCCGTGAGCTGAACATCGACGCCGAGGGCATCGACATGGGCCCGTCCCCCACGGACGCCGCCCTGGCCGCCGACCTGGCGCTGCCCATCGAGGAGCTGGAGCTCACCGTCCGCTCCTACAACTGCCTCAAGCGCGAGGGCATCCACTCCGTGGGCGAGCTCGTCGCCCGCTCCGAGGCCGACCTGCTCGACATCCGCAACTTCGGTGCGAAGTCGATCGACGAGGTCAAGGCGAAGCTGGCCGGCATGGGCCTGGCCCTCAAGGACAGCCCGCCCGGATTCGACCCGACCTCCGCCGCCGACACCTTCGGCGCGGACGACGACGCCGACTCCGGCTTCGTCGAGACCGAGCAGTACTGACCGGCCGGGGCGTCCCCAGCGGACCGCCCTGCCGTCACCCGCACCACCGAGCGCCCGCGCTCACGCGATAGCTGCCCGCAGGCATCCGCCTGCGGGGTCCTGACACCGGTACCTGACACGGCCGGTGCAGATCACAAGGAGAAACACCATGCCGAAGCCCGCCAAGGGCGCCCGTCTGGGCGGCAGCGCTGCGCACGAGAAGCTGCTCCTCGCGAACCTCGCGAAGTCGCTCTTCGAGCACGGCCGCATCACCACGACCGAGGCCAAGGCCCGCCGCCTGCGCCCCGTCGCCGAGCGCCTGATCACCAAGGCGAAGAAGGGCGACATCCACAACCGTCGCCTGGTGCTGCAGACGATCACGGACAAGGGCATCGTCCACACGCTCTTCACCGAGATCGCCCCGCGCTACGCCGAGCGCCCGGGTGGCTACACCCGCATCACGAAGATCGGCAACCGTCGCGGCGACAACGCCCCGATGGCGGTCATCGAGCTGGTCGAGGGCGAGATCGCCAAGAAGGCGACCGTCGCCGAGGCCGAGGCCGCGACCAAGCGCGCGGTGAAGGAGGCCGACGAGGCCAAGGCCGACGAGGCCGCCGAGGCTCCGGCCGAGGAGACCAAGGAGGCCTGAGCCTCCTCCCCTCCCGCGTGAGCGGGGGAGGACCGGAGGCCCGAAAGCCTCCTGAGCTACGGCTCTGACGGGCCCGTCCCCCTGGGACGGGCCCGTTCCGTATGAGAAGGGGTCTGAGAGGATCGTGGCGTGAGCGATGAGGTGGAGCCCGGTTTCGTACGGGTGCGGCTGGACCTGTCGTACGACGGCAGGGACTTCCACGGCTGGGCCAAACAAGCCGGCGGGCAGCGCACCGTGCAGGGCGAGATCGAGGACGCGCTGCGCACGGTGACGCGGTCCTCCGAGACGTACGAGCTGACCGTCGCCGGGCGGACCGACGCCGGGGTGCACGCCCGCGGCCAGGTCGCCCACGTCGACCTGCCGCAGGACGTGTGGGACGCGCACCGGGAGAAGCTGCTGCGGCGGCTCGCGGGACGGCTGTCGCACGACGTGCGGATCTGGCGTGTGGAGGAGGCGCCCCCCGGGTTCAACGCCCGGTTCTCGGCGATCTGGCGGCGCTACGCCTACCGCGTCACCGACGCCCCGGGCGGTGTCGACCCGCTGCTGCGCGGCCACGTCCTCTGGCACGACTGGACCCTCGACGTCGACGCCATGAACGCCGCCGCCGAGACCCTGCTCGGGGAGCACGACTTCGCCGCGTACTGCAAGCGGCGCGACGGGGCCACCACCATCCGCACGCTCCAGGAGCTGCGGTGGGAGCGGCTGCCGAGCGGCGTCCTGGAAGCCACCGTGCGGGCCGACGCCTTCTGCCACAACATGGTGCGCTCGCTCGTCGGGGCGCTGCTGTTCGTCGGCGACGGGCACCAGGGCGTGGAGTGGCCCGCGAAGGTGCTGGCCGCGCGGGTGCGGGACTCCGCCGTGCACGTCGTCCGGCCCCACGGGCTCACCCTGGAGGAGGTCGGGTATCCGGCGGACGAGCTGCTGGCCGCCCGCAACCGGGAGGCCCGCAACAAGCGCTCCCTGCCGTCACTGACCGCCGGAAGCGGGAGTGGTGGCTGCTGCTGACGCCTGGGCGCGGCCCCGTGCGTAGATCTGGTTGAAGGTGAAGGTGCCCAGGTCGTCGCTGGTCTGGAAGACGGCGGCGTCCTGCTGGGTGACCTTGCGGCCGTCGGCGAAGCCGGCCTGCGTGAAGTAGGCGTAGCGGCCGAGCGCGTTGGAGCGGCGCAGGCAGACCGTCGCGCGGCAGAAGGTGTCGACGCCGTCGCCGGCCAGCGGCGCGATGCCGCCCTTGGCGTCCTGCTTGGCCTTCAGCGCCGTCGCCTCGTCCTCGAAGAGGGCGACGCCGGCGGTGACGGCGACCCCGTCCCGCTCGTAGGTGGCGCGGATCACCCGGGTGCATCCGTGCTGCTGCAGCACCGCGCCGAGACCGTCCTTGCCGGCGCCCGCGCAGTTCGTCGTGGAGGCGACGGCGCCCTTCCGGTAGACGCGGTCCCCCACGGTGAGCTTCTTGCCGGGGAACAGGTCCTCCGGTGCGAGCGGCGCCTTGTCCTTGTCCGCGGTGGTGAGGAAGTCCATCGGGTCCGGCGGGGGAGCGGGCGCGACCGAGGAGAACGACGGCTCGGGTCCGGCCGTCCCCGCGGGGATCTCGGGGCCGCCGGGGGCGGTCGCGGCGCTGCCGGCCGGGGCCTGCGCGGTCGTGCCCTTGTCGGCCGCGGTCACGGCGACGGCCACGACGGTGCCGATGGCGGCGACGGCGAGGAGGCCGCCACCGGCCAGCATGAAGCGCTTGCGGCGCTGCCGGGCGGCGGAGGCGTCGGCGAGGGCGCCCCAGTCCGGGGTGTGCGCGTCGGAGGCCGCCGCGCCGAAGGGGCTGCTGCTCCCGCCTCCGAAGGGCTGCGCGGGCTGCTGCCCGTACGGTCCGCCGTACGGCTCGGCGGACTGCCCGGCGTGCGGCTGAGCGGGCTGCTGCCCGGCGTAAGGGTCGCCGTACCGTCCCCCCGGCTGCTGTCCTTGCGGCGGCGGGCCGAAGCCCTGCCCGCCCTGCTGCTGCGGCTCCTGCGGCCACTGCGGTCCCCCAAAGCTCATGCCGCGCATCCTAGACCGGGCGGGCCGCTCGGAAATCCGTTGGGCCGACGGCCGCCGGGCCGGGGAGAATGCGCGGCATGGGGCATGTCGAGGTCGCGCATCTGGAGTACTACCTGCCGGACGGACGGGCGCTGCTCGCCGACGCGTCGTTCCGGGTCGGTGAGGGGGCCGTCGTGGCCCTCGTCGGGGCCAACGGCGCGGGGAAGACGACCCTCCTGCGGCTGATCGCCGGGGAGTTGCAGCCGCACGGCGGCTCGGTGTCGGTCAGCGGCGGCCTGGGCGTCATGCCGCAGTTCGTGGGGTCCGTACGGGACGAGCGGACGGTGCGGGACCTGCTGGTGTCCGTGGCGCCGCCGGAGATCCGAAAGGCCGCGCGGGAGGTCGACGAGGCCGAGCACCTCGTGATGACCGTGGACGACGAGGCCGCGCAGCTGCGCTACGCGCAGGCGCTCAGCGACTGGGCGGAGGTGCGCGGGTACGAGTCCGAGACCCTCTGGGACGTGTGCACGACGGCCGCGCTGGGCGTGCCGTACGAGAAGGCGCAGTGGCGGCAGGTGCGCACCCTCAGCGGCGGCGAGCAGAAGCGGCTGGTGCTGGAGGCGCTGCTGCGCGGACCCGACCAGGTGCTGCTGCTGGACGAGCCCGACAACTACCTGGACGTGCCCGGCAAGCGGTGGCTGGAGGAGCGGCTCGCGGAGACCCGCAAGACGGTGCTGTTCATCTCGCACGACCGGGAGCTGCTGTCCCGGGCCGCGCAGAAGATCGTCGCGGTGGAACCGGGGCCCGCGGGGTCGGACGTGTGGGTGCACGGCGGCGGGTTCGGGACGTTCCACGAGGCGCGGCGGGAGCGCTTCGCCCGCTTCGAGGAGCTGAAGCGGCGCTGGGAGGAGAAGCACGCCCAGCTGAAGAAGCTCGTGGCGACCCTGCGGCAGGCCGCCTCCGTCAGCCACGAGATGGCCTCCCGGTACGCGGCGGCGCAGACACGGCTGCGGAAGTTCGAGGAGGCCGGGCCGCCGCCGGAGCCTCCGCGCGAGCAGGACATCCGGATGCGGCTGCGCGGCGGGCGCACCGGTCTGCGCGCGGTGACCTGCGAGCGGCTGGAGCTCACCGGCCTGATGAAGCCGTTCGACCTGGAGGTCTTCTACGGCGAGCGGGTCGCCGTGCTGGGCTCGAACGGGTCGGGCAAGTCGCACTTCCTGCGGCTGCTGGCGGGCGACCCGTCCGTGGCCCACACGGGGCACTGGAAGCTGGGCGCGCGCGTCGTGCCCGGCCACTTCGCCCAGACCCACGCACACCCCGAACTGGAGGGCCGCACGCTCGTCGACATCCTGTGGACCGAGCACGCCAAGGACCGGGGCGGCGCGATGTCGGCGCTGCGCCGGTACGAGCTGGAGCGCCAGGGCGACCAGAGCTTCGACCGGCTGTCGGGCGGGCAGCAGGCGCGGTTCCAGATCCTGCTGCTGGAACTGTCGGGGACGACGGCGCTGCTGCTGGACGAGCCGACGGACAACCTGGACCTGGAGTCGGCGGAGGCGCTCCAGGCCGGCCTGGAGGCGTATGAGGGGACGGTGCTGGCGGTGACGCACGACCGCTGGTTCGCCCGGTCCTTCGACCGGTTCCTGGTGTTCGGCGCGGACGGGGTCGTGCGGGAGACGGCGGAGCCGGTGTGGGACGAGCGGAGGGTGCAGCGGGCGCGGTGAGGCGCGCTGCGGTCAGGGACGGGGCGCGCCCGCCCGCGCTGCGGTGACCGGCCGGCCGGTCCCGGATCCGGTCGGTGGGTGCGGGTGGTGCGTGCGCGTGCGGTGGGTGCGGGTGGTGCGCGGGCGGGCGGTGCCCGGGGCTTCGGGGCCGCTTGAGTCTGCGGGGCTGCACGGGGCTG